>NZ_CP066776.1:2097892-2797190 GCF_010681825.2 Sulfuriroseicoccus oceanibius | reverse complement strand
AGAAAAAAAAGCCCCGTCCAATCAAAGATTGGGCGGGGGCTAATGGTTTGCGCGGCGGTGTGGTTGGCTATTACTTGCGGCGGCGCAGGATCATCGCGAGACCACCGAGACCAAGAAGCGCAGCCGAGCTCGGCTCGGGGACTTTGCCAACGTTGTCGCCGATGAATGCGAATTCAGCGGCACTCACGCGGTCGCCGCCGCCGATGCCGGCTTCGCCGAAGAAGTTGTCGGTGACGGTGATGCGAAGACGGTCGGCGTTGATGCCACCCAGATCCGCGGTGCTGGCGAAGTTGTTTTCGGTGGTGGTGAAGTTGACGTCTGTTAAAGACCCTCCCAGAAAGTCACCAATCCCGTATTCGATGTTTACAGTTCTGATGTTGTTGCCGTTGCCGGCGCCTTCATCGAAGTCGTAGCTCCAGTTGTAAAAGGTATCCAGGGTGTATCCCTGATCGAACACGATTTCGAAAACGACGGTCTCTAGTGTACTCGCGAAGAAATCGCTGCCACCTCCGCCAGGGTCTGTGGTGGTCCATGCGTTGCCCGGAGCGGAGAAGACGGGGTTGGCGTGGGTGACGAAGTCGATGTTGTCGACGGTTAATGGCTCGGAAAGTCCGCTGCCATCAATGAGGGCCGATTCGTCGTCCAGCCCGGCCAGACCGCTATCAGGATTGGTTCCGGTGTAGGTGATGCTGGTGGGGGTGATCACCATGGCCGCGTGACTGGCACCGAGCATACCGAGTCCGAGCGCGATTGCGTGGGGTATTTTTGTTCTCATGTTGGATTGTTGTTGTTCGTTGAGAGTCCGGAACAGGCTGTGATCGGCACTCAAGGGGAATACCGATGATGGTTTGGATCTGACGCAATTTGTTGAGATTTTGGTGGTTATAAAAAAAATCCCCTGCCCGGGTGTGTTCCGGACAGGGGATATTATTTGTTTGTAATGAGGGAATGGCTTACTTGCGGCGACGCAGGATCAGCGCAAGACCACCGAGGCCGAGCAGTGCCGTGGAGCTTGGCTCAGGGACTGCCGCGACGTCGCCGACGAAGGCGAACTCGGCCGCGCTGACGCGGTCACCACCGCCTCGGCCTGGCTCGCCGAAGAAGTTGTCGGTGACGGTGATGCGGAGACGGTCGGCATTGATGCCTCCCAGAGCAGCGGTGCTGGCCAGGTTGTTGGTTGTGGTGGTGAAGGTAACGCCGGTGAGGGTTCCACCGAGGAAATCACCAATGCCATACTCGATGTTCACGGTCTTGATGTTGTTGCCGTTTCCGGAACCTTCATCGAAGTCATAGCTCCAGTTGTAAAAGGTATCGAGGGCGTATGTGTTGTCGAGGGTTACTTCAAAGATGACGGTGCCAGGGCTGCTCGCGAAGAAGTCGCTGCTGGCTCCACCTGGGTCGTTGGTTGTCCAAGCGTTTCCAGGTGATGAGAAGATCGGATTCGCGTGGGTGACGGTGTCGATGTTGGCAACGGTGAGGGCTGCGGAAAGACCGCTGCCGTCGATGAGGGCGGCCTCGTTGTCGAGGCCGGTAATGCCGCTGTCAGGATTGGTTCCAGTGTAGGAGATGCTGGTTGGTTGGATGACGACAGCCGCATTGGCAGCTGCAACCATGCCCAAGCCCAGCGCGAGAGCGCAGGTGGTTTTCATTTTCATTGGTTGATTGAGGTTCATTTCGTAACGAGTCGGAGGGTTAGATTGATTCGACTCGGAGTAGATACGGGGAATGCAGAAAACCTGACGTTGTTTTTTTTTAAAACGGAAAAGGGGTGAGTGATGATTGCAGCGTGCTCCGGGATAGGATGGTTGGACGGTTGAGCTGGACAAAAAAAATCCCCCGCCCAGCGACTGGCCGGACGGGAGATTTGATTGGTGAAGATGCCTTGAACAGAGGGACTTTTTCCTAGTGGACTGTTACTTGCGGCGGCGCAGGATCAGCGCGAGCGATCCGAGGCCGAGCAATGCTGTTGAGCTAGGCTCCGGGACGGCATTGAGGCTTTCCAGACGCACGTTGTCGAAGAAGACTGTGGATTCGCCGTTCGCGCTAGACGATGTGCCCGTACCAATGATGGCACCGGCGTTACGCAGACCTACTTGATAGATGCCGGTGGTGTCAGGAGTGAACTCGACGAAGTAGTCGACGAAGCTGCCGCTTTGGTTTGCTACCACGAAGTTGTTTTGGGCTTCGAGCACGGAGAACCCTTGGTTGAAGAAAGCGAGCGCGACATTGGCGTCGTTTTTGCTGACGTTTGCTGACTGGGCGACTGCGGCCGTGAGGCGGTAGGTGATGCCTGCTTCGAGTGTGACCGACTGGTAGACGGAGTCGATACCGGATGCATCATTGGCAATGTACATTGCCTTGTCGCCGTCGTTGTTGGCGATGGTCCAGAACCCGCTGGAGACTGTGATGGCTTGTCCGACGGCTCCACTGTTGAACGACCACCATCCGCTGAGGGGATCTCCGTTGGTGCCGCTGAGGGGGGCTTCGAGCGATGCGTCGGTCAGTGCGATGGTCGCTGCGTGCGCGCTTGTTGCGAGTGTCAGTGCAAGCGCAGTTGCTGACAGGGTTGCTTTCATGTTCATAGTGATTCGGTTTGTGTTGTGCGGAACCATGGACGCTCAGTTTGCTCGGTGCAATGCCGGTCTGCGTCGAATGCGGACTGTTTTCTTTAAGAAAACAAGCTCCGTCGACAGGATGGTCGGCGGAGCTCGGTGGAAGTGTGGAGTTAGCGTACTTTCTTCGCGTTGCGGTAGGGACGGTCGATGAAGATCAACTCGTCGCTATTTCTGAGGATGTGGTGTTCGATCAGCTTGCGCTTTTCGGTGCCGGCGGGCGGGATGATGACGGTGAGGATGCCGTCATCGACCGACCAGCGGGCTTTGCTGAAGAGGTTGGTTTCTTTGCCGTTGTAGGTGTAGACGACGGTGCCATCGGGGCGGAATTCGCGTTGGTGGACGTTGTTATCATGGTGGTACTCCCAAGCTCCGATGAAATCGTCGGCGGTGGCGTTGACGGCGTGGCCTTCTTCGAACAGAACGATGCCCTTGGAGTCGGGCGAGAACTTGGTGGCGGACGGGCGGCTTGGGCTGACGGTGAGTTTCAGTTCCCACTGCCGGCCTTTCAGGTTGATCTGGTCAGGGACGTAGAACTCGAAGGTGTTGTTGTGGGTATTGTGGAGCTCGCCGCTGGAGCCTTGGTGTGTGTCAGAGGCGACGACTTCGCCATCCACCAGAAGCTCCGCCTGATGGATGAGAATCACGTCGAGCCCGCTCATCCATTTGACCACGGCGCGGTAGTCGCCGCTGCGCCAGACGAGGTGGGAGACGTCAAAGTACATCTCTGTCGGCTCCGAGTCGTTGGTCACTTCGGCGGTGGAGAACTGCCACGGGAATTCTCGGCTTGGGACGCTGCGGATGTATTCATCCCTGAAGAACGGGACCGATTCGATCGGAATGTTCAGTTTGCCACCATGCAGCACTGCGTGGTTTTCAAAGACCCTCACCGGTGTGGCGTCATTTTTGGCGTAGACGTCGACTTCACCGCTGAAAACACCGATTTCGACCGGGGAGAGTTCATCGTGAATGTTGACTGCGAACTCGGTTCCCAGATCGATGACTTTGCCTTGGCTGTGATGGACCGTGAATCCCTCGGCCCCCTTGGGGACGTCTGCGACCAATCGGCCGTTGGTCATGAAGGCTTCGTTTGGACCGGTGACGTTGAGCTCGGCGGGTCCTTCGATCAATGCGCGCACACCGCTGGCAAATGTGACCTCCATGAGTCCGGCGCCCCACTTGATTGGTGGGTCGGAGGCTTTGAGTCCGATATTTTTTGGTGGCACTCCGTCGTTCCAGCGCACGCCGACCATGCTGGTAATGTTTGCCGCCACGGTGTTGGCGTCGGTTGCCTTTTTGGCGGTAGTGCTGCTGGAGCTGCTTGCGAAGGTGGGGGCCTCAGGGGCGTAGATTTGTTTTCCGATGAAAAGGCCAGTCACCAGCAGGGCTGCCGCTGCGGCTGGAACGCGTAGGGATCTGGCAAAACGAGCGAGTCTGGCGCTGAGTGGGGCGGGAAGTTGATTGCCCATCATTGCCTGACCGAGAGGGGAGCCGGCGTAATTGCGCAGTGCGGAATCGAGTCCAGCGAGATCCAGATAGTAACGCAGCGCGTCTTCATCCTGGAGGAGTTGTTCCAGGTGGGCGAGTTGCTGGGCGTCGATGGTTTGATCCAGTGCACGGTCGACCAGAGTGCGCAGTTCCTTGGGTGGCTGGTAGTTCATGGACGGTGGTGGGAGAGCTTGCGTTGAATGCAGTCGCGCAATGTGGAGCGGATGCGTGATACCATTTTGTGGATGGTGTTGATCGATTTTCCTACGGTGTTGGCGTGGCGGGTGAGGACACCGTGGCTGGAGGCGTAGCGGGCCATGACCAGGCGTTGATGCGCTGGCGTAAGTTCCTTCAAGCAGTCGTCGAGCGCTTCCAGGCGTTCGTGTTCATTGCTGTAGTGGTTGGCTGCGGCTGCGGCGAGTGTTTGGGTCATGGCTTCGCTGAAAACGACTTCGCCGCGGCGGATTGAGTCGCGCCGCCAGGCCATGGTTTTGAAATACGCCACCTTGTAGGCCCACGCTTTGAAGTTGGTGCCTTGTTGGAAGTCGTCGCGGTTGGTCCAGAGAAAGACCTGGGTTTCCTGGACGATGTCCTCGGCGGCTTCGCTCGAGCGGGTGAGCGACGTGACGTAGGCCAACAGCGCAGGGCGGAGCTCTTCGATACGCAAAGTGACCCCTTGGTCATCCAAGTGATCACCTGTGCTTTCTTCGGGTTGGTTGGATTGAGCCGCCATGGGATGCGCGTAGTCGGGGGGAGAACATACCCGCCGACCACGAAAGCTGACAGAGTTTCCATATACAATCGCATTCTTTTCGAGTTGCTCCACGCTGGGATCCGGCGCATCACAGATGGAGACAATGATGGCAGGCGCGAACCAACCGATAGGAATTCTTGACTCAGGCGTCGGCGGCTTGTCCGTCGTTCGGGAAATCCAGCGTCTGCTGCCGGCGGAGGAGCTGCTTTACGTTGGAGATTCCGCGTGGTGTCCGTACGGAACGAAATCGGCTGAGGAGATCCAACGCCGCGTCTTTGCTATTGCCGATGCGTTGATTGGTCGTGGCTGCAAGATGCTGGTGATCGCGTGCAACTCGGCGACGATTGCCGCAGTGGAAGCATTGCGTGTGGCGTATCCGTTGCCGATTGTCGGGATGGAGCCGGGCGTGCGACCGGCGGTTGAGCGGACGAGTTCGGGGGTGGTCGGTGTGTTTGCCACCGAGGCGTCGATCCGGGGGGAGAAGTTTCACCGATTGCTGGATCATCACGCGGACAAGGTGCGGGTGATCACCAAGCCGTGTCCGGAGTTTGTCGAGTTGGTGGAAGCCGGCGAGTTGGTTGGCGAACGCGCGGTGACCGTGGTGCGCTCGTATGTGGATCCGATGCTGGAGGAAGGGGTGGACGTGTTGGTGCTTGGCTGCACGCACTATCCGTTCTTGCGCCCGTTGATTGAAGCTGCAGCCGGCGATGCGGCCGATGTGATCGACACCGGAGCCGCCGTGGCGCGTCAGGTTCAGCGCAGGCTGGAAGGCGAGGGCTTGTTGGTTGTGTCTCCGTCCCGAGGCGGGTTGCGCGTTTTTACCACAGGCGATGTGGCGCATTGGCAAGAGCTCGCCCCGCGCTTGCTGCATGACGATGTGGAGGTGGAGTCGATTGCGATCGAGGAGAATTAGGCTCGTCTCGAATGGCACTGCATCATGGTGTCTTGCCGTGTTGAGAGCGGCCATCGGGCGGGGAGCTGCGCTTTGGCGGAACCGCACGCTCGGCCGAGAGAATGGGGGCGGGCGTACCCTGGGGTGGCGCTCGCCGGAGGCTCGCTGACCCCAGGCTGTTATGAGACTCGCTTTTAGCGAGATCGTGGCGACGTTGTCGCTTGATTCAGTGCCCGTTACCTCTTCTGCTGCATCAGAACGAAGGGAGTCACCACGAGTGCGGTGAACTTTTCATCGGTGCCTTCCCACTGCATGGCATGGAGGCTACCGATCTTCACCAGATCGCCATTGCCGAGCCAGTTGGCGACGGTTTCGGTGTCGTCGTCGCCCAGAGCCTTGGCTACGTCCTTGAGTTCCAAGGATGGATCGACCCATAACAGCGCCTCGTTTTTGTAGTGGGGCTCGAGGTAGCTCCAATCGACCTCGCCGGTGTACTTTGCGACTTTTTCTTCGAATGGCATGTCGTCTTCCCCGAGGAGTCCGTACTTCATCGGTTCCGGGGTATTGTTGCTCTGTTGGTCACTCATGGGATTGTGAAATCTTGGGTGTGCTAGGGGCGGCAATCGTGCCGATCATGGCGACAAGCGCTGGATTGACCAGTCGTTGGTCTCAGTCGATTCGCGGGTGTATTGAAAGCGGTCATGGAGGCGGGCCGCTCCGCCTTGCCAGAATTCGATCTCTTCCGGAACCACGCGGTAGCCGCCCCAGAAGTCGGGCAGCGGCACTTTGCCTTCTTTGAACTTACGCCCGATCTCAGCCAGCTTCATTTCGAGGAACTTCCGCGTCGGGATGGCCTGACTCTGAGCCGATACCCACGCTCCCAACTGGCTGCTGCGCGGCCGGCTCGAGAAGTACTTCAGCGATTCCGCGGTGGAAATCTTTTCCGCACGCCCGACGACGATGACCTGGCGCTCCAGCGTGACCCATGGGAAAAGCAACGAGACCTGCGCGTTCTGCTCGATCTCCTTTGCCTTGCGGCTGGTGTAGTTGGTGAAAAACACAAAGCCGTTGGTGTCGAAATACTTCAGCAAGACCGTGCGCAACGACGGGCGGCCATTCGCGTCCGCTGTCGCCAGTGACATCGCGTTCGGCTCCGGATAGTCGGCGTCGGTCGCTTGCTTGAACCAGAACGCAAACTGCTCGAATGGATCGGCAGGCATTTCGTCTTCGTGTAGTCCGCCTTTGAGGTACTCGCGGCGGTAGTCGGAAAGGTCCATTTCGCTCATGATGAAGTGTTCTGGTTTACTGGTTTGAAGTTTTCAGACCCAGGCGTGATGAACATTTAACCACGTCCCTCTTGTGAATCCTGTCTAAAAATCAGATCCGTCTCCGTGCTACAGATTCGCCAGTGCGCGGACGCTGTCCTGGATCAGCTTTGGCCCTTTGAAGATGAATCCGCTGTAGATCTGAACCATTGCAGCGCCTGCCTGGATCTTCTCTACCGCGTCTTCCGGACGGGTGATGCCACCCACGCCGATGATCGGGATTTCCGGGTCCAGGCGGTCGCGCAGCTTGCGGATGATCGCGGTGCTGAGGTCACGCACCGGGGCGCCGGAGAGTCCGCCCGTTTCGCTGGCGTGCGGCATGCCCTCGACGGTGTCGCGGGAGATGGTCGTGTTGGTGGCGATCACGCAGTCGATGTCGACGTCTTTGAAAACCTTGGCCATCGAGGCGAGTTGATCGTCGTCCAGGTCCGGAGCGATCTTGACGGCAATCGGCGTGTACTTGCCGGTTTTGTCGGCGATCTTCTTTTGCTCGTCCTTGAGTGGAGCGAGCAGCGAAGTCAATGCCTCGGCGGATTGGAGGTCGCGCAGGCCCGGGGTGTTGGGCGACGAGAAGTTCACCGTGATGTAGTCCGCGGTGTCGGCAGCGGCGCGGAAGCAGTAGAGGTAATCGTCCACGGCGTTTTCGTTCGGCGTGACTTTGTTTTTGCCGATGTTGATGCCGAGGATGCCCTTGTAGCGGCGGGCGCGGGCGCGTGGGAGCGCGGCGTCGATGCCGTCGTTGTTAAAGCCCATGCGGTTGATGATGCCTTCCGCTTCGATGATGCGGAACAAACGCGGCGCGTCATTACCAGGCTGGGGCTTCGGTGTGAGTGTGCCGATTTCGATCGCGCCAAAGCCGAGCCCACCGAGTGCGTCGATCGCTACGCCGTCTTTGTCGAGACCTGCGCCAAGACCTACCGCGTTGGGGAACGTGAGACCCATGCACTTCACCGGTTTGCCGGGAGGCGTGGCATTGCCCGTCAGACCGACGCTTTGCAGGGAGCTGAGCATCTTCATCGAGAAATGGTGCGCGTCCTCCGCATCCATCTTGAAGAGCTGCTTGCGGGAAAAAGGGTAGAGCTTGGCGGAAAGTGCGGCAATGGCGCCAAAAGAAAGGTCGGACATGATCGTGCGTGGGTATGGTCTTGCGGTCAATGTATCGGGGCGACCGCACGATGCTAGTAAAGTTTGCGCGTGTGCTCGTCTTCGCCCCGCCGGAACCATGGAACGCCGCACAATTGTGAGGAGGGGTCGTCCTGATCGCATCCGCTCCGATAAGGATTTGGATGAGGATAACGATAAGGAGCGCGGTTCCGGGCAGCTGCGAATGAAGGATCATTGCAGGCCGCCGGAGATCTTTGTCCTTATCGGGTTCTTTATCTTTATCCGCATTGCCCCTCTAGAGCGGCGGTCTCCAGCACCCCTGCAGGATGCGATTGTATCTCTGGCCGGTATTCCCAGGGTGACGTCGCCGGAGGCTCCGTTCACCCTGGGCTGTGTTGCGGCTCCCTTGCAGGGAGCGGTTTGCGGAGGTGGCACGTGGGCTTGGGTCACGCGTGATTGTCTGTATGCCGGCTCGATATCGATATCCTCATCGATATCGGTATCGAAATGCCTCCGCGTGCGGTGGACGCCTTTCTACACCGCATTCGTTCCGATTCGGATTTGGATAATGAGCACGCGGAGGGCAGATGGCGTGGAGCGTGCGCGCTGTGGGCAGATGAAAGTCAGCTCGCTGCGCTCGGCGTGGTTTTGATGGCCGGGTACAATCCGGCGGGATCCAGATTGTGCGGTACGCGCGGCTGCATCGCGGAGCGATGGGTTACCGGTTAGCCAGAGGTTTTAACCTCTGGAGTGGGGACCGAGGAGCGATCGCGCCGAAGGTGCGGTTTATCGGCTGGCGAGATGTCGCTGACAGGGTAAACCGTCCCTTGCGGGACGATGCCTTGATTTACGGATTCCACCTGCGGTTAAAACCGCAGGCTAGCCGGTAAAGCGTCGCGCTGCGACGGGTAGGGAACGCTGATGGTGGGCGGAGAGCTGAGCGCGGCGTTGATGCGTCATTGCGCGTACGACGGTCTCCGTCTCGCTATCGGTATCGGAATTTCTCTCGTGTAGCGGACGCCATTCTTTATCGCATTCGCTCCGAGTAGGATTTGGACAAGGATAAAGATAACGAAGTGGGAAGCCGGAGGCCCGGGCGCTGAGGGTAGGCGAAAGTCAGCTCGCTGCGCACGGAGTGGTTTGGATGGCCGGGTACAATCCGGCGGTCCGAAGGGATCCGCGTTTGGCGGTGGGTCCGGCGGCATCGCGGAGCGATGGATTACCGGTTAGCCAGAGGTTTCAACCTCTGGACCGGAGCAAGAACAACATTCGCGCCGAAGGTGCGGTTTATCCGTCGGCGAAACAGCGTCCCGGCCCATCTGAAAAAAGGATGGGGCCGGGCATTGAGGGATGTGCGTTTCGTGGTCGGTCTCGATGAACGATCCCTGCAACCCTGCAAACTTAGCTTCCCCCCATCAGTCGCTTGCGGGCGTCTGCGCGGGTGAGCGACACTGCGATGTTGCGGATGAATGTCTTGCGTTGCTTGGTGGTTTCGCGTTTCGAGACGACCATGGTCTGGTCGCAGAGGTCGATGGCGTAAGGAATGTTGCCTGACGACATCGAGAACGCGCCTTGCAGCTCAAGTGATTTGAGTGCTTCGATACAGTCGCGGATCCGTTCGCCGGAGAGCTTCGAGAAGGCTTCATCGATTGGCACCAGTCCAATGCTTGGGTTGTTCGACCCGCGTTCGTAGCGGTGATACGCGCGCAGGTAGCAGGCCAGGATCGCAATGAAATACGGGCTCTGGTTCTCACCGCCACTGAACTTTCCGCTTTGTTTGTCCACTGAGGTTTCGCGGGCATCCGGATCGCGGGTGTCGACCACCGACATGTCGTAGTCGTAGTAATTGCGGTAATCGAGGAAGTTGAGCGCTTCGGTGTTATTCGGGTCGTCGACGAGCAGGTTGAAGATGCGTTCCACTTCGTCCTTGGTCTCGCTGTCGATCGTGTCGAAGAACAATCCCCCCTCATCGGCGAGTGCCGAGTTGTCGACCAACTGTTGGTAGGTGGCGTAGTCCGGGTTGCGCTTTTTGCGGATCTGATAGACGTGGTGGCCGATAGGCTTCTTGAGCTCTTTGTTGAGGAGCTTCAAGGTCATATCGACGCGCATCAGAGCGCTGCGCAATTTGACCAACACCTGCTTGCGGAAGATTTCCTGCCAGTTCTTTTCCTCGCGCTTGGCCTTGTTTTCGTAGGCTGGGATATCGCTGTTGGCGATGCGCGTGAGGCGTTCGTCCCACGGTCCGTTGCCTGGGTCTTCCGGAGAGAACTCATTGTATGCGGGGAAGTCGCGGGCGAGTTCCTTGCGAGCTTCGACCAATTCGCTGCGTGCGGTGATTGCGCGCTCGGCGCACTTGCGTTCGAAGCGCTCGGCCTGCGAGCAGGCCACGTCGGTGACCGGGTACTCGTGGGTGAGTTCTTTGTAGAGCTCGGCGCGACGCGTTTGATGATCGCGCAGGTTCGGCCCCTCGGCGCGGAAGCGCTTGAGCTCGGTGTCGGCGCGTTCGAGCTTTTCGCTCGCGTCGTCGAGGCTGCGTTGGCACCCGCCAATCTGCATCTTGAGGTCGCTCTTGCGCAGGTCTTTGAGTTCCTGTTCCGCCTGATCGATCTGGAGCTCGATCTCGCGCAACTCCTGATCCTTCGCTTCGAAGTCCGCGACCTCGATGGTTCCCAACTGCTCGACCACCGCGGCTCGGCGTTGTTCGAGTTCGTGCAGCTTTTGTAAGTCCGCCAATTGGGCACCGAGGCTCGGCGAGTCGAGGCGCTGGCTGCGGAAGAGCTGCTCCGCTTCGTTGAGCAGGTTGGCGAGCGGTTGCAAGCGCTCGAGTTCGCGGCGCAGCTGCGTGCGTTCCTTGGTCAGGGTTTCGCGTTGTTGTTCCAATCCACGACCACCGATGCACGGGATCTTGTCGTAGTGGGCGCGTCGCTCGGCGAATGGTTTGCGGTACGAGAACCCGTCCGGCAGGATGGCTGCGTCGTGCTTCGTCAGGTCGCGGGCATCTTCCACGCAGATGATGCGGCCGAACAAATGGTCGACAATCGATTGGGCGACCGGGTGCGCGCACTCCAGCTTCTCCGCCAACGACCCGCTCCTGCGAGTGGCGTTGAGCTCCAGCGCTTGCATTGGGTTGATCAACGACTCGCCTGGAGCCGCCGCCTTCATCTCGCGGTAGATCGATTCGGCGTAGCCGTAGTTCTCAGGCTCGGTCACGACGGCGAACTTACGGGTGAACGCTACCTCCAGCGCAGGGCGCCAGCGTTCGTCCTTCACCTCGCACAGTTCGCGCAGCGCGAACGCGGCGGGATCGCCATTGCGGCGGCGGGGGAGGGACATGTTGATCGCATCGAGCAGAGCGGTGCGGTGGTTGAGCTTGCCGCTTTCCAGTGCTTCGAGGCGGTTGGTCAGCGCCTTGATCTTGTTGATCTTCTTCTCCGCGTCCTCTCGCAGTGGGACTTCCGCGTCTTTCGAGGCGTCGTGGAGGTCGCGCACGGCATCGGCGAGCAGTTCGAGGTTTTGTGGCAGTTGGTCGAGGTCGTCGCCATTCACCGCCTTCATTTGCTTCTGCACGGATTTGACCAATGGGGTGGGCAGCTTGATGCCGGCTTGGCCCAGTTGGTTCATCCACTTCTCAATCATGCGGCAGCGCAGCTCGCGGGCTTCCGAGACATTGCGACCGGCTTCCGAGAGTTCGGCGATGCGGCGAACCAGCTCGCGACTTTCGTCCTTGAGGTGGCGGTAGAGTTGGCCTTCGTCGGTGGCGTTGATGGCATCGCGCAGCAAATCGCGGCGGCCGCGGTTGGCGCCGAGTTGTTCTTCGAGCTCGCTTTCGCGTCGGGTTTCCTCCTCGGCCTGTTGTTGGAGTTCTTCGATTTCCTCTTCCAGTTCCTGCACTTGTTCGCGCAGGTCCTCGACGGCGAGCTCCCGGCTGATGTCGGCGTAGAGGTCGCGGTCGATCTGCGACTGGTGATGGGTTTGGTAATCCTTGTGGATCCGCTCCAACAGATCGAGCTGTTGGTTGAGTGCGGCCAGCTCGTGACGAAGACTGAGGAATGCGTGGTAACTATCGCGGACTTCCTGGATGCGGATTTCATCCGGTGGCAGTACGTAGTTACGGCAAAAGCGGTTGAAGTTGTCGAGGAAGGTGAACGACATTGCCGCCGGCAACAAATAGTCGAGCGTTTCGCGGTCGAAGTTCAGGTGCCCTGGCAGCGCCATCTCACGGCGGTAGGCTTCCATGGTGTCGAACACACGGCCCCCACGCTCGTGAGTGAGGTCGCGGAACTCGGCGTAGTCCAATGGATAGTCGAAGGCGTCGATCCAGTCGTCCTTGGTCATCGCGCCCTGGAGCCAGAACCCATGGCGGCGTGACGGTTGGTTCTGGGCCGCGCTGTCGAACTCAATGCGAAGTCCCCAGGTTTCCTTGCGTTGTCCATCCGGCCAGGTGAACTCGAGCGCGACGTAAGTCGTGGCGCCTTCGTTGCGCATGTACTGGGGCACGCCCTCGATCTCGTCCTTGGTGTCGCCGAGGCAGTAGCTTTTCAACGTACGCGACGATGCCTTGCCGGTGGCCGACTGGTTGTACTTCGACTTCTGGTCGCCGATGAGCACCAGCTGCATCAAGTCCATCAGGATCGACTTGCCGGAGCCCGTGATGCCGGCGATCAGCAAGTTGCCCGAGATGTCGAAGACATCCTGGTAGCCAAACCAGTTGATCGCGTGGATGCGTGTGAGTTCGATCTTTTTGCTCATGCCTCGGAGTCTTCAGTTTCGTCGCTGGATGGGGCGTCTTCGGTTGCCGGTGATTCTTCAGCTGCGTCACCCGCCGGGTTTTCGGCCTCTGTGTTGAACGCACTGGCAGCCTTGAGCCACTCTTCGATGTCCGGGAATGGAATGGCGAAGCGCAGGGTCGGCAGCACTTGGATCACGCTGTCGGAAAAGTCGTCGGTCCAATCGGTTTCGATCAAATTGAACTTGGCAAAGCCTCGCAGGATCTCGCGCAAGCGCGACGCCGACAGCGGCTGCATCGATGGGAACTTGCTGCAGAACTGCTCGTTGAAATCGCGCACCGTCAGGAACACATCGTGCGCGCCATTTTCACGCACCTCGACGTCGTAGTCGTACCACAAGGCCAGCGCCACGAGCGTCTCGTCCCGGCGCAGGCGGCGCGTCAGGCTCGGCACCTCAGGCACCGCCATGATCAAGCGGTCGTCCCGTTGGACAATGATCTTGAGACCAATGACCTCCGCCCAGTCCTCAAGCCAGCCCATGTGCTCCATCGCCCAGTCGTAGAGTGCTTTTTCCGATCCGCGGGCGCGTAGCAACGATCCGTGCGCCAGCAATCGGTGCGCCACGTCTTGCAGCATCTGCTTGTCCCGCGGTTGCAGGTTGGGAGTAAACAACCCGGCGGACTGCTGGGATGCTTCATCTTGGGGTGTGGGAATCTCGTTCATCGCGCTTTCGGATGGATCGTAAATTGGTCGAGCACGTAGTCGCCGGTCGTGCTGGTTTCCGGTTCGTTGTGGTCTTCGCGCGGTGAGTGCACGCGGTAATCGCTTTCGGTGGTCTCTCCGTGGAGCAGCAAGCCCACCACTTCGAGCAGCCATTCGTCGTCGGCGGGCTCGAGGTGTTGTGAAGCGAGGCCGTCCTTGGGAACACCTAGGCTTTGGTAGAATCGGTTGGCCCGCATCGTTGTCAGCGAGCTGTTGATGTTGTCGGTCATCTCATCCACCGCGTGGTCCAGATCCACGCCGTCGTCGAGATCTTCGAGGATGCGCGTTTTCACGCCCTTGGCACGCGGACCGCGCGGGCGGAAGAGTGAATCCGTGCCGGAGAGCAGGCCGACTGCTGGAATGTTCAGCGATGGCAATTGCAAGTCCTCCGGGAGGTTGCTCAGTTTGCACTCCGCGTAACGTTCGTTGATCAGTTCAAAGAGCGAACGCATTTCGGAGCGGCGGCCGCTGGAAACCTCCTGCAGGTAACGGAAGCGTGCGAACGATCGGCGGGCAAAGTCCGCGGCACGACGGTCAACCGCCTCGCTTTGCGGCTCCACGCTGTCGAGCATGTCCACGGCATCCTGGATACTGCGTGCCACGCGCAGCGAGATTTCGTCATCGCTGAGCTCGGGGCGACGCTTTTGCAGCTCGATCTCCATCTTGGCAACGATGGTCGGGTCGTGGCGGATGGCGTCGAGTTGCTCGCGCACCAATGGGAGGCGCACCGGGATATCGAGATCGATCAGTTGTTTGTAACAACGCTGGCCAATGTTCTCGGAGAAATCATCATAGAGCACCTGCAGGTTCTCCTTCAGCGAGTCCGAGCGCAGCTGGCGCTGGGTAAGGCGTGCCATGCCTTGCTGCAGCGATCGCAGTTCCTGCAAGCCGTAGCGAAGGTTGTCGGTACAGGCTTCCAAGTCCGACAACGGATGATCGGTGAACGCAGTCTTGTCCTGGATACGGGCGCAGACGAGGTGCAGTTTGTCCGTGAACGTGACCTGCTCGGGGTAGGCCATGCGGCGCAGGCAGTCGAGCAGGATCTCTGCGCGGTTGTCCAAGTAGTAGACGCGCTGGTAGTCGCTGCGCTTGGGTTCTTCGAGCCATTTGGAAACCAACATCTGGCGCAGCATGCCTGGGGCGGTGAGTTTGGTGTCGTCGTCGTCCCCGTTGGTGTCGAGTGTTTCCCGGCTGGCGGAGATCACGTCCTCGCACACATCGAGCAATTCCTCACGCGTCAGCCCCACGCCATGGCGATGGCGTTGCATTTCCTCCATGCGGTCGAGCGCGTCGATATACTGGCGTCCGTAGCGCCAGGTCAGCACGGCGAAAAACGACGATGGGGTGTCGTCAAAGATATGTTGGCTCAAACTCACAGCCGCGCAGACTAGGACCGATTCGGCATTCTGAAAAGCGGGAAATGCGGCGATAGTTTGCTCGTTTTTAGATTGGCGGTTTTCAGTAGAAGTCAGCGCGCTGCGCGGCGGTGGGGGGGAGGAGCAACCACAGAGGACGCGGGGTTCACAGAGAGCCCGTCAGAGCCGGATCGATATTGCAATCAAATGCGGTGTGTGTCGTGCGGCGCTGGGATAGCTACGAAAAAGCACAACAAGGCACGAGGAGAGTGCTCGCTGCGCTCGCGTTGGCTTTCGATGGCCGGGTGCAATCCGGCGGTCCGATGGGCGCGTTCTTGTTGGGATTGCGATGGGATCCGCATGGATGTTGTCTCTGTGGCGCTCTTGGCGCTCGTCCCATGGGCATCGCGAAGCGATGGGTTACTGGTTAGCCAGAGGATTTATCCTCTGGGGAGAGGAATGAATGTGTTCCCGCGCCGAAGGTGCGGTTTATCCGCCAACAAGGTCAGCGATGGTAATCCGTCCCTTGCGGGACGAGATCTATGCGGACGGGGATTTCCTGCGGTTGAAACCGCAGGCTAGCCGGTAAGTCGTCGCGCTGCGACGGGATGGTGGGGCGCGTGCGAAGACGTGTCTGGAAGCGACGGGCGAGAGTGCTCGCTGCGCTCGGCTTGTTTTTTGATGGCTGGGTGCAATCCGGCGGTCCGGGGCGCGTTCCAGTAGACGTCCGCGATCTCGTGGGACGCCGAACAAGCCCAACCTACGCCCTACTGGCTACCTGCTACTCAAACAAAAAAGGAGCTCCGGTTTCCCGAAGCTCCTTGATGAGTTTCTACTGCCAGAGCTCGCGCTTAGGCGGTGCGTCCACAGCAGGATTTGAACTTCTTGCCGCTGCCGCATGGGCAGTCGTCATTGCGTCCCACGCGTGGCTGTGCCTTGCGCAATCCAATGCTGAGCTTCTTGGCAGGCTCGGCTGGTGCGTCCGATGCTGGCTGTGGGATCCCGCCATCCGGCAGGCCGGCGCCGCTGAGCTGGGTCGGCAGGCTTTGCAAGAACTGCTCGAACTGCTGCAAGTTGGTGGTCGATCGGAACAAATTGCCGAGCGCTTCCTGTTGGATGGTGCCCATCAATTCGTCGAACAACTCGTAAGCTTCCTTCTTGTACTCGACGAGTGGGTCCTTCTGGCCCTGCGAGCGCAAGTGGATGCCCTCACGCAGTGAGTCCATGCTGTAGAGGTGCTCCTGCCACAGCTTGTCGACCGCGCTGAGTACGATGTAACGCTCTAGCTCCTCGACCACGTCCTCGTTCTCATGAGCCACCTTGAGGTCGTACGCTTTGCGCACCTGGTCGATGATGAACTGTGAGGCTTCGTCCACCGACTTGTTTTCGAAGTCGGCTTCCTCTTGGGTCATGCGCAGCGGGAAGGTGGAGTTGACCCACTGCATCAGGCCTTCGTAGTCGTTCGGGTTCTCGGCGTCGGCGTCGTCGAAAAGATACGTGCTGACACGTGCTGGCACGGCTTCCTCGATCAGTTCGTAGATGAGGTCGCGTGGGCGCTCCGACTCGATGATCTCGTTGCGGTAGGTGTAGACCACCTGGCGCTGTTGGTTCATCACGTCGTCGTATTCGAGCACGCGCTTACGGATGGTGTAGTTGCGTTGTTCGACACGCTTTTGAGCGGTTTCCACCGAACGGTTGAGCAATGGGTGTTGCAGCTCTTCGCCTTCTTCCATGCCGAAGCGCTCCATCATCGAGGTCATGCGCTCCGAGGCTCCGAAGTTACGCATCAGGTCGTCTTCGAACGAGAGGTAGAAGACGGACTGGCCGGCGTCACCTTGACGGGCGCATCGTCCGCGCAACTGGCGGTCGATTCGGCGCGACTCGTGGCGTTCGGTGCCGAGCACCAGCAAGCCGCCGAGTTCGTCCACGCCTGGTCCGAGCTTAATGTCGGTTCCACGGCCCGCCATGTTGGTGGCGACGGTGACGGCACCGGGCTGGCCGGCGCGTGCCACGATCTCCGCTTCCTGACGGTGGTGTTTCGCGTTGAGGATGGCGTGTGGGATCTTCTCGCGCTTGAGCATGCGGCCCAAGGTTTCCGAGGCATCCACCGAGGCGGTACCCACCAGCACCGGCTGGCCGGCGGCATGGGCTTCCTTGATGCGGCCGATCACGGCGTTGAACTTCTCACGACGCGTCTTGAAGATGCGGTCGTTTTCGTCTTCGCGGCGGGACGGGCGGTTGGTAGGGACCACCAACACATCGAGCTTGTAGATGTCGTGGAACTCGGCGGCTTCTGTTTCCGCGGTTCCGGTCATGCCGGCGAGCTTCTCGTACATCCGGAAATAGTTCTGGATGGTGATGGTCGCGAGCGTCTGGGTTTCCTTGTCGATGGTGACGCCTTCCTTGGCTTCCACCGCCTGGTGGAGACCGTCGGACCAGCGGCGGCCCGGCATTTCACGGCCGGTGTTTTCATCGACGATGACCACTTTGCCTTCGGTGACGACGTAGCTCACGTCCTTCTCGAAGAGCGTGTAGGCTTTGACCAGCTGGGTGATGCTGTGAATGCGCATGCCCTGGTGGTCGAGGCGCTGCTGGAGTTCTTCCTTGAGCTGGGCGCGCTCGGCGTCGTCGACGTCGGTGCGGGCGTCGAGCTCGGCGAACTCGGTGGCCAGGTCAGGCAGCATGAAGGCATCCGGATCGTCCGGGTTGAGGAACTGACGGCCCATCTCGGTGAGGTCGGCGTCGTGGCCTTTTTCGTCGACGGAGAAGTAGAGCTCCTCCTTGAGGTCGATCATGGCCTTCTTCTTCGTGTCTTGAAGAAGGGTCAACTCGGCTTTGTCGATGGCGCGGCGGATTTCCGGTTCTTCCATCAAGCGGGCGAGTCCGCGGTTGCGAGGCTGGCCGCACTTCACTTTGTAGAGCAACAATCCGGCGGTCTCGAGGTCTTCGGCTTCGATCGCCTTTTTGGCATCGGCCAGAGTTTCGTTGACCAACACGTTCTGCTTGCGCACCAGCTGCTCGACGAGCGGCTTGTACTGGTCGAACTGCTGGGTCGATGTGGTGACCGGACCGGAAATGATCAGCGGGGTACGCGCTTCGTCGATGAGGATGGAGTCGACCTCATCAATAATTGCGAAGTAGTGGCCGCGCTGCACCTGCTCGGCCTTGGACGTTGCCATGCCGTTGTCGCGCAGGTAGTCGAAGCCGAACTCGCTGTTGGTGCCGTAGGTAATGTCGCACTCGTACTGCTCGCGGCGGAATGACGGTGGCTGCTGGTTCTGAATGCAGCCGACGGTCAGACCGAGGAACTTGTAGAGGTAACCAACCCACTCCGAGTCACGTCGGGCGAGGTAGTCGTTGACGGTGATGACGTGCACCCCGCGGCCGGTGAGCGCGCGCAGGTAGACGGGAAGGGTGGCGACGAGTGTCTTACCTTCACCGGTCTGCATCTCGGCGATGAGTCCGCGGTGGAGGCCGATGCCGCCCATCAGCTGGACGTCGAAGTGGACCATGTTCCATTCCACCGGAGTGTCGCAGGCGTCCCAGCTCTGGCCGCAGAGGCGGCGTGCGCCGTTCTTCACCACGGCGAAGGCTTCAGGGAGAATGTCGTTGAGGAGTTTCTCTTCGATCGCGGGGAACTTCTCTTCGTTTTCGAGGAAGCGTTCCTTGGCCGCTGTGATGGCTGCTGCAAATTCTTCTGCGGTGCTTTCGCTGCCGCTGAGCACCGTGGTGTCGAACCCAGGCAGGTGGTCTGCAATGGCGAGCAACTGCTTGTTCAGCGCGTCTCCGATCTCGCGAAGTTCGCTGACCTCCATCCGCGCCAGCTTGGCTTCCGGCGCAATGTTCGGGTTGTGGAACGGCTTGAAGAGCTGCTGCCACTCGGCGGTCTTCTGCTGCAGGACGCTTTCAGGAAGCTTTTGCAGTTCTTCTTCGAGTTGGTTGATCTCGGCGACCAGCGGACGGAAGGTTTTCAGGATTCGTTGGTTTCGGGAACCAACGACCTTGTTCATGATCCATTTAAGCATTTGGGGAAATCTTTCGAGTTGTGGGGCAAAGTCAAGGCATTGCGCCGGATGATGGAAGGAAAATATGTGATATAGGGCGGATTTCTTGCATCGCACCTGTCGGGGAACGAAAAACCCGTGCGGTCGGCACGGGTTCAGGAGTGTGGGTATTAAGCGCCATCGGCGGCTGCATCCGTCGCGCTGTGTTCCTCTGTTGATGGATCGGATGTGGTCGTGTGACGTGCAAGAAACTCTTTTGCCAGCGAGCGGTAGGCATTGGCACCCGGACCTCGTGGGTCGTGCTCGATGATCGGCAAGCCGAAGCTAGGGGACTCTCCGAGACGGATGCTGCGTGGGATCACTGTGTTGTAAACCTGTTCCTCAAAATGGGCGCGTACTTCGTCGGTGACCTGACGTGCCAAATTGGTGCGGCTGTCGAACATGGTCATCACGATGCCTTCCACCCCGGTATTAGGATTGGCACCCGAATCGCGGATCTGCTCGATCACGCCGACAATCTTGGCCAAGCCTTCCAAGCCGAACCATTCGCACTGGAGTGGAATGAGTACTTCGTCGGACGCGGCCAGCGAGGTGGTCATCAGAACACCGAGCGAGGGCGGGGTGTCGAGGAAACAGTAATCGAATTGATCGGCCTCGCGCAATGGGGCGAGCACCTCTTGCAATCGAGTGAGATGGTTGTCGGTGCGGGCGAGCTCGATCTCGGTTCCCGCCAGGTTCATCTCCGATGGAATGATCGACAGGTTCTCAATCCGGGTCGGCATCACTTTGTCCAATGCGGGGACGTCACCGATCAACGGGTGGTAAAGACTGAATGAGGCGTCCTCGTCATCGTCGGGAAGTTCGACTCCGAGTCCGGAGGTTGCATTGGCCTGCGGATCCAGATCGATCAACAACACCCGCTTGCCCAGCTCGGCAAGACATACGGAGAGGTTGATCGAGGTCGTGGTTTTTCCCACGCCCCCTTTCTGGTTGGCAATGGCAATGATCTTCATGAAGCAGTCGGAAGTGAGCGAAGGGTGATCGCGCCGGGATGAGCGCATCCGGGCGGTGCTGGTGGATGAGTGAATGGATTCACCAAAGACGGCAAGCATAATCCTCCGCCTTCGGAAAAGGGAAAGTAAAATCCCGCGATGGTAGGTGACCTTTCAGAAAATTCGACCGCCTTTTGTGTGTGGGGGGGCTCACGCAGAGCACCGAGGAGAGGTGATCGATTGGGATGGCTCACGCAGAGACGCGGAGACGCAAAGGTGAGGAGTGGGGATTGGGTGTCGGGGCGGAATCCTCATCGATATTCTCGTCGATATCGCAATCGGGTCGCGGAGTGGATTTGGAATCTCACGCAAAGCCCCGAAGAACCCAAAGGGGGAATTTAAAAGGGAGGGCTCACGCGGAGCCGGTGACACGCAAAGGTGAGGAGTGGGGATTGGGCGTCGGGGCGGAATCCTCATCGATATTCTCATCGATATCGCAATCGAGTCGCGGAGGGGATTTGGAATCTCACGCAAAGCCCCAAAGAACCCAAAGGGAGAATGACAGGGAGGGCTCACGCAGAGACGCAGAGGAAGGAGAGGTGAGGTGTGGGGATTGGTTGCCGGGCGTCATCGAGGCCCGCGTCGGGCTCGTAGCCTTTGGAGGGGCTGGTTGGATCTCGGGGACATCGCGGAGCGATCGCTTACTGGTTAGCCTGCGGTTTCAACCGCAGGTGGGTTGGCCAATTGATCCACGCGCCGAAGGTGCGGTTTACCTGGGCGGGGGACGAAGATGGTCGCTGCGATTCACGCCTCGGGGCTTCTACGTCTTTGCGCACGGCGAAATCATGGTACGGGTGATCATGCGGGATGGCGTATCGTCGAATCCACCCGCAGACTCGGCGTTGAACAAGCGCTCGCTCCCTTTACCCAATCATCTTCATGGAACTCACCACGCAATGGCTCGGCAACGTCGCCGGATGGAAGGCAATGAAACAAGGCAAGGAACTCGTCGCCTCGGTCACCGCGGCCGATTGGCAGGACCCGGTGATGCGTGGATCGGTGCGTGCCGGTGGACGCGCGATGGCTGCCGGCTTCCGCGTGCTCGGGCGTGACGATGTGAAAAACTTTTGCAGCTGTCCGGAAGCGCGATCAACCGGGGCGCTGTGCGGTCACTCGGTAGCGGTTGCGTTGGCGTGGATCGAGCAGTCGGTTGCACCGACACCGAAGCCGACCGCGAAGAAGCCTAAGCCGGCCGCTGTGAATAACTCTCAAGCGAAGCCTCTGAGCGATTCGGAATGGGCGACCGCAGTCGAGCTCTCCGAAGCATGGGTTGGAAAAGCTGCCGGTGCGAAAAATGCCGGGCTCAAAGTGGTGCGTGGCGATGCCTCGAATGCGAACTCTTCACCGGTCGAGCAGATGGTGCTCAACCAGTGGTTGGAGAAGATTGGTGCTCCGCGCACTTCGGCCATGCTGTCGGTGCCGGTTGCGCAGGTGCTTGAGTTATTCACACAGCTTAGAGCCGCCCAGGGATCGATCCCCACGGGCAGAGGGGAAGGGGAGGTTGTCTTTGTCGGCGATCACGCGGTCTCTCTGAATGGCTTGGAACATCGACCCCAGCTCACTGCGGAATTCTCATGCGACTCTGATGATCCGGGCGATTGGGAGGTGTCGATAACTGTGAATAATGATGCGAATAACTGCATCAATAAGTCTGAGAGTAAGTCTGCGGATGTCCTTCTTAAAGGGGCTGGAGGCGTAAATTGCTGGCGGTTGAGTTATTCACAGTCGGGTCGTTGGTCTGCGGTTCCTGTTGCTGGCCCTGGCGATGGCTGGTCACCGATCGAGCAGCGCGAGCTCGCAGGTTGGCTGGCAGCGGCCCTCGACGCCACCGTCGCGCCACTGACGGTTTCAGTTGAGTGGTTGGTCGGCCATTTGGACGATCTGCGCGAGACCTTTGAGATGACTGCGTTGGAAAATGAGCTGGCCCAATGTGTACAACTCGACGATGCGCCGCCGGTTCCTGTGCTCGAAGTCGAGGGGTCGACCAACTATTTGGCAGGATCGGTCAAATTCGCTTACATCCCTGTAAATAAAGGATCTTCCTCTGAGGGCGTAAAAAGTGCCAATTTGGTCGCTCCCGACGCAAAATCGAGTGTTGTGTGGTCGATCGATGAAAATGGCCGGGCGATGATGCGTCAGCGCCGCAGGGACTTCGAGAAGGCGGTTTTGGCCGAAATTGAGTCGAACGGCTGGATTTTGGAAGCTGACGGATCCTTTAAGAATAAGCAACCGGACGCTATTTTTCAGTTCATTGCAGAAAAAGCACCACGATGGCGTGAAAACGGGTGGGTCGTCGAGTTTGGCGAGCGGTTTACCTTCGTCGCGGGCAATGTACCGGTGGTTCGGCCCCAAATTGCCTGGCAGGGCTCCGGGGAGGACTGGTTGATGGCAGAAATCGACTACAAGGTCGTTCATCAGGGGCGTGAGATCAGTCTGAGCAGCGCGGATGTGAATAACTTGCTGCGCTCAAACCGCAGTCATTTCAAGGCTGGTGGCCAGACGGTGGCAGTCGACCTCGATTCCGTGCGGGAAATGCACGAGACTTTGCTCGATGTCGACCCGCGTCAATCGGCCGCCGGGCGCTACCAGGTGGACTCTGTGCAGGCCGATTTCCTGTCGGCTGCGGTGGGGAGCGAGCCACCACAGCGACTTGTGGAAAAGCCGGTTAATTGGTCCTCTATCGCTGATCTGGAGAGCTTCTTACGCGACTACCAAAAGAAGGGAATTGAGTGGATGATTCGTCAGGCGGAGGCTGGACGAGGCATATTGCTTGGCGATGACATGGGCTTGGGCAAGACGCTGCAGACATTGACCTTCATCGACTATTGGTTGAAGCGCGGGGAGCGGCGGGAAAAGAAGTCGGCGCCGGCGCTGGTTGTGGTTCCCACCTCGCTGCTGGGGAACTGGCAGCAGGAGGCGGCCAAGTGGTTGCCGGATCGTCAGGTGGTGACGCTCCACGGCCCCCAGCGTAAGAAGTTATTCACAGGGTTGGATGCCTCGGATATTGTCATCACGAGCTATGGATTGGTGTCTCGTGACCTCGATTCGCTGTACCGAGATTTTGAGTTTTCGGCGGTGATTTTGGATGAGGCGAGTTTGTTAAGAAACCCTCGATCACAGGCAGCGAAAGCAGTGCGCGAACTGCAGGCTAAAGCGCGTGTGGCACTGTCTGGAACGCCTGTGGAAAACTCGGTTCGCGACCTGTGGTCGATCTTCGAATTCATCCAACCGGGGTATCTCGGAGGCTTCAAAACGTTCCAGGATCGCTATGAAAAACCACTCGCCGGAGGGGCTCCGGATACGTCGATCGGGCGGCGATTGGCACGTCGGGTCGAGCCGTTTTTCCTGCGTCGGACGAAGTCGGAAGTGGCTCCGGAGTTGCCCGAAAAGTTGGTTCAAGTTGCCTATGCCGACCTCACTGCAGCCCAGGCATCCCTGTACAGAAAGCTCGTCAACGAGGCACGTGGCAAGGTCAAGGATCTGGCAAAACAGGGTGGCGGAGCAGGCCGGATGGCGATGCTCACCGCACTGCTGCGGCTACGTCAGTCGTGCTGTGATTTGCGTCTTTTGGGGCTCGATGAGGCGGCATTGGCGAAGGTTTCAGACGCCGATCTGAGTGCCAAGCGTGAGCTCTTGCGCGAGATATTGCGCGAGTCAATTGAGGGGGGACACCGCGTTTTGGTCTTTAGTCAGTTCGTTCAAATGCTGCGATTGATCGAAGAGGACCTGCAGGCGGAAGGGTGGGATTATGGCTATCTCGACGGCCAGACCCAGAACCGCCGCGAGGTCGTGGATCGTTTCCAAAAGGGGAAGGCTCCTGTGTTCTTGATCAGCCTAAAGGCCGGCGGCTATGGCCTCAACCTCACCGCCGCCGATACCGTCGTGCATTTTGATCCGTGGTGGAACCCAGCGGTCGAAGCCCAGGCCACCGACCGCGCCCACCGTATCGGACAGGACCGTCCGGTGACCGTCTACAAGCTCATCACCCGCGGAACGATCGAGGAGAAAGTGCTGCGCCTTCAGCGACGCAAACAGGGCGTGATCGACCTGGCAATCGACGACCGTGCACCGATGATGGGTGGCCTCGATGACAAGGATTTGAAGGAGTTGTTGGGGTAAGTTTGCGGGTGTGCCAGCTGGCAGTTTTCAGTTGTCGCGGTTCGATGGAGATGGTTTTAGGGTGGTTAGGTTTTACGTTTTATGAAAAAGGTCATCGGACAATGAGCGGCAGTCGGGAGCGGCGGGTTAGCTGGAGGCGGCTTACAGCTGCTTCAAGTGGTCGCGAATCCAGTCTGGATTGCGGCGGCAGTCGACAACGGCCCAAACGATGATTCTGTCATCTTCCGACGTGTAGTAGACGGCGTACGGAAATTTTCGGACGAGTAGTCGATGGTAATCCGCGTAGGCTTTCCGATGGGTTCCTCCGGTGATCCGGAGCCCTTCGATCTCGGCGATCATCGTTGAGGTGAAATACTCGCCAAGACCCAGATCCAGAGCATCGTAAAATGAGCTTCCGTCACGAATGTCTTGAACGGCACCTTTGGAGATGACCAGAGCTTTCACCCCTTGATCAGATCGGCTTTGGCTTGGGCCCAAGGGATGAGTTCGGCGTGGTCTGCTTCTGCCTGACTGCGTCTGCCATCCAAGAGCTCCTTGTGCTCATCTGGAACATCGGCTCCATCGACGATTTCACGCATGTCGTCCCACAAAGCTTCCATTAGCTGGAACTTCTCTTGCGGAGCTAATTTTGAGACGTCAGTGGGAATCATCGCGTCTATTTATAGCGTCAAATCAGCTTGGGGCGCGAGTTGAAAAAAAGATCACAGCCGCTCTGCCAGCTTTCGCATCCGTTTCAGATGTACTCCTGATGGTGCCATGTCTCCGTGGTTGGGTAGAACGCCGGTCAGTGGTAGATCCAGCGCTTTGGTCAGGCTTGCTCTGGCTTGATGGTTGTCCTGGTTGAAGATGGTCGGAGGAAGATGGCTGAACCGGTCGAAGCTGGCAAACAGGTCGCCGCAGAAGAGAAGGCCCGATGCCTCATTTAAGAATCCACAATGCCCTGCGGTGTGTCCGGGCAGTTGGACGACGCGAAGCCCACTGCCGATTTCAATTTGATCTCCGTCGTTGATCAGGCGGTTCGGAGTGAATGTGTGGAAGCCGAGTAATGGTTTGCCAACCGCTTCCAGTGCGCCGGCTATCCGGGACATTCCGTGATAGCGGGCTTTGCCCTCGTAGTGGGCGAGGTCCGCCTCTGGTGCGGCGATCCACGCGTCGTATTGGGCCGCCAGTCGTGCGACGTTGAGGATATGGTCGAGGTGACCGTGGGTTAGTAGGATCCCGCGAATGGGAAGATGGCGCCATCCGCGAGCAGTGAGAGCCTGTTCAAGCTGACGGATTCCTCCGATGAACCCGGTATCGATGAGATAGAGCTCCGAGGCATCGCGGATCACGTGGTGGCGGACGCCACTTCCGCGGATGCGCAGGATGTCGGACGGCTCCATGGCTTAGTGGTTTCCACCAACCATTGACCGATGGAGGACGAACCCGACGATTGCGATGGTGCCGAGTTCAAAGATCGCGATCGGGACGATCATCGGGATGCCGGCGATGTCTGGTAACCCGATCTGGTGGACCATCATCAGGAAGCCGATGGATGACAAAACGATCACCGCCATGATGATGCGGAACACCATGGGGCTCATTTTTGGTTTGGGGGAATGTGGGGACATGGCGTGGTCGATCCGTTACATTTCCTCTTCGTCCATGTTTTTGCGCTCCTCAGTCATCTCGAGCCAGGCGCTGGCGCTGAGGCGGTCGAGCGCGCCGGTGTAGTCATCGGCGGTGAACTGAGTTCCGCCCGACTCCATCATCAACTCGGCAAAGATGAGGCCGATGGCGTGGATGGCTTCATGGCGGTCGAGGCCTTCGTCCTGCAAGCGCTCCAGCGTGTAGGCGACATTGGTTTGGTCGCCGAGTGCGGCTTGGGTTTCCACCATCACGTGGATGGCCACGTGGATCATCGCACCTTCCACCCGTGGTTCGTTTTCGGTCAGGTACTCAGTGACCAACTCGAATCGGTTCGGTTCGCTCAGCGCGAGCCATTCTTGCGGGTCCGGGGCGGTGTAAGGATCGTAGGTCTCCATGGGTAGAAGTTTGCTCGTGTTCGGTTTGCTAGTGTTCAGTGCCCTGGCGCGGGAGTCAAAGAGCAAAAGGCGCGGATTTGGCGGGCGGAGTGGATAAGGGGCGATCTCACGCAGAGACGCGGAGACGCAGAGATCTGCGTTCGAGTGCCCAGACTCGTCTCGGGAGTGACGGCGTCCCGCCGTCAGTGTGAGGGATGGAAATGGTCTGCCGTTTTCAAGCTACGGGAAGATCTCCTTGGAGAGCGCTGGTTTCAAGCGCTATGGGGAAGTGGGACTATTCGTCGTCTTCGAGTTCGAGTAGCTCTCCGGTTTTGCGGTTTAGGAAAAGGTATTCTCGTTCGTTTTCTCCGCGGTAGGTATCGTCGTTCACGTAGATGCCGACCCAGTCAGTCAGATCTGTTTCGCTGATGGCCTTTCCGGATTGGAGGAGTGCTCGGTTGAGCGCGATTTGATTCCAATGGAAGCGGTCACCCTGCATAAATAGCTCGAATCCAAAGGCTTCATGTTCTTGTAGCTTCGCTCTGACTTGCTGGTTGGCTTTTACCAGGTCGATCACAGCGAGTAGATCCTGCGGGGTGAGATTCAGGATTGCTTTGTGGTCGTTCGTGAGCGGGATATAAGAGTGTACAACGACGATCTCAGGAGCTTTGCTATCTTTGAGCAGCATCACGGTGCGCCAGTTCGCTCCCTCGTTGCAAAGTTCGATGTGGCTGCTTGTGGGTCGATCGCAGGAGCTAGTTGCTCTGGTTCCGGAGAACTCAAACTCTTCCTCAAACTGCTTGATTTTGTTGTTGGTGTGGAGGATTTGCAGCCCTCTTTTGATGCCCTCTTTTTCCTGAGCCCAATATCCTTTTGCACCTCGATCGGTGCCTGAGGCGACAATCTCTCCGGTAGTGTAGTCGAAGTGGTAGCATGTGCCGTCGATGAGCGTCATGAAGAAGGTTTCATTCGAAAATCCATTGGGTGTGGTTTGCTCGAATGGGTGGAAGTTGTAAGCTGTGCCGGCAAACCGTTCTTCGACTAGTGACCAATCTTTGATGAGCGTGTCGGCGGTGTGCGTTTTGAAGGATTGGCCGTCCCTCACAAATGTAATGAGCGTCTCAGAGTTGGTTTTTTTCTGTACGTCAAAGTCAGCGGTGAAGTTGGCGCTGCCGCGTACAGCCAAGTATCGACCGCAGTTCGAGATGTGGGTTGATCTCTTCCCAAGATTCAGCCCGGAAGCTCTCCAAACTTCCTTGAGTTTGCCCTTCGGAGTTAGCCGGTGGGCGACAGTGAGTGATCTGTAGGCTTTGGGATTGGGAATGTACTTCAGGGTGGCTTGGCCGTTTGGGGATGTGATGATGAACGGTTCGGGCGTTGAGACAATGCTCGCCTGACTTGTACTCAGGAGAATCACACTCAAAAGTGTGATCAGTATAAGTTGTGGTTTCATTTGAAGCTGCAGTGACGACATCGCGGGTTACCCAAAGAACATATAAGCGATGATGATGGCGGCGATGATGCCGGCGGCGTCGGCGAGGAGGCCGCAGGTGACGGCGTGGCGTGTGTTTTTGATGCCGACCGAGCCGAAGTAGACCGCGAGCACATAGAAGGTGGTGTCGGTGCTGCCTTGGAGGGTGCTGACGAGTTGGCCGATGAAGGAATCGGCGCCGTGGGTGTCCATGGCATCGACCATCATGGCGCGTGCGCCTGAGCCGCTCAGTGGCTTCATCAGGGCAGTGGGCATGGCGTCGATCCACTGGTTGGGGAGTCCGGTGAACGCGACAGCGTAGCGCAGGCCGTCCAACAGTAGGTCCATCACCCCGGCTGCACGGAAGACAGCAATGGCTACCAGGATGGCGACGAGGTAGGGAATGATGCGCGTGGCGACGGAAAACCCATCTTTTGCTCCGTCGATGAAGGCATCGTAGACGTTGATCTTGCGGGCGAGTCCAAGGCCGATGAACCCTGAAATTACCGAGAAGATAATAAAGGCAGACCACGTGCGCGAGATCACGGAGATGGTGTCTTGCGGGAGTTGGGTGAGAAACCAAAGCGATGTTCCGAGCACGCCGATGATCCCCAGGAGCCACGCGATCACCACTGGGTTGTACAGCTTGATGCGCTGGAACAAAGAGACCGCAATCAGTCCGACGAGTGTGGAGATCGCAGTGGCCAGCAGGATGGGGAGGAAGACGTCGGCCGGGTTGGCGGCTCCCATTTGCGCCCGGTAGATCATGACTGAGATCGGGATCAATGTGAGCCCGGACGTGTTGAGTACCAGGAACATGATTTGGCTGTTCGACGCGGTCTCCTTGCTGGCGTTGACCGACTGCAGCTCTTGCATTGCCTTGAGCCCGAGCGGGGTGGCGGCGTTGTCGAGGCCGAGCATGTTGGCGCTGATGTTCATCAGCATGCTGCCGTGGGCGGGGTGGTCGGGCGGCAGGTCGGGGAAGAGTCTGCGGAACAGAGGCCTTACCAAACGGGCGAGAATGTTTACCGCCCCGGCGCGCTCGCCGACCTTCATAATGCCTAACCAAAGGCACATGCCGCCGGTGAGCCCCAGCGCGATCTCAAATGCCGTCTTCGACATCGAGAATGTGGCGTCGAGCATTGCGGGGAAGATCTCGTGGTTACCGTAGAACGTCCACTGAACGAACGCGAAGACGAAGGCGGTCAGGAAGAACCCGACGAAGATGAAGTTGAGAACCATGGTGGAGGGGAGGGGAAAGGATCCGCAGATGGAGGGCGGGGGCTTTGATCGTCATCAGATAACAGAATCTGACAGGCGATAGAAACTGCGAAATCCCGATAATCGTGTCCGGCCACAGCCTGCTCTGGAGAGCCAAAGCAGTGATTCCTGCGCCACGCCAAACAAGAGGACTCTCTGTGAGACCACTAGGGCGTCAGCGAAGCGGCTGCACGCTAGTAGCCGAGGAAGTCCATCAGCTTCGCGTTGAGGTGACGGTTCTCGCCTTGGAACGGGAAGCAATGGATGTGGATCGCCGGGTTGAAGTTCATCTCGATGATCGAGTGGTTTTCGTCCGTGGCAGGGGTGGTGATGTCTGCGATGATCATATCGAGTCCCGTGATCGCGACACCCATTGCCTGTGCTGCCTGTACGGCGATCTCCTTGTAGCTGGCGTGCACGTCGTCGGTGAAGTCGATGCTGTCACCACCGGTGCTGATGTTAGAGTTCTCGCGCAGGAAGATGGTTTCGCCGCTATCGGGAACCGATTCAAAGCTGAGCCCCTGCGTTTCGAGGAAGAGTTGCTCAGCCTGACCGGTGGCGATGAGCTCAAGTGGCGTGCGATAGCCCTTGCCTCGCAGCGGCGATTGGTTCTTGCGCTCGATGAGTTCGGCGATGGTGTGATGTCCGTCGCCCCGAACGTTGGCTGGAACCCGGTGGAGGATGGCTTCCACGTGGTCTCCGATGAGGAAAAAGCGGAACTCACGACCGGCTGCGAAGGGTTCTACCAGCACACTGCTGTCAGCGGAAAATGCCATCTCCAGCGCTCGCTCGAAGTGGAGTGGGTCGTCGTTCCTTTTGAGGATGGTGATCCCCAGTCCGAAATTGGTCGACTTGGGTTTGATGACAATGGGGCGGCCTTGGTAGCGGGGGAACTCGGCTCGCGCCTGATCTTGATCCGTGTAGTGCCCGCCAGGCGGTACCGAGAGACCGGCAGCGGCGAGCACTTTTTTGGTGACCAATTTGTTCTCCATCATCAGCACCGCACTGTAGCGGTCTTTCGAGGTTTTGGTGGCTTGCTGGACGAACTCATCGTGTCCGTCGCGACTGAACTTGACGAAGTTTTCGCTGCGGTCGAGAAGCTCGAATGTCACGCCTCTGACAATGGCCTCACGCAGCATGAGTTGGGTCGAGAGCTCCAAATCTTCCAGACCGTTGAATCGGAATCCGCGGACTTGGCTCAGTTCGGCAAAGTGCTGCGCCTGAGTGAGGTGGTACTGGATGAACCCCTGCTCGATGACTCCCTTGCGTACAATCTCGAGTGGCGATGAGGTGGGGGTCTTGAGTTCGGTGCGCAGTGTTTCGATCGATGCCTGATAGTCCTGCGCCTCGGAGGCGGAAGCGGGAACCAGTGCACTGAGTTCGGTGAGGAAGCTGTCCACGTGGTTGGATGCTTCTTCCTCGGTGAGCTCATCGCCGGCGATCGTTTTGAGCCGGCTTTTCAAACCGCAACAAGCACAGTTGTATTGGTTCTTGCTGGCGATGAGTTGTTGCACCTCATCGAACTCGCCGGGTTCCTCAATCGCGATGGCCCACAGCATAAAGAGGTGGAGGAGGTGGAGGCTTTCGGGGCGGACGCCGGTTTTGACTGTCGGATCCAAGTCGACCAGTCTAATTTCCAAATGGGTGATCTCGCCGCTGGTGAGATCGGTTTTCACCCGGATTGGGTTGTAGAGTTCTTTCTCGTGAACGAGTTGCTTACTTTCGACGAGATTACGTAGCGACCGGTGGAAGCGGGGCCAGTCTGAGTAGTCTAGAATGAAATCGAGTTTGTTACGATAGCCGCACTGGCTGGCTCGAATAGAGGTGGTGAGTGGGTTGCCGCGGCTGTCGGGGCCGAGTGCCTGCATTTCACAGAATGTTTCGGCGTAGCTGTTGTGCACGGCAGGGCTGTTGCCTAGAAGTGCCAGTGGCATCCACCGGAAGCGCATCATGTTGCGCAGAGCCTTCATGTAGATCTGAGATTTGAACTCGGAGAGGGGGACGGATTCGAGCCCCAGAGATGTGCGCATGCAGGCAATCAGCTCAGGTGCAAAGCTCAGGTTGATGTGCACTCCTGAGATTAGCTGGCGTTTGCGTCCGTAGGTTTGAGCGAGGAAATAGCGGTATTCGTTGAGTGCTTTGAAGTCGTCGGAAAATTGGGCAATTGGGATTTTGCTGCCGTCTTCCGGTAGCTCGGGTGGCATGCTTTGTGGCCACAGGTATTCGTCGTCTAGAGATTCACTGACCACGTCATGGATCGTTTCCAGGAACCCTATGGCTTCGCGCGCGCTTCCCATTGGTGGTGTGATCATCTCAAGCTGGCTCTCTGAGAAATCTACGGTTACATAGGGGTTCGCCAGCTTGTCACCGAAGGCGGTGGGGTGGGGAGTGAGAGCCAGGTTGCCCTGGCGATCCACGCGGATGTGCTCCTTTTCGATGCCAAAGTTGCCGCCCAAGAGCCAGGGACTGCAATTCTCACTCGTTATGGCGGTGCCAATATTCATTGTGAATGTGAGGGGTGTTGAGGGTTTGCTCAATTGGTTGCAGAGCTGGGCTAATCGGCGAGCTTCAACCGGGCTGTGACTGCATCGGCTAAACAGAGTACGGTGCGAACCTACGGCACGGATTGTCATCCTCAGGTCTTTGAAGGAGGCGATAAATGGGCATCAGGACAGGGGCTCCGGTACTCGGTCGCTTTGAGAGTACAGTGCGGCTGTCGCGAACGAGGGGAGCTGAAGTGACTTTACAGTTGGTGCCAATCAGTGGTGGAATGTCTCTTGCTTCGCCCTTCTCACGCGCTCGTGACGGTCGGGCTCGCAGGATGTCGCCTGCGACGTTGGTTTGCAGTTAGCGCCTCACCAAAGTTACACCGATGATAGACGGGCAGTTTTTCAACGACTTGGGAGCCATTGTTGTTGCTGCCGCTGTGCTGGTTGTTCTTGGTCGGCTGATCCGAATGCCTGCGATCGTGGTTTATCTCTTCGCCGGGTTGATGATTGGCCCTGCGTTCGGCTGGGTTGAGATGAGCGACGGGCTGAAAGTTATTTCGGAGAAAGGTATAGCTCTCCTGCTCTTTCTGGTCGGGTTGGAATTGAGCTTCGCCAAGATTAGGGATGTCGGCAAGGTCGCGATCATGGCGGGCATTGGCCAGGTGGTGTTTACGGCGGCAGGGGGCTATGTCCTGTGCTGGACACTGGGTTTTCCTCTGGTCGAGGCGCTCTTCTTGGCGATCGCGTTGACCTTCAGCAGCACGGTTGTGGTGGTAAAGCTGCTCGATGAGAAGGGGGAGTTAAACAGTCTCTATGGACGCATCGCGGTCGGGATCTTCCTGGTTCAGGATCTGGTGGTCATCGTGATTCTCACCTTTCTTGCTGGGATTTCAGGGGCCGAGGAAATGGATGCAGGCGGGGTGATGATTGCGCTGGCCAAAGCGTTCGGCGGGATGATTCTTCTGCTGGTCTTTGCGTTGGCTGCATCGCGTTACGTGTTGCCCCGTCCGTTCCGATGGGCGTCGCGCTCGCCGGAGATGCTGTTGGTTTGGGCTCTGACGTGGTGCTTTATATTAGTGTGGGCGGCGCACGCCTTTGGGTTGTCGCTCGAGGTGGGGGCGTTTCTAGCTGGTATCAGTCTCGCGCAACTTCCTTACAATGACGATCTGCGGCGGCGAGTGCACCCGCTGATGAATCTATTCATTGCGGTGTTCTTTGTCTCTTTGGGAGTGCGGATGGATCTTGGGGGGGCGATCGATCAGTGGTGGCCAACGCTGGTGCTTACCGTGTTTGTTCTCATCGGAAATCCATTCATATTCATCCTAATCATCACACGTATGGGCTATCGGCAGGAGACATCGTTTCTAACGAGTGTCACTGTTGCGCAGATCAGCGAGTTCTCGTTCATTTTTGCCGGAATGGGGTTGGCGAGCGGATTGATCGGGGGCGAAATTCTTTCAATCACTGCGTTGGTCGGAGTACTCACCATAGCGATTTCCGCCTTCATGATTATCCATAACCGTCGACTTTACTCGTGGGTCGACAAGTTGGGCTTGCTGAGGTGGCGGATATTCAGAACCTCCGGGCATGCAGAGAGGGGGCACGGCGATGACCACGAATTGAGTGGGCATATCATCGTGGTGGGAATGAACACTTTGGGGCGCGAACTAGTGCGGCGTCTTCACCAACGCGGCGAACTAGTTCTGGCGATCGATACGGATCCAGAGAAGCTCAGCGACCTGCCAGCCGAGACCCTTCTCGGGAGTGTTGAGTATGCCTCAGTGCTCGATGAGGCCCAACTGGCTAAGGCCCGGTTGCTGGTATCGGCGCTTCGGATTGAGGCGGTGAACCAACTGTTGGCTTATCGGTGTCAGGGCCTCGGGGTGCCCAGCGCGATCCACGTGACTGATCTTTCTGTAGTCGAGGGCCTCCTTGAGCTGGATGTGGATTTCCTCATGATTTCTCGGGCCGATGGGCTGAAAGCCCAATTGGCGAAACTCGAAGAGATGGGGGTGATCGGGAGATGAACACATTTATACTTTTGCTTGCTGCTGCGGCAATCGCCTACGGGGTGGCGCACATGGCGCGGCTGCCAGCGCTGCCTGTATTGATAGTGACGGGGATGGCGGTCAACTTGATGGGCTGGTTGCCTGCGGGCTTCGTCCCCGGTAGCGCGGGTGGCGAGGACCTAAGTGGCGGTGCCATCCGCGTGCTTGAGTTCGGGTTGGTATTCCTAGTTTTTGCGTCGGGGGTGGAATTGAATCCGCGGCGTTTTGCCAAACATTTTTCCGCCGTACTTTGGATTGGCTGTGTGCAATTTCTGGCTTCTGCAGCCGCAGGTTTCGCAGCGGCTAGTTGGATAATGGGATTTGGTGCTCTGGAGTCGACCTATTTAGGAATTGGTGTGGCAGTGAGTTCGACGGTGGTCGTACTTCGGAATTTGCGTTTACGCCAAGCGATGTTCGAGCCCTTCGGCCGCGTGGTTACTGGCTCTTTGTTGGTTCAGGATGGGTTGCTTGTTGTGGCTTTGGTGTTGCTCGCGCGGGTCGATGGAAGCTGGGTGCGCATTAGCATTGGCTTGGGTGAAGTTGTTTTACTAGGGGTGGCGGCGTGGTTTGCCCAGCGTCACGTGGTCCCTGCGTTGTTGCGGCGGATCAAGCCCGATGAGGAGAGTCTTCTTCTGTGGTTGATTGCCGTGATGTTCTCGTTTGTGTGGATTTCGATGGCGCTGGGATTGCCTCCAATTGTGGGGGCATTTTTCGGAGGGTTCACGTTTTCATCCTTTCCCCTCAACTCTCTGATCCGCGGACAGCTGGCGTCGCTTACTGAGTTCTTCCAAGCGTTGTTTTTTGTAATGCTGGGAGCTTTGCTGGGAGTGCCTGAGGCCGGGCAGTGGTTGACGGCAGGCCAACTGGCATTGGTGGTGTTGATCGTGACTCCTCCGTTGGTTGCGGTGCTGGCCGAGTGGAGGGGGCTCAATGCCCGTGCGTCAATCGAGAGTGGTTTGATGCTGGCGCAGATCAGCGAACTATCGTTGTTGTTGTGCCTTGCTGGGGTAAGCGCGGGCCATGTTTCTCAGAGTGGATTTGAGGTGCTGGCTTTGGCCGCTGTGATGACGATGTCACTGACCCCATTCCTAGGTCGCTCACGGTTGGCGCAGGCACTGCTACCTCTGCACCCATTCCGCACCCGTGGGACGCAATGCGCAGAACCAGAGGGGCACGTGTTGATTCTCGGGCTTGGAGCTTCGGGGATGTGGACGGTAAAGCCGCTGATCGCCGCAGGCCATCGGGTGGTGGTGGTGGACGATGATGCAATCGTTTGTCGGCAACTGGAGCAACGAGGGATTGAGGTGATCCACGGCGATGCTGCGGACGTGGGCGTTCTGCATCGTGCTGGAGCCTCGCGGGCAAGGTTGGTTGTTTCCTCGCTGCGTAGGGTCCAAGATTCGCTCACCGTACTGAGGGTTGTGAGCGGGGTGCCGGTCATGGTGCGGGTTTTTGAAGATCAAGAGTTCCGGAGCGTGGAGCGGGCTGGGGGAATTCCCATTCACACTGCCGATGCTGCTGCGGATGTCTTCATGGCGTGGCTGGAAACCAACGACCGAGAGGGGATTGCTGCGAACTAATACCATTTCAACGGTCACCTTGGCATGATCGATGAGGGTGGGATCAGAGGGATGTTGAGCAAAGGAAGTGATCGTGGCGGGATCTTCTTGAGTGATGCTGTGTTCCGCACAGCTAGGGTAGCCCGCAGGCATCGCGGTTCGCGTCTTGCCTCACGCGGAAAAGCTCTCCACCAATTTGACCGTTCAAATGATATCAGATTGCCAGCTCAATCAATAACGTCCGTTGTGATGTTGTGTGCTGGATGCCGACGTCCCAACCAATATTGCTAAGCTCCTGTGCGCAGGACCGACGGCGGCGGATCGGATTTTTGTAACTTTGGCGGCAGCAGGCACAAAAAATGGGCGGTGACGACTGATGCGTCACCGCCCATTAGGGAAACGGGATGGGATGAGGGGTTACTCAGCCCAGAGGTTGGTCGAATCGAGGTCTTTGCCGACGAGGATTCCGTCCTTCGCCTGTGGGGCTGCGTCGATGGCGGCCTTGGCGGTGAAGGTGATCACGAAGAGCGTCTCGCTACCTTCCAGGACTTCCTGGTTGCCCAGGTTGAGGAAGGTCGGGTAGAGGGCCTTCTGACCATTGCCGTGGAGACGGTCTTTGGTGAAGTCCTCCATCTGCTTCATGGCCACAGGCTCGATGCTTTCGAAGGTGAGCTTCTGGGCATCGTATGGCAGGGCGAAGCTCAGTGCGTTGACCGAGACGAGGTCCTTGCCGCTGACGGCGATCTCGACTTTGTCGCCGGCCTGGTATTGCTCCTTGTCGGTGTTGATTTCGAGGGTGCCGGCGACTGGTTTGTCATCGGTTTGTGGCTGGGCGCCCCCTTCGAGGCGGGTGGTGACGTAGGAGATATCGAGGGCGTCGATGAGGCCGTTTTTATTGATATCGCCTTTGCTGATGTAGCCTTCGAAGTCGGAGTCGCCCTGGCGCAGACCGGTGTAATTACCGTAGGAGGTCAGGTCGTTGAAGTCGATGGCACCATCTTCGTTGATGTCGCCCGGGATGTAGCTTTCCGAGCCCGGCACCTTGAAGATGTAGAGTTCGTTGCCCGAGCCGAAGTCGCCGACGGCCTTGGTCACCGCGATCTTCACGTAACCAGCTTTCGGCTGCTCGGAGAAGACGAACTCCTTGGTGTCGCCGGTTTTCTCCCAGGTGAAGGCACCGGCTTCCGTCCAGTCGCGGCCGTTCATGCTGTGGAAGATGGTTCCTTCCAACAGCGTGCCGTTGCTGGCATCGTCACGCGGGATGTACTGGAGTTTGTCGAGCAGGTTGACCGAGCGAAGGTCGACGATGAACTCGAATGGTACGGCTTTTTCGCCCCACTTGGTATGCCAGCCGGAGAGCTGGTCGCGGTCGAAGAGCTTGGCAATGCCCGAGCCACCCTGATCTTCCGCGGTGGAACGTGCGACCAATCCGTTGATGGCGAACTCGTATGGGTCCGCCTTGGTGGTGCCGGTGAAGGCGACCCAGTCGGATGTGGACTCGCTGTTGACCGAGCGGATCTTGAAGCTGTACTCGGTCTCCACATTCAGGTTCTCGAAGAGGAAGCTGTTGTGGCGGATGGTCGAGTAGTTCATGCCTTGGAACTCGATCTCGTAGTAGTCGGCATTAGCGACCGGCTCCCAGCTTGGTTCCAGGGTGTATGGCTTGGTGTTTTCGTCGGTGATCTGCGGTTCTGGTGCGGTCAGTTCGCCGGTGGACGCGAGGAATGGATCCCCGAGATCGTAGCGGTAGCCGTCGATCTGGACTTCGACGCCATTGACGCTGGTATCGGTCTTGGCGAGTTTGACGTGGAGCACTGGATTCTTGATGACACTGACTTTGGCAAACTCGGTGTCCGGCGTAGCGAAGCGGTTGAGTTCAGGAGCGGCATCGTAGAAGTAGACATTCGAGCCGGAGGCGAGAGCCTCGGCTGTGTCGACTTTCTGCAATGTCACGGTCTGGCCGCCGATCGTGGCGGTGACTGCTGATGGTTCTGCGGTGAGGTTTACCTGAAGTTCGGTCGACTTTTCCTTCACGAAGCCATCGAAGCTACCGCGGGTTGGCTGGATGGAGATCTTCACCTGGTCCTTGTTCTGCACCGAGGTGATCTCGGTTTCGGCGAAGGCACCGGCTTTGTATTGCTCGGTCAATCCGTCGTCGTCGTACTCGGTGAAGGCGCTTTCGCCATATGGGTAGAACTCGTAGATACGCTCGGTGAGGTCGATCTCGGCCGGGTCGTTGTGTGGGCGGTTCTTAGGAATGATCGCGCCACGGCGAACGAAGGTCGGCAGCTTCCAGAGCGGGCTGTCGAAGTTGTTGATGATGCGGCCGCCGGCAATGACATCGCCGGTGAAGAAGTCGATCCACTGGCCTTCAGGCAGGTAGATGTTATCGCGCTCGTCGTTGCCTTCGTCATCCGCACGGGTGTTCTGGTAGATCGGGGCGACGAGGAAGTCCTCACCGTAGAGGAACTGGTAACGGGTGGCGGAGCCGAGGGTGTATGGGTTCACCTCGTCGAGGAACATGGCACGCACCATAGGCAGGCCGTCCACGGCTTCGCGGGCGATGCTGTAGGTGTAGGGCATGAGCTCGGCTTTGAGCTTGAGGTACCAGCGGTTGATCGAGGTAGCCGGTTCGCCGAGGATGTGTGGGTATTTCGGGTTCGAGCCCCAGCCATCCATGTTCAGCTGCATGCTGGTGAACGTTTTCCACTGGTAGTCGCGGGTGTTCACGACGAGGTCCTTGCCGCCGAAGATACCGTCCATGTCCGAGCAGATGTTGGACATACCGGAGAGTCCGGCACCGATGTAGGTCGGGATGTGGAAGCGGATGTACTCCCACTTGCCGCCGGTCTGGTCACCGGTCCAAACGCCGCCGTAGCGCTGGGTGCCGGCCCATCCGTCGAGCGTGATGATGAATGGGCGGGCGTTGTTACCGTAGTAGGTCATCAGCTGGGCTGCATCGGCGATACCGTTCAATCCGAACGAGTATCCGGCACCGACCCAGGCGACGTCGGTTTTGAGCACGCGCACACCGGCGTCGCGCACTTCGCGCACCAGGTCGCGCTGCAAGAGGGCGCTGATGTCAGCTTTCGGGTGCAGGTCCGACTGCGTCCAAAGCCCGATCTCGACGCCGCGCTCACGTGCCCACTCGCCGAACTCACGGAGGTTTTCGATATTGCCTTCCAATGTGTCGGTCTGGCCGTAGCCCGCGCCGTAGCCGTCGTTAGGAAGGAACCATCCCAGCGGCATGTCGTGGTCTTCGTAACGTTCGACCGCAGCACGTGCGGAGAACTGATAGTTGTCCTTCTCGCCGTTGAGCGACTCCTGCACGCCGCCGTTGTCCTTCTGTTCCTCTTTGTAGAGTTTGCCGTCTTCGAAGAGGATGCCGTCTTCTTCGACTTCCTTCCAGAAGTCGCGGTTGTAGGCGTTGAGGTGACCGAGGTAGAAGCCGAACTTAGGCAGCAGCACCGGTTTGCCGGTCAGTTGGAAATAGCGGTCCAAGAGATCGGCCGGAGTCTCGCCAGCCATGACGAAGACATCGAGGTAGTCGGTCTCGTGGGTGAGCTTCACCTGACCGCTGTCATTCGAGCCGAAGTCGTACTGACCTTTCTTGAACGTGTGCCACATCATGGCGTAGCCGCGGGTCGACCAGAAGTATGGGTTCGGGGAGGCGACTCCGCCGTCGGTCCAGCTGTTCTGGTTTTCGATGTCGATGAGCTTGCCCTTGTGGGAGAAGCGGCCGTTTTGGACGCCACCACCGTAGAAGTATTCGTCGTCGCGCTCGGTGAGGGTCACTTTCACCCCTTTGCGGTCGAACTCAACGGGAGTTACTTCCTCAAACAAAACCGCACCATCAGCGATGCGGGTCATCTTCACGCGGGCGGTCGCGGCGTCCACCTCGACGCGCACTTTGGACGTGCTGACGGCGAAAACACCGGATTCGTTCTCAAGGGTCAGTGCACCGACTTCGGCACGTGGCTGGTCCACGAGGATTTGTGCTGGTGGCTCGGCGACAGGATCGCGCAGGATCCCGCCCTGATCGTCACGGAACCAGCGGAAGATCGAGTCGCTGTAGAAATCCATGGTCATCCGGCGCTGGCTGGTGAGCACAAACTCGACGGTGGTCGGGTTGATTTGCTTTGCGCCGAGCACCTTCAAATCGAGTTCGGCCGCTTCCTGAACCGCGCTGGCTTCGGCTGCCAGTGCTTCCAGTTGGCCGACGTTCAGTGACAAAAGAGCCAGCATCGCGCTGGCCCCAAGTGAGCAGGATCCTTTGAAATTCATAACGTGGTGAGTACTAAACGGACCACGCAACATGCCCCAATTCCCTGCATCGGCAAGAGCTCCTTGCCCGCCAAATCCGCCTAGTCCTCAGATGGGGGGCGGGGAGGGGGGCGTGATGGATTTCGCTGGTGAAATGGAGGGCGTTATCCGCAGATAATCAGGATGGTACTATCCGCAGATGATGTGGATGGGGAGGATTGGTTTGGGAGTGCGGTGAGGATCACCGCTTTAGCTTGGAGGCGGAGCCGGGAGTGGAGTCTTTCGGTATAGGCTGCCGTGAACTGTCGGAGCGGATCCTAGGGCCTGCGGGTTGCCAGCTTTGGTGAATCCGTGCGGCAAGGCTTGGCCTTTGTCCGCGGGGCGGGGGACCCAGGGTATGGGTCGCTGGCGCTCCCTTTTACCCTGGGCTGGTTTGCGTTCTCCTTTCAGGAGAGGTCCCGAGGAGTATCGGCATTGGTGATCGGCGCGCCGGGTTCGGGGGGCGTCCGCAGATAATCAGGATGGCACTATCCGCAGATGATGTGGATGGGGAGGATTGGTGTGGGAGTGCGGTGAGGATCACCGCTTTCGATTGCAGGCGGAGCCGGGAGTGGTGGACGTTGTGCGAACCGATGGACGCAGACCTTCAGGCAATTCCTAGGGACGGGGGACGAATAGCATGTTGGAGAGGAAAGGTGCGGCGGTGGTTCTTGGTCGATACAAAGCAGTGATTCTCACTGCACTCCCAAAAGCAGGCATGCGGCGGTGGTTTTTCTAATGGTGTGCTTTCGGTGTTAGTTGGTGGATTATGGGTCGAGAAGAGAATGAAATCGTTTGGCCGCACCATCCGCCGCATTATTTGAATTCGCCGGGTGTGTTTATGGTGACGGCGGGGACCTACCGCAAAGAGCATGTGTTTCGCTCACGGGAGCAACTGCGGATGTTGAGCAACCTGCTGTTGGATCGGGCGAATGAGGCGGGGTGGCGGATTCAGGCGTGGGCTGTCTTTTCCAACCACTACCACTTCGTAGGGGCTTCGCCGGATGGCTCTGCCGCGTCGCTGAGCAGACTCATCGGGGACGTGCACCGGCAGTCGGCGGTGATGATAAACCGATGGGATGGGGCAGAGGGCCGCAAGGTTTGGTACAACTACTGGGAGAAGCGACTGACCTATGAGAGGTCATATCTGGCGCGCTTGGCGTACGTGCAGAGGAACCCTGTGAAGCATGGGCTGGTGAAAGTAGCGACGGAGTATCCTTGGTGTTCTGCCAGTTGGTTTGCCAAGGAGGCACCGCCCGCGCTGCAGCGGGTTGTAGATACGTTCAAGACTGATCGGATCGCAGACTACGACGACTTTTAACTGAGCGACCTTTTGGGAGTGCGGTGAGGATCACCGCTTTCGATTGGAGGCGGAGCCAGGAGTGGTGGGCGTTGTGCTAGATGGTATACGCAGACCATCATGCAATTCCTGAGGACGGGGGAGGAATGGCACGATGACGTGGAAAGGTGCGGCGGCGGTCCCTGGCCGATACAAAGCAGTGATTCTCACTGCACTCCCAAAAGCTGGCATGCGGGGCTGGCGTCACTCTTTTTTCTCGAGGTGTTCTTCCGGGGAATCTTTCCACATCAGCATTCCTTTGATGAAGCTGCGGAAGCTGGCGCTGGAGTCGTGGATTTCCTTTTGGATCTCGATGGCGGCTTGCTCGATGTCCGAGCAACTGGCGAGTTTTTCGCGGATGGCGGGGGCGTGTTTGAGCACTTCGGGGCCGAGTTCTTCGAGCAGGTTGTCGCCGTTTTCCTGGATGGCGGTGAGTTTGCCGCGCAGGAGTCGCAGTGTGCGGCGCAGGCCGGTGTCCAAATGCTGGAGTGCGCCGACGTCTGGGTCGCTAGGGTAGCGGTCCTGAAGAGCGGCGACTCGGTTTTCGAACTCTTCCTCCAAGCGGTGGAGGCGGTTGTCGAGGGCGTCGAGGCTACCGTCGAACTCATCTTCGAGTCCTTCACAGATGGCGAGTAGGCGGTCGAGGGTCATGGCGTATTAGTTTGCTAGTTCCTAGTGGGCAGTTTTCAGGAGTTCGGGTGCGTGAACCGATTGGCACGGCGAGTGACGAGATGTGCAGACACATCGCCTTCCCTTAACGATGGGATACGCATGCCGGCGGTAGGGTGGTTGTCGGATTTGTGGGGGGGGGAGTGCTGTGAGAATCACAGCTTTTGATTGCTGGCGGAGCCGGGAGGATGGAGATTTGGTCGCTGCGCTCCGTACGGTTGGCTTTGTCGGTCCCGCGGACGCGGGACCTACCCACCAGCGATTGGGCGTTCTGCGGAGGAGGAATGGCACGGTGAAAGGGAAAGGTGCGTTGGAAGAGCTCAGGTCGAGACAAAGCAGCGATTCTCGCTGCACTCCCACATGCCCCATAGGCGGCCCAGCAACACACGTGTTGCTGGTTGAACCGGCGGCCGGCGGCGGCAATAGTGGCGGCTCATGTCAGACGCCCAGCCCAAGCCATTGCCAAAGATTGTCTATCCGGATCTGCCGGTGAGTTTACGGCGTGCCGATATCATGGCGGCGATGCGCGACCACCAGGTGGTTGTGGTGGTGGGGGATACGGGGTCGGGCAAGACGACTCAGCTGCCGAAGATGGCGCTTGAGGTGGCGGCGGAGCTCGGGCTCAACGGCGTGGTCGGTTGTACCCAGCCGCGAAGGATTGCGGCGACCGGCGTGGCGAGTCGCGTGGCGGATGAACTTGGTGCCGAGGTTGGTGGGTTGGTCGGTTGCCAGGTCCGTTTCAGTGACCAGACGTCGAAGGACACTCGGGTCAAGTTCATGACCGATGGGATTTTGCTCGCCGAGACCCGGGGCGACCGCAATCTCAATCAGTATAGCGTTCTGATTATCGACGAGGCACACGAGCGCAGCCTCAATATTGATTTCCTGCTCGGCTATATCAAACAACTGCTCGCCCGCCGCAAAGATCTGCGGGTGGTGATCAGTTCCGCCACACTCGATGCCGGTGGTTTTGCCGAGTTCTTCGGTGATGCCAAGCGCGAGATCGCTGCTCCTATTATCCAAGTGGAAGGGCGCACGTTCCCGGTAGACGTGCATTATTTGCCGCCCAACCGCGACAGCGAGCCGCTGGCCCAGCACGTGGGGCGCGCGGTTACTTGGATCAACGACGTCGACAAGGTCGGCGATATTTTGATTTTCCTGCCGGGCGAGCGCGAGATCCGTGAAGCTGCCGATTTGATCGCGGGTTGGAATCTGCCGCGCACCGATGTGCTACCGCTTTTTGCCCGCATGGGGATGAACGAGCAGCGGATGATTTTCACGCCGCCGAAGGGTCGCCGTCGCATTGTGCTGGCAACCAACGTGGCCGAGACCTCGCTGACCATTCCGCGCATTGTCTATGTGGTCGACAGCGGAGTCGCTCGCATCAGTCGCTTCCGACCGGGCAAAGGTGTGCAGCAACTGCAGGTCGAGCCGATCAGTCAGGCGTCGGCGCGCCAACGGATGGGGCGTTGTGGCCGTATCATGGAAGGGATCTGTGTCCGCTTGTTCGACGAGGAGGACTTTCTCGGGCGGCCTGAGTTCACCGACCCGGAGATCCGTCGATCGTCGTTGGCGGGGGTGATCTTGCAGATGAAGTCGCTGCGCCTTGGGGACATCCGCGAGTACCCGTTCATCGACCCGCCATCGCCCAAAGCGATCAACGACGGGCGGCGGACGCTGTGCGATATCGGGGCGTTGGACAAGAAGACCGACGAACTCACCGAGATCGGGCGCAAGCTTGCGCGCATTCCTGCCGACCCGCAGCTCTCGCGGATGTTGTTGGCCGCCGAGCGATATGGTGCGCTGCCTGAGGTGGCGGTGATCGTGGCGGGGCTGACGATCATGGACCCGCGTGAGCGCCCACGGGAGAAAAAGGAGGCAGCGGACAAAGCGCACGCCCAGTGGAATGACGAGCGCTCGGACTTCCTCTCGTTGGTGCATTTGTGGCGCGATCTGATGCAGTTCCGCGATGGGCGGCGCTGGAAGATGAACCAGCTGCGTAAGTTCTGCGGCAAGTATTTCCTCAACTTCCGGCGGGTGATGGAGTGGGCGAACCTGCACCACGAGTTGCTGGCGGTTTGCCGTCAGGCGTTCAAGTGGCATGTCGGCGCGGTGGATCCATCGCGCGAGGGCGGGGCCGGATACGATGCGGTGCACAAGGCGATGCTTACCGGAGTGCCGCGCCAGATCGGATGGTGGGACAAGGGCGAACGCGCTTACCGCGGCGCGGGCGGGAAGCTTTTCGCGATTTTCCCTGGCTCCGGGTTGTTCAACACAAACAAGCGCCACGAGTGGATCCTTGGGTTCGACTTGGTGGAAACGTCGCGTCTGTGGGCGCGTCAGTGCGCCAGTCTGGATCCGGCGTGGATCGAGGAAGTGGCGCCGCACCTGTGCCGCAGCCAGTATTACGCGGCGGCGTGGGATGTCGGTCAGGGCGCGGTTTACGCCAAAGAACGAGTGGTCAGCGGCGGGTTGATTGTCGTCGACGAGCGGCCGGTGCACTTCGGGCGGATCGATCCCGCCAAGGCACGTGAGATCTTCATTTGCGACGGAATCCTGGGCGGTGGCCTCAAGTCGCGCCCGGATTTCCTGCAACATCTCGACGCCATGAAGGACGAGGTGGCCGCGCTTGAGCACAAACTGCGCCGACCTGGGCAACTGTGGTCCGACGATTATGTGCTGCAGTTTTTCGAGAATGTGATCCCCGAGGGGATGTGCACCGCCAAGGCATTCCATCGCTGGCGCAAGGGACTGCCGAAGGAGGATCGCAAGTGTCTGTTTGTGACGCTGGAGGATTGCGTGTTCGGCGGCGTGTCGGAGGATGAGGCGTCGTGGTTCCCTGATGAAATCAGCTGTGGCGATACGAGTTACGCGGTTTATTACCGTTGCGAACCGGGAGCGGATGACGACGGCGTGACACTCGGTGTGCACATTGACCAATTGTCCGGATTCCCTGATTGGCTGCCGGGCTGGGGTGTGGACGGGGCGCTTGCGGAGCGGGTCGAGATTCTGGTGCGCTCGCTGCCGAAGGCGGATCGCATCGCCTGCCAACCGATTGCAGATTCAGTGGATGCGTTTGTTGCGCAGTGGCTCGGTTATGAAAAGACCGGAGCGATCGAGTCGGCGCTGGCGGCATTCCTTTGTGAGCGTACCGGGCGGTTGATCCATTCGTCGGCATTTGATTTCAAACGGATCCCGCACGAGCTGGTGACCAAGATCTGGGTCTGCGATGACGAGGGCAACGAGCTGGCCATGGGCAGCGATGTGGGTGCCATCCGTGAGCAGTTGGCCGACTTGCTCGCCGACCGTTTCGACGAACAAGCCAACTCCGGCTGGGAGGTGAGCGGGATGAAGGAGTGGGAGTGCGATGCGCTGCCGGCGGCGATTGCCGTGGGTAGTGGTCAGGCGTATCCCGCGCTGGTCGATGAGGGCAAGTTTGTCGGAGTGCGTGTGTTTGCTACCGCCGGAGAAGCTGGGGCGAGTCATCGTGCCGGCTGTGTGCGGTTGGCCAGTTTCGCCCATCCGGATCAAGTGGCGTGGGTGCGGAAGAAGTTTCCGTTCTCGATGAATGGGAAGCTGATGCTGCCGGTGATGGGCAGCGCGCCCAAGACCAACCAGGACGACCTGATGGACGTGACCATCGAACACGCGTTGGGGACTCCATTGCCGCGGGATGCGGAGGCATTTGCCGCGGCGGCCGAGAAGATGCGGGCGGGGCTTTATGCGTCGGCGGAGATGACTTCCAAGTGGGTGGACGGCGTGGCCGAACACTACCAGGTGGTGGCCAATTTCATCCAGAAGCACCGAGGCGACCGTCACCTGGGCGAAGTCGCCGACGACATGGCCGAGCAGTTCGAGTGGTTGATGCGTCCGCGATTCATCCAGCGGGCGGGTGCGCAGTGGTTTGCGCGTTACCCGGCGTACTTTGCCGCCATGGCTGAGCGGATCGATCGATTGCAGTCGCAGCCAATCATGAAAGACCTGCAAAAGATGGACCAACTCTATCCGCACCACGAACGCTGGTTCGCCAAGGTGATGGAGGATGTGGCGTCGCCGGTGTGGGATGAGATCGGCTGGCAGTTGCAGGAGTGGCGGGTTTCGCTCTTCTCCTCCAAGGTCACGGCGATGGGGAAAGTGTCGTCCAAGCGCATCAGCAAGGCACTCGATGCCGGCGGCGCGTGAGGGGCTCTGCGGATGGGCGGGAAGTCCGCAGATGGATAGGATGGTGTGATCCTCAGATGATGTGGATGGGGAGGATTTATTTGGGAGTGCGGCGAGGATCGCCGCTTTCGATTGCGGGCGTAGCCGGGTGTGGGGGCGCCGAGGTAAACGATAGACGTAGGCCCTCAGGCAATTCCTGAGGACGGGTGAGGAATGTCATGCTGGAGGGGAATGGTACGACGTTTGGTTTGAGGCCGATACAAAGCAGTGATTCTCACTGCACTCCCAAAAGCTGGCATGCGGCGGTGGTGTTTTATAATGGTGTTCTTGTTGTGTTAGTTTGTGGGTCTTGGAGTGCGGCGAGGGTCGCCGCTTCCGATTGGAGGCGGAGCCGGGTCACCAGCGCGAGGAGATGCTCCTCGATCAAGTGATGCGAGAACCGCCGGATCCCGGCATTTAAAACCTAATCACCTAACTACGTAAAACCTTGCCCTAATTCACCTGGTTCACAGGCGAGCCGTTGAGGAACGCTTCGATGTTGTGAATGGTGGCTTTGACGAGTCGTTCGCGGGCGGGTTGGCTGTTCCAGGCTATGTGTGGGGTGACGATGCAGCGTGGATGGGCGACGAGTGGGTGGTCGTCGGCTGGGGGTTCCTGGGCGAGGACGTCGATGGCGGCGCCCGCGATGGTACCGTTGTCCAAAGCGGCGAAGAGAGCGGGGTCGTCGATCAGTTCGCCCCGGGCGGTGTTGATGAGAAATGCGGTGGGTTTCATCAATCCGAGCAGGCGGGCGTTGACCAGGCCTCGAGTAGATTCCGACGCACGGCAATGGAGCGAGATAAAATCAGAGGTGGCGAAGAGCTCGTCCTGCGTGACTTTGCCGACACCGAATTCAGCCAGAGTTTGTTCGGATTGCGAGCTTGCTGCGATCACGCGCATGCCGAGCGCGGCGGCGACGGTGGCGAGTTTTTTGGCGATGCGGCCAAAGCCGATCAGTCCGAGAGTGAGGCCGTCGAGTTCGAGGATTGGGTGGTCGGCGATGATTTGGCGTCGAGGCGTGCGCCAGCCGTCGGCTTTGAGTGCTTGGTTTTGGTCGCCGACCCGGTGGCAGAGCTCGAGGATGAGTGCAAGCGCGTGTTGGGCGACGTTGGTGGCGCCGTAGCTCGGTTCGTTGCAGACGGTGATGCCGCGGTCACGGGTGTCTGCTAGAGAGATCATGTCGTAGCCGGAGCCGAGCAGCGAGACGAGCTGGAGCTTGGGAAATGATGGCAGGTCGCTGGCGGTGAGGGCGACGTCGTTGGCGATAATGATTTCGGCCGCGGCCGCGTGCTCGGCGAGCTTTTCCGGAGATCCGACAAGGAATGGATGATAGGTCACGTCGCACAGCGACTCGAGGTGCGCCAGGTCATCGGAGAGAGCGGGCGATTCGGTGATCTGGGAGTGGAAGAAGGCGAGACGTGGTTTCATCGGGGAGGAGGGGCTGGTTGGAACAGAATGGACAGGATTCAACTGATTGGAAGCGGCAGATAATAGAAAAGGTGGTTGGGGGAAGGTTTTAGGTGGTTAGGTGATTAAGTTTTATGGATGGCGGGAGGGATGGGCGCTGAGCTCAGGTGTAGCAGTCGGTACTTCGGCCGCGAGATCGAACCGCCGTGGCGTTACTTAGTTGTATCGGAGCGACGGTGTCCCCACCGGCATGGGAGGCAGCCAGAGTGCAGGATCTATACAAAAAAAACATCCCTCGCGGTGGGGGAGACCCACTGCGAGGGATGCTGCAACCGACGGACTGGCTGAAAGTCCGTCTCCCATTATCCAGATGGAAAGTGATGGGCCGGGTGGCGGTTTCGTGCGGGTCGCCACCCGGCCACGGTGTCTGAGTAGGTTCTTAGAACGTCATCTCAAGGCCACCGTAGAGCTGGCGAGGTGCACCGTTGCGTGGGCCTTCGGGCGCACGGCTGACGATGTAGGTCTCGTCGAAGAGGTTCTGCACACCGGCGAGCAAGCGCACGTTCTCGGTCAGCTGGTAGTGGGCCGAGAGGTCGAAGACGAGTGCGTCGTCGATTTTGCCTTGGAGGGACGTGGTGTCCGGGCGGTCGAGGTTGGACGCGGTGCCGAAGGCCTCGCTGACGAAGCTCGCGTCGAGGTTCACGCCCCACTGGCCAGTGGAGAATCCGATGCCGCCGGCGAGTTTCCACTCGGGGACGTATGGGATTTCCGCGCCAGGGAAGGCACCGGAGTAGAGGTCGTTGTCGCTGTTAAGCGAGCTCTTCATCTCGGTCTGGGTCCAGGTGGCCGAGGCGTAGAGCGGCAGCGAGTATCCCGATGTGCTGTTGCCGAGCGCATCGTAGGAGACGAGAGCTTCGATACCGTAGACATCGGCTGCTCCTGCGTTGGTGGCGGAGGAATCACCGAGTCCGGCGTCCGATCCGATCAGGTTGTCGAAGTCGGAGTAGAAGCCGGCGATTTCAGCCGCCACGGTCTGGCCGCGGTTGCGCAGGCCGAGCTCGTAACCGAGGCTCTCTTCGAAGTCGACACCGCCCTTGAGCGTGGCGCGTGGTCCCGGGGTGGAGTAGCCCTTGTAGACGCCACCGAAGAGACGGTTGCTGTCACTGAGGGCGTAGTTGAACCCAATGCCAGGTGCCCAGTAGTGGATGTTGCCGTCGGCTCCATCGGTCTTGGTGAACGATGAATCGCTGGCGTAGTCGGTGTAGCTTTGGTCGATGGTTTCGTAGCGCACACCTGGACGCAGCGTGAGGTTTCCGATGGTGATGGAATCCTCGATCCACAGAGCGAGCGCGGTCGAATCCTGTTCGCGGTTGCCTCCGGAGCCATCCGCGCCGCGGTCGATCCCGGTGAAGGCACCGGACGTGCTGCGGTTGATGACATCATCGCGCTGGAAGCGTTTGATCTCATCGTAGTGCAAGCGGGCGCCGAAGCCCAGGGTGTGAGCGACGTCGCCGGTGGTGAAGTCCACATCACCAGCGGCCTGCACGCCGTAGGACTTGTAGGTGCGGTTGTTCGTGCGGATGCCGAGTGTGGTCGGTGCGTCGCTGCCCTCACCTGTCAGTGCGGCGAAGCTTGATGGGTAGAGCGCTGGGTTGGCGAGCACGGTGGCCATGCTTTCGCCATCGGCTTTGCGGATCTTGTACCAGTTACGCTTGAACTGATTGTAGTATCCGGCCACTTCGAAGCGGCTGTTGTCGGTCGGTTCAAACTGGTACTTGAGGTAGGTGCGGTGTTGCTTCGACTTGATGTTGTCGAACTTGGTGCCGCTGTAACGACGGTATGGGTTTTCGCGCACATCCTTCTCAGACAGGCCGAGGTAGGTTTCGTCGGCATCAAAGTCGGAGTAGCCGTACTTGAACTCGAAGCGCTGATTCATCGCCGTGTTAGGGCTCCAGCTCAACTTGAGCATCGGTTCGATCAGCATGAACCCGGAATCACCGCCACCGTCGATGTCGCGGAAGCCATCGGTCGAGTGCTGATGGAGTTCGAGCAGGTAGCCGAAGGCACCTGCGTCGGTGTAGGCGGTATCGCCAAAATAGCCGTGGTTGAAGAACGTGTTGTCGGTGCCGAAGGTCGAGCGCCAGTAGAAGTTTGGTACGCTGTTGGCGGAATCTGTTTGAGGTGCGGCGGCGACAGCTTTGCCGCCTTTAGCCGTCGTGGTGGCCGGTGCCGCGTCCGGGCCGTTGTCGGGGATCGGTGTGGAGAGGTAGTTGATCACACCACCGGTGGTTTGTGGGCCGAAGCGCACCTGGCTCGAGCCTTTGAGGATCTCGATTCCGCTCATGCGTGCGGCTCGTGGAGAGTAGTAGGCTGCCGGTGCGGAGTAGGGGGCCGGTGCGGTGAGGATGCCGTCCTCCATCATCGTGACTTTTTCCGAGCGCTCGCCATTGGCTCCGCGCATCGAGATGTTCGGGAAATTACCGAAGCCGTCTTCCTCGCGAACGTAGACACCAGGAACACGAGCCAGAATGCGGTTTACGTTTTGGTAGTTCTGCGAGCGGAAGACTTGATCCGCGATGTAAGCAGCCGAGCCTACCAATTCAAAGATCTGATCCTCGCTTCCGACCACGCTCAGAGGGCTGAGCATTTCATCGCTGCTGATGACGGACTCACTCACAGGCACAGCTTCCGCTGGAGGAGTGACTTCTCCGGTCTGGGCGAGTGCGTTCATCTGGGAGGCCAGTGCAACGCAACCAACAATAGTCGCGGAGGCGACAACTTTGGATGTGTGTTTCATAGCGATGGATTTTTGAACCAAGTCGGCGTCACCGAGCGTGGCGCCGACCTTGGTTCACTAATGCGACTGAATCTCATCATCAAGTAAAAGTTGGTAAAATCATGCAAAAAATGTCGTGCGTTGGGGCGCGGTCGGGTTGTCGAGGTCGTTTGTCTGGTTCGTAAGGTGCTAAAAACAAACACCCTGCGGCAATGTGGGTTGCCGCAGGGTGTTTGAGGGGGAATTCGGGATCCTGGCGAGGGAGGATCGCATGTGCCGTGAGGAGCTGACGGTGTTATTCGTCTTTCACTCTCATATTGCGCCCGCGGCCTTTGATCCAGGAATTGCGGGCGGCTTGGTAGACTTGGTTGAGCTCCGAGCGGTTGGCGACCTTGAACTCGATGGTTTTGGCGTGGGTGGTGTTAGGCGGGCCGTAGTTCTTGATCACCAATCGGTCGACCTGTCCGCTCACCTGGCCGGCGCGCTGGTTTAGAGTGTTTCCGATGTCACGGGCCCGGTTGGTGGCGTTTTCCACTGCGCCGACGCTGGTTTTCGGAGTCCATGGCTCGCCGTAGTAGAAGCGCGCGGTGGTTTGGCCGATGGTATCGATAGTGACTTCGTAGACCATGATGTTGCCTTCGATAAGGTACTCGGTTTTGGAGATCGACGAGATGTGATCGACTCGTACTTCGTAGGTGCCGGCAGGGGATGTGTACCCCCAAATGCGGCTCTTGAGGTCGGTTTCTTCCGGCGCCGCTTCCTGGGCGTGGAGTGGTGTGGCCAATGTGGTAGCCAGAGTCAGAGCGCCCAAGGCGCATGACCGAAGCGAAAGGAATCGTGGTTTCATGGTGCTGTAGGGAATCGGATTTCAGCGGGCAATGCAAGTGGATCCGTGACGTGGTGGTGTGATGATATTTGTGGTTTCCATTACCCGTGGTCTGTGAGATGGAGGAACCCTGCATGATGGATCTTGTTGCGTTTCTTTCCGTGGTCGTCGTGGCTCATTTGAGCCAGCGCTGGTTTGCCGATCTCAAATGGCTCGCCAAGCTGGTGAGCGTGGTGTTGGGGATCGTGGTGGTTTGCGCGGGCATGGCGGTGAGCGAGATGGTGGATGGTCCGATGTGGGTTCGCGGCGGAGTGGCGGCGATTGTGGCGTTGTTGTTGTGGATGGTGGTCGTTCCGGTAGAGAAGAAGCGCCGGGGTACGTGGCGTTGGGTGCGGGGATTGGCGTTGGTGGTTTTGCTGGTATTGCCTGTGTGGTGGGCGGTGCAGATGGCGATGGTGCGTGCGGCGGTGGTTTCGGGCGACGAATCGCGGATCGAGCGGATGGTGGAATTTCCACAACTCAAGGAGTCGCTGGAGTCGCAGTTGGACGATCATTTTGTGCGCATGGATGCGGTGCGCTCGACAGTTCCGCCCAGCAATGTGGCCGACTGGGTGAAGGCCGGAGCGCGTAAGTCACGGCGCTGGTTGGTGAAAAAGGTGGTGCGATCCATGCTGACGCCCGAGGGGTTGCATGAACTGGCGACCAACGAGGGGGAAGAAATTGCGGCGCCTGAGTTTGAGTGGAATGGCTGGCTGCGGGTTAGTGGGCTGACCGACTGGCGCTTGCGTACCAGCAGCGGGTGGGTGGTTTTTTCCTCCGATAGCCTGTGGCAGCCCGCGCGGATGAACGACCTGTGGCTGAGCCAGGATGTGCTCGAGCGCATCGAATCGAAGTGATCACTGTGGCTTGAGACTTGCGGGCGGGGCGGATTCGGTACCATACTGCGCGCGATGATCAGATGGATGAAATTTCACACGTACGCGGTGGCGGCGGGATGTTGTTTGGTGACTGCCCAAGCCGCTCCTGAGGATGCGGCTCCCCTGAGGGCTGCCGGCGCTGCGGATGCGGCCGCCGTAGAAGAGAGTCAAGCAGATCCGGCTGAGGATGCCGGTGTTGTTGAGAACGATGCCCCTGCGGCGGAGGTCTCGCTGAAAGACTTCGATGCCAAACGTCTGGTAGCCGAGTTGGGGGGAGAGAATGCCACGATCCGCCTGGGTGCGGAGGAGGAAGTGGAGCGCCGGTTTGTCGAGGGACAGGACAGCGAAGCCCTGGTTGCCGAGTTGCTGCGAACGTATGCCGAGTCGGATGATCCGGAACAATGGGAGCGTGCGCGTGAGCTGCTAGTGCTGTGGGCGGTGAGGTTTTCAGATTTTGGCCCCAACCACGGGTTTCTCGGAGTGCAGCACCGCCTGGTGGTTTTTCCATCTGCCGAGGGCAAGCCACGTTATGCAGTGCAGGTGGACCGTGTGGTCTCGGACGAGCCGGCGGAGGCCGCGGGAGTAAAGGTGGGGGATCGGATCTTGATGATCGATGATGTGGACCTCAACACGCTTCACGGTGATCTGTCGTTTTACCGGCACATTTTCAAACGTGGGGGAGGGCGCAAGGTAGTCCTCAAAGTATTGCGTGAAGGGGAGGGCGAAATCGAGATTCCCGCAGTGCTTGGGCGTCAGCGCCGTGAGTACTTCCGCAATTTGGACAATTTTGAGCGCAGTGCGACCGACTTGTTCCACGATTGGCTGGAGTCCAACGACGTGCCGTTGCGTTAATGGTGGTGGTTTGGAGGTTAAAGCTCAGTGGGTTATGGTGTGCGGAGGGTATGCCCATACGTATGCCGCAGCTAGGGAGATGAGATTTCTTCGCGATTTTCGTTGCAAGGGGTAGGTCGATTGCGTGACCTTGACCCCGAGGAGATGAGCGCAAGCAGCATGGATAAAGTGAATACGGAAAAGAAATACCGCCCGAATGTGGCTGCGCTGCTACTGAACAACGACGACAAAGTGTTGATTGCCGAGCGCATTCGGCATGCGAATTCTTGGCAGTTTCCACAGGGCGGAATTGATCGTGGGGAGACGCCGGACGAGGCGTTGTTCCGTGAACTGCGGGAAGAAATCGGGACCCCACCTCATCTGGTGCACGTGCTGGACCGCAAAGAGGGGTACCGTTATGAGTTTCCTGCGAGCATGCGCCGCTTTGGCTCGAATATCGGCCAGGAGCAAACCTATTTCCTTTGCCGTTTCCTCGGCAGTGACCGCGACATCAACCTGCGTACGCGCCATCCTGAGTTCCGCTCGTTCCAGTGGATCGACCCACGGGATTTCGAGCTCGAGTGGCTGCCTGAGTTCAAGCACGGCGTCTACCGTGCGGTGCTGAAGGACTTCTTCGGTGTCGAGTTTCCATAACTAGAGTGGGAATCGCCGCTTGATTGAACCGAGGGGCTCATCCAAGCTGGTAGGAATGTTGAGCAAGGGTGTCCGCAGCACGATCAAGCGCGCCTGGCAGGAGTTTTTCGGATCGAGCACGATCCGGATGTGGCCCTCGCTAGGAGCGTTCAAAGGGTATTCGCGCGGCGCCTTGAAGGCAGACTTTGGAGCCGGGCTTAACGTGGCGTTGTTGGGGTTGCCTCAGGGAATGGCGTACGCGGCGGTGGCGGGAGTGGATATCGTTTTCGGGATCATGGCTACGGCGATTGCCGCGGTCTTTGGGACCTTTTTCTCGAGCGCTCGTTTTACGATGCTCGGGCCGTCCAACGCGACGGCGTTCATGATCTACAGTTTCTTCGTGACCTATCCGGGGAAGCTCGACCAGATCAACTCGCTGATCCCGTTGCTATCGTTGATGATCGGGGTGGTGCTGATTCTGGGGGCGTTTTTACGTGCGGCTGACCTCGGTCAATACATCAGCCGCAGTGTGATCGTGGGCTATCTCTCCGGCGCTGCTATTCTGATCATGGTCGGTCAGGTGAAGCATGTGCTCGGCGTGCAGATGGTGCCCGAAGGGGGGGATGCCGCCACGGATACGCCGCGTTCTTTGTTTGGTATGGTTTGGCGCTTGGTTGAACAGGTGCCCAATGCGTCGTGGGCGGCGGTGTCGCTGGGTGTGGGAACGATTATCGTCTACTTGTTGCTGCAGCAGAAGTGGCGGCGGTTGCCGGTGTTTGCGATTACCTTGGTGTTGGGCTGTCTCTGTGCCAGTGCCCTAGCGACGGTGGATGGACTGGGTTTTGGTCCGGAGTTGGCACGTTATGAGGCGTTCACTCCGGCGGACTTGGTTCCGAGTTCGCCATTTCATTTTGCCTCTGGCGATGTGTTTCAGGAGATGGGGGCGTTGTTTGGATTGGCCTTGGCGGTGGCGTTCTTGGCCTCGCTCGAGGGGGGCTTGATGGCGAAGAGCATGGCCAGTCGCAGTGGTGACCGGGTGGATGCCAACCAGGACCTCTATGGGCTCGGAGTGGCAAATATTGCCTGCTCTCTTGGTGGCGGCATGCCATCGTCCGCATCGCTCACCCGCTCGGCATTGAACTTTGAAAGTGGCGCCCGCACAGCATTGTCCGCTGCGTTCAGCGGAATGTTGTGCTTGCTGGGGGCTGTGGCTCTTTCCCAGATGGTCGCGTACATCCCGAAGGCCGTGTTGGCAGGCTTGGTGATCGCGGTGGCGGTTTCGTTGATCAACCGGAAAAACATCCGCATCTGTCTGGGGGCTACCAAATCGGACGCCACGTCGTTGATTGTGACATTCGGCGCCACGCTGGTGATGCCGTTGCACGTGGCGATCTTCGTCGGCGTGACGACTTCGGTGATGCTTTACCTGCGCAAGGCGGCCCGTCCGGATTTGGTGGAGTATGGCTTCACCGACGACGGGAATTTGGCCGAATCGAGCAAGCGCAACATTCCAGCGATCTCGATTGTTCACGTCGAAGGGGATTTGTTTTTCGGTGCGGCGGATTTGTTCCGCAGTCAGATCCAACGCACGCTTGCCGACGAGAACCTGAAAGTGATCATTCTGCGGCTGCGCAATGCGCGTAATCTGGATGCGACCAGCGTCATGGCCCTGGCGGATCTGGTGCGGGAGGTGAACAAGCGTGAGCGCCACCTAGTCATCAGTGGCATCACCAAGTCGATCTATGCGGTGTTGAAAAACTCCGGGATGATCGATGTGGTCGGGCGCGATAATATTTTCCTGATGTCACCGGAGAACCCGAATATCTCGACGCGAAATGCGCTGATGCGCGCCCAGGAGCTCCTCGGTACGGCTGAGGCCGATATTCAGATTTACGTTGACCGAAACAAGGAGCGCAACGAGCCGAGCTAGGTGTGGAGGGGGCGGTAGGCCGTCCCTTCGGGACGAATCTGATGAGGGGGGATTTCCCAGAGGTTGAAACCTCCGGCTAGCTGGTAAGGCGTCGCTTCGCGACGGTGAGGTAGGTACCCTCGGTGCCGTGCTCCGTGTAGAGCTCGCGGCGGAGGCATGGAGTGACGGTGTCCCCACCGTCGTAGTAGGGCGCTGGTCGTGGTTGGTTCCACAGATTGCGGGATGCGCTGGTGTTTAGGTGCGAGATGAATGTCGTCCTCAAGCGCATCTGCGGGAATCAGTTCCCATCTGTGGCGGTAAGCCGTCCCTTCGGGACGAATTTGATGTGGGGGATTCCACCGGAGGTTGAAACCTCCGGCTAGCTGGTAAGGCGTCGCTTCGCGACGGGGAGGCTGCGACGGGTATGGCTGCGACGAGGTGGGCTTGGTGATCGATCGGCGCGGCGGAGGCATGGAGTGACGGTGTCCCCACCGTCGTGGTCAGGGCGCGCTGGCTGTGGTTCCTTCCACCTGGATTAGGAGTGGCGAGGGTGGATTGTGCATTCAAAATGCATTTGTGACGATCCTCCCCCATCTGTGGCGGCTACAAAAAAACGGCCGACGAGGACGGGTGTCCAGCGTCGGCCGTGAGAGGGAAAGGAATGGTGTCGTTATTCCACAGGTGTGGCTGCAGCTTCTTCTGCCGCAGGCTCAGCGGTTTCTTCGACGACTTCTTCGGTGGTCTCTTCCACTGCAGCTTCTTCCGCAGGAGCGGCGTCGGTTGCAGGAGCGGCTTCAAACGCAGGAGTGGCTTCAACCGCAGGAGTGGCCTCTTCCTCGACTGGCTCTGGGGCTGGCTCGACTTCCACCGGTGGGGTGAAGTTAAGGAAGCGCAGGCGCTCGTCGCGCTGGCCGGCGATCAGGCTGTCGCTTGGGATGAGGTCGTAGACTGCTTTTGCTTCTTCCAGTTTGCCGGCGCCTTTGAGGATGTCGCCACGTGTGAGCGATGCGAGAGGGGCGAGAGCGGAGGTGCCGTGGTTGGCGTCGAATGTATCGAGAGTGGCGATCGCAGCGTCGGTCTCGTTTTGAGCCGCCTGGATGGTGGCTTTGGAGATCAGGGCCTGAGGCACCAGAGCGTGGGTCTGGAAGTCGGCGATGAAGGTGTCGAGCGTCGAGATGGCTTCGGCTGGTTTGCCGTCCTCGGCCAGGTTGGCGGCGAGAGCAATTAGCGCGCTGCCTGCGGCGGCCGAGCCCGGGTGGTTGTCCACCACTGCTTGAAGTTCTTCGTTGGTGGATGCGCTACCGAAGGCTTCCGCAGCGGCCTTTGCCTTTTGGTTCTTGATCACGAAGATCACCGAGATGCCGATACCGAACACCAAAGCGATGATGGTTCCGGTGATGAGTCGGCGGGAATGTTGGTCACCGGCTGGCTTGCGGGCGGCGATTTCGTCGAGCGACGAGCCGATCGGTGTGTCGGATGGGAGTTGGTTCTGGGTGCTCATGCGTTGGTCGAGTTCGGGAAATTCGTACGAATCGAGGTGTTTGCAGCTGATTGATTAAGCGAGTTCGAGCAGCTGTGCAAGGCGTAGCTTACCGAAATCGGCAGCACTTGGAGGCGTGGCGGCGATTGCGTCAATTGCGCGAGTTTTTGGGTGACAGAGCCCGTGAGCTGTCGTTATGAATGAAAGCCCATTTTCCTACATGCTAACCCCCCCCGAAAAACGCGTATATGTCGCCGAGGGACATCCGTCTCCGGACCTGATCGACCTTGCATTGAAGGCCTCTAATGAGGGGATCTGGGAGTGGGACATCGCCGATGGCGAGGTGTATTACTCCCATAGTATCCTTCAGTTCCTGGGAGTAGCGCCGGGTGATCCGTTGCCGCATTTGTTCTCGCAGGGAGGTGAGTACATCCACCCGGAGGACCGTGATGCGTTCCAATCGGCGATCGATGAAGTGGTGAACGACCACTCGATGGATGTATTTGCGGTGAACTGCCGCCTCTGGTGTGGCGATCGCGTGGGGTGGCGCTGGATGCGGATCCGCGGGGTGCCTGTGCGCGACGCCGGTGGGGTCGTTGTGCGGATGGCGGGATCGATGATCGACATCACCAAGCGCAAGGATGCCGAGGCCAAATTGCAGAGTGAGCGGTTGTTGTTCCGCCAATTGATCGACAACCTGCCGCTGAGTATCTATTTCAAGGACCGCGACTCCAAGTTTGAGATGGTCAATGCGACGATGGCGCGCTGGTTCGAGGAGGCCGACCCGCAGGAAATGCAGGGGAAGTCGGATCACGACTACGAGCCTGCGCCGGATGCCGATCGTCGGGTGGCTGATGAACAGCGAGTGATGGAAACGCGCGAGCCATTGGTAGGATTGATCGAAGAGGCCCAGATGGGCGACGGCGAGTCCCGCTGGGTGATGACCACCAAAATGCCGTGGATCGATATCAAGGGAGGCGTCAAAGGGACGTTCGGGATTTCGTCGGATGTCACGGAGATGGTGTTGGCGCAGCGGGAGTCGGCGAGGCTGACCAAGGCATTGCAGGCGCGGAACAACTTGATCGAGGAGGAGATCCAACTGGCACGTGAGATTCAGTCGGCACTGCTGCCGAAGGAAAACCAAGTGATGTGCATTGAGACCGCAGATGGTCGCTGTGTGCGCCTCACCATTGATTACCGCCACCTGCCATCATTCGGATTGGCGGGGGATTTCTTCGAGGTGATCGAGATCGACAAAGGGGTGATCGGTGTGGTGGTCGGCGATGTGATGGGGCACGGGGTGCGCTCGGCGCTGGTGGTTTCGATGTTGCGTGGCATGCTTGAGCGCCAGGGGAACAAGGCCCGCAGTGCCAGTGGTTTCCTGCGCGCGATGAACGAGGGGCTCGGCGCGATCTTGCGTGAGTCCGAGGTGACGATGTTCGCTACCGCGGCGTACATGGTGCTCGATTTGAACAAAATGCGCATGGCGGTTTCGCTCGCGGGGCATCCATCTCCGATTGCCGGCAACCTCAATGACGAGGATGGTCAGGTCGACAATATGGTCGATAGCACCGCCAACGTTGGACCTGCGCTGGGATTGATCAATGGAATCCAGTATCCGCGTAACTCAGTGAAGCTGACCAATGGGTGGACCGGTTTGGTGTTCACTGACGGAATTATCGAAGTCGAGGACAACGAAGGTAACTGCTGGGACGAGGAGAATCTGTGCCGGTCGATGTCGTCGAACCTGGATGCCGATCTCGGTGATTTGCTCGATGGCGTGTTGGCTGATGCTCGGCGTTTCTCCAATGGCCGGGCATTCGATGACGATGTCTGCCTCGTTGGCTTGAGGGTCGAAGAGTTGGAGGAAATGCCCGATCACATGCAGGGCGGAGCCTAGGAGGAAGCCGCGGAGCCGCACCGACGGCAGGAATGCCGTCCCTCCAGCGCTGCGCGTGCCTGGTGGGGGGGCGCCATCGCATTCCGAATCGAGGAGGGAGGGAGTCCTTATCTTTATCCTTATCGGGATCTTTATCGGGATCTTTATCGGGATCTTTATCGGGATCTTTATCGGGATCTTTATCGGGATCTTTATCGGGATCTTTATCGGCCGCGGGGATTTGGATAAGGAAGAGGATAAAGATAAAGAAGATCGGGGCGACGTGGTGTGCGGCCGTATCCAAAAAATGCCCGCACTAAGGTGGTGCGGGCATTGGAAAGATGAGCTTTGGTGTCGATGGCGCCAACTGAGGGATCGCTTTACTCCGGGCGCCCGGTCGGGTTGGTCTGGAGTTGGCGGATATCCTGCTCGGTGAGGCGGCGCCATTTGCCGGCTTTGATGTTGCCGAGTTCGTAGGATCCCACGCGGGTGCGGATCAGTCGTTTTACGGCGTACCCTTTGGCGGCGAACATCAGGCGGATCTGACGCTTCATTCCCTGCTGCAGGACCACGCGGACCAGTCGCGGAGCCAATGCCTGGACAGCGACTGCTTTGCCGATGCCTTCTTCGAGCTCGATGCCCTTGATGAAGGCGCTGCGGTCGCGCATGTCGAACACGCGGTCGGTTTGCACCAGGTACTCCTTCTCGACCTTGGTCGATGGGTGGGTCAGCTTTTGAGCCAGGTCGCCGCTGTTGGTGAGGATGAGCAAGCCTTCCGATTCGCGGTCGAGGCGACCGACGTGGTGGAGGTTGCGGTACTCTTTTGGCAGCAGGTCGTAGACGGTTTGGCGCTGTTGTGGGTCGTTCCTGGTGGTGACGCACTTGGTCGGCTTGTGCAGGGCGAGGGTCATCTCGCGCTCAGGGGTGACCAGTGCGCCGTCGACGGTGACGGTATCGCTTGGCAGGACGCGTTGTCCGAGGCCTTTGACCTGGAGGTCGTTGATTGCCACGCGGCCGCTGGTGATGAGTTCCTCACAGGAGCGGCGGGAGCCCAGTCCGCACGACGCCAAATATCGGTTGAGGCGGGTGCCGTCGGATGATTTTGCTTCGTTGGTCATGGTCGCGGGTGGAAAAGGGTCGGGTGTGCGCTGGTGGCTCTTCGCTCAAGCGGTCGTTGGGCGTAGAGAAAAAAATTCCTTCCCGTCGCGCGCGGCAGGAAGGAGGTGTCGATGGCGGCCCCGTTGTGTGTGGGGCTGCCAGAGATTCTTCGACGGGGCGAGCGTGGTGATGAATGAGCGGGCGGTGTTGATTGCCGCGATGTGCTCAATTTTCATCACCCAGACTCGTCGCCTAGAGAATGTCGGGAAAAGCCGGGTTAGGCTTCTGGCTGGGTCTTAGGCAGACCGGTGAGGCCTTTGCCTTCTTCCCACTTGCCACGCTCTTTGAGAACCTTGATACGCTCGAAACGCTTGAGAACGTTGCGCTTGGCTCCGACGGTTTTCGACGACTTGAGGCTTGGGTGCTGGGACATGACAGGAAAATTTGTGTGGTTGGTCGGTGTGCCGAAATTAAGCGGCACGGGAGCGGGGAAGTTATTGAGGAATTGGTGGATTGCAAGGGGAATGTTTCACGGATCGGAATCATTCCCCTCTGCAAGTGGCACTTAGATCATGCCGAGCTTCATTTTTCCTTCTTCGGAGATCATGTCCTGGTTCCAGGCTGGCTCCCAAACGAGGTCGACATGGGCGTCTTCGATGCCGTTGATGGTCATGATGCGGCTCTGTGCGTCGGCAGCGATGGTCGGGCCCATGCCACATCCCGGAGCGGTTAGGGTCATCTTGACCATTGCGGTCTTTTTGTCGCCTTCTTCATCGATGAAGCAGTCGTAGACCAAGCCGAGGTCGACGATGTTGACCGGGATTTCCGGGTCGTAGACATTTTTGAGCTGGGCCCAGACGTGGCCGACCAGATCGTCAGGATCGAGGTCTGCAGCGGCTTCCGCGGCTTCGTTGGCGGCGTTCGGGTCGATCCCGAGTGCATCGGCATCTTTTTCGGAAATGCGGGCGAGTCCCTGCGTGGTGGCGACGGTGTAGGTGCCGCCGAGCGACTGGGTGATGATCACGTTCAATCCGGCAGGAAGCGTGATGCGCTCACCGCTTGGGATCTGAATAGCTTCGACTTCGCGGCTGATTTCGACTTCTCCGTGTTGCATAGCGTAAATTGGTTGGATTGATGGAGTTTCGGGCTCCTGAGTTGGATTATTGATCGTTGTCGTCGGTCAGTTTGACAATGCGAATTTTGCCTTTTCCGGTTGCGGGTTGGCTGCGCAAGCTGTCGGCCAGTGTGGGGGCGTTGGTGGCCGGTGATTCCGGCGCTGGTGCCGGGGCTTCGGTGCCGTCGTTGTCGAGAGCGCTTTTCAATGCGCCTTCCACCAGCTGGCCACAGTGAATTTTCATCGGTGGCAGCGCTCCGATGTCGCCGGTCATTTCTTCGGCCTTGAGCTGGCGTGCTTCATCGACGGTTTTTCCCTTGAGCATTTCAGTCGCCATCGAGGCCACAGCAATGGCCGTCTGGCAGCCAAATGACTGGAACGACGCGCGGTCGATCACCTTGCGTCCGTCTTCTTCTTTGAACTTGAGCCACATGCGCACCATGTCGCCGCAGTCCGGCGATCCCACGGTGCCCACACTGTCGGCATCGGCCATCTCGCCCAGGTTTTGTGGGTTGGCGATGGCGTCGTTGAGCTTCTTTTCGTCCATATCTGATCTGAAATTATTGTGGGGTGGGGGGCTTAGGCGTCGAACTCGAGCTTGTAGCGTGGGATGTTCTTGTCGACCTCTTTGGCCCAGGCGTCGATGCCGCCGGTCAGTGCCCGCGTGTTGGAAAACCCGTGGCCGATGAAATAGGCTGCGGCGTCCAGTGCGCGGTTGCCGGTATGATCATACACTACAATCGGCGACTCTTTAGGCCATGTTCCGAAAATCTCCTGCTGCAGGTTCTCGGAAAAGAAAAGCGCGCCCTCGATCTTCACGGCGTCGAATTCCTCGTGCGTGCGGATGTCGACGAGCGACGGAGCGTCATCACCGGCCAGCGCTGTCTGAAGTTCCTGAGGGGAAATCGACAACGAGACATCGCTCTGATGGTTCTCGACGATGGTTTTGATCGCCTCGTCGAGCGTCACGTCCTCATTGCGATCGCACACCTGTGCCAAAGTCTCACCCGGCTGGAACCCGCAGGCCTGGCAGCCGCCAATGTGAAACGCGGCAAAAAGCGCGCGCTGTGCTCCGGGGAACGCCGACAAAACCTCGGTCATCGTCATACCGCCGTGAAGGGGCGGCAGGTCTTCGCTGTGGGTGGGTTGGTCTTTGGATTCGCTCATGGTGGTGGATCAGGCGGGTTGGCCGTGGCACAAGGTAGAGGTGACCGCGCCGAGGTCAACCGATCGCGCCCACCCCCAGATGCCGCTGCCCGCCGGATTATTCTCCTCACTTTTGTTTCTTTCTCGTGGGGGAGGGGGGCAAGTGGATCGCCGCCCAGCGATTTGCTTTGCTTTAGGAGGGAACCTCTCCACTCCCAGTCCGGTGAACTCACGCCCCGGGTTACCTCTTGTTGGGGCCGTCACTTGGCCCTGATTAACCTTGACGGGTTTGTTAAACTCATTTTCCCACCACAGTGAAGGCGGGGGCGTGAGCAAATTCAGGGTTAGAGTCAAACCCCGCCTGAAGCGTGGTTGCTCAACCCCTTCATCATTCCACCGCGATATCAGATCCGATACCTGTCCGGATGGTCAATCGATATGAAGTATTTTCTAACACTTGAAAATTGACATCAAGCGCGCCACACCCCTTGACTCCATCAGCCCTGCCGCCCACACTCCCTCCCAAGAACCACCCGCCCCAAGCTCACCCGATATTGAGCCCGTGGGCGTAAACTAATACTGTTGTGCCAAATATCCATGACTTCAGGAGTCCTACGATCAAGGGTCAACGCGTTGCTGGGTACCACCTCCGAATGTCCTGTAGTCAGAGTCAGCGACCAACCGGGCTTCCTAGCTATCGAAGCTGATGTCGATCACGAACGCTGGAATATTCGAGTCGATCTAGACAGCACCGCCAAAGCCATCCTCACCATTCAAGACTCTGCTGGCAACCTTACAGAAGAGTTCGTTGAAGTTGCGGTTGGCTACTTCGATCGCGCCCGTCAGTATGACAGACCTCGCAAGCACGGAGACACGTCCATTCCAGAGCGCATCTCGTTTACTCTCGACCGGAATCCGATCAATATCGAAGCCTCGGAAACAGTTCCGGGGCGACGCTCGATCATCATCGATTTTTATGATGATTCCCCTATTAGCAGCAGGCACCCAATGCCCGAGAGCTTCGATAGCTAAGTCAGGAATCAGCAAGCACAACAAGTCGGCGCAGCCAACCGCGATAACGCTGGATGTTGTTCGCAAGATCTGTAGGCTTTCATCGTTGCCAGGCGCGGTTGTCTGGCCTTTTACGTTGGGCAAAGAACCATGAAGCCGAAGAACGCACGATACCTCAAGAGAGTTCGGAGGCTTTACCGACTGGCTGGACATGCAGATAAATCAGATCTCGAAATCGTTCGAATCGACCATAAGAAGAAAGTTCTGTTGCTGCCGTGCTTCTTGATGTTCGCCATAAACGCGTACACGACCCTATACGCAAGCCACTCAAGCGCATTACCACACGTGATGGAGAGCAGAATGATGGATACCATTATGTTCGGAGCTTCCGTCGCAGGCTTAGCCCTATCTGTCATAATGTATTACCGAGCAGAGAGTTGCAGAGCGGAACTCGAAGATGAGCTACTCGAAGGCAGTGGCTTACTGAATCACAATCAGACTGTTTCCCGTTCACCGGAAAAACAAGCCCAACAAGGCGGCGCAGCCAACCGCGATAACGCTGGATGTTGTTCGCAAGACCTGTAGGCTATCCCCTATTGCCAGGCGCGGTTGTCTGGCCTTTTACGTTAGCCCAAGAAAAATGCTCCGCGCACTCATCATCATGGGACTCTTCTCAACACTATTCGGCTGCAAGAACGAGGAAGCCGCTGAGCAACACGCCGAGCCTGTTGCTGTCGTCGTGACTAACGACGATGATCACAATGCAATTTACGAACGAGGAAGCCAGTTGATCTCTCCTCATATGCAGCTCCTTAACCGCGATCCGAAAGTTACCAAGAAGTTGATAGAGCAGGTTACACGAGGCATTGCGGATTTGGATGCCGTAACAGCATACAATCCAGGGAACTGGGCAGCTTACTGGATCAAGGGCAAGGGATACCAAGTTCTGGGCGACCCTCAGGCCGCCAACGCTGAGTTCAAGGCCTCATTCGACATTCAGAAGGAGAATCCAGACGTCGCGCGAGAGTATGCGTCAACCTGTCTAGATCTGGGACTTGGCGCAGAAGCAGTTCGCGCCACAGAGCATGCAATTACGCTGACGCCGGATGATGCTGGGCTCTATGCCAACCTCGCACTAGCATTGCTCATTAGTGGTAAGAACGTAGAAGCTAAGGAGGCCGTCGATCGGTCACTCCAGATGGCACCTAATGATCAGATCTCACAAGCGGTCCGAAACATTGTAGACGACGTTATCTCCGGTGTGAGACCGCAACCAAAAAACATGGCCGACCTCCACAAGGGCTAACAAGGCGTCGCACCTAACGCCTGACCCGCCGCGAGTTCAAACCGTCATGACCATTCAACCATCAACCCACAGTCGAAGCCGCGCCCTCGATCAGGCGTAGGTGGACTTCGACGTTGTGTAGAAAATGAAATCTTTTGCGAAGTTCATTGGTGCCTCCTTCATCGTGATGGTTTGCGCTTCCTTAGGATTTGGAGTAGCCCAGTGGCTCGCTACTCCAACACTCTTCAGCCCTCTATTCCTAATGCCAGCCGCTTTTGTTTTCTCTTGGTTCAACCAATCGAAGTTTGATTGGGTTAAGACGACCCTGTTCCTTCTTTTACTGGGTGCGTCGATCTGGAGTGTTCGCGCTCTTGTCCCTGCTCCGGAAGGGGTGAACTTTGCCTTCATAGGCCCGGTTGTTTTGATCGTGTTCTTGCCGCGACTTGAACGAATATACGATCGCCTACGAGAGAGGAAGTCGCACAACGAGACTGTGTAGGCAGGTCCCACTCAGCAACAACCATTGACATCGAACCGAGAAGTCGAAGCACGTTCTTCAGGGTTTGGTCGAACATGGCAATGGAACTTCAATTACACAACAAGACGGCGCAGCCAACCGTGATAACGCTGGATGTTGTCCGCAAGATCTGTAGGCTCTCCCCTATTGCCAGGCGCGGTTGTCTGGCCTTTTACGTTCTGCCGAAAATGAAGAAGCTGCTTCAGTTGATCCTTCTCGCGATGATTGCGCCATACGGCCTATTGGCGGCAGATGGAGACAATCCACCCAAGTCTTACGACGGTGGATCCAAGCATGTGATTGACCGGAATACTCCCCACCTTCATAGCACAGGCAAGCTTTGGGAATGGAGAATGTGGTATATCTCCAAAGGCACTAGGTCCGAAGGGCTTCATGGGGAGCTCGTGATCAACGGCAAGATCAGAACGGGAGCAAAGACCGGAGAGAAGTTTGATTCGGACGGCAAAACCTGGATTTGGCACGGCGCATGGGATGGCCGCAAGCAGCTTTTCTCCAAGTCTGGTTGGCTTCCAGAAGATCTCAGCACTGTCTACCCTAGTTGGAACCTAAAGGCAGAACAAGTCGGCGCAGCCAACCGCGATAACGCTGGATGTTGTTCGCAAGATCTGTAGGCTTTCACAGTTGCCAGGCGCGGTTGTCTGGCCTTTTACGTTGTGCAGAAAATGACGAAGCGCGATATCATCAGCGTTCAGCTCGAATCGTTCTTCGGATCGAAGTTCCCGCAGATGATCCAGCTATTGGTTGATGATGAACTCAACCACGGCCGATGGGTCGATGGATACGACCTCGCCGTTTCGCGGGACGTGATCGACGGAGATAACGCACGGAAGCTACTTGAGATCGTCTTGACGGAGTATCCCGAGCTTCGAATCGATCAAGATGCCTTGATGAAGGCCGTCGAGGAGAAGTTGCCTCAGAATTGGGGGGCTCCGGTTTCGTGGATCGTTGGAGAGAGTGGTGCGTATGCCTTGACGGACACTCTGCGGGTCGCCCGTTTTGAGAGAGCTGACCTGATTTGGCGGACGCCACGAATTTCATGGGATGGGATCGAGTTTGACTCACTGATCGACGGTCGATTGCGGGGACGAGCCTGGATGCTGACGTCGAACGTCACCCCCGATACACCATTCGAACTCGATTTTGAGACCGGAGAACTCCTTGCTGGCGAGGCCGTTCCCTACTAAATCAAGAAGCACAACAAGGCGGCGCTCCTAACACCTGCCCCGCCGCGAGTTCAATTTTCCATGGCCATTCAACCCTCAACCCACAGTCGAAGCCGCGCCCTCGGGCAGGTGTAGGAGGCCTTCGACGTTCTGCAAGAAAATGAGTCGCAGCATTCACAAAACCATCAGACAGATCTCAAGAGACAACTCAAAGAACGATTTATCTGACTCGACTAATCCTGACCTCGTTGAGTACGCCAAAAAGCGCAAATACAAGTCCGAGGAGCGAGCGAAACGACATAGCCAAAAGGCGGCTAAGAGGATTGACCCGACATAAGGCAGTCTTGAGGAATTGCGTAATAGTCCCCCCAATTGCTCGCACGCCGGTTGGGGCATGGATTAAGAGCCATTATCCTCAGGGCGACGTTCACTCGAATAGAGCTATTGCTTGTTGATCGAATTATCGCGGTTCCCCCCGTCTCTATCATCTCGCTTTTTGCGGGACAGGTGGTCGCGGGAGTTCTTCACCAAGACCCGCCCAAGAATCGAAGAGCAGAACAAGTCGGCGCAGCCAACCGCGATAACGCTGGATGTTGTTCGCAAGATCTGTAGGCTTCCATCATTGCTAGGCGCGGTTGTCTGGCCTTTTACGTTAGCCCAAGAAAAATGCCCGTGTCCCGAGCAGTCAAAATTCAGCTCGAAGGTGTTTCATCGAAAGAGGAGCTCCACGAGCGTTTAGCGCACGCGCTAGCGTTTCCGGATTACTATGGCCGGAACTGGGACGCATTCTGGGACTGCATTACGGAGCTGGCATTCGACGACGTTTCAGAGGTGACGCTAACGGACTGGGACGGTTTCCCTGCCTCCCTGACTGACGATGCCGCCAAATTGCTGCGATGCCTGAACGAATGGACTCATGAGATGCCAGGCGATGCTCGTCCAAGCCTGTTTATTGAGACTGGTGGTCGCCGAGTGGAGCTTCCAGATACCATTTCCACTCCCTCGTTTACCACGCTGGTCACCAAGGATATTCTTTTCTCAGACGATTTCCTTCGCAGAGGCGTGATCGCCCTTCGCGATGACCAAAACTATGAAGTTCGCATCGAGCGCTGGGAGTATCATGACGATCCGATTTCCTATCCATCCCGCTATGGCTACTGGTCGGAGATCGGCAAGCCTTCGCTCACAGACTCACTTGAGTTGGGGCGACAACTCTCGATAGATCACGGATGCAAAAACAAGGGCTAACAAGGCGTCGCTCTCAACACCTACCCCGCCGCGAGTTCAAACCGTCATGACCATTCAACCCTCAACCCGCAGTCGAAGCCGCGCCCTCGGGCAGGTGTGAGAGGACTTCGACGTTCGACAAGAATGATAAACGCGGACTTCTATGACGACTGGATCGAGATCCTGCGCGGACGCCTTGCGGAATTGGGCTACACGATCCCTGCCAATTCCACACATGAAGACATCTCCATTCTCTACTTTAATGCGCTTCGCCGCCGCATTCAACCAGCCCCTCGAACGGTTCATCGCTCCGCAGAGTTTTCATGTCCTTCAGAACTCCAGGCGGGACTCGAAGACCTAGAGGCGAAGATAGTTGGGGGTGATGACCTTACTCCACATCTTAGCCGCGGACTGAAGAAAGCTGGCAAGCAGGATGACATGCTCAACGATTGGGGAGTGTATCATTTGCACTTGGGGACCAGCATTGAGGGCGATGGATTCGCAGAGCGGACTGGACCAGTATTATTCGCCCTTGTGACGACCTCTAGTCTTTACGAGATTCAGGTTTATCCACACGGGAACTGGTCGAATCGAGAGGTCGTAGAGATTATTCACAAGAACTGGCCAGACACTATCGAGCGCTACCGGCTCAAGGGTGTGATCGACATCGCCCATAATCCGACGAGCGAGGATGTTAAGTTACTCAGAGACGCCCACGTGAATACGTCCCTCAAAATGGATGATGGAGCAATCTACATGTCAATTGGCGGAGGGATGATGTCGGACGGCACTGGCTCCGATGTGCTGATGCAGGCAGACTGGCACGCGAAGACCGTAGTGGATCTTGAGCGATCAATTAAGAGCAATCCGAGCGAGATTCTGACTGCCCTGAAAGAACAGGGGCATGATGGCACCTCTACGGTGAAGTTGGTGCTGGAAGCTGATGAGAGAGGCCTGTGGGCGTTTTGCGAGGAGTTTTCCATTCGGTTCCGCCTGATGAACACGAATCAATAAGTCGAACAAGGCGTCGCTCTCAACACCTGCCCCGCTGCGAGTTCAATCCGTCATGATCATTCAACCATCAACCCACTGTCGAAGCCTCGCCCTCGTGCAGGTGTGAGAGGACTTCGACGTTCGGCAAAAAATGAAACTTACCCTTCCCCTTCTACTGGCAATTTGTTGCGTAGCATTGGGATGGATTGGAGGTTGGCACTTCAACCCCTACGAGACTACTCGAGAACGGCTGATCGAATCGTGGAGACTAATTGAGCCAGGAATGCCGGTCGATGAAGTTGACTCGATTCTAGGTCTCCCAATGTATGATTTCAGCGCCGGTAGTGATCGGCCAGGTTGGGTTGCGGAGGTGCTATCCGAGGAGGTCATGAAGGGCCACAGCATTCGTGCTTACTGCATTGATGGATTTGGCCCACAATTTCTGTTGGTGGCGTTTGATGCTAGCGACAAGGTTGCCTTTGTGGGCAGCACCCACACCTGAAAACTTACAAGCCGAACAAGTCGGCGCAGCCAACCGCGATAACGCTGGATGTTGTTCGCAAGATCTGTAGGCTTTCATCGTTGCCAGGCGCGGTTGTCTGGCCTTAAACGTTAGCTCAAGAAATGGATGATCCAGATCGCATCTTAGAGAAGGAGCAAAGGTATCTTGCTCAGATGCAGCCATACCGAGACAAGGTTCATTCGTTCGGAAAGAGGCGAGGGATGGAGCCGATACATAGAGGACGACATGCCCATGCTAGCGTCTCTGGAATCGTGGACGACCGAAAGCTCATCATCGACGTCGAAATGGATCACAAAGGAGATTGGAGCTTAATGCCATTAGATCTCGCTGATGAATATCCGTTCGATCTTTTTTGCGTAGCGGTCGATTCAAAAAGCAATACCTCATCAAGCAAGATTCTGTTCTGGAGATGCAGATTCATCGAATTGGGAGAGGTGATTGATCTCTTTTTGCCCGCATGTCTTGAGTATCTTGACTCGCTCGAGCCATCAGATTTCTCTGGTCGCAGCGGCCCCGCCGTTTCGCCAGACGTTTATCCGAAAGTCGGAGGCCTTAGGCTCGACACCCCCAACCCAACAAGCTAACAAGACGGCGCAGCCAACCGCGATAACGCTGAATGTTCTTCACAAGATCTGTAGGCTATCGCCGTTGCCAGGCGCGGTTGTCTGGCCTTTTACGTTCGCTGAAGAAAATGGAGCCACTAACACCCGACCAGTTCAATAGCGACGTTGTGGCTGCCGTGAAGCAGGAATGCCGATGCGGTGTCCCCGGATTCCAGAAGATAGTCAGCTTCAATTTCGAGGACTACGGAATCGCTCCCACATTGCTCTGGGATTCCGAGATTCTGATTCAGGAGGTGATTCGGAATGGTTTTGATGCGATCGACGAGGGCATCCAGCGTCAGGGTGACTCAAGGCGCCGGTATCGATGCAGGACTTGTGGCCGGATCTGCACGGAGACCTACACCGAGTTCAGCATCAATATGTACCGATCGTTCGTGCTCTTTGAGGATGATCTCCGTGCATCTGAGGCCGAGTATGTGCTGGGCCTTCGGGGTTTCGAAGAGAAGGATTTCGATAAGATCACCGATTTTCAGATGTCTGAAGACTTCGCTTCCTACCTCGCAAGCCTCACGAAACCCAACAGCGAACAAGGCGTGGGTGGACAACCCGCTACCCCGCCGCGAGTCGGAGATTGAACCGGGATGAGAACCCTTTACCCTTTGTCGGACTGGCGCTCCCGGTAGCGGGTGCCACCACTTCGACGTTCGGCAAAAAATGCGACCGCTGATAATCACATTGATAACCATATTTCTGTCAGCTTGTCATTCACCTGACACACCGGCAGGTAGAGTTCTGACGAAGGCAACCGAACTTCCAAAAGATGTCTTAGTGCTCGAGACGGATCGAGCTGTGGTCATACGTCAGGCTGGAGCGAATCCACGCACAATGATTGTATCCAATATCGATGGGGGGCTCACTGCACTCCAACTTGAATCAGGTGGAAGCACACCTCGTATGTTGGAATTGAAATCTGAAAGAGAAGCTGAAATAACGATATCTAATTATGTGGATGAGCCGACGTGGTTCATTAGCGATCTTAATGGAGATGGCATTCCGGATCGAAAGATTAAAAACGGCAAGGTGTACGTTCTCGATGAGATCATTTGGAGGGAGCTTAAGCGTAAGAAATCAGCCGAACAAGACGGCGCAGCCAACCGCGATAACCCTGGATCTTGTTTGCAAGACCACTAGACTTTCACAGTTGCCAGGCGCGGTTGTCTGGCCTTTTACGTTCTCCCAAAAATGCGAATTATCGCCATATTGGCAGTAATTGGACTGCTTTCGGTTTCTGGCTGCAAGAACTCTAGCGATGAAGTCAATCATCCCGATGAGGCGTGGCCCCTCTATGAAGACAGGGTGTTCCAGCAAGAGGGGGTGTTTAGCGAATCAAAGATTAATATTGCTCTGATTGAACAACTTGAACCTTGGAATGAAGAGTTACTGTTGAGGTTGTTTGAACCTGTAGCTGGGACGAAGATCGTTTACACTTACAAGTCAACGTACCGCATACCTGAGAATATTGATGGGACAGAAGGTGTTTATGATGAATATCTAATTGTTGAGACTAGCCTTGATGGTGAAATTGAAGAAGCTCTCCTATATCAAGGTGGACCAAAGCAAGGTCCCGTATTTCATTACCTATTCCGTGCCTCAGAACCTAATCAGGGTATCAAGAATTTAAGCAATACCTCAAAATTGAAGTTTGTATGTTGTCCTTATGACTCGTTTGGGTTTGATTACTTTGTAGACGCTCGCATAGTCAGCGTAGATGGAGAGGCTCCGAAAGAAGAAGGAGAACAAGCCGCCGCATCTGACCCGACACCCGTCCCGAAGTCTAAAGTTAAGAAGTAACTTTAACCCTTAAACCAAAGTCGAGATCGCCCCCGGTGCCGGGCTAGCTGGCCTCAACGTTCGCCTCAAAAATGCCTGTTACGTGGACATTCCCCCAACTCCTCTTGATCCTGCTTGTTGGGTTCGCTTCATTGGCGTTGGCCTTTTCCCGCTCAAAGCCGATGAGTGAAGCATTCGTTCCGATACTCGCGGCACACTATCTGGTCCTCAACTCGATCTGCTGGGACGCATTCATGCTTACTACAACCTGGCAGGGAGGAGGAGATGTCTTTCGATTCACTACTTCCCCATTTCTCCCTGCTGCATCCTTTTACCTTGGTGCGTTTGCGACTCTGGCTGTTCTGTGCGCGTGGATTTCCGTGTTCATTGGATCGCGCCGATTTTCGAGACGGCAGCTCTGGGGATTCTCAGTATCGTGCGTGACCTTCCTGACTGCTTTGCTCGTTTCGTCACGGACTCCCATAGCCATCCAGGCTTGGATCGATTCAATCCCCACTACAAACTAAAACTCTGGCGAACAAGACGGCGCAGCCAACCGCGATAACGCTGGATGTTGTCCGCAAGATCTGTAGGCTTTCATCGTTGCTAGGCGCGGTTGTCTGGCCTTTTACGTTCGGTTTTAAAATTGCTTACAAACGATGTCGATATAATGAAAATAGATCGAAGAGAATTCTTGAATACTATTGCTGGAGGCTTGCTTGGATCCATAGCCGCGCCCCTCTACTCTCGTGGAGAAGGCGTTGTCTCGCCCCGCTTGCGCCAAATCGACGAATTGGTTGATTTCGATGCCCTGGGTTTGGCACAACTGGTTAAGAAGAGGGAGATTAGCGTCAAGGAACTAGTGGAGGTTGTCATCCGTCGCATTGAGGCGGTTGAGCCAATCATCAATGCGATCACCACTCGGACTTTCGACCGGGCGAGGGCAAGGGCGGAGACCATACCGCTCGACAGCACTTTTGCGGGCGTTCCAATATTGATCAAGGACATGATCGATGTCGGAGGCGTGCGTCGTACAGACGGTTCAAGGTTGTGGCTGACAAACGTCCCCAAGAAGAATGTTGCTTATATCGACGGAGTCGAGGCTGCAGGGATGAACATCATCGGCATGACCAATGTCCCGGAGTTCGCCCAGCTTGGCGTCGTTACCAACAACACCGCATTTGGTCCGACCCGCAATCCATGGGATTTATCCAAGTCCACTTTGGGCTCGAGTGGTGGTGCTGCCGCAGCCGTTGCGGCGGGCATTCTGCCATTGGTTCACGGAACCGATGGTGGCGGATCCAATAGGCTTCCGGCATCCGCCAATGGCGTGTTTGGCATGAAACCGAGCCGGGGGCGCATGCTCTCGGGAGAGGCCGATGGCGGACACAATCCATTCAAAACCAACCAGGCCATCAGCCGCACTGTAAGGGACAGCGCTGCTCTCTTCAACGAAACCGAGGACAAGTCAGGTAGAATATTCGAGCCCGTCGGATTGGTCGAGGGACCGTCAAAGCGCCGACTCAGGATCGGCGTCGCGACTCATATGAGCAATGGAATGAAATCCGAGGCAGGGGTCGTGGCCGCGATGGAAAGTTCCGTGAAGTTGCTCGAAGGATTGGGACACGAGGTTGTTGAAGTCGACATGCCGCTCGATACCGAAGAGTTCTTCCAGAACTACAACGGGGCGTTTCTTCGGCGATTCGGTGTCTTTGCCGAAATGGCGTCCGGGCTCAGTGGACGTCCGGCGGCCGAATCCGGCTTGCTTGATCCGTGGACGGCCTCCCTGATCGCCTATGGAGCGACCATTCCTGCCGAGCAGGAAAGGAAGGGCCTTGCCTACCTCGACAAGGTGCCCGGAATGTATGGTGCCCTGTTCCAGAAGATCGATGTCCTGATGTCGCCTGTGATGCCAGTGGTTTCGGTAGGCAAAGAGGAACTGCGCCCGGTAGACAAGGTCAACGACGCACTCCTTGAATTCCTGCAAGAAAGAATGGCGTTCACAGCTCCGACGAATGTGGCGGGCATCCCTGCAATGTCGGTCCCGCTCTATTGGTGCGGTGTCTCCGGATTGCCGGTGGGAACAATGTTCCAGGCGTCTCTCGGCGGAGACAGGATGCTCTACGAGCTTGCCTTCGAACTGGAGCAGGCGCGCCCTTGGAAAGAGAAGTGGGCACCTTACTCCGTGAAATATATTCCAGTTTGAATTCCCTCCATGATCGCAAGAAAGATATTCGTATTCGTCTGGTCTGTCGTGGCAATTGCCTCAGGCCAGAGTGAGCCAATGCCGTCATCTGAAGAGGATTTTATTGGAGGTCCATCCAGCATTGGTTCAGATCTGCAGCGCGATGACGGAGCTCCGGAAGCGAACCTTTTTACCCCTTGGTATACTTTTAAGGAACAAATGCGCGAACGCTCAGGCTTTGACTTTAGCCTGGACTACACCACCCTTTACCAGAAGGCCGGTGGAACCCTGACGGGCAACGACGATGCTTTCAGTGGCGTATTTCGAATCTATGGGAAATGGGAGCTGCTCGGGCGGGGAACGCAGGACACTGGATCCCTCGTATGGAAGGTAGAGAGCCGCGACAAACTGGGTGGCGATGTAGTGCCCGGAGCCCTGGGTGCCAACTTGGGATATCTTGGCGTCACCGGGGCAAGCTTTTCCGAAGCAGGATGGTTTCTCGCTCCCCTTTACTGGGAGCAGTTCCTGTGCGACGGGCGGTTTGGCTTCGTGGTGGGCCGTCTGGACAGCCTAGATTTTGTTGATATCTCGGGATACTCCGGCCAGTGGCATAGATTCCAGAATGCCTCCCTGCTGGTGAATTCTACGATTCCTTATCCGGACCTAGGTTTTGGCGCCGGAGCTGGTTTCAAGATTGGCAGTGACTGGGTTGTAGGGGCCTCCATTCATGACGCCAACGGCTCGGCCCAAGATTTCGATTTTCTTGTCGATGGCTGGGAGTTCTTCAAGCAAGTCTATGTGAGTTGGTCTCCGGACAGGGCCAGGCGACTCGACAGGGCCGCTCATCTTACCCTCTGGCATGCGGACGAGCGGACGGGACTTGGGAACGACGATGGCTGGGGACTGGCACTTTCATACAATTGGATGCTCGACTGCGGATGGATGCCGTTTGCCAGGGTGGGTTGGGCCGATGGTGAGGCCTCTCGTGCGGATGCAACCATCCTCGCCGGCATGCTCTACCGTCCTGAAAGTGGCATTGGCGAGTTTGGAGGGGCTTTGGGATGGGAGAGCCTTTCGAACGACACTCTTGGAGACCAAACCGCGGCCGAATTGTTTTTCCGCTGGGATGTTTCTTCCCATTTCTCGCTGACGCCGTCGGTTCAGGTTTTGATTGATCCGGCACTCAATCCGTCTGACGATCTTCTCGTTCTCGGCGGTCTTAGAGCCCGTCTCAGTTTTTAATCCATCGCCTGCCCGCATTATAGAGCCGAACAATCCGGTGGACTCAACGCGCTACTGCGCGTGAGTCACCTCGGACGTTCTCCCCCAAAATGACCGTTACACGAAGAGCGTTTCGCAAGGCCGTCTATGCGGCACTCGCAATTTCGGTCATTGGTCTTGCGCTGGTCTGCGTGCCTATCGTCGGGCCGCGTTCCACAGGTGAGTTTGCTGTCTCTTGGCTTCCTCAGATTTTGACGGGTTACGCGGCGATGATTTTGGTCATTGAGGTCGTCGGATTTCCCCTTCGATCAGGTCTCACCAAGTTCTGGGCCGGAGCATTATTCGCGTTGGCGATATTCTTGGTCGGAGTGATCGCAGGTTCGGCAACTTCGATGGTTGTCTACCAAGATTTTGATCCGCACTCATACATTGTGAAGCCGCTTTACTGGCTCGGGATCTATGGCCTGATTCCAGCGCTTCTCATCGGTTTCATCGGGTCTGCCATCCTTCGAGCCGCCGCAAAAGAACGGGCGCAGCTTCAAGAGTGACGTGCCACGGTAGCACTTCACGAACGATTCGTGAGGAATTGGGATGTTGTAGGGTTCTTGCAGGCGGGGGATGAGCTTGTGGTCGATGTGTTTGTGTGAGAGCTCCGCCGCTGCGGATGATGGGAGAGTGGAGTGACGGTGTCCGCATCGTCGATGGCGCGCGGTGCTGGCCGGTTCTATCAACAGTTCTCACACGGAGTTCGGAAACGGTGGGCTTCGGGACGGTGGGCTTCGGGGGGGGAGTCCTGACCGGCACTAACTTAAGGTGCCAGGTCGTGTCGGGAGCGGCCCTCGGGGAGGGTGCTGCGCCTTGGCGGTGTCGCACGCTCGGCCGGGGATTGGTGGGCGTATTTACCTGGGGTGACGCTCGCCTGAGGCTCGCTGACCCCTGGCTGGTATGAGACGCGCTTTCAGCGCGGAATTGACGACGCTGAGGCGGAAGTTAGTGGCATTCGGGCTGAGTTCTGTATTGCGCTGAAATTTCTCTTATTGTTAGTTTTTTTGGGGTGGTGTTTTCCATCCATAGCCAGGGAAAAAGATGAAACGCATTCCTCAGATCATAGGGCTTTTAGTTGCGCTCGCTCCATTGGCGGCTGAGGCGACGTCGCCCACGCTGACGTCGATTTCGCAGCCGATGTGTTTTCTCGGGAGTGCTGCCGACACAAAGATTCAAATCATCGAGACACCGAAGATTTTGAACAGTTCGTCGGCGGAGTTTTGGGTGGCGTTGTTCGCGAGTCCAACGGTGATCCCCGCGTCGGGAGGTGATCTGAATTTGATCTCGCGTTACGGGTTGTCGGTCGAGTTGATTGAGCAGGCGGAGAGTGGAAAAATTACTGCGATTGGAATCGATGCGAGTAAAGCCAAGCGGCCTGAGCATTACCCATTCACGATTGAGGAAGTGATTGAGGCTACGGTGCGTGCAATTCGGGCGGAGTTTCCCAATGAGGAGCGGACGAAGATTGTCGTTTTGGGAGCGGGCGATGCACCGGTCGTGAACGAGCACAGTGAGCAGGGCGGCGCAGCGCCAGGCGGGGACCAGGAGTGACGGTGTCCGCGCCTTCGATCGTGCTCGGTGCCGGCCGAGGTCTCGCACAGATCTCGGAAAGGGTGGGAGGTGGGACGGTGGATGAACGGGCAGATCTGATGCATCTGTGAAGATCTGTGCCCATCTGTGGCGGTAATACCATTTGAACTGTCACCTTGTCGGAACCGATGGGGATTGAATGAGTAGGATCAGGGATGAAGAAAGTGATCTTGGCGGGATCTTTTTGAGTGATGCTGCGTTGCTTACAGCTCAGGTAGCCCGCTGAGGGGGGGGGCGTTCGAGTTTGCGTAGCCCTCTGGTATGAGTAGCGAAAGAACTTGCCACGGGGGATCTAACAGTTTCTGAAACTAAAGCGGTTGCGTTGTTTCTCCCATGGGGTTACCGCAGTCGCCATGAAGATGAAAAGCAATGTCATAGCGTTGTTATGCGCAATCCTCCCGTTGGCTGAAGTGTGTGCAGAGAGTCCAGCGCCTGAGTTGAAGGCAGGTCGGAGCAAGGTGATCGTTTCCGAGATCAGCCCAGACCCTAAAACTCCCAAAGATGTTTTGGTGACGTACTACCTTGCCAAGGAATCGGGTGATATCGCGACGGCGGCCAAGTACCTCTCAAAGAATATGCCGGACAGGAAGAGGAAGGAGTGTCTCGAAAGGAGCACTGACGACAGCGATCCTCTCGACGAGGAGAGTATTAGCTTCCGATTGAAATTCGATGAAGGATACACCAACGAGTGGATTGCGAGCCTAGGGGCTAATCTTGAAAGTGGTGCGTATCAGGGGGTCAGCTACAGGCTGGTATGGGAAGATGACCAATGGAAATTGAAGTGAGCTTTTGTTGAGTAGCTCTGAAAATGGTTTTTGGGGGTAATCCCGATTCCATTGAGTGACTGAGGATTGCCTCCGTTTAGAGGGGGCTGCGCGCCTGCTGGGTGCAGGCGCGCAGCAGGCGGGGGATGAGTTCGTGGTTGGTGTGTTTGTGTGAGAGCTCCGCCGCTGCGAATGATGGGAGAGTTGAGTGACGGTGTCCGCGCCGTCGATGGTGGACCGGTTCCATCAACAGTTCTCCCACAGATCTTGGAAATGTTGGGCTTTGGGACGAGCGACGAACGGGGGGAGCCCAGAGGCATCTGTGAGGATCTGTGCCCATCTGTGGCGTGGATTGGGTGCCGATGGGGGGGAGAACGGGGAATTGGTGGCTGGTGGGCGGGCGATATTATACCATTTAAACGGTCACCTTGTCGGAACCGATGGGGATAGAGTGAGTAGGATCAGACATGAAGAAAGTGATCTTGGCGGGATCTTTTTGAGTGATGCGGCGTTGCTCACAGCTCAGGTAGCCCGCTAGCATCGCTGTTCGCGCCTTGCCTCACTCGAAAAAGCTCTCCGCCATTCCGCCAATTTGACCGTTCAAATGGTATTATCATTGGCGAGTTGGCGCATCCGACCTACCGTTCGGCAGAGTTAGGATTATTGTCCGATCCCTTGATTCCCATGTCCCCACACGAACCTAAGATCTATTTTCTCCCGAACTTGATGACTGCCGGCAATTTGTTTTGCGGGTTTATGGCAGTGCTGACGATTTTTGAAGGAATGACGCTGGCGCCGGGCGATGTGGCGTTGGCCAATCAGCAGTACCAGACGGCGATCTGGCTGATTTTCGGGGCGTGTTTGTTTGATTTGCTCGACGGGCGGTTGGCGCGACTGGGAGGGAAGGAGTCGCCGTTTGGGCAGGAGTTTGATTCGATTGCGGACGTGGTGTCGTTTGGTGTGGCGCCTGCGTTGTTGGTGTTCAATGTGGTGTTGATCGACATGCCGTCGCAGGCGGGGTGGATGATCGCGTTTTTGTTCCTGCTGTGCGGTGCGATGCGATTGGCGCGTTTCAACTGCATGGCGTTTTCGGTGGCTGCGGCGGGTGCGCGTGAGGCGAAGCCTGCTGAGGTAGAGGAAAAGGCGGAGGAGAAGGGGGATGACAAGTCGAAGGACTTTGTGGGGCTGCCGGTACCGATGGCGGCTGCGACTGTGGCGTCGCTGACGATTTTCATGATGTGGGTGAGCGAGGGCGAGATGCAGTTGGGCAACTGGCGCTATGCGTTGCCGGTGTTGATGGTGCTGTTGTCTCTGATGATGATGAGCCGTCTGCGCTACCCGAGCTTCAAGAACATCAGCCTGACCTCGCGCAGTTCGTTGATGCTGATTGTGGTGGTGACGATGGTTTTGGTGCTGATGGTGAAGTTTTACTATGTGGCACCGGCGGTGGCGTGTGTGTTTTACGTACTGTACGGGGTGGTGCGTCCGTGGTTGTCCAACCGCTGGCGGCGCGGGATCGAGGAGCCGTTGGAGAACGATTAACACCGAATGTGAACGGGAGGCAGATGTCACGGATCCGGCGCGGATTTCCTCTGGAGGAAGCACACTAGAGATTTTTGATTATGAGCGAGCGATCGAGACCGAATTCGGGCCTGCTTGGCGGGATGGTGCAGTTGGCCGGATCTTCAGACGGGGCGCCGACACCGCAGACCCAGCGTGCGAAGACATTCGTCCAGCAGAAGAAGACGATTTATCCGGTGCACGAGAAGTTGCACGACTACCTGCGCAAGTACCATCGGGCGACGGATATCGAGCTTACGTACGACAGCTTGATGCAGTTCAACAATGCCTACCCACTGGAGGACGAGGACGGCAACGATACCCTCTGGCGTGTGGTGGCGTACGAGCCGGTGATCATGCGTGAGCTCAATGAGAAGCTGACGCGGGCTTACGCCAAGATGAAGACGGAAGGGGATATCTCGGTGATCGAGAACCTGGCGGTCGAGCGGATTGATTATTGTGAGTTTGGCAACTCGCATCCATTCCGGATCCGCATCGTCAACCGATTCAACGACAACTATGATCACTTCTACGTGAAGCAGGCGGATACCTCGCGGATCTACGGTCTGGAGCTTGAGCATTTGCTTTCGCCGAACCGAATCACCTATTTGGTGCGGGAGAACACACTTTTTGAAGAACACATCGCCGGGGTGCCGGGCGATCAGTTCATTGAGAACTATTTCAAGCGCAAGAGCCTGAACAAGGTGCGGATTGCCAAGGAGTTCATCAAGTTCAACGAGCGCTGCTTTGTGCGCTTGTTGGGCGATATGCGATGCTACAACTACGTGGTGGACATCACGCCGGACTTCGAGGGGGAGCAGTACCGTGTGCGTTCGATCGACTTTGACCAGCAGTGCTATGAGGGGCAACTGAACGTTTATTGTCCGCATCGCTATGACAACAACCAGCCGGTGGTGGATCTTTGCGCACAGTACATCAACCCGGCAACGGTGCGTCAGTACCAGGTTGAGGAGCGTGTGTTGATTGCGCGGCGTTATCGCGCGGTGGCGGCGCGTGTGCGCCACATTATTGACTGCATGCGCTATGCGCCGTGCTCAAGCTATAACAAAGTGCAGGAGTTGGTTGAGGGGCTCAATGAGTACCATGGGGTGGATCGTTTCACCGGATGCCAGAACATGGCGGAGATTCTCGAGCGGCAGTTGGACATGAGTCTTGCAGTGGCGCGGCGCAATGTGCGCACGATGAACGAGCGCAACATCGGGCGGTTGTGAGCGCGGCCGTTTTTCCACCGATCTCGGGATTGGTGGGATTTGGGGGCGTCCTGTACGGGGGGCGGATGTGCCTGAGTTGATCTGTGGGCGGGGCTGAGCGGTGGTAAACCGTCCCGTCGGGACGAGGCTTGAGTAGGATGGTGGACCGGAGGTTGCAACCTCCGGCTAGCCGGTAGGGCGTCGCTTCGCGACGGTTGCGGCGGGGTGATCTGGAGGGGGGGGAAGACCACGCCGGATGGCGGCTGGATATCAGCTCCTTATCTTTATCTTCTTCGTTATCCCGATTCTCCCTGCATCGATAAGGAGCCCGATAAGGATAAAGATAACGAGTGGGGCGCTGATGGTTGTGGGAATTCCGATTGGGATGGCGATACCGACAGCGAGTCCTCTCTGCATTGAGAACGAGCCAGATCAGGGGGGGCGGAGAATCTGCGGTCTTCTGCGAAATCTGCGGTTCCCCAAAAACGATTCACCGGTGGACTCCGTCATCAGCCCGGCTGGTCGCGTTTATACAAAATCAGCCCCGGTCGCGGGTGTGCGACCGGGGCTGGTGAATTTTGAACAGTTGCTCTGGTTTGAGCTTAGTCTTCGAAGCCGGTTTCACCGACTGGGAGCTCGACGACGGTCCATGGCAGGCCGTGGAGGTTGAGCTGGTCCATGAAGGCATCCGGATCGTTTTGCTCCATGTTCCAGACGCCTGGCTTGAGCCAGTCACCTTCGGTGAGCATTTTTGCGCCGATCATGGTTGGGACTCCGGTGGTGTAGGAGATGGCCTGGGAGCCGACTTCCTCGAAGCACTTTTCGTGGTCGCAGATGTTGTAGACGTAGATGGCTTTGTCCTGGCCGTCTTTCACGCCGCGCACGATGCAGCCGATGCAGGTTTTGCCCTGGGTGGTCTTGCCGAGGTCGCCTGGGTCTGGCAGCACTGCTTTGAGGAACTGCAGCGGGATGATCTCCTGGCCATTGTATTCGACTGGCTGGATCGAGGTCATGCCGACGTTCTGCAGCACTTCGAGGTGCTTGAGGTAGTTCTGCGAGAAGCTCATCCAGAACTGCGCCTTGCGGATGGTCGGGATGTGTTTGGTGATCGATTCCAGCTCCTCGTGGTACATGCGGTAGATGTCGTAGGTGCCGACGCCTTCTGGGCAGGTGAACTGCATGCTGCGCGACATGGCCGGGGTTTCGACAAACTTGCCACCCTGCCAGTGACGGCAATCTGCGGTGACTTCGCGGATGTTGATTTCCGGGTTGAAGTTGGTGGCGAATGCCTTGCCGTGGTCGCCTCCATTGACGTCGACGATGTCGAGGTAGTGGATTTCGTCGAAGTGGTGCTTGAGAGCCCAGGCGGTGAAGACATTGGTCACGCCTGGATCGAAGCCCGAACCGAGCAGTGCGCAGAGGCCGGCTTTTTCGAATTTCTCCTGGTAGGCCCACTGCCAGTGGTACTCGAACTTGGCTTCGTTTGGTGGTTCGTAGTTGGCGGTGTCCATGTAATGCACGCCGGCTTCGAGGCAGGCGTCCATGATCGGGAGGTCCTGATATGGCAGGGCGACGTTGATGACGAGGAATGGCTTCACCTCGTTGATCAGAGCAACGGTGGCTTCCACGTTGTCGGCGTCGACCTGGGCGGTGGCGACTTCCACGCCGGTGCGTTCTTTGACGCTGGCGGCGATGGCATCGCACTTCTCAACCGTGCGGCTGGCCAAGGTGATTTTGCCGAAGCTGCCGGCCATGGCGCACTTGTGGGTGACGACGCTGCCGACTCCGCCGGCGCCGATGATCAGGATGTCTTTCATAAAGAGGTTGGGGTTGGTCGTTTGATTGAGATACAGAGAACCCGCGCTGGCTAGCTGATCCATTGCTAACGGTAGCCCGGTGGTGGTTTGAGTAGGCTGGGTGGGTGTTCCCTACCACTCGCGTGATGGGAAACCTCAACCGAACCGTAACGAAAATCAAGCGATGGCGTGCGTTCCCCAATAGATCATTTTTGCTGTGGTCAGCGGGTTGATCTGCGGGCCAATGCGGCGGCGCGGCGGTAGTTCTCGCGGAAGCGTTTTACTAGGTTACGGCTGAGCTTCGACGTGTGGATCTTGTTGTCGTCGGCGAGGGTTTCGCTGATGCCGCCCACCGCGTTGGAGTAACTGGTGATCGAGACGTCGAAGAGCGCCTCGGTAGCCTGGTTGGGCTTGCCATTGCGTTGGATGGCGGTCATCGCTTCCTTGAGCTCGTCGTGGGAGTCGATGCACATCGCTTTGATGATGACGGCGATGGACGAGAAGGCATTACCGGTGAGGGCGGGGTCGTAGTTGAAACCGGCGGTGGCCTCGTAGGGCAGGGCCTCGGGATCGGTGAAGTGCTCGAGTTCCTTTTCGGTGTAGAGGTCGCGGCGGATCGGGAGGCGGCGCAGCGCGTTCTCGGTGGGGCCGTCCGGGCTGCCGACTTTTCCATTCCACAGCCGCTGGCCAGGTTTGCTGAGGCAGAACTCAATGAAGGCTTCGGCGAGCTCCGGGTTCGGGGCGCCTCGGAGGATGGCGACGGGGTCGACGCTGGCGGACGTGCCATTGCGTGGGGTGATGAAATGGACGCGTGACGAGCCGTCGAGGGTGGTGAGTTGTTCGGCGAGCGTGCGGCCGTAGAAGTCGATGCACATGCCGGCGGCTGCGTTGCCCTGTGCGACGTCGAGTGGAATTTTCGAGGCGCTGTCGGTGTAGTAGCGGGCGTTGGCACCGATGCGTTGGATGAGGTTGAGGGCGTTGGCCCAGCCGCGCTTGATGGCTTCCTGGCGGTCGCGCTCGGGGTGGACGGCGTCGGGGCTGACCTTGGCGGTTTCCTCCTGGATCTTTTGTTGGATCAGAGATTCGAAGGCTTTGTTGGCGGAGCCTGATTTGGTTGGGTCCGCCAGGGCGATTTTCCCGAAATAGCGAGGGTCCGCCAAATCGTCCCACGATTTTGGCGGGGATTCGATACCGAGTGCGGCGAGTGAGTCGCTGTTGTAGACGATTCCGAACGAAGAGATGCATGTGCCGATCCAGAGTCCGTGTGGATCGTAGAAGGTTTCGCCGGTGAAGCTGTGGGGGATGATGCCGCTGAGCAGGAGTTCCAACTCACGCTGGATGGCTTGGGACGGGGCGAGGTGGCCGGCGGCTGCCTGGCGTTTGAAGTCGTAGGCGCCACCGCCGAACATGAGGTCGATTCCGATGCCGCGGCGGCCGGATTCGCTGGCGTACTCGAACTCGCTCTCCAGCACGCGGCGGATTTCCGATGTACCGCCGGGAGTGCGCCAGTCGATGTAGACTTTTTTGCCCAGGTTGGCTTCGGCCCACTTACGGAATGCGCGGTCGAACTCATCGCGGATGGTCGCGTTGTGCGGGCTGATGATGACGAGAGTTTCGTCCGCGCTGTCCTGGTTGCCCGACGACTTCGGGCGCAGCACAAATGGCGTGAGCAACGTGACGATGAGCGCCACCCCAACCGCGATAATCCGTGTGGTGAGTGGCGAGCGGGTCATGACGCGCTGACGGGTGGGTGAGGTTGAACGCTGCGGTTGCGCAGGATCACGACGTCGTTTGGTTCGGCGTGTGCGTAGAGAAACTCCTGGCTGGCGGTGCGCAGTTCGTGTGGGTTGAGTTCCGACACGCGGATGATGTCGCCGGTTTTCGAGCGCAGTTGGTACTGGGCGATTTCGCCGAGGTACATCGACGAGGTGATGTTCACCGGGAGTGTGTTTTTAAACGAAGGATCATCACGCAGGACGAAGGCTTCGGGGCGGATGGCGACGGTGGCTTGTTCGCCGCGTTCCGGGGTCCAGCCCATTTCGCTGATGCGGCCTTCGAAGTCACCGCCTGGGGTGGAGACCAGCGCGGTGTCACCGTAGGTGTATTCGATGTAGCCGGTGAGGAAGTTGGTTTCGCCGATGAACGAGGCGACGCTTGAGCTGACCGGGCGGCGGTAGATTTCCTTGGGCGTGCCGACTTGGGCGACCTGGCCGTGCTCGATAATAGCCATGCGGTCGGCCACGGCGATGGCTTCCTTTTTGTCGTGGGTGACGTAGATCGCGGTGAACTCGAACTCCTTGCAGATGCGGCGGATCTCGTTGCGCATGTCCATGCGGAGGCCGGCATCGAGGTTGGAGAGTGGTTCGTCGAGCAGCAGACACTGCGGGCGAACGACCAGCGAGCGGGCCAGAGCGACGCGTTGTTGCTGGCCGCCGGAGAGTTCGTGGATCTTGCGGGTGGCGAGGTCCTGCATGCGGACGATGCGCAGGGCTTCGAGCACGCGTTCTTCGATCTCGGATTTGGGCAGCTTGCGCTCTTCCAAGCCGAAGGCCACGTTGTGCGCCACGTTCATGTGCGGCCACAGCGCGTAGCTTTGGAACATCATCGCCGTGTTGCGCTTGTGCGCGGGCACTTTGGTGACGTCCTTGTGGTTGAAATGGATGCTTCCGGCGTCGGGCTCGTAAAAGCCGGCAATGGAGCGCAACAGCGTGGTTTTCCCGCAGCCGGACGGGCCGAGCAGGAAGAACAATTCCCCCGGCACGATATCGAGGTTGATGCCGTTGAGCACGTAGGTATTGCCGAAGCTTTTTTTGAGGTCGCGGATGGAGACGTGGATCATGGACGGCGGAGATGTGAACCTCGGATGTTTGCGTTGTTGGGTATAGCAAGATCGCCGCCGCAGGAAAAGATATCCGCCGGATTTTGTTATGGGGCGGCTGGTGGTGCGTGGCGCTGAGTAGGTAGCAGTCGCATCACTTTACGTGTGTTCTGCAATTCCAGACCGGGAAGTTCTGCGACGAGTTCGAAAGTTTGCGGGTCGTCGAGGAGGGAGAAGATCTCATCGAAGTGGAGCCGGGCGTAGGCTTCCTGACCGAAATCGACGTAGAGCGGTTTGCCGGTTTCGCGGGCTTCGGCGATGAGGTCGTGGATGCGGTGTTGTTGTTGCGGGTCGTCGAGGCGGTGGAGTTTCGGGTCGTAGGTGTTGTTTTCCTGGTGGAACCCGATGGTGATGACCTGGTCGATATCCGGGTGGAATGGGTTGGTCACCTCGCTGCGGTAGAGTTCGAAGGCATCGCGTGTGGGCTCGATCGGGTGGTTGCGGGTGACGTTGCGCTGTGCCGAAGTGAGTGAGCTGAACGCCCAGATCACAAGCAGGGCCGAGCCAATGGCGACGAGTCCGCCCGCGCGGCGGTTGCCCAGTGGACGGGCTGCGTAGTCGGCACCCAGAGCGATGAGCATTGGCACGATGGGAATGGTGCCGATGATGTACCACGGGTAGAATGCGGTTTGTTGAACCGCGGCCTGTGCCAGGAATGCGGCGGGTGGGATCAGGAAAACGGGAAGCAACAACCAGGCGTGGGTGCGCTTGAGCGCGAGGCGCACGATGCCGGCTAGCAGGGCCAGCGCCACGGGGATCGCAACGACGAGGAAGGCGGCCAGGCTGTCGTTGATGTCATCTTTTAACGCGACGGACAATGGGTTGCCAGAATCCCATAGGCGCCAGTGGGTGCCGGTGAAGAAAAGCGAGATGCTGTCGGCTGTGAGGCGTGGGTTGAGGGTCTGCAGGTCGCGGTCTTCAGCCAGGTAGTTTTGCAACTGAGGCAGCGTGGGTGACATGACGAAGATGATGAACGCGCTCATCAGGAGCCCGGCGGAGACGAGGCGGCCGGTCATGGCCAGACGGGTGCCGCGGAAGCGGGGGGAGAACCACAGGACCAGTGCCCCCGTGCCGAAGAGCGTGACCGCGGTGTAGAGCGCGACCGGATAGGTCCACAACAAACAGAATGTGGCCGCGGAGAACGCCAGCCACCAACGCCAGCGCCCGCATTGCAGCGCACGGACCAGGAAAAGCGTGGCGAGCAGGGTGAAGAAAATCACCATGGCATAGCCGCGGGCCTCTACCAGATAGCGCAGGAACCACGGGTGCAATGCGGTGAGCGGCATGGCAAAAACCGCCGCGCGCTGGAAGCCCAGCGTGGTGAGTAGCGCGCCGACCAGTGCGATGGATCCGAGCCCCGCAAGAAACGACGGGAGGCGTAAGCGCCACTCGCTGAAGTACATGGCGTCGGGCTCGGTGGGCTTCACGTTATGGCCGCTGTGGCTGAGCTTGGCCGCCGCGCTGAAGAGGATGTGGTTGTTGGGAAGGCGGTAGTTGAAGAATGTGTCGCTCCAAGTGGCTTCTTTGAACTTCCATTCGTTGGTTTTGGAATGCTGGTAGAGCTTGCCGACGATGAACATGCGCATCGCCTTGGCTTCGTCGTCCCACAGGCTTTGGCTCAAGCGCTGGTAGTTGGTGGCCGCGGTGATGGCGATGGTGAGGACGCCTACGGCGATGGTGAAGCGTTTTTGCGAGCGCGGGAGGGAAGGTTTGCTGTCGTTGATCGGTTGGGCCGGGCGACAGAGCCACGGGGAGGCGACCAAGGCGAGCAAGGCGATGCCCCCGCCGATGAGTGCGCCTTGCCACAGTCCGCTGGCGATGTAGTGCTCGACCTTTACCTTTTTGCCGGCTGCTTCCGCTGCGGCGATGCCGGCCTCCACCGGATCCGGCCCGAAGATCAACCAGGCGCCGAAGAAGATCAGTGCGACGAGTGAGGCGATGCGGAATTTGGTGAGTGCTGACATGGAGTGGCCGCACCCTCACTCAGAGGGGCGGGGGGTGTCAAGGAGGGGCGATATCTCGAAACCGAGGATTACGCCGTCGGTATCGGTATCGATATCCCAATCGCCCGTGGCTTCGCTCTCTCCAGTGAGGGGGCACATGCCATTCCTCCTCGTGGAGTGCGGCGCCCTGACTACTGAACTCATATCGTGCCGTGCCTGATTGTCGCTGAAGGCGACTCGTTATATGAGCCTGGGGACGCAGTCCCTTGGTTGGTGGTGAGGCCAGCTTGATATTGGGATGGTGCTCCGGCGCATGCATTGTGGCCGTCGGGCACTTCGATCGTCCTGATGGCGTTGCAGGCTCGGCCATCGTTTTTTTGTCGAGGCACCTGGGGTGGCGCTCGCTTGAGGCTCGCTGACCCCAGGCTGCTATGAATCTCGCCGTCGGCGAGGTGCTGAGTTCAGCGGCGGATCGGCAGAACGGCAGAGCGGCAGAACGACGGATCGGACGGATCGGACGGATCGGACGGATCGGACGGATCGGACGGATCGGTGCGCGCGTGCCGAGATGTTCCTGAAAGGAACCGGGGGCGAAGCCCAATGGCTTTAGCCTTGGGAATAGAGGGAGTCTGGACAACAGATCCACTCTGACAGGGTGGGGGAACGGCGGTGTGCGCTACCACCTTTGCGGGACGCGCGTGCGGCCCCTCTCTACTTCCTACCCGCTACTTGTATGGCTGGAAGGTATTGATCTTCACCTTCACCTTCTTGTTGAAGCGTTTGGGGAGGCTGCGGTGTTTTTTGATGAAGTCGGTAGGGTCCCAGTAGATGGAGAAGTCGCGCTTGTACTTGGTGCGGTGCATGCCAACGTAGATGTTCTTGCGCACTTCGAAATGGAGGTGGGCCAGGTACATGCCGCGGTTGGTCCCGATGGTGCCGATTTTCTGTCCGCGTTCGACGTGTTGGCCTTTCTTGACCATGATTTTGTCGAGGTGGGTATAGAACGAGTCGACCACCTTGATGCGCCCGGATGGGGGGTCCTGGTAGGCGTGGCGGATAATGACGGTGTTGCCCCAGCCTTTGCGCATGTCGCCAGAGAGGACGACGTAGCCTACGCCGATGGAATAGACAGGGTCGCCGAGGTCGGTATTGCCACCACCGACGCCGTTCCAGTCGTCGCCGAGGTGACCGTTGGGCCAGAATCCACGGGCTTTGCGGTAACCTTTGGCGTCCGGTGGGCCAACGGGATAGTCAAAGCCATCGGCGAGGGGGAGGCGGACGATATTTTCTTCCGCCTGAGCGATGGTTGGAGATGCCAGCAGGGCGCACAGTGCGCCACAGAGCACGACGAGCCACGCCCGGAGGGTCACGGATTGGTGGCTGGGCAGGGGCCTGATGGCTGGCGTGGGCATGCGGAACTGGGATCGATCAACAAGGGAGGTACGACTGCGCGCCCGCCCATGGGTATCCCATTAAGCTGCCACAGAGTTGCCGTAGGTAAAATACCAAATCAGCGCGGCGGCCCCCATAGCGAAGCAGTAGTACCCAAAATAGCCTAGTTTTCCTTTGCGAACGGCGGCCAACACAAGGTACACGGCGAAAAGCCCTGAGAGGAAGGAGGCGACGCCGCCGATGGCGAAATTGACCAGCTGGTCGGATGGCAGGTTGCTGAGGTCTTTCAAGCTGAAGACCATGCCGCCCATGATGGCGGGAATGGCGAGCAGGAACGAGAACTCGGCCGCGCGGTCGGCGCGGATGCCGGAGGTAATGGCGGCCACGATGGTCGAGCCGGAGCGCGAGATGCCGGGCAGGATGGCAAAGGCCTGAGCGATGCCGACGATCACCGAGCGCTTGCCGGTGACGACGCCTTCGCGTGGCTTGAGTCGCTGTGGGATCTGCAAAATCACACCGGTGAGCAGGAGCATCGCGCCTGCCAGCGGGAAGCTGGTGAGGATCTCATCCAGTTGGCCGCCGAATAGCGACTTGTCGAGCAGAACGAGAATCACTGCAGGCAGCGTGCCAAGGAAGAGGAAGAAGATCATGCGGTGCTCCTCTTTCTTGCGCTTGTCGAAGAGCGAAAAGAACAAAGCGAGGAGGCGCTTGTGGAAATAGACGATGACCGAAAGCGCGGTGCCGAAGTGGACGACCACGTTGAAGGCGAGCTGCAGGTTGCTTTCTTCGCCTAGAGATGTGTTGAGCCATTCTTCGGCGAGCACGAGGTGGCCGGAGGACGAGACGGGGAGGAATTCGGTGAGGCCTTGGATGATGCCGAGGATGATGGCGTGGATGAGTTCCATGATTGGGGGATTGCTGAGTGCGGAGGGTGGGGAGGCGGATTAGACGGCGTCCGGGCCGGTTTCGCCGGTGCGGATGCGGACGATGGTATCGAGTGGGGTCACGAAGATTTTGCCGTCGCCGATTTTTCCAGTCAGCGCGGCATCCATGATGGCGGTGACGACGGAGTCGACGAGATCATCGTCGACGACGATTTCCAACTTGGTTTTCGGCACGAAATCGGTGGCATATTCACTGCCGCGGTAGACTTCGCTGTGGCCTTGCTGGCGGCCGAAGCCTTTGACCTCGGTCAGAGTCATGCCAATGACGCCAGCCTCCTCTAGAGCTTCCTTCACTTCGTCGACTTTGAAGGGTTTGATGATGGCTTCGATTCGTTTCATGACGTGGCAAATCTGAGCGCTGACCGAGTGAGCGCAAGCCATTTTATGCGTTGATTTCCACGGGCGAATAGGGCAGGGGTAACAGGCTGCGAAGCGACTGGCGGCGGGAGTGAGTCCCGGGCGCACGACATTGATTTTTCCGAATGGACCGCCACTACCGAAAGTTTGCCCGCCGGATCTACCGGTATTTCCGCCATCCCAAGCGGCGAAAACAAGCGGGGATCCTCGGTTGGATCGGTGGCCGTGTGTTTGACCGCAGCCTGTGGGTGCCGGCTCGCGAGCCGATGATCGGAGCGTTGGCGTGTGGTCTTGCGGTGGCGATGTTGCCGCCTGTGATTGTTTCCCAGATGGTGGTGGCCGCGCTGATCTGCGTGTGGCGCCGCTGGAACATACCAGTGGCTGTGGGCTGTTGTTGGTTGAGTAATCCGGTGACGTGGGTGCCACAGGTGCTGATGCAGGTGCGGCTGGGGCGCATGTTGCTACAGACCGAGACCGAGGCCTTGCCTGCGAAACCGGTAGCGGGCTTGTCGCCGGAGACGATTTTGGATTGGGCGCGCACGCATGCGCTGGAGTACTCGGTGGGGATTGTGCTTTCGATGCTCATTTGCGCTGTGGTCGGCTGGTTGGCGGGATCGGCGCTGTGGTATTTGTTCGGGCACTATGTGAAGGTGCCTCACCGTGTGCCGCGGCGACCGGATGCCGAGGGGACCAAAGGTGCCAACTGACCGGCGCTCGGGCGGCAGGACTTTGCCGATCTCGTGGTGACGGCAGCCGGATCCTCCCGCCAGTATGAAAAAGCGTTTGCGAAGCCTAGGGGCGCAATTACAGTCATTTCGAGCGAGCCGCCAGGCGCTTCGCCTGCGGTGAGTCCAACACTTATCCCACATACCATGGCTGAAAAAGAAGACCGTTACGAAGACAACGTGGCCGGAGAATTCTACGTCGACGACCAGTGCATCGACTGCGACCTCTGCCGCGAGACCGCCCCGAACAACTTCACCCGTAACGATGACGGCGGGCATTCGTTCGTCTACAAGCAGCCGGAAAATGACGAGGAGCGCGAGCTCTGCGTCGAGGCAATGGAAGGTTGCCCGGTCGAAGCCATCGGCGACGACGGTGAGTAAGCATCATTGCTGACCCAGATTTTCCATCGTTGGCGCCGGGACGCGGTCCCGCTGCCGGCGGTGGATTTTTTGTGTCGGGAGCAAGCGGACGTGAAAATCCGCTTGCGTGCGCTGACGGATCGGTGACTCAATGACCGTGGCTATGAAACCGAAGTGGGACAAAAAGTGGAAAGCAAAGGAAGTGCGGGCGAAGGCACTCTCCGAGTGGCGGGGGTATGCCGAGCCGCGCTCGATCGAGACCAATCTGCGCCCCGCCGGTGACCTCGTGCGGGTGGTGATGCAGAAGATGAACCTCTCCGACCAAATGGACGAGGAGGAGGTGAAGGGAGCCTGGGCAGAGGTGGCCGGACCGTTTTTGGCGCAGCAGTCGTTTCCCGATAGTTTGCGCGCGGGGATTTTGAAAGTGCGTGTGATCCAGCCGACGGTGAAGTTCACGCTGGAGCGGGAATTGAAGCCGCAGTTGTTGCAGCGATTGCAGCAGAAGCTGGGTGCCCAGGTGGTGCGCGACCTGAAGTTCTTTATCGGGTAGGCGAAGGGAGCCCGGGCTGGCGAGGCGTGGGGTGATATCTCCCACAGATTTCAGGATTGGGGGGGGATTCCCACCTGAGTGGGTGATGGGGCGAGACAGATAGTGGAATACCTCACCTCGTTGCGGTTGGTCTGCGGCGCTGGTAAACCGTCCCTGCGGGACGAGGTATGATGTTGGTCGGAAGACCTGCGGTTGAAACCGCAGGCTAGCCGGTAACGCGTCGCATTGCGACGGGGGGGGAGACCGCAAATTGTTGCCTTGAGCGCATCTGTGAAGATCTGCGCCCATCTGTGGCCCAGACCGCAAAGCGTTGCCTTGACCCTATCTGTGGGAATCTGCGTCCATCTGTGGCCGGTGCCGGTTTGATAAAACAAAAATCGGCGCCTCCGGAGGGTGATCCGGAGGCGCCGACTGTGCTTGATCTTGCGATCAAAATCTGAGGCAGGCGTTAGACGGTGCCGTAGATGGTCTTGCCGGTGGAGAGCAGGTCGTCGCATGCTTCCACGAGGCGGGCGCAGAGGCTGTTTTCTGCCTTCTTGAGGTAGGTACGTGGGTCGTAGACCTTCTTGTTTCCGACTTCGCCGTCGATCTTGAGGATGCCTTCGATGTTTTCGCAGACGTGGGTGACGATCGGGCGGGTGAATGCGTACTGGGTGTCGGTGTCGATGTTCATCTTGACCACGCCGTAGCCGAGGGTTTCGCGGATGTCGGAGAGTTCCGATCCGGATCCGCCGTGGAACACGAGGTCCATTTCAGCTTCTTCGCCGTACTTCTCCATCACAGCCTTCTGGCCGTCGCGAAGGATGGTTGGCTTGAGCTTGACCGATCCTGGCTTGTAGGCGCCGTGGACGTTGCCGAAGGTAGCGGCGAACATGAAGCGGCCAACGCCGTTGAGGGTCTCGTACACCTGAAGCATGTCTTCGGTCGAGGTGTAGAGCTTTTCGGCTGGAAGGCCGGAGGTGTCGTGACCGTCTTCCTCACCACCGACGCAGCCGGCTTCGATTTCGAGGATGATGTCGAGCTCGGCGCACTCAGCGAGGAGTTCTTTCGAGATCTTGAGGTTCTCGTCCAGGTCGACGACCGATCCGTCGAACATGTGCGAGTTGAAAAGTGGGCCTTTACCTTCTGCCTTGCGAGCGCGGGATGCGTCGAGCAATGGGCGGAGGAACGAGTCGACCTTCTGTGGGTGGCAGTGGTCGGTGTGGAGACCAACGAGAATGTCGTACTTCTCAGCGAGGCGGTGAACCGCTTCGGCAAGAACGATGGCGCCGAATGCTTCGTCGGCCACAGCGGTACCGGATGCGAAGCTACCACCACCGGTGGAAACCTGGATGATGCCGTCGGACTTGGCTTCTGCGAATGCCTTGAGTGCACCGCTGGCGGTCGCGAGCGAGGTGATGTTAATCGCTGGATAGGCGTATCCACCCTTCTGGGCGGCGTCCAACATGGCGGCGTACTGTTTAGGCGTAGCTACTGGCATGGTGATAGATGAGTTGTTTGTTTGTCTGGCCGCGGATGGTCTCTGCAAGCCAGGTCAGACCGTTGAGGTGGTCGGCCCAAGGTTCCCTTGGATTGGCTTGGATGCAAGTGTCGGCTGTGATGCATTGCCCCTTGGTGGCAATCCGCAGCGGGATCTCCGGATTTTGCCTTATTGAATTGTTGGCGTGGATTGGGCTCCGTGCCGCAGTGGAGGCGTGGTGGTAGATGACGGGACTGTGCGTAGATTCCTATGGACGGCGGCGGGTGGATGTCAGATGGTTCCGGCATGATTAGGAATCAGGATATGTTTGGCGGCTTGGGCCGCGTGATGGCAGGATGTGCCGCGTTGGTGATGTTGAGCGGTGGTGCATTGGCCAAGGACTCGATGGACGATCTGCTGAAGAAAGTGGAGGGCGGTGATGCTGCGGCGCAGTTTGAGGTGGGTGAACGTTACCTCACTGGTGATGGCGTGGACGCCTCGCCGAACGAAGCTGCGGATTGGTATTTGAAAGCGGCGGAGCAGGGGAATGTGCGGGCTATGTCGCGTCTCGGCAGTTTGCTGGTGCAGTTTGGTGAAAGTGCGCAGGTGCTTAACGACGGCGTGCAGTGGTTGGAGAAGGCGGTAGCGAAGGGTGATGTCGAGGGAATGGTGGCGTTGGCCAAGGTGGAGTTTGCTGGCAAGCGTCCTGGATCCAGCGGTCCGGACTACGAGCGCATCCTCAAGTTACTCAATGACGCCGATGCCAAGGGCTCGACCGAGGCACCGGTGCTGCTGGGCGGCATGTACGCCGAGGGACGTGGCGTGGAGAAAGACGTGGCGAAAGCGCGGGCGTTGTTTGAGCGTGGAGTCGACTCCGGATCGGTGGAAGCGATGCTCGCTCTGGCGGCGGTTTACCGTCAGGGGCTGGGGGTGGAGGAAGACTCCGCCAAAGTGATCGAGCTTTACAAACAAGCGGTCGACGCTGGCAGCGGCGTGGCATGCCGACGGTTGGCGGTGGCTGCTTTGTCTGGCTACGGCATGGAGAAGTCGCCCGAGGAAGCCTACAAGTGGTTCCAGAAGGGCGCCGAGTTGAACGACGCGCACAGCATGCGCCAAGTCGCCCGTTATCAGATGGCAAAAGCGACCGATGACGAGGGGCGGAAGGGTGCATTTGAAATGGTGCGCAAAGCGGCTGATCTAGGGGATCCGGCGGCGCTTTACGACCTGGCGGCATTTTATGACGAAGGAATTGCCACCAAGAAAGACCAGCGACGTGCCTCAGAGTTGATCTATGCCGCGGCGGTGAATGGTGTGATCCCGGCGCAAGTCGAGATGGGAGCTCGCTATCGTGAAGGCGTTGGCGTGATGGTGCGTGACTTTGTGGCAGCTGCCGCGTGGTTCAGTCAGGCGGCTGGTGCGGGATCTGGCGAGGCAATGTATTTCCTCGGAGTGATGCACGAGTCGGGCGAAGGTGTGGCGGTCCAGCCGCAGCGGGCGGTGGAGTTTTACAAGCAGGCGATTGCCCGTGGCGTGACCGATGCGCATTCCCGCTTGGGGGCGATGTTGATTGATGGTCGTGGTGTGAAAGCGGATCCGGCCCGTGCCTACGCGCACTTCTTGATCGGTGCGGCATCGCGTCGTGATGGTCAGGAGCTGATTCAGCGGGTCGAGGCGCAACTGACGCCCGAGCAAAGAGAGGCAGGTCGGGCGCTGGTGCCTGAGTTGCAGAAGCTCGGTGGCTCAATGAAGGGCGGCGAGGACCAATAACCGAGAACCCTTGTGGTTCATTGATCGATTCAGCGCGGCGTCTTCCGACACGGGAGGCGCCGCTTGTTTTTTGTTTCGGGTGGCCCGGGGAGATCGGGGTGGTCCATCCTTGCTTCTGCGGGGCTCTGCTTCCATGGTGCGGCGATGATCATACTCGCTGTCGTTCTGCTGCTCGTGTATCTCGCCGTGACCGTTGGGCTGGGCGGGATGGCGAGATCGCGTTTCGACGCGGCACTGAGTGAGCCTGCGCGTGGCGGCAAGAGTTCGGCGAGACTGGTTTGTCGTGCCCTGCTCAATGATGCAGGCTTGATGAAAGTCGGGGTGATCGAGGGATGGTTCAAAGGATGGAGCAGCTACGACGATGAAAAGGAGCACGTCGTGCTTTCGCCGCGGTTGATTGAGTCGGCCAGCCCTGGTGCCCTGGCGCTGGCGGCGTTGCAGGCGGCGCGTGCCGAGGTGGCGCGCAAGTCCCCGGGATCGTGGAGGCGGAGGCGGCAGGCCTTGCGGTGGAGTTCGGCGCTTCCGGGGTTTGGGTTTGTGCTCGGTTTGTTGTTCCTGTTTGCCAGACGGTTGCAGCCCACGGCAGCCTTGTGGCTGATTGCTGCGGCTTGTGCGGTGGGCTTGTTCGTATTTTTTGTGACGCTGGCAACCGATCTGCGCGCTGTCGTGATTGCCAAGAAATCGGTGGCGGACGCAAAGGTCTTCGCTGATTCTAGCGACCTTGAGTTAGCGCAGAGTGTGCTCGATGTGGCGCCATTGCTTGATTTGCGCGGGCCGGTGGCCTCCACCCGCTGGCTTTTGTTGCACGCGCTGCCGATGTCGAAGCGCAGTTGACCGACACTTTCACACCAAACCGACCCAAACCATGGACCTTACTCTTGAAATCGTTTTTGTGATCGCCGGACTCGCGTTGCTCTACTATGGCGCGGAATGGCTGGTGGCAGGTGCCGCCGAGCTGGCGGTGAAGATCGGCATGTCGCCTTTGGTCGTCGGCCTGACGGTGGTCGCGTTCGGCACCAGCGCGCCGGAGCTTCTGGTGTCGTTGCAGGCTGCCTTCGACGGTGCGCCGGATATCTCGGTGGGCAACATTGTGGGCTCGAACATTTGTAACCTCGCCCTGATCATCGGCGTTGGGGTGGTGATCACGCCGCTGGTGGTGCATGGCCAGGTAGTGAAACGCGAGATGCCGATTCTGTTGCTGTCCACTGCGTTGTTCATCGCGTTCCTCAGCGACGGTCAACTGGCACGCTGGGAGGGCTTTGTGTTGTTCGGTGGAATCATCGTGTACGTGGTCAATTCGGTGATGATGAGCAAGCGGCACATGGTCGAGGGGGCAGAACTCGAAGAATTCGAGGACTCCGTGCCGACCGAGGCGACTCACGCGACTTGGAAGCTGGTGGCTCTCGTGCTGGTGGGTATCGCGGCGATGGTGCTGGGCTCCAAGCTTCTGGTGGAGAACGCGCAGTCGCTGGCGTTGCGCATGGGTGTCTCCGAGGCGGTCATTGGTCTGACCTTGATCGCATTCGGTACGTCGTTGCCAGAGCTTGCCACCGCCGTGGTTTCCGCGCTCAAGAAGCAGGGCGACATCATGGTCGGCAATGCTGTGGGATCCAACATTTTCAACACATTGCTCATTATGGGCGCGACGGCCTCCGTGCATCCGATCGAGACCCAGAGCATGAACCCGACCAACCTCTACGTCATGGCGGGTGTCACGCTTTTGATCTTCCCAATGATGATCACCGCCAAGCGCCTCTCCCGGATCGAGGGCGTGGTGCTGCTGGTAGGCTACGCGGCATACTGCGTGTATGCGTTTACGGCGTAGGGCGGCTTCCGCATAGGACGGATAGGGCCAATGGGAGCTATAGAGAGCACCTATTGGGAGCTCAAAAAAATGTGGCCGTAGCGCGGGAAATCTTCCGCACCACGGCCACTGAAAACTGCCAACTAGCAGACTAGGAAACTTCTTACATTTTCTCCGGAACGCGGATGCCGAGGAGACCGAGGCCGGTCTCGAGCGTGCGGGCGGTGGCGTGGGCCAGCACCAGGCGCGAGTCACGGGTTGCGGTGTCGGTTGCTTTGAGCACCGGGCAGGCCTCGAAGAACGAGTGGAATGCGCGGGCGAGTTCGAGCAGGTAGCTGCAGAGCAGGTTCGGGCGGTGGCCGTCGAGCACCATTGGCACGATCTCGGCGAAGCGTCCGAGCTGGCGGGCGAGGGTGAGTTCTCCGTCCTCGCTGAGGGCAACGGTGGCGTTGGCGAGCAATGTGTCGATGCCGGCTTGGTCGAGACCTTCGTTTTCAGCCAGTTTGCGGAAGATCGACTGGATGCGCACGAACGAGTACTGCAGGTACGGTGCGGTGTCACCGGTCAGCGCGAGCATCTTGTCCCACGAGAAGATGTAGTCGGTCATGCGGTGCTGGCTGAGCTCCGCGAACTTGACCGACCCGATGCCAACGATCTCGGAAATGGTCTCCTTCTCGTCGTCGGTGAGTGATGGGTTCTTCTCTTCGATGATGGCACGCGAGCGCTCGACCGCTTCGGTCAGCACGTCGGTGAGCTGGACGTTGTCGCCCGAGCGGGTGCGCATGAGCTTGCGGTCCGACCCGAGGATCGAGCCGTGGGCGATGTGCTCCATGTTGGTTTTGTGGCCCATCTTGGCGGCCACTTCGAAGATCTGCTGGAAGTGCAGCTGTTGTGGGGCGCCCACCACGTACCAGATCTCGTCGGCCTTCCATTCTTCGACGCGGAAGTCGATGGTGGCCAGGTCCGTGGTGGCGTAGAGGAACCCGCCGTCGCCCTTGCGGATGAGGCATGGCTTTTCTTCGAGCGCTTTGTTGTCCGGGAAGAAGACACAGATCGCGCCATCCGATTCCTCGGCGATTTTCTCATCAATCAAGCGCTCGACCAGTGGGCCGAGGCGGTCGTTGTAGGCGGACTCACCGAGCCAGTGGTCGAAGTGAACGTCGAGCTTGTCGTAGATGCCCTGCAGGCCCTGCTTCGAGAGTTCGACGCACTTTTGCCAGATCTCGAGGTTGGCTTCGTCGCCGGCTTGGAGGGCGACGAGTTCGAGTTTGCAGGCGTCGCGGACGGATTCGTCAGCTTTGCACTGGTCGTTGATGGTTTTGTAAACGCGCAACAACTCGGCGATCGGGTCGGCGGCGAGGGCATCTTGATCGAGGATGTTCTTCCATCCGTAGATGATCATGCCGAACTGAGTGCCCCAGTCGCCGATGTGGTTGTCGGTGATCACATTGTGGCCGGCGAAACGGGCGACGCGGGCCAGGGTGTCGCCGATGATGGTCGAGCGGATGTGGCCGACGTGCATTGGCTTGGCGACGTTCGGGGCGGAGAAGTCGAGCACGATGGTTTTCGGGTTGGCGACCTTTTCCATACCGCAGCGGCCGTCGGTGTCGCGTGCGATGTCCGTCACCAGCGAGGCGAATGCCTCAGGCTTGACCTTGAAGTTAATGAAGCCCGGGCCGGCGATCTGTGGGGTTTCCGAGATCGATTCGGCAGGGAAGTTTTCCACGATCGAGGTGGCCAGTGCGCGCGGGTTGGTGCGCTGGGACTTGGCCAACACCATGGCGATGTTGGTCTGGTAGTCTCCGAAGCGGGTGTCCTGGGCGGCGGTGACGTCGGCGCTCACTCCTTCCGGCAATTCGATGCCGGCTTGGTTCAGAGCGGTGGCCAAGTCTGCGGAAAGTTGGGCGGGAAGCGTTGGCATGGCGATCGGTGGTATGGGCTGAAATGAAAACAGGAGCAATCATGCTCCCGGTAAAAGTGTTTTGATGGCTGCTAGTGCCGATGATCAGCGGCTGGCTTTGCGCGAGAGGATCTCCAAAATCGCCGCGGAATCCGGCGCTTCAATCAGATCTTTGCGGATCGTGCAGTTGTTGAACATTTTCGCAATGGCGGCCAGCGTTTGCAGGTGCATGTGGTACTCCGCCTTCGGCACGATGAAGAGAATGACGAACTTCACCGGGCAGTTGTCCACCGCTTCAAAGTCGATGCCGGTCTTGGAGCGCCCGAAAACCGGGATGATGTGGTCGATCTTTTCGGAGAACGCGTGTGGGATCGCAACTCCGGAGCCAATGCCGGTGGAGGTCATGCGTTCGCGTTCTTCCAGTGCTGCCAGCACATCCGGAGCGGACTCCTGGGCGAGCAGGTTCTGGGAATCGAGGTAGTTCACGAGCTCCGCGATGGCGGACCAGTGATCCTCCGACTTCATGTCGGGGACGATGTGTTGCTCGGTGAGAATGCTGGCCAACTGCATGGGTCTGCGCTTGAGTTCTGTGCGGCGGTTGGGTTTGGGACACCTCCGCACGGGGCGGGAGCCTACGGTCGATCGGTGCAATGTGCAAGTGTTGCTATGCGCTCTCGTTACGGGGGGCGCTGCGGCGCATCATCCGTAGGTCTTATGTGGCCGATGGGACCTATGGGTGAAAGGTAGAGCCGCCCACTGAATTAGGAATGGGCTCACGCAAAGGCCCGAAGACCCAAAGGGGAGGTCTGCGGAGGTGCATTAACATGTCCTGTAAGTCTTTTAGGATCTCTGAAGGGGAGCTCCTGAGTGCCAGTCCCCCTACGGCGCACAGGCCTTCAATCCGGCCACTCAATCTACCGGCGACGCCGCAGAATTAGGCTCTTTGGGTGCTTTGGGGCTCTGCGTGAGATCTCATCGATTTATCCCTGAGGCTCCGTCGCACGCGGGTAGTCGGTGACCTGTTGCAATTTGATACCATACAACTCAGCGAGATGGTCGGCCTCGGAGGCTGGGTAGTCGTCGCGGTAGTAGATCTCCTTCACGCCATAGGCGCAGAGCATCTGCATGCACGACGTGCACGGCTTGGCCGTGACCGCCACCAACCGCGCCTCGCCGCGCTTGAAGAGCGAGCACAGGTTCACCTCGGCGTGGATCATGTACTTGCGGCGCTGGTCGCGGTCGTCCCAGAACCCCTCGGGGGCGTCGAACTTGGGAGCCAATCCATTGTAGGCCGTGCCAATCACGCGGTTTTCAAAATCGAGCGCCGCCGCACCGACCTGACGGTACGGATCTTCGGAGCGCAGGCAGGCCATGTCAGCCAGGGCCATGGCGTATTCGGGAATCTGAATGCGAGGCATGGGGAGAAGTTTGCTAGTGTTCAGTTGAAAGTTTTCAGTGAGAGGTGCTCGCTGCTGGATGCCGGTGGGGGCGGGCTTTTGGAGACAGGATTTACATGATGAACACGATAGCTTCGCTGTCGTCTAGTTCTTGTTTTTTCCCAGAAGGGGAAGAGCAAACTAGCCCAAGGTGAAAGGAGCTTCAGGCGACGTCACCTTGGGACTGAGGGGGATCCCCAATCACCGGCCGAGCGTGTGGTTTTGACGAAGATGTGAAATTTGCCCGAAAGCCGATCTTACGGCGGGGGTACACGGGGAAGATTACTCGCCCGCGGGATAAGGCTTCGGCAGGATAGGGAGGCGGAGGGTGATGTCGTTGTCGAAGTTTATCGGGGCTCGCACAGGTTTACTCTCTCCGGATTGATGGTCTATTAACAAATGCGTGATCGGAGTCATGTCGAGCACTGCTCCTTGATCGACACAGTCTGGGCCAACGCCCCACAGAACGAAATCATCGCCAACGACTCTGAATCGATAGGGGCGGCTGGCAAAGGGATCAACGGGGAGTTGGGCGAGGTAGTCAGGGACGAGCTTTTCCAGGGAATCCGGCAGCGCTTTGTCGTTGTCTGCCTGGTAAAGGCGGATGGCGAGCGCCAGCTGGGTGAGGTCGCGGCTAGAATTGGTAGACAGGACGTTCCTTACGAGGGGGAAGCGTTGGGCTGTTAAGATGTAAGTCAATGCGTCGCCGCAGCCGTTTCCGTTGATGATTTCTATCAACAACCGGTCAGGTGAAAGCGGCTCGGTCTCGGGGAGCCTGGATTCTGCTTCTCTGATTTTCTCCCAGGGAAGGTGCCACTGCGCGATCCATTGCCGATGGTGACCAGCAGCTTGCCGAATTGTGCGATTGGGCTGGAAGGAGAAGCTGGCACTCAAGCCTCTCAGGCTTTTGATCAAGGGGGCGTCTGCGAGCAGGGGAGATGTGGAGCCCTCTTTTTGCCCGATCCATGAAATGTCCAGCCAAGGGTCTTTGGATTGCTTGAGTTCGTTTACGGATGCTCTGAAAAACAAGTGCTCTCCTTGAAGTGATCGACGCACGTTTTTCCGGGCTACTTTTGAGCTCTTGTTGAGTTTTCGTAGTTCGATGATTGCCGCTCTATTGGCGTTGGTGGGCTCAAGCCGTTCGAGAAGATAGCAAGTCGTGCTGCTCATCCCTTTTGAAGCCAGCATCGAGTCGATGAGAACCATGAGATCGGGTGCTTCAAGTTGATCCAAGCGGGATTTGAGTAATTGCAGACGTTGGATGTGATGGAGTGCCGCTTCTGTACGCCCTTTTACCAAGTCGGCAGAAAAGGCTCTTTGAGTGGATGTGATGACTTGAGTGAGGCCGCGCCAGTCGCAGTCGCGCATTTCCTCTGAGGGCGGTAGCGACCATGGGCGACCGGCGAGCAGTGAGTCAGCGGTCGCGAGGAGTGAAGCCTCGAGTTCCAGAAACCGAACCAACTTTGGATTCTTCAGGTCATCCGGAGATGAGAGGGGGAAGTGAAGGGCGACGATCCAATCGAAACTCACTTGCCCGTCTCGTTCGGCATTGAGTCTGCTGTCGATCTCGTCGTGCTTAAGCGCCAGCTGATCCAGAGCGTCTTCGATAGGGATGGCGTTCTCCAAATTTCTCGGAAACACCAGCAAATCCGCATCCCTCGGATCGTCGATATCCACCAGCTCCCACTCCCAGTTGGCTAGAATGCGCAGCACATCGTAGGGCTCGGCACCATGGCACGGCCACGCGAGGGCGAGGCTGGCGATGGCGGTGAGGATGTGGCGCATGGGGGGGCTGGGGTGTTAGCGGTTTGGGTCGAGGTTGGTGTGGCGGAGAGGAAGGGGCGGCCTGCGGGATCTTGATACGTGGTGGTGATGCCGCTCGCTTGGCCGGTTGTGTCTGATTTTTATCTTCCCAGGGTGGCGTCGCTTGAGGCTCCGTTCACCCTGGGCTGGTTTGCGTTTCCCCCTCGGGGAAGAATTCGCGGCTTTGCGGAAGTTGGGGGCGCCTCGTGTTGAATTAAGGAATGGGCTGCATTGAAAGCCCATCCTTAATGGCTACCCGCTACTCCGTTACCCTTTGCCGGCGGAGCGCTGGTTGACGTAGTCGATGATGCGTTGGTCGTTGTCGCCGGCGGCCCAGACGACGCGCAGGAAGTCGGCTGGATGGATGTCGTACTGGGTGAGGAAGCGTCGGTCGCCGCCGCAGCCGTACATGATGTCGGGATCGTTTTCGCCGCGCAGTTTGTTGCGTGCTTTTTGAATGATACGCGGCAGCCATGGGTGGCCGGCGAGTTCCTCGTTGCGTCCTGGTAGTTCGTTGGGCTTCATTTCCTCGGTGCTGGCCTGGCCGTGCTGGATGGTGAGGAAGTAGTCGCGGCGCACGGCGGCGATGAGGATTGCGGTTTCGATCGACGGTGTCTGGGCGTCGCCGTAGTCCTCGACGAAGTCGAAGAACTCGCGCGGCTTGCAGCCGATGGCGGCGAGGAACAACAAGTCGTCAGTGGTGTAGTAGTTGTCGAGGTTGGTGTCGCCGCTGTTGTAGCGCTCGAGTGAACGTTCGAACAACTCGCGGAAGGTCTGGTCCCAGGTGTAGTGTTGGTGGCTCATAGTTTGGAAAAAAGGATCGTGTGATGCGGCGGCGGGCGCCGATGGATCGTCGGATTGTTGGTAAGCCGCAGGCCCTCAAAGGTCAATCAAAGCCGGTGAGAAATCATTGGCGGATACGGGCAGGAAGGGGCATCAGTGGGCATGGCTGAGGTCAAGATCAGTGAACGACAGTTCCGCACCCTTCTCGAGATGGTGAACCTGGCAACCTACACGTTGCAGTACCACAACCGTCCCGGGCGGGATGGCTGGCATCGTGCCTTCGAATCTGTGTCCGACGAGCTGATGGCGCAGGCGGACAAGATGGGCTGTGGTGATTTGGCGTACTATGATGAAGCTGCCAAGGCGTGGCTCCCGAACCGCGACTATGAGGAGGAATCGTTCTTCAAGGAATGCATCGATGACATGGCCGAGCGGACGTTCTGGGAGGACTTGGTCGCACGGATGACGGACCGCGATATCGCCCGCGACATGACCGAGCAGCAATGGTTGGCGTTGGGGGATGCGGATCGTCAGCGCCTGCGCCAGCAACGCGAAAAGCGCTACTGGGATGAGTTCGAGAAGCGCGGTGTCGAGCGCGTGCTGCTGGTGCCAAAGGAGCCGGCGGGGTAGGGAAATGGAAAGCTGGAATGTGAAATCAGCGGGAGGATGCGGAATTGGATCTCACGCAGAGACCTCTCTAAGTCGCTAAGACGCAGAGTTTTTTGAGTCCTTGAATAAAGCCGATCCCGCGGATTTTGGGAGTGCGGTGAGGATCACCGCTTTCGATTGAAGGCGGAGCCGGTAGGTGATGTTGTCACCACAGAGGGCACAGAGAACACAGAGGTGTTTTTTTGCTGTGTGTTCTCTTTGCCCCAGGCTGGTTTGCGATTCTGGAGAGGTGGTCGCCGCGCTCCGTGATGGTGGTCGACGGGGACGTCGACGCTCCGGTGTTTCTTCTCGTGCTGCGGCGCACTGAAGGGGTCTCTCTGAGTCCACTGTGGTTCAAAAAACCATCTGCGAAATCGGAGTAATCTGCGGATAGCTCATCCTATGCATCTGCAGACTAGCTCGCTGCGCTCGGAGGGGAGTGGTGGCCGGACTGGAGACCGGCGGTCCGAGAGGTCTCTGCGCTCGCTGAGTCCTCTGTGGTTCAAACCAACCATCTGCGGATAGCTCGTCCTTTGCATCCGCGGACTAGCAGGAGGTGGGCATCCTTGAAGTCGGGGGCTGTGAATTCCACACCATGGCTGGTTTTGTAATGGAGGGGATGTGGTAGAGCTGCTTTGATCTAGCTCGATGAAGCGGTTGAAGATGATCGAGTCCATGGATGTTTCCGGGAGGATTTGGCGTGATGTTGGGCCCTCGAAGAAAGTGCCGCATGGACTGCCTGAGGTGTGTCCCTGCTGTGGCCGTTCGTTGCAGGCAGCTCATTACAAGGTGCGCAGGGGAAAGTTTGGTCGGATGATGGAGCGGTTGGTTGGGTGGTCGATCTGGTTCGTGGTGGTTGCTTTGGTGTTTATGTTGATAGGAATTGTGGCAACCGGTGTGAAGACGACTCCCTGGCACTATTCTAGGAATGCCATGGGCGGCTGGGCGTGGGCGGTGGCTCTCTTTCCTGTGGTGATTGAAGGGATTGCTCTGTTGTGTCCGCGGGTGCGGACGGGGAGCTGTGTCTGCGGATGGATCCAGGATTTTCCATTCGAGCAACCAGGATTCCCACGGATTTGAGCAAACTCACGGGGAGCTTGGGTGATCACGCGATTGCTAAGACGCAGAGGTTTTCTCTATCGGCGGATTTTGGGAGTGCGGTGAGGATCACCGCTTTCGATTGAAGGCGGAGCCGGTAGGGAAGGTGTCACCACAGAGGGCGCAGAAAACACAGAGTTTCTGTTTTTTGGGGGGAAAGCCAGGGGGGCGGTTGCTGGAGGTACACTTTGGCCCGGGCCGGTTTGCGATCGCCTTGCAGGAGAGAGAAGTGGTCGCTGCGCTCCGTGATGGCGGTCGACGGGGACGTCGACGCTCCGGTGTTTCTTCTCGGGCGGCGGCGCACTTAAGATCTTCCTCTGTGATCTCTGAGTCCACTGTGGTTCAAAAAACCATCTGCGGAATCGGAGTAATCTGCGGATAGCTCATCCTATGCATCTGCGGATCAGCTCGCTGCGCTCGGATGGGTGTGGTGGCCGGACTGGAGACCGGCGGTCCGAGAGGCGATGAACATGCTGAACCGCTTTTTGCCATGTTTGGCTAGCTGGGCGCAAACCGTAGGCTTGACTGAGTTACCGTGTGTCAGCTTATAGCTTAACGGATGAAATGGGGGAAGATACGCTGGCTGACCTATATGTTAGTGGTGGTCGGCCTTGTTGCCTATTGGCGCGGGTGGTGGGTGCCGAATGCCCCGTCGGTGAGCCGGTATCCAGTGAGGGGGATCGATGTTTCACATCATAATGGTGAAGTGAGGTGGGATTCGGTTGGATCAGAAGGTATCGATTTCGTGTTCATCAAGGCGACGGAAGGCGCAGATTGGCAAGATCCAAGGTTTCGTTCCAATTGGGATGGAGCACAGGGTGCTGGCTTGAAAGTAGGTGCGTACCATTTCTTCAGAACAACGAGCTCAGGCGCGGATCAGGCGATGAATTTCATCGCCACTGTTCCTCGGCTGAATGACGCGCTTCCTCCTGTGATTGATTTGGAATTCAGTCGCGAATCAGCCGTCATGAAAGACGATGAGTTCTTCGAGCAGCTGGAGGTGATGCGGGGACGTTTGCGGGAGTATTACGGGGTGGATCCCATCATCTACACAGTGCGCGGATTTTATGATGATTACCTTACTGGTATCGACGTGGAGCACTTTTGGTTGCGGTCGACAAACGGTGAGCCGGATTGGGCATCGGATGCGTGGGTGTTTTGGCAATACACCGATCGAGGGCGAGTGAGGGGAATCGAGGGGCAGGTCGATTTGAATGTTTACAGGGGAGACCTTGCTGAACTTGAAGCAATGCTGATCCCAGGTCGTTGAATGAGGCGAGCCTTGTTTGGAGGTGGCGCCGGGAAAATCGAAACTCCGATGATCTGCTGTTCGTTTCGTGGGACGGCCCTCTTAAGGCCTAACTCCGCGCTCTCTGAGTCCCCTGTGGTTCAAAAAACAATCTGTGGAATCGGAGCGATCTGCGGACTAGCTCATCCTAAGCATCTGGGGACTAGCTCGCTGCGCTATTCATCCTTTGCGCCATAGCGATAGCGTGGTCTCTGCGTGAGCCTTACTTGGCGACGTGTTCTTCGCCGAGGGCGATCATTTGCCGGGCGGCGGACTCGAAGGCTGGGGCGGTGTGGTCGGCCAGGCTGACGCGGGCTACTGGATCGCGGTAGTTTGTTTTTTGGGCGTGCGAGTAGCTGGGGTCGTAGTGGTCGACGAGCAGCGAGCGGACCAGTGGGATCCAGTCGGAGTTGCGGGCGGCGGTGATCCACTGGTCTACCATGTCGTTGCCGCGGATGCGGCGGAGGTAGCTGAGCTTGGTGATGAGCGGCTCGGGATCGTCGAGGAAGTCACGGTATTCGTCCATGGTGATGGACGTGCGGGTATCGACTGAGGCTTCGAGCTCGATGCGAGGCGAGGCTTTGAGTTGTTCCCACAGCCCGTCGGGAACGTGGATCTTGCCGATGCGCGAGCTTTCAGATTCGACGAAAACCGGGTGGTCCGGGGAGAACGATTGGAGCGCCGCGGCGATGCGGGATTCGAAGGACTTCTGGTGGGGTTGGCCGTCCGGGTAGTCGCCGAGCAGCGAGCCCCGGTGGTGGGCGAGACCTTCGAGGTCGAGCACTTGGGCACCGGCACGCTCCATGGTGTGGAGTAGCTTGGTTTTACCTGACCCTGTGAGGCCGCCCACGACCACGAAACGCAAGGTGGGTGGGATACTCTTGTTGGCCTCCATGACAGTGGCGCGGTAGGCTTTGTATCCACCGTCGACGATGCGCACGTACCAGCCGATGGCTTGGAGAATCGTGACGAGACTTTGGGACCGCTGGCCGCCGCGCCAGCAGTAGACGACGGGTTTGTAGTCGCGCGGTTTGTCAGCGAAATGGGCTGACAGATGGCGGGAAATGTTGGCGGTGATGAGTGCTGCGCCGGTGCGCTTGGCTTCAAATGGGGACACCTGTTTGTAGATGGTGCCGACCTCCTTGCGCTCGGCATCGCTGAGCACCGGCAGGTTGATGGCGCCAGGCACGTGGTCTTCCGCGAACTCCGCAGGCGAACGCACGTCAATGATCTCATCGGCCGCCGGGCTGAGGTGGCTGATGTCAGAGGCATCGATGCGTTTGTGGGGAGTCATGGGCGGAGTAGTTACTGGGAACTAGTGATTGGAGATTGGGACGTTGGTGTGGCTCCGCGTTCGGAACGGCCGTCGGGAAAGCTGTGGGCTTCGGTTGCGTCGCAGGCTTGGCCTGATTTTGGTGCTGATGAAACCCAGGGTGACGCCGCCGGAGGCTCCTTTCACCCTGGGCTGGTTTGCGTTTCCCCTGCGGGGAAATCAGCGCTTCGCTAGGATGCTGCGAAGCGCTGGATCATGGTCTTGTCTAGAAGAGCTTTACGCCTCTGGCTCGACTTCGATGACGGCGTTGATTTCGACAGCGACATTGAGAGGCAGGGCGGCTGCGCCGAGAGCGGTGCGGCTGTGTTTGCCTTTTTCGCCGAAGATTTCGAGCAGGAGGTCGGAGGCTCCGTTGATGACTTTCGGGTGGTCGTAGAAGTCGGCAGGTGAGTTGACGAACCCGCCGAGGGCGACGATGCGGGTGATCTTGTCGAGTGATCCGACCTCGGCTTTGACGACGGCGAGGCGGTTGAGGATGCAGATGCGGGCGGCTTCCTGCGCCTCTTCGAGGGTGACGTCGACGCCGACCTTGCCGAGGAATTTGCGGTCTCCATCGATGGAGATGCCGCCGGCGAGGTGGAGCAGGTTGCCACTGCGGACGCAGTTGACATAGGAGCCGGCAGGGGCCGGGGCTTCAGGCAGGGTGTAACCCAGAGCGGCGATGCGCTCGGCGATGGTGTCGGTAATAGCTTCGGACATGAAGCTAATTTGCCGTGATGTAGGCGGAGTGCAAGGGGGATGGGAGTTTGCTAGCGTTCAGTTCGAAGTTTTCAGTGCGGGTTTGCGGAGTCTCGACTGATGCCGCGATTGATGGGGGGGGGGCGGCGATTTCCAGCATCTATTCAGGATGCATGTGGGAGGGATGCGGTGATCACAGGGCTGAAGCCCTGTGCTTTGGTCCGTCCTCCTTTCAGCAACTCTGTTTCTAATTTTGTTTTATCGGCTCGAAATTGGGGTCGGAAAGAAGGCGGTTTACGAGTCTGACAAGCTTTCGGATCACGGCGGTGATGGCGACATGATGAGGTTTTCCTTTGGCGATCAGACGGCCATAAAATTCCTTCAAAATCGGGTTGTGGTTCGTGGCGCATAGAGCAGGCATGTAGAGGCTGCGCCGGAGTAAATGCCTTCCTCCGCGGACGTGCCTCTTGCCGCTATGAGTGCCGGTGTCTTTGTTGAATGGCGCAACTCCAACTAAAGCCGAAGCCTGGTTGTCGGTGATTGCGCCCAGTTCTGGCATTTCAGACAAGAAGACCGTGGATGCAGCCAGACCAAGTCCTTTGATCGACTCGATTTTGCGCTTCTTCTCACGCAGCACGGCGTCTTTCGCAATGAGTGTGTCGAGTTGCTTTTGGCAACGAGCAATCGCTCGCTCAAGGCTTTGGATTTGGGTCTTGAGCTCCTTCTTCACAAAGCTGTCGGTGACCTTTTGAAGGGCCGTTTTCTGAGCTGCAGCTTGGCGGGTGAAACGATCCTTAATCCTGGCGATCGCTGACATCTTCTCCTGCAGAGCTGTAGGTTTTACGCGGGATGCCGGGGTGATCGACTCTCCGAAGCGAGACAAGACCGTGGCATCCATCGCGTCAGTTTTCGCTGAGATTCCCATGGCCTCGGCAAATGCTCGTGCTCGCTTTGGATTAACCAGGCTGATGGGAATGTTTAGCTCCAATGCTTGAGCGAGGAGGCACTTTTCATAGCCACCGGTAGGCTCACAGATGATGTGGATTTCGTCCTGTTGTTTGGATAGCTTGAGGAGCTCCGATTTTACCTTTGATGGAGTGTTGGGAACGGTCCAGGAGCGCTTTGTTTTGGGGTGATAAAAGTCGAGTTTATCTTTGCTGACATCGACGCCGATATAGTGTTTGTTCTGAGTGTTCATCTGTATTTCAACCTTGGATCTACGAGCTCTCGGGCTCTTGCAACTCTACGAACTGCAGATGGATTTGAGGGAAACAGGCCTCCTTGCTGAAAGACGAGTTCAAGGACTCGAGGAGGAACGGAGTGACTGTTTCAGCGATCGAGGTGGGGGTGGCCACCCCCACCTTGATCAACCTCCGGTTTCGTATGAAACCGATGGAGCTAGGAATAGCTCAAATTGACCAACCAAGGAGGGCGAGGATTCACCCCAGCCCCCATTCCGGGAGCCGGAGCGGTCCGTCCTCCTGTGAGGAGGGGGGGGATGGCTCGCTGCGCTCGATGGGGTTGGTGGCCGTACTGGAGAACTGCGGTCCGGTACGGGTGTGGGGTGGATTGACGGTATCCTCACCGTGGGGGGGGCAGGCTTTGCGTGCTGCGTGTGTTCGCTTGTACGCGGGGGCCGTGGGTCGCGGATTCTCGAATCGGTCAAGGAGGGGGGCGCCGCTGCCTTGAAAAAGCTCTATGCGCTGTGGAGTCTTTGTGTGACAAATTCTGCGGGTTCGATGACCGGTTATTTATCCTCGTCGACTGTCACTGGTGTCTCTTTCGATGGTGGGCGGTTCCGGTTCAGCCAGGGGAGTCGGACGCCGAGTTTGGCGAGTGAGAGGATAAGGAGTCCGGTGAAGAAGGCTTCGTCGAGGTTACCGACGCCAGGGATGTTATCGGGGATGAGTTCGACCCAGCCCAGAGTTGGGTTCAAAAGGTAGAGTCCGCTGATGGCGGCGCCGATGAGTGCGAAGATTTTGCCGAGACAGCCGGTGGGGTTGTCTTCAGGGGCTGATTTTTGGTTGGCCATAGAGAATGATGAGGTGTTCCGCGGGGCATGTGCGGTTGCTGATTGGCAGCGTGGTCGACTTGCGGCTGGCGGGCAATTGCAGGGATTAATGGAGATTGTAACGGAACGGTGGCGAGATCTCCGCGTAAAAAAAAATCCGCCCGCCCCCCATTGGTTGATCCGGGGGCGGGCGGAGGAAACTGAGAGGGCGCGTTAGTAGCGCTTCATCGAGTGGTCGATGACGGTGGCCCAGGCGTCGATTCCTCCGTCGAGCGACTGGACGTTAGAGAAGCCTTTGTCGCGCAGGAATGCGGTGGCGCGCATCGAGCGGACGCCGTGGTGGCAGAAGATGACAACGTGGTCGCTTTGGTTGGTGAACCATTGCTCCCAATGTGCCATCCACGTGCTCAGCGGGCAGTGCTGGGCACCCTCGATGGCGCAAACGGCGAGCTCATCGGCTTCTCGGCAGTCGATGAGGCGCGGTGGCTTGGGTTGGGTGAGCAGGTCGCGCAGGGATTCGCAATCGATCTGGAACGAGATGGGTTCGTTGCTGGTGGTCATGGTGAATGCTTATTCGACGGTGACTGGGGTGCCGGTGCTGACGTTTTTGAAGAACGATTCCGCCATGTGCTCGGGCATGCGGATGCAGCCGTGGGATGCTGCGTAGCCGGGCAGGTAGCCTGCGTGCATCCCCACACCTCCGTGGATGCGCATGAAGTATGGCATTGGGGCACCGACGAACCGTCCGCCGCGTGGGACTTTGTCGACGCGTGAGTCGGCGTCGTTGTTGATGACGTTGCCGCTGCTGTCGTAGATTTCGCCGTAGAGGTTTGAGCGGTGGTCGGCGTTTTTCTGGGTGATTTTGAAGCGTCCGCGTGGTGTGTTGTAGCCTTCGCGTCCGCTGGAGATCATCGAGATACCGACGAGAGTCGAGCCTTTGTAGAAGTAGGCTTTTTGTTCCGCCAGGTTGATACGGATGGAAGGTGAGCCGGATGCGCTGTCGCCGTCCCAGTAGGATACGGTGTCGATGGCGGAGTTACGGCTGGTAGGCACGTAGCCCGTGTTGGCTGGGGCGATGTCGTGGAGGTAGAGGGTTTCTCCTTCGAGTCGCGTTGGGGCGACCTGGCACGATGCGAGCACGCCCAATGCGGCGGCTGCTAGCAAGGTAATGGTTCGGCGGGTGGTTGATTTGCGGTGGGCGGTCATGATGAAAGACGATGGATCCACGGGCGCAGAGACGCAGGCAATGGGGGTGCTATTGGGTGAAATCGATTACGTGTGACAGGTGCGAAACGATGCTCCGTTCGAGACGAGGGGTCAAGGGAAGGCGTTAGGTAATTGTCCGTACCTGAGGGGCTATGGTGATCTGACGGGATTTTCGTATGAGGATGAGGGGTAAATGATGTAGAGTCCGGCAACTTTTCCCGAGTTTATGGCAACGCTTCGACCCTATCCCCCAATCCAAGAAAAGAAGTCGCAGAAGAAGATCAAGGTCCGCTCGGGCGGTGCGTTGGGTAATTTTGTGATTCTCGGGATGTTGGTGATCACTGCGATGCTTGGCTATGCTGCGTATTTGATGATGCAGCCTGAGGATTTGGCGGACGTCGAGGGGTATGTTTCGGGGGAGGTTCCAGCGGGCGAGGTAACGAATTTGATGTATCGGCTGGAGAATGCGGGAGGTGTGGAGCAGGTCATCACAGAGAGCGAGCTCAATGCTTATGTGGCACGCCGGGTGGACTTTGAGCAGACCGGAGCGCTGGCCGATGCCGCCGAATTCAATGGAGTGGCAGTGCGCCTCAAGCCCGGGCTGATGGAAGTGATTTTTGACCGGACGATCCGCGGTATGCAGCGCACCGTTGCGGTGCATGTGTCTGTGGATTTTGAAGGGGATAACCGGAAGATCGGATATCAGGCCGTGCGTTTCGGGCAGCTTGAGTTGCCGGCCGGGAGAGGGACGGTCGGTCTGGTAAAGCCTGCGCTGGACTCATTGGTCAATGCGATGAGCAGCGAGCTCGGGATGATCGAGCGGATTGATGATATCCGTGTGGAAGACGGGCAGCTCGTGTTGGTTCCGCAGACGCTCTAATAGACGGCAGCACCTGATGATGACCAGTATCAAGGCATGGAGTGGAGTGGTGCGCACGGGCAGTGCTTGTGCCGCGTTGTGGTTGGCGGCGGGGGCGTCGGGTCTGGCAGATGAGGCGGCGTCCGATGTGCGCATTGAGGTGGCTGATGGTGTGGCGGCCGATCAAACCATGACGGTCTCGAGTTCGGGGCAGTTCATTGTGCATGGTGATGACGGTCCGCGGCGGGCGGAGGTGGCGGCTTTTGCGGAGGACGTGCGCGAGGACTTCCTCAGGCTGATTGGCCAAAAAGGGAGCAAGTGGGGGCTGCGGATTGTGGTGCGTTCACTGCCTGCCGATGGCTCAGACGGCGGGGCGGTACTGCGCGTGGAAGTTGTGGATGGCCATAGCTATCTGCTGACCGTTTTTACCAAGCCGGGGAAAGCGTACTCGGAACGACGGCTGCGTGATGTACTGGTGCAATCGTTGATCCTTGAGCAAGGGCTGCGCCGGGCGCGTCCCGACGAGGTGCACGAGGGGGATGTTTTGCCCGAGTGGCTGTGGCGGGGAGTGGTCGAGGCCATGGCTTTCCGAGCGGACCGCCAGCGCACCGAGTTGTTCAAAGCGATGATGCAGGGTGAGACTCTGATGTCGGTTGAGCAACTGTTGGAGAAAGATCCGTCCGAGCTGACCCAGGTGGGGCAGCGGATTTACGATGCGAGTACCGGGGCGCTGGTGCTGACTTTGCTCAATCAAATCAATGGGACGACGAGGTTTGCGCAGATGCTGCGTGATTTGCCGTTTGCCGAGTTGAGTGCGATGGAGATGATCGAGCGGCACTTTCAGAACCTGGCGATGGGGCCGTCCAATTTGGAGAAGTGGTGGGCGCTCGAGGTGGCCGGCATGGCGAGCCCGGATGCGATGGACCATGTGAGCCCGGAGGAGAGCACCCGCAGGATCCGCTCGGCGCTGCGTTTGGTGTACGTGGTCGAGGGGGAGAATGGGAATGAGACGCGCGACGTTCCATTGCAGGAAATCGGCGTAATCGAAGAGGATCAAGCCCGGTTGACCGCGCTCAACAGCATGCGGACGCGCTTGATTTCGTTGCAGGCGGATATCCACCCGGCATACCGCTCATTGGTGCGCGAGTTGATCGACAGGGTGACCGGTTTGATGGAGCGCAAGATCCGGAGCAAAGAGCAGGCCAAGCGGGTGGCGGAGATTGTGGCGCTCGAGCGCTCCGGTGAGCTGCTGGCCAAGCGTCTGGCGTCGATTGCGGACGTCCTCAACTGGATGGAGGTGGTGACGCCGGGATCGACCAGCGGTGATCCATTCAAGCCGTTCTTTGATGTGCTCGACGAGCTGCGGGCTCCATCTAGCGAGAGGGACGATAGGATCTCTGGTTATCTCGACGTGATCGAGGGTGAGTTCGCGCGTTAGTGGTCGTTCGCGCTGGTCGTGGGATGAGACGTGCGTTCCACACGGTGGCCCGCTAGCAGCGACCGTGGGGGCTTGGGTATCCGGCGATTTCGCCGGGCTAGACCTTGCCGTAGCGGCGATGGCGGCGACCGAACTCGGCCACGGCGTCGCGGAGGTCGCCGGCGCGGAAGTCCGGCCAGCACTTTTGGAGGACGACAAACTCGGCGTACGAGACCTGCCACAGCAGGAAGTTGGAAAGGCGCATCTCGCCACTGGTGCGGATGAGCAAATCCGGATCCGGGAAATAGCGGGTGTAGAGGTGCTGTGAGAACGACTCCGATGTGATCATCGCGTCGTCGATATGGCCGGCTTGCACCGCTTTGATGACGGACTTCACACCGTCGATGATTTCTTCGCGTCCGCCGTAGGAGAGGGCGAGGATGAGTGTGAGTCCTTTGTTGTTAGCGGTGCGCTCGATGGTTTGGTGGAGCTGGCGCTGGCAGGAGTCCGGCAAGTCGTGGAGGCGGCCGATGGCTTGCAAGCGCACATCCCACTCCATGAGCTCGTCTGCTTTGTCCTTGAGGAACTTCTCGAGCAGCTTCATCAACGCGCTGACCTCGGATTTTGGGCGGTCCCAGTTTTCCGAGGAGAATGCGTAGAGAGTGAGGAACTCGACCCCCAGATCGCGGCAGCCTTGAATGGTCTCACGAACGGCTTCCGCACCGGCCTTGTGGCCAGCTGCGCGAGGGAGTCCGCGTTCACGGGCCCAGCGTCCGTTGCCGTCCATAATGATGGCGACGTGTTTCGGGATCTTTGGCTGTGCGGGGGGCGTTGCCATGGAGGTAAAAAAAAAGGGGTGCCGCCGGAGTGCTTGGCTCGGCGACACCCCGTTGGTGATTATCCTTTGACTAGTGTTTGTTCGCGGTCCGGACCAACGCCGAGGATGGTCACTGGCATGCCGGTGAGCTCCTCGATGCGCTCGAGGTAAGCGACGGCTGCAGGCGGAAGGTCGTCGAACGACTTGCACTGCGTGGTGTCGCACTTCCAGCCTGGCATCGACTCAAACTGAGGAATCGCGGCCTCGAGGTCTTCGACGGCTGCTGGTGGAAGGTCAACACGCTCGCCATTGATGAGGTAATGGGTGCAGATGCTGACTTCGTCGCGCTCGTCGAGTCCGTCGAGCACGGTCATGGCGAGTTCGTCGATGCCGTTGACCATGCGTGCGTAGCGGAGCAGTGGCACGTCGAGCCATCCGCAACGACGTGGGCGACCGGTGGTGGCGCCGAACTCGAGGCCCTTCTCGTGCATGTACTCGGAGAACGCGGCGTTCTCACTTGGGAATGGGCCGGCACCAACGCGGGTGGTGTAGGCCTTGGTCACGCCGATCACGCGGTCAATTGCGCGTGGTGGAACGCCGGATCCCGTAAGGGTTCCGCCTGCCGATGTGTTCGACGAGGTGACGAATGGGTACGATCCGTGGTCGATGTCGAGGTAGGTGCCCTGGGCGCCTTCAAACAGAATCGAGACGCCGGCTTCGATGGCTCCGGCGAGGAACGAGACGGTGTCGCACACGTGTGGGCGCAGGCGCTCGGCGTGCTTGAGGAGTTCTTCGACCATTGGCGCTGGATCGAGAGGGTCCATGCCGGCGGCTTCGAGAATTGGGTTGCCCAGCTTGACGCATTCGGTGACGCGTTCTTCGACGCGCTCAGGGACGAGCAGGTCGACCATGCGCAGACCGGTGCGGTTGATTTTCTCGGCGTAGGTCGGGCCGATGCCGCGACCGGTGGTGCCGATTGCGTTCGATCCACGCAGCGCTTCGCGTGCTTTGTCGAGTGCGCGGTGGATTGGAAGAGTGATGTGCGCGCGGTCGGAGATCTTGAGTTTCTCCGCGCTGACTTCGATGCCTTCGGTGATCAGGGTGTCGATCTCAGCGAGCAGTGCGCCTGGGTCGAGCACCACGCCATTACCGATGATGCAGGTTTTACCGGACCAGAGGATGCCGGATGGGATCAGGTGAAGTGTGTACTTTTTGCCGTTGGCGATGACGGTGTGGCCGGCGTTGTTGCCTCCCTGGGCACGCACGACCACCGCGGCTTCCTCAGTGAGGAAATCCACGACTTTACCTTTTCCTTCGTCGCCCCACTGGGTGCCTAGAATGATGGTGTTGGACATGAGAATGAAATCTTTATGAATGAATGAAAAGTCTGTGGTCTGCGCACGACGAGGCGCAGCGTGCCGGATTCCCGCGCAGTCATCAGGGTGGCGAGATTTCCACAATGCGCAAGTGGCAGCGTGAGGTCGTGTGCGATTATCTCACCCTTGAAATGCCTTCCGTCCGCCGCTCTACATGCCGATGCTCATCACGATGGCGGCGAGGCAGGCGAGAATGCCCAACGATCCGAAGCCGATCAGTGCTTTTTGCTGGGAGGTCAGGGCGTCGCTCGTCTTGCTGCTGCCAAATCCTGCCACTGGTGTGCCGACGATGGATTCGTTCGTTGGGCGGTTGCCAGAAACTTCGCGCACCTTGTCCGGAGCCGATGTGGCTGCGGGTGGAGCAGGAGCCGAGCTGACCGCGGCCACCTTGGTGCCCACGTACGATCCCGCCACGCTACCAAAGCGCAACAGGTCGCCATCGTTGAGCTGGGCTTCGCTCACCCGGTCGCCATTGACGCGGATCCCGTTGGTGGATCCGGCGTCGCGCAGGATGTGCACGCCGTCTTCCAAACGGATCTCCGCGTGGAAGGTCGAAACCGATTCGTCGTTGATCACCACATCATTTTGCCGGTCGCGACCGACGGTAGTGATCTCCTTGGTCAGGGTGATGCGTTCGTCGGTGCCGTCGGCAAGCTTGATGTGAAGAGTGGACATGGTCTGAGTGCGGTAGTTGGGTTGATTGGCGCAAGACGCAAACGCAGTCTTAACGCCAAATTGTTCAACCAATCAAGACTACTTTCGGCACTTAACCTTTTGTCGAGTCGATCAGTGCAGCGAACTCATCGAAGAAGTAGCTCGCATCATTTGGACCAGGAGCTGCTTCAGGGTGGTACTGCACGGAGAAGACAGGTTTGTCCTTGAGGCGCAGGCCCTCGACGGTTTCGTCGTTGAGGTTGACGTGGGTCACTTCGACGTTGTCAGGCAGCGAGTCGCCGTCGACAGCGAAGCCGTGGTTCTGTGAGGTGATGGAGATCTTTCCGGTGCGCAGGTCTTTGACCGGCTGGTTGCCGCCGCGGTGACCGAACTTGAGTTTGAAGGTCTTGCCGCCGACTGCGTGGGAAATGATCTGGTGACCGAGGCAGATGGCGAAGATTGGCTTCTCGTCGATGAGCTTGGCCACTTCGGTGTGGACGTAGTCGAGAGCGGCCGGATCGCCAGGGCCGTTGGAAAGGAAGACGCCGTCCGGGTTGAGCGCGAGCACGTCTTCCGCCTTGGTGGTGGCAGGGACGACGGTGACGGCGAAGCCTGCCTGACGGAGGCGGCGCAGGATGTTGCGCTTGATGCCGAAATCGTAAGCGACGATGTGGTGGCGCACAGGAGCGAGCGACTGGAAGACCTGGTTGTCGTCCTCTTCGAGCTTGGCGGCACGTTCGTCGTCGAGCGATGGGTTCGGGATGGTCCATTCGCGGGACTCTTTGTTTTCCGGATCCCACTTGTAGATGTCAGGCGTGGTGACTTCTTTGACGTAGTCCATGCCTTCCATGCCTGGTGAGTTCTTGGCGAGCTCAACGGCTTCCTCGGCGGTCATTGCCTTGGTAGCGATCACGGCGCGCATGGCACCGGCGGTGCGCAGCTTTTTGGTCAGGGCGCGGGTGTCGACTCCCTGGATGCCCGGGATGTCGTGGCGCTTGAGGAATGCGTCGAGCGATTCGACCGAGCGGAAGTTGGATGGCTGCTTGCACAGTTCCTCGATCACGAAGCCGCGAACGTGTGGTTCGTTGCTCTCGAAGTCGGCAGGGTTGCAGCCGTAGTTGCCGATCTGGGTGTACGTCATGCTGACGATCTGCCCGCGGTAACTCGGGTCCGTGAGGACCTCCTGGTAGCCGGTCATCGATGTGTTGAAGCAAATTTCACCGACGTGAACGGTGTCGAGGGCTCCGTAGGCTTCACCTTCAAAGAAGGTGCCGTCTTCTAGTGCGAGAATGGCGGGATGGGACTGTGACATGCTAAGCCAGACGTTATGCGGGATCATCGAAGATGAAAGTGGATTTTTTATTCTTCTCTACGCTGGTGGTTTGAGGGCTGTTGTGGTGCCTTTCTCAGCTGCTGCGGCTGGGCTGTTATGCATGGGCGAATGGGTGATTTTCACTGGTTCTTGGTTCGTGGTTTCGACCGGGTGGAGCACCGCAGGAGGGCTTAAAGAGGTGGTGGTCCGTTTTTCATCGATTTGCCGTGGGCGTGTCGGTGTGCCTCTTCGGTGCTTGATGGCTCTTGATTGCCCGACGGAATTGTGAACGATCGGTGGGCGCACGGTCGCTGTGACGGCGTGCATGACACTATGAAGACCTGGAGTATTTTTTTATTGGGGATGGCAGCCGCGGCTGGCGCGGTGGTTGGCGAGGGCGAGCGTCCGAAAGATCCGTTGTTGGAAGAGGCTCCACCGTTGGTGGTTGCCGGGCTTCCTGAAGCGGCGGAGCAGACGGCCAAGGTGATATCGGTGGAGCGGCCTGCTGATGAGGCGTTCTTCAAAGAGTATTCAAAAGAGCTGCAGACGGCGATGGCAAGGGTGAAGGGCTCGTTGGTGTGCATCCAGGCGGGTGGTGGATCAGGCAGCGGGACGGTTGTTTCAGAGTCCGGCTTGATCCTGACGGCGGCCCACGTGGTGGCGACTCCTGGAACCGCGCTGAAGATCGTCATGCCCGACGGTACGAAGTACGACGGCGAGGCGTTGGGGGTGGATGAACGGACCGACGCGGGGATGGCGCGGATTATCAACCCGGATGGGGTAAAGTTTCAGGCGGCTCCATTGGGTGACTATTCGAAGCTGAAGGTCGGGGATTGGGTGTTTGCCATGGGCCACAGTGGGGGCTGGGATGAGAAGCGTGGTCCGGTGGTGCGGATGGGGCGCGTGGTGATGATGGAGCCGACGACGGTGCAGAGTGATTGCGTGCTGATTGGCGGGGACTCCGGTGGTCCGTTGTTTGATCTGTACGGGCGGTTGATCGGAATCAACAGCCGGGTCGGAATGAACGTGGAGTTCAGTATGCACGTGCCGGTGAGTGTGTTGATCGACAATGACGAGCTGTACCGCAGTGGTGCGGTGATCCGCAGGGAGCTGGGAGGTGGATTGCTTGGGGTGGTGTTGGAGGAAGCTGATGGGCTGCAGGTGCGTGAGGTCGCGGCCGATGCTCCGGCCGCCCATTCCGGCTTGCTGGCGGGCGATGTGATTTTGAGTGTCGATGGCAATGACGTGACGACCGTGGGGGAAGTGCGCGAGGCGTTGGCCGGGCGCTATGTGGGAGAGCGGGTGATGTTGCGTGTGAAGCGTGAGGGTGGCGATGAGGCGGAGGTCTGGGTGCGGTTGATGAGCCGTCCGCAGGAAGCTCCGGCTCCGCCTGCGGGGGCGGATGGTGACAATACGACGGATGAGAAGCCGGATGCGGCGGAGGAAGAGAAGAATGAATCAAAGGAGGGCGAATAATGAGAACATGTAGTCAATGGATGATGGGTGCTGGATTGCTGGCGCTGGCCACGGTGGTGCCGGTTTCGGCGAATGCGTTGTTGGAGGTGGAGGACCGAACCAACGGACGCGAAACCGTGAAGGCCTTTGATACGGCGTCGGAGGTTTCAAAGAAGAGCACGGTGACTTTGCATGTTGAGCGTCGGCCGTTTGCGCTGGCGACGGTGGTCGAGCCGGGATTTGCGGTGACCAAAGCCTCCGAGCTCAAGGGCAAGGATGGGATTTATGCCAGCAATGCGCGGCGGCGGAAGATGGAGGTTGAGGTAGTGGGGATCGATGATGATAACGATCTGGCGTTGCTGAAGCTGACCGGTGAGCATGCGGAGGCATTGGAGCCTGCGACGCCGGTGGAAGGCGAATTGCCAATCGGTACGGTGGTAGTGGGATCCACACCGCGCATCGGCTGGATGCGGGTGGCGTTGGTCTCCGCGAACCCACGGTCGATTGAGACGCGCGGCGGGACACTGGCTTTCCTCGGTGAAGAGGTGAAAGACGGAAAAGAACCGGTGGGCGTGAAGGTGACCGACATGGTGCCCGACGGGCCGATGGTGAAGGCGGGCCTGAAGAAGGATGATGTTTTGGTGATGGTGGGGGATTCGCCGGTAACTACGTTGGAGTCGTTGGGTAAGATCCTGTCGGAGCACGATCCAGGGGACAAAGTGAATGTGACCGTGGAGCGAGGCGACGAGCAACTCGTTGTCGAAGCTGAGCTGGCGTCACCATCCGAGACCTTGGACAAGTTTGACCGCAACCAGCAGATGAGTGGGCGCACCTCGTACCGTAAGTCGGGCTTCTCGCAGGTGATTCAAACCGACTTGCCGCTGCCACCTACGGCGATGGGTGGTGCGGTGCTGACTCTGGATGGAGAGGCCCTTGCCGTGTTGATCGCACGGGCCGACCGGGTAACGACTTATGCGCTTCCAATGGCGACCGTGCGGGCCTCGATTGATCGAATTCGGACTGGCGGCACCAACGATGACGAGGAATAGTGGCGCGGAGAAATTCTAGAAGAAACTCTATCAAATTATGGCATATCGATACACTCCCGCACCATCTTCTCTCTTTACCAAGAACCGCGCCAAGCTGCGCGAAATGCTGCCTGAAAACAGCATTGTCATTGTTCACTCGAACGATGTGATGCCAACCAACGCGGACGGAACCCTGCCATTCAAACAGAATGCGGATTTCTATTATCTGAGTGGGGTCGACCAGGAGGAGAGCGTGCTCATTCTGTGCCCCGATGCGGCGAACGAGGCGGACCGTGAGTGGTTGTTTGTGCGTGAGACCAACGAGCACATCGCGATTTGGGAAGGCGACAAGTTGACCAAAGAGCAAGCGACCTTGGCATCCGGGATTCAGAGTGTGGGTTGGACGTCTGCCTTCGAGGGCAAGCTCAATCAGCTGATGGCCGAAAGCGAGAATGTGTACTTGGTGACCAATGAGCACATCCGCGCCGAAGGTAGCGTGGAAACGCGCAACGATCGCTTCATTGCCCAGTGCCAGAAGAACTTCCCATTGCACCAGTACCGTCGCTTGTCGCCATTGCTGACGCGTCTGCGTATGGTCAAGGAGGGCGAGGAACTGGCAGTGATCAAAGAGGCCTGCGAGATTACCAAGCGCGGATTCGACCGTGTGTTGGCCGCGGTGAAGCCAGGGATTAAGGAAGTCGAAGTCGAAGCGGAGTGGGCGTATGAGTTCGTGCGCTCGGGCGGTTCATTCGCCTATCAGCCGATTGTTGCTACCGGTGCCAATGCTTGTGTGTTGCACTATCTGGAGAGTGCTGCGGTTTGCCGTGAGGGGGATCTTTTGCTGATGGACTGCGGTGCTTCGTTCGGACCGTACACATCTGACAGCACGCGCACCATTCCGGTGAGCGGTAAGTTCACCGAGCGTCAGCGCGCGGTGTACGATGCGGTGCTGCGCGTGCTCGAACGTTGCGTGGAGATCTTGCGTCCGGGGATTTTGCTCAAGGATTATCAAGAGCAGGTGCTGGGCCTGATGGAAAAAGAGCTGATTGGGCTTGGATTGTTCACTCAAGAGGATGTGGACGCTCAGGAGGCGCCGTTTACTCTGGTGCGTAAGTACTTCATGCACGGAACGTCCCATCATCTGGGGCTCGATGTGCACGATGTGAACGTGCCGGGCGTGCCTGTGGAAGTGGGTAATGTGTTCACCATCGAGCCGGGTGTTTATATCCGTGAGGAGAACATCGGCATCCGTCTGGAGAACACGTACTACGTGGGTGCGGACGCGACGGTGAACCTGATGCCTGAGATGCCAATTGCCGCCGATGATATCGAGGCAGCGATGGCGAAGTAAGTTCTACCTAATGAGGGCTCCTGTGCGTGATCTACGTGCGGGAGCCCTTTTTTGTGGGGTGCGCGCTGCGCGCGGATGGAGTGGTGGCCAAGCTGGAGCTTGGCGTTCCAGAGGCGCGGCGCGGAGTTGGTGGTGGGGGAGTGAGCGCGCTGCGCGCGGGTGGTGCGGTTTGCCAAGGCGAGGCTTGGCGTTCCAGTTGGCGGTGGCGTTCCAGTCTGAACGCGGGGTGCGGATCCGGGCTACTGGGGAGAGAGCAGTGACTGGGGGAGGAGGTCGGCGATGGTGGCGGCGTCGATGAGGAAGACGTCGCGGCTGCGGTTGATGCGGCCGTACCAGTATGGTGAATTTTCGCTCATTGGAGCCAGGTCGAGGCTGTACTGCTGGGCAGGGAACTCCGTGCCGTCGACGTCGGTTGGGACGATGCGGGTAGTGACGCTGAGGACCGGGTCGTTGAGCATTTGATAAACCTCTGCGTTAGGTGCAACCGACCAACGCACGGCGCGCATGCGCTCGAGAGTGGTGCCCATTTGGTGGGCGGCGGCCACGTTGATCATGGCGGTTACGTCCTCTTCGCCGAGCAGGCCGTACCATTGGCCGTCCATGAACGCGTAGCGGAGTGCCAGATCGGGCCAGCCTTTTTGGCGGATGTTGACCAAGCGGATGTCGAGCGACGAGAAGTCAAAGAGCGAAAGCGATTGCCAGCTGCCCGGGATGACAGGGATCTGGAAACGGGTGGCATCCGGGACTTCGTAGATGAATGGCTTGCCGTCGATCTTGGCGAAGGTCTTTCCGTTCTTGGTGCCGAGGTTGATGCGCAGTGGGTTTTGGTCGTCGAGAGGGAAGAACGCGGCTTGGAGAACCGGGGCGTCCAGTCCGTAGGCTTCCAGGTCGGTGCCTGCGTCGTCGGAGAAATGAGTGATCTGCGTTTCGTTGAGCGCGGTGATGGTGTCGAAGACGAGCTTGTCGTTGGCTCGGGTCCATTCGTTGCGCAGCATCACTTCCCATTCGCGTCCGCGGCGGCGCAGGACAGAGGTGTGGGCAGGTGAGGCTGGGTCACGCGCGATGACCTTATAAACTTCAGTTGGGTCCAAGTCGACGAGTTGGCGCGAGCGATAGCGGGTGGCGTCGAGTTTGAACGCAGTGGCGGTAGGGGATGGCACGACGAGCGAGACGTCGCGGTCATTTGAGCGCAACAACCGCGAGTCGCTGTCGCCGGTTGGGTGTGGGCTGAGGGTGAGTGTGATTGGCTCCGGTTTCGGGGCGTTGGCTTCGGATTGCGCGAGCTCGATGGTGATGGAGGGAGGAGATGTGTTGTTACCGCTTGGGGGAGCCGGTGCTTCGCGAAGGATCTCCGTGGCGATCGGTTCCGACAGCGAGGCCAGTAGGGTGGCGATGGCTTCTTGATCGGCTCGTGTGTTGAGCGGGCTGTCCATGTGCCACTCGTCCTGTGGGGATTCGCGAGTGAGTTCGATGCGGCGCTGGCCCTCCGAAATGGTGATGCTGACAGGTGGGTGGGCGAGGAAGAGCGGACGGTGGTCGCGCCAGGCGTCGAATGGGCGGTCGACGATGATGCGCACGTTGCCGCCGACGACGAAGATGGTGTCGTCGTAGTCGGAGTCCAGACGTTGGACGTAGGTGGTTGGGATCTGATCGACGGACAGCGGCGTGATTCCTCCGATACGGAGTTGGGCGATCTCTTTGCCGTCGCGGCCACTGAGGGTGAGATCGACGGCAGAGTCCGCGAGGCGGAATTCTTCGGCGTTTGCAGGCTCCTGATCGGGAGTGGCCGGTGTTTGGTCGAGTGTGAACTGATCCTCAATCACCATGCCGTTGAGCGATACGAGCAGGGCGAGGATGTGTTGGAAGTCGACACGGTCATTGACCGGGGCGTCCATGCGCCAGCGTCCTTGCGGATCGCGCGAGATGGTGGCGGTTTCGTTTTGGCGGGTGATGGTGATTTGCCCGACCTCGGATGGTGAAAAGCTCACCAAGGGTTCGCTCGTTGCCGGTGGGGTGGCTTGTGGGTCCGGTGGGGTGAACGCATCCCGGGCAAACCACAGTGATGTGGCGGCAATGATGATGAGCAAGAGGCTGGAGCCGAGTCGCATGACGATGACAGATGGGCTTTGAGAAGTCCGGGGCTGGGGTTAGGCGCGGCGGCGCTGCCAGACGAGGTAGGCGATGATCAATGTGATCGCAGGCATCAGGGCGCAGATGACCCAGGTCAGTGTGCCTTGGCTGCCTTCCTTGAGAGTCAGTTTGAAGATGCTTGGCTGGGCCGGGGTGATGCCGATCATGGACGACTGCCCCATGGACCAACTGATGGCGGAGAAAAGGAAATCGACATTTTCCTGGGTGAGGGTGGTTGGGTCGAGCAGGTGTGGGTTGGCGATCACGGCCATGCGGGCTGAACGGACGCCGAGCTTTTTGTCCTCCACGCTGCGCTTTTCTACGATCGCTGCCAGCGTGAGTGGTCCGTCAGTGTCGGTTGCGGCGTCGAACGTGGCTGGAGTTGCGGCGGGGGTGCTTTCACCCCAGAACTCCGGCTTGCTGATGGCGACCTTGGCGACCGAGATCTTGCGGCGGAAGAGCTCGTCATTGGCTTCGTCGACGATGAGGTGCGACGAACGGCCGGGGAAGGTGGCGTCGATGTTGAGGAATGGGTCGGTCAGTTCCGGTCCGGCGACGAAATCGACAGGTACTTCAAAGATGGTGGCGTCGTTGCCGCCGAGTTGGCTGGCGCGGGTGACGGCGACCTGTGGCACTGGATCGATCCCGTAGAGGCGCAGGAAGGCGTAGTAGTTTGGCAGCGATGCTTCCGGGTTGAGCAGTGTGATGATGCCGCCTTTGCGCTCTTCGAAGAAGCGGTGGAGCATGCGGATCTCGGCGCCATTGAAGTCGTACTTCGCGTTGGCGACGACGACGGCACTGGCATCGGCTGGGATTTCTGTGATGTCCGTCAGGCTGAGTTCGCGAACCTCGACACCCTGGCGTTTGGCGATGAGAGTGGCGAGCGTGTCGGCACCAGAGCCCTTCGGGGTGCGTGGCCATGGGCCCTTGCCAGTGATGATGTAGAGCACACGGCGCTGTTCGCTTTCGAGCTCGAGTAGTGTTGAGGTGATGGCGTCCTCGCCTCCGAAGGCACCGCGAACCCATTCGCCCTGACGGTTGCGCTCAAGGTGGAAGAGCTCGTCCTCCGGGATTTCGCGCATGGTGTCGCCTTGGATGATGAGAACCGCGTTACCGGTGAACTCGTGGTTGAACTTGGCGCTGATTTCACGTGAGCGGGTTGGGTTGCGCACCGGGTCGAGCACCTCCGAGCTCACGCGGGTGCCGGCTTCGTCGTCGTAGAGTTCGGTCAGCTCGACGACGCGTTGGAAGTCCGGGCTGTTTTGGGAGAACGCGGTGATGATGCGGGTATCGGCATCGATCTGGTCGATCACGTTGCGTGTGGTCTCCGAGAGGGTGTTCTGCTCGTTCGGGGAGAGGTCCTTTTTGATGAACCACTTGGCGGCGCCGAAGTTGGCAACGAGGAAGATGACGACGAGTAGTCCGATCTGTACCGATGTGTTGGCTGCGTGGGCGGCCGAGCGCATGCGGGTGGCCTTGGCGCCTTGCTTGGGCTCCTTGGCTTTGGCATCGGCTGGTGCTTGGTCGTTCTTAGGGTCGGTTGACGACATAAGATGGAAAGTGGGTGGAGGGAAAATGGGGTGGGGCTGCGTGGTGCGGAGCTTAGCTCTTCCAGCGGCGGGCGTTGAGTGTGACGGTGGTGGTCACGAGCAGAACCACGGTTGCCGAGAGGTAGAAGAAGATCGGGCGGCTATCGAAATTGCCCGAGGTGAAGCGGCGCATGTGGAGGTCCGAATTGATGTACTCGAAGAACTCCTGCACCGGCTGGGTCAGGCCGCCGAGGCTTCCGCTCGGCAGGTGGCCGAGAAGGAAGAGCATCACGATCAAGGCGAAGGTGAGAATGCCGGCGACGATCTGGTTGGTGGTCAGTGAAGATGCCAGGCAGCCGATGCTGATGTTCATGGCGCCGAGTAGCACGAGCATGGTGAACGCGCCACCGAGGCTGAACTTCGGATAGGCGTTGGAGACACCGCCGATCCATTCGAGTAGCACGTAGTGGCTGAGCGATGGAGCCCACAGCACGAGGTAGAAGATCAAGCAGGCGAAGAACTTGGCGAGCACGACTTCACCCAGACGAACGGGGGCGGTCAGCAGCATCTCGAGCGTGCCCATTTTCTGCTCCTCGGAGAAGAGGCGCATTGTGATCAGCGGGAAGAGCACAAAGAGCGGGATCCAGAACAGCGCGCTGGTGAACTGGGTGGCGACCAGACTCTGGCTTTGTGGGGCGGTGAGCAGTGGTTTGAGCGCGAAGATGAACGAAACGCCCTGAACCAGCATCATCATGGCGAGCACGATGAATGCGACGGGCGAGAGGAAGAATCCGCGCAGTTCTTTGCGGAGGAGAGTGGGGAATGTCATAACGAGACAGTCGTGGGGTGATAAATCGGAGTCTTGGGGATGCGCCGGAATTAGAACTGACGCTGGGTCAGTTCGACGAAGACGTCTTCCAGGTTGGCTGATTTGCGGCCGAGTTCGCGCAGGTCCCATCCTTGAGCGGAGCAAAGGCGGGCGATGTTTTGGCGGGTGTCGGTGCCGGATTCCGCGCGGATCACGAACCAGTGCCAGCCATCGGCTGAGTTTTGGAGCGTGACTTGCTTCACCGCTGGGACCTGGCGCAGCAGTTCTTCTGCTTTTGCGGGGTCTGCTTTGATCTCGAGGAAAACGGTGCCGGCGCGGCGCAGATTGGAAACGAGGTTGTCCGGGGTGTCGTCAGCTTTGATTTTCCCTTCATTGATAATGACGACGCGGTCACAGACGGCTTCGACTTCTGAAAGGATGTGAGTAGAGAGCAGGACGGTGTGGCGTTCGCTCAGCGACTTGATGAGATCGCGGACCTGGCGGATTTGGTTTGGGTCGAGGCCGTTGGTCGGTTCGTCGAGGATGAGGAGTTTGGGCTGGTGGATGAGGGAGTCGGCGAGGCCCACGCGCTGGCGGTAGCCGCGGGAGAGGGTGCCGATCATCTTGCGCCGAACGTGAGTGAGCCCGCATTGTTCCATCACGTCGCCGACACGGACGCGCAGGTCTTTTCCGGAGAGGCCCTTGAGCCGGCCTCGGAAGCGCAGGTATTCCTTGATGCGCATGTCGGTGTAGAGCGGAACGTTTTCCGGCATGTATCCGATTTCGCGGCGGGCGGCGATGGAGTCGGTGAGAACGTCGTGACCGGCGACCTGGATGCTGCCCCGGGTGGGCGGCAGGTAGCCGGTGAGCATGCGCATGGTGGTGGACTTGCCGGCGCCATTCGGGCCGAGGAAGCCGACGACCTCGCCGGGTTTCACAGAGAACGAAATGTTGTCGACCGCAGTGCGGGAGTAGTACTGGCGGGAAACATTGCGTACATCAATGATCATAGGGCGGAAAGTAGGTGTGTAAGTTAGCGAGGTGCGACCTTAGCGCATCTTCTGGCGATGGCATGCCAAAAGTGGAGACGTCCACAGTCAATGACAAGAACCGATTCGCCTCTGTAGCGACTCTTTTGTGAGCGCTGTGCCACGCTGTGGGGTTCGGCTGGAAGGATGGCCATCCAAGCCGGAGCGTTTGGCTTAATTTCCAGTTGAAATCGTCCGGTGCGGGGCGGGGAGCGTGAGCTGGGGAAGCGCCGAATCAATGGGGAATTTGGGGCGCCTGTCGGATTGGTTTGGATTGCTGAAAAAATTGTCGAAAAATGGACAATGTTTTCTTTTCATAGAGATCTGAACGTGCATCGTAGTCGCCATTTCATTTTCGACCAATCTCTCTCTATCCAGGTAATTACCCCATGAAGTCAAATGTGTCGCCGCGGCTCAATGCCGACTTGCTAGAACAGCAATACGATGCGTGGAAAAACGATCCACGCTCAGTTGACCCGTCTTGGTCAGCGTTTTTTGAAGGATTCGAGCTGGGTACTGCCCAGACGAAACAGGAACGCGCGGCGGCTGCGGTGGCGCTGAGCGACGAGGGGGCGGTAGATGCCGAGGTTCGCTTGCGGACCAAGCTCTTTGCGATGGTGTATGGATACCGCGCAATTGGCCACATGCAGGCTTGGTTGAATCCACTCGACGATGAGGCTCCGAACGCGATCCGTGCATTGAGCTTGGAAGAGTTCGACTTGTCCGAGAGCGACTTGGACCGCGAAGTGGCGACTCAGTACTTCCGTGATGGCGAGCGCATGACGCTGCGCGAACTGCGCCGCAACCTTGAAGAGATCTACTGTCAGGGGATCGGATTTGAGTTCATGCACATCCAGGACCGTGAGAAGCGTCACTGGTTGCGCGAGCAGATCGAGAACCGCTTCGAGTTCAAACCAAGCGACGACCAGATCCGCAATGTGCTGCGCTGGTTGGTGGAATCCGAGAGCGTGGAAACATTCCTCGGGCGCAAGTTCCTCGGGGAAAAGCGATTCTCGCTTGAGGGTGGCGAATCGGCGATGGTCGTACTCAACTCGCTGCACGATGCGGCCGGTGAGTTCGGAGTGGATGAGATCGAGATGGGGATGGCTCACCGTGGACGATTGAACGTCCTGGCCAACTTCCTGCAGAAGCCACTCAAGACCATCCTTTATGAGTTCACGCCGGAATACATGCCGAGCGTGGTGGCGGGTGACGGCGACGTGAAATACCACCTCGGCTTCGAGGGTGTGCGTCCGAACTCGAAAGGGCACGACGTTCGTTTGTCTCTCGCAGCCAACCCGAGTCACCTCGAAGCGGTCAATGCCGTGGTCGAGGGCAAGGCGCGTGCGCGTCAGCGCTTGATCGGCGACGCCAAGACCCGCTCGCGTGTGTTGCCTGTGTTGATTCACGGTGATGCGGCATTTGCTGGTCAGGGGACGGTGGCCGAGGTGCTGAACTTCTCGCAGCTGCCTGGTTACCGCACCGGGGGCAGCTTGCACTTGGTGATCAACAACCAGATCGGATTCACCACATCGCCGGAAGATGCGCGCTCGTCGCAGTACTGCACCGACGTGGCGAAGATGATTGAGGCACCGGTTTTCCACGTCAATGGCGACAAGCCGCTGGACGTGATGTTTGTGACCTTGCTTGCGCTTGAGTTCCGCCAGAAGTTTGGTTGTGACGTGGTGATCGACATGGTGTGTTACCGCCGTCAGGGTCACAACGAAGCGGACCAGGCGGCGATCACGCAGCCGAAGTTTGTGGCGAAGATTCAGAAGCACGCGACGGTTGCCAATTTGTTCCGCAAGGAGATGCTTGAAGCCGGGCGTCTTACGCAGGCGGAAGCGGATGCAATCCAGAATGATTTCCTGCAGCGTCTGGAAGATGAGTTCGACCAGATGAAGAAGCTTTCCGAGCAAGGGAAGATCAACGCATTCTCGGGCTCGACCACGGCATCTCCGCCGCCGCCGTTCAACTTCGATGCAGTGGATACCGGGGTGGAAATCGAGAAGCTCAAGGAGCTCGGTGCCAAGCTGACGACGGTGCCTGAAGGCTTCAAGCTGAACAAGACGCTTGAGAAGCGCTTCATTCCGGCGCGCCGCGCGGCACTTGAGTCCGGGGAAAATATCGACTGGGCGTTTGCCGAGTCTTTGGCGTGGGCCGGATTGCTCGTTGAGGGCAATGGCGTGCGGATCTCGGGTCAGGACTGCCGACGTGGTACCTTCAGCCAGCGCCATGCGGTGCTTTACGATGCGAACACACGTGAGCGTTATACGCCGCTCTCCAACCTCGAGGAAGGACAGGAGTTGTTCTGCGTCTATAACTCGTTGTTGTCCGAAGCCGCGGTGCTTGGATTTGACTACGGATACTCGTTGGGAGCGCCGCAGTTGTTGATCATGTGGGAAGCTCAGTTTGGTGATTTCTCCAACGGTGCCCAGGTGATGATCGACCAGTTCATCTCCAGTGCGGAGAGCAAGTGGCAGCAGCAGTCTAGCATTGTGATGCTTTTGCCTCACGGCTATGAGGGCATGGGGCCGGAGCACTCGAGCGCGCGTCTCGAGCGATTCCTCCAGCTTTGTGCTGAGAACAACATGCAGGTGTGCAATGTGACTACCCCTGCACAGTACTTCCATTTATTGCGTCGCCAGGTGCGCCGCGAGTTCCGCAAGCCGTTGGTGTTGATGACGCCTAAGAGCTTGCTGCGCCATCCGAAGTGCGTGTCCACATTGGAGGAGATGGCCGCTGGTACCTCGTTCCGCGAGGTGCTTGGTGACACCACGGTGAAGCCGTCGGCCGTGGAGCGTGTCGTTTTCTGCACCGGCAAGGTGTACTACGAGCTTGAGGCTTACCGAGAAGAGCAAGGGATCACCAATACGGCGATCGTACGCTTGGAGCAGATCAGTCCGTTCCATCACGAGTTGATGGCGGAAGAGCTCAAGGCATTTACCAAAGCGAAGCGCTTTGTTTGGTGCCAGGAAGAGCCGAAGAACATGGGAGCCTGGATGTTTGTTCGCGATGATTTGGAAGAGGTCTGCGGCGAGCGCATCGGTTACAGCGGTCGTGAGGCCAGTGCGAGCCCTGCAGAGGGTGCCAAGGTCGCGCATAAGCGCGCTCAGGCGAAGCTCATCGAGGAAGCGTTTACTGTCTGATGAGTACGAAGTCCGGGTGAGCGCCCGGGCTGACATTCCAAATTTATCCAATCAACTATTTAGATATCATGAGTTTTGAAGTGAAAATCCCTGCCGCCGGTGAATCGGTGACCAGCGCGACTGTTGGTGAATGGCACAAGGAATCGGGTGACGCGGTGTCGCCGGGTGATGTGTTGGTTACACTTGAGACCGACAAGGTTTCACAGGAGCTGGAAGCTGAGGTCAGCGGTGTGTTGACCATCGTGGTCGAAGAAGGTGAAGACTGTGAGATCGGCACCGTGATCGCGACGATCGAAGAGGGCGAGGGCGCTGAGAGTGCCCCTGCGGCCGAGGAACCTAAGGACAGCGAGCCTGAGTCTGAGGAGAAGTCCGAGGAGAAGTCCGAGGCAGCTGCTGGTGAGGAAAAGAAGCCGGAGCCAAAAGCGGAGAGCAAGCCTGAGCCAAAGGCAGCACCAGCCGCGGACAAGCGCCCTAACTTTGCCGCGCTCGCCAACGCCACTCCATCAAGCGAGAAGCCGTCGGCTCCTGTCGTCGACGCCGAAGGGCGCGTGACCCGCAAGAAGATGAGCCCGCTGCGCCGCAAGATCGCGTCGCATTTGGTGAACGCCCAGCAGACCGCTGCAATCCTTACCACATTCAACGAAGTCGATATGAGCGCAGTGATGAACCTGCGCAAGTCGCTGCAGCCGGACTTCGTCGAGAAGCACGGTGTGAAGCTCGGCTTCATGTCGTTCTTCGTGAAGGCAGTGGTCGAGGCTTTGAAGTCGGTGCCTGCGGTCAATGGCTCGATCGAAGGGAACGAGATCGTCCAGAACCACTTCTACGATATCGGAGTGGCCATCGGAACCGAGAAGGGCTTGGTCGTTCCTGTGTTGCGCGATTGTGATAAGAAGAGCTTCGCAGAGATCGAGCGCGATATTATCGACTACGCACAGAAAGCACAAAGTGGTGCTTTGCAGATGTCGGATCTTCAGGGCGGTGTGTTTACCGTTTCGAATGGCGGAACCTATGGATCGTTGCTTTCGACTCCGATCTTGAACCCACCACAGAGCGGAATTCTCGGGATGCACACCATCCAGCAGCGCCCGGTTGCTGTGGATGGAAAAGTAGAGATCCGTCCAATGATGTACCTCGCAATGAGCTACGATCACCGTCTGATCGACGGCAAGGAAGCTGTGACATTCTTGATCCGAATCAAAGAATGTATCGAGCAGCCGACCCGTTTGTTGGTGGGTGTTTAATAGTCGATTGAGTTTAATCTAAAACAAAAGCCGTGTGACAGATATTGTTACACGGCTTTTTTGTAGTCTTGGGTTGGTGTTTTTATACGTTGATATGGTTTGTTTTGCTTGACTCTAAACGTGCTATGGCTATTCGTGCGGCATGGCTAGACTTACTCCAGAACAAAAAGAAGCATTGGTTGCTGACTTGAAAGCAGGCAATGGAACCGGTGCTGAAATTGCTGAACGTCACGGTGTTTCGATTGCTACCGTAGCAACCACCAAGCGCAAGTTGGGTTTGACCCGTAACAGTGCAGGCGGCGGTGCTGCTTCCAGCACTGGTGGTCCACTGACCGTCGACGAGCAGATTGCTGCAGGTCGTAAGTTGCAGAATATTCTCAATGCGAATGGATTGAATGTGCAGTTTAAGCCTTCGTTCGATGACAACTTCAAAGTGCGCTTTGAGTGGATCGGTCTCGAAGGATTTGAGATCAATGAGGGCGCTGCTCCTGCTAAGATTGTGAAGGAAGGTACCGAAGTGCCAATCTACATCGAGCGTGGTCAAGAAGCCCAGGTGACCCTCAAGCTTTCCGATTTCGCCAAGCTTCTTAAGTAAGCATTAGTTGGAATACATTTTTGAGCCGGTTGTTGTGCGAGATCACGGCAGCCGGCTTTTTTGTGCAGTGGTTGTGATGGTTCCTGCGGTTGAAACCGCAGGTTAACCGGTAAGTCATCGCTCTGCGATGGGGGGGGCGGGGTGGTAGGTACATCGGTTCGTTGATGGTGTGCGGGTGCTGCACGGTCAACCTCAAGAGTGAGGTTGGTCCATCGCCGTTCGTGGGAAGGGGATGCCGTGGTGTGTGGGCAGAATTCCTTATCTTTATCTAGGGGGGGGGACACCGCACGGTCAACCTCAAGAGTGAGGTTGCTCCATCGCCGTTGGTTTTCGTGGCTTTTTGTGGTCTTGTTTGCCATTACTCCCGACTGCGTCTGTAATCGAAAGCAGTGATGCTCACTGCGCTCCCAAACGGGCCGCGCCGGGGGAGGGGGCGTCGGTGCGATGAGTGGGCGTGATTCGTTATCCTTATCCTTTTCTCTATTCCGGTCTGGGCGATCGCGATAACAACGGAGCGGTGTTTAGGCCGTGGGCTGTGGGGCTTTGAGGTGGCGGAAGTCGCCGTCGCGGGCGGTGATGCCGTCGGCGTCGAGGCGTTCGAGGGCGGGCATCATGATCTTGCGGGTGGTGCCGGCGGCGGTTTTTAAGTCGGCGGCACGGGCCGGGCCCTGGGCTTCGATAAATGCAACGACAGCTTGTTTGATCTGTGCGTAGCCTGCGGTGGAGATGACGCATTTGTCGTCCAGTTCGATCACGTTGCCCTGACGGATGAGGAAGCTGAGAGCTTTGATCTCGTTAGGGGCTGTTGCGAGCTCCTTTTTGGTCGGTGGGTTGATCGGATCGGTGTCGAGTTGCTGGAGGATTTTCTCCGCGATCGGTTGGATAGCGGGCGGGAGCTGCGGCGTGTAGCCGGCGCGGTGGACGTTGACGCCGGTGCGTTCGATGCCGGCAGTCGAGAGGTGGCGCAGGAGGCTGTGGAAGATGCGGTCGTCACCGGCGGCGCGTCCGAGCGCTTTCTGAAGTTTGAGCACCGGGATGCCTGGGAGTTCCGGTTTGGCTTCGTGGAATGCATCTACTTCCGCCTCGGCTTTTGCGGCGACTTTCTGCCACCATTGTTGGTCGACGATGCCGTTCGGGGTACGCAGGGCGATTCCATTTGACTCCAATGCGTCGATGGCGGCATTGAGTTCGGCATCCGAGCGGTCCGTGTAATCGAGAACCGAGGGGTCGCTGATGATCTTGTCGTGGTGGACCAGTGTTTCGACGAGTGTTTCGGCGGTGACTCCGTGGTCGTCCCGGTTTTCGACGCGCTGGGCGAGGAAATGCTGGTATTCCTCCTTGTGGAACCATCTGCGGTTGCCAAATGGGTGGAGCACCTCACCGCCTGCGATGGTGTGTTGTTGGCTGCCGTCGCGGACGAGGAAGCGGTCACCGGCGAATGCATGGATTGGTTCGTTGAACCGGAGCTGGGCGATGGCCGATTGACCGGGTTCGATCTGACGTTGCACAGAAACGTCGAGAACGAGCCGAGCGCGGTGGAGCGAGCCGGCGTGGTGGATGTGAACGTGGCCGAGGTGCCCCAATTTCACCTCGCGGTCGGATGCGGAGATGTGGTGGCGGGCCGTGCGGGAGATGACGACATCCAGTGTGTCCGTCGTGGTGGCAAAGCGCGGTGTGGTGAGGGTTTGTCCGCGGGCTGCGCCCCGCTTTCCAACCGAGGATGCGAGAGCGATGTCCGAGAGGTTGATGGCAGTGCGCATTGATGCCTCGGCCGCTGGGACACTTGCGTTGTGGTTTTGGATACCCCGGATGCTGCCTTCCGTGCCGGCTGGGGTAAGAATGACAGGATCGCCAACTGAGAGAGTACCGCGCGTCAGCGTGCCGGTGACTACCGTGCCGACGCCGGTGGGTGAGAATGCGCGGTCGATGGGCAGGCGGGGCTTTCCGGTGTCGCGAGGGAGCGGAGCGGACTCAATCATCCGGACCAACTCGTCGCGCAACGTGGCGATCCCTGCGCCCGTGGTGCTGCTGACCGGAATGATGGGAGATTCGGCGAAGTGACTGTCTTGCAAGTCATCGCGCAGCATCTCGACGGCGAATTCAGGGTCCTCCGAGAGGTCGGCCTTGGTGAGCGCGATCACGGCGCGGCGCACGCCGAGGTATTCGAGAATCTGGAGGTGTTCTTCCGACTGAGGCATCCATCCGTCATCAGCAGCGACCACGAGTAGCACGCCGTCAATGGCCGCCGCGCCTGCGACCATGTTTTTGATGAAGTCGGCGTGGCCTGGGACGTCGACGATACCGACTTCGATTTGATCGCCTGCCGAGTCATCGAGAGTGAGGTGCGCGAACCCGAGCTCGATCGTCATGCCGCGGCGTTTTTCTTCGGGCAGGCGGTCGGGATCGACATTGGTGAGGGCGCGAACCAGGCTGGATTTGCCGTGGTCGATGTGGCCTGCGGTTCCGAGGATGAAGCGACGGGACATGGAGTGGGGGATTGGGAGCAAATGGGGAGCGAGTTATCCGAGTGCGACTTCGCCGTTACGGAGTGCGGCGACGAGTTTCTCGACTGCGCGGCCGCGGTGGCTGATGGCGTTTTTCTCATCGGCGGTGTATTCGGCGAGCGTGCGGGTGTCGCCTTCCGGAATGAAGACAGGGTCGTAGCCGAAGCCGGCGTCGCCGGCTTCTTCGAAGCCGATGGTGCCCTCCAGAGCGCCGGACCAGGTGCCGAGTGTCTGGCCATTTTTGGTCAAGGCGAGAACGCAGCGGAAACGTGCGGTGCGTGGAGCGGGGGCGTCTTTGAGTTCGCTCAGGAGTTTTTCGCGGTTGGTGGCGTCGGTTGCGTTGTCTCCCGAGTAGCGGGCCGAGTAGATTCCTGGGGCGCCGTCGAGGGCATCGACCTCCAACCCAGAGTCATCGGCTAGAGTGATGCCGCCGGTGATCTTGGAAATGGATGCTGACTTGAGGAGTGAGTTTTCGTCGAAGGTGGTACCGGTTTCGTCGATCTCTGGAAGGTTTTCGAAATCGGGGTCGGTGAGGTCCACGACTTCAGCGAATGGCGCCAACATTTCGGCGAATTCTTCGGTCTTGTGGGCGTTGCGGGTGGCGATCAACAGAGTGGGAAGTAACAAGTCGGACATGAGTTGTAATAAAAATTGACGGTGTTTAAGGTCTGGAAACGATTCGAAAATAGGGCTATCAGTGACCGGTAATGATCAGAGTATTCAAACGGAACCGGATGATGGCAAGCGCATGCTTGGCACTGATGTGCGCATTGGTCGCCGGTTTCATGACTCCTTCGGCACAGGCTATGGACGGCTGGCGTCAGAAGGTGGAGCTCGCGCAATTGGTCGCCAAGCGCAAGGACAAGCTGATTGTGTACGCCTTTATCGGGCATGGGTGGAATGAGCCGAGCGATGCTTTTGTGCGTGACGTGTTGACCAAGTGGGAATTTTTCCGTGCTACCTATGATTCGTTTGTATTGGTAGAGTTGCCGGTTGCGGTGAACCCGAAGGATATCGACGAGACCACTCAGAAGTTGATGAAGAAGTACAAAGTCATCAACGTGCCTGTTTTGGTGGTCACGACCCCGGAGGGCAAGAAGGTGGCCGAGATGGAATATCAACTCGCTCCTTTGAGCCGATACATCCGCAAGATCGAGCAGATCGAGCGCCGCTACGCGTCCAAGGGCGAAGAATAGAATCCGCTGCCGACGCGAGATCCGTCGTTGATGCGGATGGTGCTTGCAGCGTCCGTATTGTCAGCTAAGTAACTGGAATCCATGAGCAAGCCCGTTGTCGCCAGTTATTGCACTACTTTCCTGAAGCCCGAGATGCTTCATATCTACCGTCAGGTCAGCGGGCTCGATCGGTACGATACTTTTGTCATCTGCAAAGAGCGCCGCAGCGAAGACCGCTTTCCATTCGACGATGTCGAGGTGAAGCCCAAGGTGCGCAGTAACTTTTTGCGCCGCTTTTGGCTGAAGTACATCAAGAAAGAGCCGCCAATCGTCTATCGCGGTGAGTACGGTGTAATGGAGAAAATACTCACCCGTCGTCACGCGGATTTGATGCACGTTTATTTCGGTCATACCGGGGTGCATTTGTTGCCGATCATCCAGCGCAGCCCGTTGCCGGTGGTGGTTTCATTCCATGGAATGGATGTGCAGCCGCGTCACGACCAGCCGGGGTACATCGAGCGGTTGCAGGAATTGCTGCAATCGGTGCCGTTGTTGATGGCGCGTTCGTTTTCCCTGCGCGACCGTTTGATTGAGTTGGGTGCGCCGGAAGACCGGATCAGGATCAACCGGACGGGGATTCCGATGGATGTGTTCCCAGCGGTGAAGCGTGAGTATCCAGAGGACGGTGCGTGGAAGTTCATCCAGGCCTGCCGATTGGTGGAGAAGAAGGGCTTGCCGGTAGCGCTCAAGGCGTTCTCTGAATTTGTCAAAGACCACCCGAAGGCAACGTTTACGATTGCCGGTGAGGGACCGATGGAAGAGGAAGTCCGCGGCATTGTCGACAAGCTGGGCTTGGCGGATAAGGTGATTTTCGCAGGGTTCTTGTCGCCTTCGGAATTGAACGCGTTGTATGCGGAGTCGCATGTGTTTATGCATCCGAGTCAGATCACTGCGGACAAGAACCAGGAAGGTGTGCCAAATGCGATGCTCGAGGGCATGGCGACCGGACTGCCGGTGCTGGCAACCTATCACGGAGGGATTCCAGAAGCGGTGGACCACGAGTCGACCGGGCTTTTGGTAGAAGAGCGCGACGATGTGGGCCTGCTTGAGCAGGTGCGCCGTCTGACCAGCGATCGCGAATTGTGGCAGCGCATGGGTGAACAGGCTGCGGTTTCGGTGCGCGAACGCTTTGAGCAGAAGCGTCAAATTGCGGCACTGGAAGCAATTTACGATGAAGCCGTAGCGCTTGGGCCGATGAACCTGGGAGGTCGGAAGTAATGGCGGCGAAGGTTGATCCGGCCTCTGAGGCGGATGAGCGTCCGGTAGTGGTGTCGGCTTGTGGTACATTCCTCAAGCCGGAGATGCAGAGTGTCTACCGTCAGATCGACAATTTACAGCGTTACCGCACGGTGGTTTTCACCGAGCAGCATCAGAACGCGGAGATGTTTCCCGTGGATGCACTCGAAGTGATGACCAAGCAGGTGCGCCCACGGTTGAAGGGGAACTTCCTCCTGCGCTTCTGGTATAAGCATGTGATCAAGCAGTGGCCGCCGCCGCGCCCGATCAACCGCGAGGTGAAGCCGTACTATCCGTATGATATGCCGGATTTATTGGCGAAACATGACCCTGCGTTGGTGCATGTTTACTACGGGCACAAGGCGGTGAAGTACCACGAGATGCTGCACGCGTGGGGTGGTCCGTGGATTGTTTCGTTCCACGGTGTGGACGTGGTGAAGTTTTTCGACCAGGAGGGCTATGCCGACAAGATGAAGGCGGTTTTCCGCGATGCCCAGCTGGTGTTGGCTCGCAGCCGATCGTTGCTCGACAAGCTCGAGGAGCTCGGGTGCCCGCGGGAGAAGCTGCGTTTGAACAACACGCCGATCCCATTTGATGACTCGCAGACATTTGTGCGCGAGGCTCCCGAAGACGGTCAGTGGCGGATTGTCCAGGCGTCGCGATTGATTCCCAAGAAGGGGCTTTTCACTACGCTTGAGGCGTTGAAGGTCATGGTCACTGAGTGGCCACGCTTGAAGTTTGTGCTGTGCGGCGATGGTCCGTCACGTGAAGCCTTTGAGGCAGCGGTTGCCGAGGCAGGGCTGCAGGAAAATGTGGAGTTGCTCGGCTGGTTGAACCAGGAGCAGTTGCGCGATGAATTCCGCCGTGGGCATGTGTTTTGGCATCCGAGTGAGCTCACCGAGACCGAGGACCAGGAAGGGGTGCCGAATGCGATGCTGGAAGCGATGGCTGCCGGGCTGCCGGTGGTGGCGACTTTGCATGGCGGGATCCCGGAAGCGGTGACCGACGGTAAGGATGGTTTGTTGGTGCCTGAGAAGTCACCTGGTGAACTGGCTGCGGCCGGAATGCGTGTGCTGGGTGATCCTGCGTTGCTTGCCGACTTGTCCCGCGGCGCTGCGGAGTCCGTACGAAAGAACTTCGGGCTCGAGTCGCAGGTGGCGGTGCTCGAGGATTGCTACGACGAGGCGGTGCAGCTGGCGCGGCCTGTGGAAGGGTAGTTGCAGGATCAACCGTCTCTCAGTGTAAACCGTCCCTGCGGGACGCCTTATGCGTGCGCTCCTATCCGGAGGTTGAAACCTCCGGCTAACCGGTAAGCTGTCGCTTCGCGACGACTTGGAGAGGACTCTTGGCGACCGAAGTCTTTGTTACTGGGGTGATCTCCGCCGGGCGCGCCGAGGAGATCATTGAAATGTGACTACTGGAATGGCACTAACTTAGCCCCATCGTCGTCAATCCCGCCCTGCAAGGGAGACGCAAACCAGCCCAGGGTGACGGGAGCCACAGGCGACCACACCCTGGGTTAATCGACGCCCCGATCCGGCCAAGCGTTCGATTCAGCCAAACCGCTGCGCCCGCTCGCAGGCCGCTCACGATACGACGAGATGCCCTAAGTTAGTGCCATTCGTGATTACTGTTCCAGCTGGCGGCTGGGGCTGCCGAAGATGTGGGCGAGTTCGAGTAGCAGGCGTTCGCCTGGGTTGAGGTCCTTGCGTTGTTGCAGCACGTCGCGGGCGAGTGCTGGCTTGTCGGTGATTAATCCGTCGGCGCCGCGCGAGGTGAGTGACGACATTGAAATTGGGTCGTTGACGGTCCAGACGAAGACGTCGATACCCGCGCGGTGGGCGCGTTCAATCAGCGGCTTGGTTGCGGCGCGTGCGTTGAGGCCGAGGAAGTCGACGTCGAGACGGGTGAGATCGCCGACTGCGACGGACGAGAGAAGCCCGATTTTCCAATCCGGGCGCAATTGGCGAACTTTCTCGATGCCCGGGCGTTGGAGGGACATAATCATGACTTGGTCGACCATCTGCAGGTCTTCGACGATGTTGATCACTCGTTGCTCTAGCATTTCATCGTGACCGTAATATTTGAGTTCGATAAGAACGCCGGCGCGGTTGCGACAGGCTTCCAGAGCTTGGCGAAGGGTGGGGGTGGTCTCGCTTGCAAATTCAGGGGCGAACCACGAGCCGATTTCGATTTGGTCCAGATCGGACGATTGGGCGTCCCATATGTTCAGAGCGGTGCGCCCGACGCGCTTGAAGTCGCTGTCGTGGAAGAGTACGATCTCGCCGTCGGCGGTCTCCTGGACGTCGATTTCCACCCAATGAGCGCCATCCTCAAGTGCTTGGTAGATGGCCGCCATTGTATTCTCCGGGGCGGTGGCGGATGCGCCGCGGTGGGCGATGATCAGAGTCTCGTCGCGCATCTGGATTTGACCGAGCCATCGGTAGGTGAGGGCGCCGGAGAAGAGCAAAACCAATGCGGCTAAAGCGAGGAGTGACTTTTCGCCGAGTGGGACGTGAGGTTTGGCTTCGGGCTTTGGGCTGTCGGTGGTGGGGAGGTCCAGGCCTGCGGCTGCGAACATTCGCACGTTGCGGTAGGCGAGGAGAGACAGAGTTGCGAAGCCGGTTAGAAACGACAAGGTCGTGGTGAGGACTAATGCCGACCCTAGGGCGAGTGACAATGCCGGCAGGTGATCGCGAAGGTGTGGGATCAGCCAGCGAGCGCCAAAGGTGAGTGGGCTGTTGAGAAGTGAGATGAGAATGGGGGTGCCGAAGATCCAGAGCCCGAGCCACATTGCGATGGCTTTGCGCTGCCCTTTGGTCGTCTCTTCGCTGTGGGCTTTGGCTTGTTTGGATGACTCGTGGCGGAAGAGCACCAGCGGCAGCGCATAAAACCAAGAGACCGTGATTTGAATCAACACGACACCAAGTGCGATGAGTAACAAGGTGGCAATAATGACCGCAGTGATGAACTCCGGCGGCTGCTCGGCGAGGTAGTAGTTGATGTCGTTGTGGCGCAGCAAACCCCAGTAGGTGGCTCCAATGCCGGCGATGAATGGAAGTGCGGCGGCGAGGCAACGCAGGATGAGGCGCAGCGCGAGTTTGACCAGAGCGGGGGCGGTGCCTCGGATTCTGGCGGCGGTTGCCATGAGGGTGGCGGGTTCACCCCGATGCAAGGCCCAGGCCGTGGTCATTAGCGCCGCGTAGTCCAGGATCGCGATGGTCAGAGCGATGGATGTGATCGCTAGAGCGGCGATGGCGCCTGCCGGGTTGAGCAGGAACGATGCGATCTCCGTGTCGCTAAGCGCGGCGCGGCCGGAGAGGGAGACCAAGGTGCGGACGGTGGCCGCGGTGATCGGGGTGAACAGCAATGCCGAGAGCAGCAGGACCGCGATATGCACTGTGAGCATCGGGCGCCATGCGCCGCGCTTGGTGAGAAACTCCCAAGCATCGGTTAGCTGCGCTTTGATCTGGCCCATCTCTTGGTTATAGGCGACTTGGCTTCCGGCTAAAAGGTTTTGATTTGGGCGGGTGAAAACAAAACCACCCGCGCCACAAGATGCAGCGCGGGTGGAAAATGGTGGCTGGGTATTAGGTATTCGGGACTAGGGATTGGTGGGAGAAGTGTCGCTCTGGTGAGCGAGGTTGTTTGGATTCTCCGCGCACCAGCGCGCTGATCATCCCCAAGCCCTGATACCTAATTCCAAATAACCGGGCACTACATCGTCATGCCGCCATCGACAGCGATGGTCTGGCCGGTGATGTAGCGTGCTTCGTCGCTGGCGAGGAAGCGCACGGTGTTGGCGATGTCCTCGGTTTGGCCGAACGAGGCGAGAGGGATGCCGGATTTGATCTGGTTCTGCATGTCCTCGGTGAGTTCATCGGTCATGTCGGTGACGATGAAGCCTGGGCAGATGGTGTTGGCGGTGACGCCGCGGGATGCGAACTCACGGGCGAGGGATTTGTTCATACCGATGAGGCCGGCCTTCGATGCGGCGTAGTTGGTCTGGCCGGCGTTGCCCATGAGGCCGATGACCGACGAGATGTTGATGATACGGCCGGCCTTCGAGCGCAGGATCTGCTTGGAGAATGCTTTGACGGTGTTGAATGCGCCCTTGAGGTTGACGTCGAGCACGGTGTCCCAGTCGTCTTCCTTCATGCGCAGGAAGAGACCATCGCGGGTGATGCCTGCGTTGTTGACGATGATGTCGATGCCACCGAAGTCGGCGAGGATCTGCTTGCCGGCTTCCTGAGTGGCTGCGAAGTCAGCGACGTCTACTGCATAGGGCTTGGCTGCGCCCGGGAACTCGGCGTTGATGGCATCTGCCACTTTGGCGGAGTTGGCTTCGGTACGGCTTACCACGGCGACTTTGGCGCCAGCGGCTGCGAGGGTGCGGGCGATGGTTTCACCGATGCCACGTCCGGCACCGGTAACGACTGCGATACGGTCTTTCAAACACTGCATGCGCGCACCGTAGGTGAGGTCTTAGGGGAACGCAAGATTGACGGATCAAGGAATCGGCACAGCGAAAAGCAGGCGGATTCCGGCGTGGTGGGTGGGGATTTGCACCCTGCGTTCAGGAATCGGGGCAAATGCAACCTTTCTTAACCATCTGTCGGTTGACGGGGTGCGTGAGGCGTCTACCTTGGCTTTATCCTACGGGCGGCTAATTAATAAATCCATCGCCCGCGGAAATCCTTCGGAGAAGGCATCCGGAGTACCTTAACATCCACAGATCATGGCTAAAATCGCTATTAACGGATTCGGACGGATCGGACGCAACGTGCTTCGCGCGATGTCCGACGAGCAACTCAAGAACGTCGTTGCTATCAACGACCTGACCGATAACAAGACACTTGCACACCTGCTCAAGTACGACTCGACCCAGGGTAAGTTTGACGGCGAAGTCAGCTACGACGACGAGTTCATCATCGTCAATGGTCACAAGATCGCAGCTCTTGCCGAGCGCGACCCAGCTGCTCTTCCATGGGGTGAGCTCGGCGTGGACGTGGTGCTCGAGTCGACCGGTTTCTTCTGCAGCCGTGAAGGTTCGCAGAAGCACATCGACGCTGGTGCCAAGAAGGTTCTCATTTCCGCTCCTGCTACCGACCCAGACCTTACCATCTGCATCGGTATCAACGAAGAGCTCTACGATCCGGCACAGCACAACATCGTGTCGAACGCATCCTGCACCACCAACTGCTTGGCACCTCTCGTCAAAGTCCTCAACGACAAGTGGGGCATCGAGAAGGGCTTCATGAGCACCATCCACAGCTACACCGGTGACCAGCGTCTCCTCGACGCTCCTCACGGCGACCTCCGCCGCGCACGCTCGGCTGCTGTGAACATCGTTCCATCGTCGACCGGTGCTGCACGTGCAATCGGCCTCGTCATCCCAGAGATGAAGGGCAAGCTCAACGGTGGCGCCTACCGCGTTCCAACCCCAACCGGTTCCCTTACCGACTTCGTTGCCATCCTCAAGACCGAAGCATCGGTTGAGGAAATCAACGCAGCATTCAAGGAAGCTTCCGAAGGCCGCATGAAGGGTGTGCTCGAGTACTCCGAGGATCCACTCGTGCTCCAGGACATCGTCAGCAACCCACACTCGTCGGTGTTCGACGCAGGTTGCACCATGACCCTCGAAGGTAACTTCGTGAAGGTTTGCTCGTGGTACGACAACGAGTGGGGCTACTCGAACCGTGCAGTGGACGCTCTCGAGCTCCTCAGCAAAGGTCTCTAATCCGAGTTGACCTAACTTTTGCCGGGCGTGGCTGCGACGAACATTCCGTTGTTCTCCCGCGCCACGCCCGGTTTTTTTAGGCCTATCGCGAGTCATGGATGAGCACTTGCCGATGGGCTTTTTTTGAATCTTGAGCACATCCCATGGCGGTCGCCGCGCGTAGCGGGCTCGACTTGCCGAACGATTTTCCGAAGAGGTGGCTGGTTCGGATGACAGCACTTCTTCTTATTGACCGACTCCCATCCGCATCACCGCAATCTATCATCATGGCTAAGCTGAATGTTCAAGACCTCGACGTTGCTGGTAAGCGCGTCCTCGTTCGCGTCGATTTCAATGTTCCTCTCAAGGAGCAGGAAGACGGAACCCGAGTGATCACCGACACCACCCGCATCGAAGGTGCCCTTCCAACCATCAAGCACCTGATCGACGGTGGTGCCAAAGTGATCCTTATGTCGCACCTCGGTCGTCCGAAGGGCGAGCGCGTGGCGAAGTACTCGCTGGCTCCGGTTGCTGCCAAGCTCGGTGAGTTCCTTGGTAAGGACGTGACCTTCGCTGATGATTGCGTGGGTGAGTCCGTGGAAGCTGCTGCCGCTGGTCTGGCTGCGGGCGATGTGCTTTTGCTCGAGAACCTGCGTTTCCACAGCGAGGAAGAGAAGAACGATGCGGATTTCTCCGCTGCTCTTGCCAAGTTGGCTGACGTGTACGTCAACGATGCATTCGGTACCGCGCACCGCGCCCACGCATCGACCGCTGGTGTGGCATCGTACGTCGATCAGGCGGCTGCCGGTTACCTGCTTCAGCGCGAGCTCAAGTACCTCAAGGACGAGCTTGAGTCGGCTGAGCGTCCATTCGTGGTGATCATGGGTGGTAAGAAAGTTTCCGATAAGATCGAAGTGATCACCGCGCTCCTTGAGAAGGCGGATGCGTTCATCATCGGTGGCGCAATGACCTACACCTTCCGCAAGGCGCAGGGCTACGAAATCGGTAAGAGCTTGGTCGAAGACGACAAGCTGGACCTCGCCCGCGACATTCTCGCCAAGGCCGAAGCCAAGGGCGTGGCATTCCACCTCCCTGCGGATACCCGCATGACCCAGGAGTTCAAAGAAGGCGCCGAGACCCGCGTGACCGAAGGTCCAGCGATCGACCCTGAGTGGGAAGGTATCGACATCGGCGACAAAGCGATCGAAGACTTTACCAAGGTGCTTCTCGACGCCAAGACCATCGTTTGGAACGGACCAATGGGTGTGTTCGAGATCGATGCGTTTGCCAAGGGAACCAAGGCGGTGGCAGAGGCCGTGGCCAAGTCCGACGCAGTGAGCATCATCGGTGGTGGTGACTCGGTGACCGCCGTGAACAAGTTCGGTCTTGCCGACGAAGTGACCTTCATCTCGACCGGTGGCGGTGCGTCCCTCGAGTTGCTCGAAGGAAAAGAGCTGCCAGGTGTGGCTGCTTTGACCGATGCCTAATTCTAAAATGGCCCGGCGGATGGAGGGGGACCTTCATTCGCCGGGTTGTTTGCGCCGCTGGCTTGCTTTTCCTGCCAATTGCAGCTAGCCGTCCGGTGGCGAATTTTCAATTCTCTCCAAGCGTTTAATTACTCAATGAAACCATCACATCGTAAACCGATCATCGCCGCGAACTGGAAGATGCACATGACACCTGCTGAGTCGGGTGAGTTCCTGCGTCCGTTCCTGCGCAACTTTACCCGCGAGCTTCCAGTGGAAGCCGTGATCTGCCCGCCATTCGTGACCATCCCTGCGGTGGCAGAAGGTCTCAGCGCAACCAATGGCGTGTCGCTCGGTGCCCAGAACATGTCGTCGGAGCCAGCTGGTGCGTTCACCGGTGAAATCAGCGCCAAGATGCTCAAGGAGCTTTCGGTGGAATACGTGATCATCGGCCACAGCGAGCGCCGCTCGATCTACGGTGAGACCGACGAAATCATCAACAAGAAGCTGCTTACCGCTTTGGAAGTGCGCTTCAAGCCAATCTTCTGCGTCGGTGAAACCCTCGAAGAGCGCGACGGTGGTCAACTCGAAGAGGTGCTTAAGCGTCAGATCGTCAAAGGTCTCGACAGCATCGGTCCACGTCGTGCAACCGACGTCGTGATCGCTTACGAGCCGGTTTGGGCGATCGGAACCGGTCGTACCGCCAGCGCTGCCCAGGCGCAGGAGGCACACGCATTCATCCGCAGCGTGCTCACCGAACTCTACGGTGAAGACACCGCTCAGAAGATCCGCATCCAGTACGGCGGTAGTGTCAAAGGCGGCAACGCAGCCGAGCTGCTCTCGCAGCCGGACATCGACGGTGCACTCGTCGGTGGTGCCAGCCTTGAGCCAGCATCGTTCTACGAGATCATCCGCAACGTGGTTGAGGTGATCGAGAACAATGGCTAATCCTATCGGATTCCAGACTTCAAAGGAACGCGGGACGGCAGGCTGCCGTCCCGCGTTTTTTTTTTATAAGTTTGCTAGTTTTCAGTTGGCAGTTTTCAGAGGTCGTCTCGTTTGCGGCGGTTGATTGTGGATTCGGTCTCCGTCCTTATCCTTATCGGTATCGGTATCGGTATCGGACGGATCGGTGATTTTGGGCGTAGGAAGTACTTGCGCGGACGGGTGAGCGAACCAATTTGTGATTACTATGAGCGACGTCGAAAAAGCCAAAGTAGCAGTGGTGGGTGCCAGCGGGTATTCCGGGATCGAGTTATTGCGGATCTTGTTGAAGCACCCTGGCGTGGATTTGACGACTGTGACGTCGCGTCAGAATGCGGGGAAATCGTTGGTGGAAGTGTTGCCGCAGTTCAAGGCGTACCCTGGTGCGGATGGATTGAAGTTCACCTCGCCGTCGGTTCATGAGTTGGCGAAATCCGGCATCGAGTTCGCGTTCCTGGCATTGCCACATGGCGTGGCCGCCGAGTATGCGGTGCCTTTGTTTGAAGCGGGCGTGAAAGTGATTGATCTCAGTGCTGACTTCCGTTTGAACGAGGCGTCCGTGTACCGCGAGTTCTACGACAAAGTGCACCCGGCTCCGGCCTTGCTCAAAGAAGCAGTCTACGGATTGCCTGAGATTCGTGCCAAGGAGATCGCCAACGCGCGCATCGTGGCATCGCCTGGATGCTACCCAACCAGCATGTTGCTGCCATTGATCCCACTGGTCCGCTCCGGTTTGATTGAGTCGAATACTATCGTGGTAAACTCCATGAGTGGTGTGTCCGGTGCCGGGCGTAGTGCGGCGATTCCGCTTCTTTTTGCTGAATGCAACGAGTCGGTGCGCCCATACGGATTGCCGCGTCACCGTCACTTGAGCGAGGTCGAGCAGGAGCTGACCATTGCCGCGCGCAAGCCGGTGAAGATTACCTTTATCCCGCATCTGGTGCCGATCACTCAGGGGATTTGCACGACAATTGTGGCTGAGCTGGCACCGCGCTGCACCAGCATGTCGCAGGTGGAGGCCGTGCTTGAAGCGGTCTACCGCAACGCTCCATTCGTGCGCTTGCTCGGCAACGGTGGATTCCCGGACACGCGTCACGTGCGCCAGACCAACTTTGTCGACATCGGCTGGCATCACGACCCGCGCACCAAGCGCCTGGTGCTGACCTCAGCCGAGGACAACCTGTGGAAAGGGGCGGCAGCTCAATCGGTGCAAAGCTTCAACCTGATGCGCCGGATCGACGAGACCACCGGCTTGCTCTAGGACTTGGCTTCGAGCCTTTGAAACGGGTATGGCTGATTTTGTCATCGTAGATGGAGAGGCGGTGCCACGCTCGGCGCCGGCGATTGCTGCGTCGGCACCCGGTCTCACCACGGGGATGGGCGTGTTCACCACCATGCTGGCGGTGGACGGGCGGCTGCACCATGCTGTGCGGCACTACGAGCGCCTTGCATCGAATGCTGTGGCGTTGGGATTAGACGTGCCGCCTGCGAGCACGCTGACGCGTTGGTGTCGGCTTGTGTTGGAGCGCAATGGACTGGTCACCGGACGTGCCCGCGTGCGCATCTCAGTCTATGAATCGGCCAGTGTGCCGGTGGTGACGGTGGCGGCGGAAAGCACCCCCGAGCCAGCGGCTGCTGCGAAGGTGGCGCTGATGGGCCACGTGCTGAACGAGTCCTCGGCGCTTGCTGGCGTGAAGTGCACGTCCTATGCGCAGAATCTATTGGCGCTCCGCGAGGCTAGGGCGGAAGGTTTTGACGAGACTTTGTTTTTCAACCACCGCGGCGAACTCGCCGAGGGCGCGACGAGTAATGTGTTCGTCGTGGGCTCGGATGGGGCGGTGGCGACCCCTGAGTTGGCATCGGGTTGTTTGCCTGGCGTGATGCGGGAGGTCGTAATCGATCGCTTGCGAGATGCGGGGCTGGCTTGTGATGAACGGGTGATTACCCGTGAGGACGTGCTGAGCGCGCCTGCTGTGTTTCTCACGTCGTCGCTGCGGGGTGTGCAGCCGGTAAGTGTGCTCGGTGAGCGGGCATTAGATCCGGCGCTGGTGGAGCCTGTGGTGCAGGCGGTTGCCGCCTGGCGCTGTGATGCCAAATGATCGGTGGCCCTGAAGGGGGCGGTGATGCGGTGTGGCTCACAGCTCTGGTAGCCCGCAGGCAAAGGGTGGGGGCTCACGCGAGAAAGCTCTGCGCCGTCCTGGCTGGTCGATTGGAATTGCGTAGTCGCGGCCAATTGTTCAAACAGTATACTTGTCGCCAGGCGCTTGGTCGGGCGTTGCAATTCGATGGGCTTTAGGCTTCGATAGGGAGCTAGGTTCTGATTCTGTTCTTTGTGCGTATGAAATCTTTATTTGCTGTGGCGTTCGTGTGGTTGGTGGCTGGTGTGTTGCCGGCTTCTGCTCAAAACTTGATTTATCGGATCAAGATCGAGCCGATCCGTACGATGAACCTGCACTTCTACAACGAAGGCTACTTCGTGTGCCCGGTGGTCGGAGGCGAGGGGACGTTCATCTTTGCCTACCGCAACAATGGCGTGCGCAGCTACAATGTGGTCGAAGAGGGCGGGCGTCTGTACTTCGCGCGCAAGAACGATGACATCTACTCGGTGGTCGAGGCTTCGGCGGTCACCCGCAGTGAGGATCCCTCGGTGCCGACCGATGGCGACGATGAGGATTTGGTGACCTCTTCGAGTGCGTCGTTTGTGTGTTTTGGCGAGGCGACCAAGAGTAAAGGATTCAAGACTGCGTTGTCCGATTTTCGCACTCGGGTCGCACCGAAGCTGAATGGCGGTACCGTTGCTTGGGCGGAGGAGCGCGCCGAGGGAGCTGAGATTCCCCGCCATCTGGGATTTGCCGGTGTGTTCGACTTTTTCCTCAAGTTCGAGGAAGGCCGCACTGATGATGCGAACCACCGCAACCTGACGATCGATGAGATCGTTGATGAATTGACCAACCAGCTGAGAGGTCAGGGTTACAAGGATGAGACGGTAGCTGACGACGAGCCGGAGCCGGAAAATGGTGGCAATGGCGGCGACGGAGTGACCGTCACGCGGCCGTGATGTGTGGTCTGGTCGCTTGGGCTTGCTTTGGTGGGGGATTTCGATTTGGTTGGTCGCGCCGTGGGCGGATAGGATTTCCGCCCAGGCCGGCCAATTTTTTTGTTTTTTGATATAGTTGCGTGATGGGGGTGATGGTGAAAGAGACAGTAAGTTTTGAGAGTTCGGCGTTTTTGCATGCGCTTTTTGGCAACTCGAGCAACGAGTTGCGTCGGTTGCAGGACGCATTCGGGGTGAAGGCGGCAGCGCGCGGAAGTGATCTTGTGCTTCACGGGCCTGAAGCCGGTGTCGAGCGCGTGATTGCATTGTTTGCTTCGCTTGAGAAGTCGATGCGCCAGGGTGGTGAGGTGACGGCGGAGGGCTTTCGCATGGCGGTTGCTGCGATGAGCGAGGGCCAAGGGAGCGCCGATGACGCCACAGTGGTCACGCGGATGCAGTTGGTCGGTGGTCAAGGGAAGCCGGCGGTGCGGGCACGCACGCGCAAGCAGCTCGAGTATCTGCAGGCCATGGACGAGCATCATGTGGTGTTTGGTTTGGGTGCGGCGGGAACCGGCAAGACCTACCTCGCGGTGGCCAAGGCGCTGGATGAGATCCGCCAGGGCAACTACCGACGGTTGGTGTTGACGCGTCCTGCGGTGGAGGCTGGCGAGGCGCTCGGCTTCCTTCCCGGGGACCTGAAAGAAAAGATTTACCCGTACCTGCGTCCGTTGTACGACGCGCTGTACGATATGGGCGGTGCCGAGGAGATTGAGAAGTTTGTCGAGCGAGGTCAGATCGAGGTGGCCCCCTTGGCGTACATGCGTGGGCGCACGCTGAACGATTCGTTTGTGATTCTCGATGAAGCGCAGAACACGACGCGTGAGCAGATGCTGATGTTCCTGACCCGGATGGGCGAAGAGAGCCGCTGTGTGGTGACGGGGGATCCGTCGCAGATCGACCTCAAAGGCAAGCAGGGCAGTGGCTTGGTGGAAGCTCGCCGTATTTTGAAGGGGGTGGAAGGGATCGGTTTTGTCGAGTTCGAGCGGCAGGATGTGGTGCGCCACCCGGTGGTGCAGCGCATCATCGATGCCTACGAGCGCCATCGCCCGGGCGGCGAGGGCAAAGAGGGGTCTACCGTGGATCCGAATGGCTCGAAGTAGTTTTCGAGTAGCGGGTAGCCAGTAGGGAGTAGGTCGGGTGTGGATCTGCCAAGGTGACCGGTCATTTGGTATTGTTCTGAATGGCACGAAGACAGGGTGTCTCGCAGTGTAGGGAGCGGCCGGCGGGTGGGTGATGCGCCTTGGCGGAGTCGCACGCTCGGCCGGGGATTGGTGGGCGTATTTACCTGGGGTGGCACTCGCCTGAGGCTCGCTGACCCCAGGCTGGTATGAGACTCGCTTTCAGCGAGGAATTGACGCCGCTGAGGGTTAAGTTGGTGCATTTGGTGTTGTCCTGTTTTTTCACGATTTTTCGGCAGCGTGGCGGGGGATTTCGCGCTATCAGTGCGTGTTTCACCATGACCGAGAACTACGAACAAAAACTGGCTCGCCGGATCGCCAAGACCGGATCGCGTTTGTGTGTTGGGATTGACCCGCGTCCTGACTTGATGGACGGCAAGGTAGAGGATGTGTTGCGCAGGCTGATTGCCGAGACCGCACCGTATGCCGCCGCATTGAAGCCGAACATGGCGTACTTCGAAGCTATGGGGATCAAGGGCGTGGAGCTGCTTGAAGAGCTGCTTAGCGAGGTGCCTGAAGATCTGCCGGTGATTCTCGATGCCAAGCGTGGCGACATCGGCGAGACTCAGCGCTACTACGCCAAGGCTTACTTTGAAAACTGGAACGTCGATGCCGTGACCCTGAGCCCGTTCATGGGCTTCGACAGCATCGAGCCGTTTCTTCACCACGAGGGTAAAGGTGTGTACCTGCTCGGTGTGACATCGAACCCTGGCTCGCAGGACATCCAGCGCCAGAAGTTGGCGGACGGGCGTTATGTGTTCGAGTTGGTTCAGGAGTTCCGCCAGCGTGGTATCGACGAAGGGCTTCCGGGTTCGGTCGGTTTGGTGGTCGGATTGACCAATGTGGCGCCTGAGGTGATGGAGCGCGTGGCGGACGTGCCATTGCTCGTTCCAGGTCTCGGTGCACAGGGCGGGGATCTTGCAGGATTGGCGGCGGAGAAACGCGACGCGCCGACTGTGATCAACGTGTCCCGTGGGATCATGTTCCCGGAAGAAGGAAACTCATTTTCAGATCAAGCGAAGTATTATGCAGAACTCATTGCCAACCAATTTGCCAACTAACGCGGAAGAGACCGCAGAACTGCTCAAAGCCTACGGTGCGCTCGTCGAGGGCCACTTCCAGCTCGCCAGTGGCCGCCACAGCGGTCACTACGTCAAGAAGGGCCAGCTGATCCAGTATCCTGCGCAGCTGCAGGAGATGATCAACCAGCGCGTCGACGCGATGCGTGAGCTCGGTCAGATCGACGTGGTGCTGTCGCCGGCTGTTGGCGGCATCCCGGTTGGTCAGCAAGTGGGCCTGGCATTGAATGCTCGTACCATCTACGCCGAGCGTGGCGCTGACAACGAGCTCGAGCTCAAGCGTGGCTTCTCGATCGAGCCGGGCGAGCGCGTGCTGATGGTGGAAGACGTGATCACCACCGGTGGTACCTTGGAAGAGCTTGAGCAGTTCGTCGGTAAGTTCGGTGGTGAAGTTGCTGGTGTGTTTGTGGTGGTCAACCGCAGCGGCCGCGACGAGATCCTCGGCCACCCGATGGTGAGCTGCATGGACATCGTGTTCCCAACGTACGCTCCGGACGAGGTGCCTGCGGAACTTGCGGCGATCCCAGCCGTCCGCCCGGGCACCAAGAAGGTGGACTAAGCGGATAGCTAGCAGCGAGTAGGAAGCAGGGAAGGGGAGTCGTGAGAGTCCGGCGAGGATTGCCGGATGCATGGCGCCTCATTCATTCCCGCTCCTGCTCGCTTACTTTTTTCTGAGTATGGGGGATCCTGTTAGAATTTTGACGCACCCGGGCGGAGCTCACATGGATGAGTTCCTGGCGTGTGCTGTGATGACGCATTTCCATCCGGTGGAAATTGTGCGTGCCGAGCCGACGCCTGATGATCTCGACGACCCTCGGGTGATGGTGGTGGATGTGGGTGGTGCGCATGAGCCGAACTGGGGGAACTTCGACCACCATCAATTTCCCGCTGACTCCGAGCCTCGCTGTGCCTTGAGTCTCGTGCTCGAGCATTTCGGGCTGTACGAGGATGCCAAGCGCTTTTGCAGTTGGCTGGAAGCGGTTGAGTGGTTTGACTGCCGCGGTCCGGTTGATACAGCCAAGCATCTTGGTGTTGATCGCGATGCGTTGCACCGTCTTCATTCGCCAGTGGATGTGACGTTGACGCGTCGCTTCGCGGCTTCGGATATTCATCGTCCAGGAGATTCGCTGTGGAATGTGATGCAGATGATCGGCGAGGACCTGGTCACGTTTGTGCGTGGTCAGCGCGAGCGGCTGCAGTTTATCGCAGACAATGCCTCGTGGTGGCAGTTGCCGACGCCTGAGGGCGAGCGCGACGTGCTTTTCCTACCGCGCACCGAACCGATGCCGAGCGAGCCGTCTGGCGGGCTTGAGCGCTTCATTGCGGAGTCAGGTAAGGAGCAGACGACGATCGCCATGGTCTACCCTGACCGGCGTGGCAGCGGCTACGGGTTGTCGCGCTTCAATGACCATCCGTTGATGGACTTCACCCAGGTCGAGGCCTGTGACGATGTGCACTTCGCGCACGTGCGTGGGTTTGTTGCCAAGACCTCGTCCACCGATCATGCGCGGCTGCAAGAGTTGCTGACACTCGCCTTGCGTGGCGCCTGACGCCATCGCTCGAGAGGTTTCATCTAGAACGCAAAATCCCCGCTCCTCGAATCGAGGAGCGGGGATTTTTGTGTAGTTCTTAGCTGATCCGCTTGGGATTAGTCGCGACGACGGCGACGCATCACTGGGATTGCCAGGCCGGCGAATGCAAGCAGTGCGGTCGATGGCTCAGGCACAGCGTTTACGGTGAGGCTTGCAGTAAAGTCGCTCGGTGAAACTCCGCCGAAGTTGTCGGTGTCAAAGTAGAATACGTTTGCGTTCAACGTGCCGTCGGTAGGGAAGATAGTTCCAATCTCGCCGCCGGAGCTTGGGTCCAGCGCTGTCGATGTGAACATTCCATAGCGAGTTCCATTCAAGATCTGGCCTCCTTGGGAGAGTCCCTCAAACCAGTAGATGCCCCATGAATTGCCTTGGATCAGTGCGCCGTCCCCACTGCCTAAGGTGAGACCTGCTACGGTGCCAGTGGCATTCCCTGGGTTGCCCAATGCCTCAGCGGTGGTGCCAACTTCGAAAATTTGAAACTTTCCGCCAATGATTTCCCCTTCGCTGAGGGTCGCTCCTGCAAGATCAGTGGAGCTTGCGAGGGAGTTGGTTGAGTCCGAAGCGATCAGGGCGTAGACCAATCCGTTTTGGGCGATGCCATTCTGATCGCGAAGGGCCTGGATGTCGTAGGTGATGGTCACGGCTGCGAACGAGGTTCCTGTGGTCAGGAGAGCAGCTGCTGCGGCGACTGATTTATGGAGGTTCATTACTCGGTGGTTGGTTGGGGTGTGTTGAGGGCTTAGTAAGATGGAGTGTTCAGCCATTCCACGGATCCGTCGGTCGACGCTACTTTGCGGATGACGAAGCCGGTTCCTGCGGAGATTACGAAATCGTTCGAGATGGCGTTGCTGTTTGTGGCTTCGAGCCAGTTGGTGCCGTCGTGATAGAAGATCCTACCAGTCTTGTTCAAGCCTGCTGTGGAGTTGTCGAAGACGATGAGAAGGTCCTTGCGACCTCGTGGTGAAGTTCCGGCACTTGCAGTGAATGCACCGGATTCAAAAAGATTGAGTTCGCTAAGTTTTACGTCAACTGGGCGAGGGAGGGCGACTACGATATCGTTGGTGCTGGATGACGATGTCACGAGCGGGATCGAGAATGTCCCAAGTTCCACCTCGCCCGTGCAGGTGAACTTCGTGCTCTGTGTGACTGCTGCAGGATGACGAATGACGAAGTAGGAGTCTGGTAGCAGGATGGTGTCTCCAGTAGTAGGAGACCCGGTTGCTGTCTGCCATTGTCCATTCGCGATGTAGAAGATTTGTGACGCTGACTTGTTGACTCCGAGGTCAGATCCAAGAAGGAAGAGCTGGGTCATGCGGCCGCGAGGGCTCGTTGATGAGCTGGCGAAGATTGCGTGTCCGTTGGGTTCGTAGTCAGGGGCCTCGCCGAACGCAGTTGTGGCTTGAGCGGCGGGGAAGAGTTCTTCCAATGTCCAATATTTGACGATTCGGACGGTATCGTTTTGTGCGACGGTGGAAACGTCGCCGCCATTAAGGTCGATGGTGACGGTGGTTCCGCTGTTGGCACCGATGGTGAAGTACTGGCCGCTGAGTGTTCCAGAGGTGAACTGGAGGTAGTGCGAGAAAGCGAATGCGTCGTCCGTGGTGCTTGGGGCCGAGGTGAGCGTGATGGTCACAGCGTCAGCGGCAGGGGTGCCGATGGAGTCGACGGTGCCGACGACGCTGCCGGACTGGCGGAGAGGGACGCCAACGATGGTGTCGGAGTTAGGCAGGCATTCGACGGTGTTGTATCCGACAGGGTCCGTGGTTGCTGCGGATGCGTCCGGGATCAGAGTGGCGATGCCGGCGGCGACGAGAGCGGTAGAGAGAAAGTAGGCTTTCACGCGGTATGGGTTTGGGGTTCTAGACGCTGGTTTCGCGGGTGAAACGCGCCAGCTGCGGAAGGTATTGGGGAATTCTACAAAATTGTGCAACGAGCGAGAAGCATCGATCCCACGCCAGCGCAGCACGTTGGGAAAAGTTGGCGGGATTCGAAGAATGGGTCAATCCTGAAGTTGAGGATTAGCCGAGGATTCATCTTGGAACCATTGGTTTGTGCGGATTTTCTGAGGATTTCCGCGGGTTATGCGGGTTATGCGGGTTATGCGGGTGGGAGCTCCAGTGAGAGTTGTTGCGATGGGTGATTGGTTTCCTTTTCCGCCGCGAGGCGCACGCCGACGCCCAGGAGGCGGACGGATGGGGATTCGCGTCGGTTCCAGGCTTCGTCGAGCAGGGCGAGAAAGGTGTCAGGGAGGAACTGGGTTCCGGCTTGTTCGGCGGTGGTGGTGGTGAAGTCGTCGAACTTGAGCTTCACGACGAGGCCTGCGATGCGCTCGATGCGGTCGGCTGCGTGCAATTCCTGATAGAGGTCGTCGATCAAATTCTGGAGAGTAGCGGCGGCGGGTTCGAGCTTGTCGATGTTGTGCTCAAACGTGCGTTCGATGCTGTGGGATTTGCGTTCGCGGTGTGGGGTGACGGGGCGGGTGTCGATGCCCTGGCATTGTTCGCGCAGTTCCATGCCGAAGCGTCCCAGTTCGCGGGCGAGCGTGATGGGGTCCAGGTTGAGGACGTCGGCGCAGGTTTCGAGTCCGAGAGCGTGGAGTTTTTCCGCGGTGACCTTGCCCACACCCCACAGGCGTTTGACGGGGAGGGCGTGCATGAAGTCGGCGGTGGCTCTGGGAGTGACTTCGTATTGGCCATTGGGTTTGCGCCAATCGCTGGCGATTTTGGCGAGTAATTTGTTGTAGGAGATCCCGGCGGATGCGGTGAGTCTGGTTTCCTGATGGATGAGTCGACGGATGGTGGCTGCGATCTGGATGGCCGATTCCGGGCGGTGGGAGACGTCGAGGTAGGCTTCGTCGAGTGAGAGCGGTTCGATGAGGGGCGTGAAGCGGGAGAAGATTTCCCGGACCTGAGCGGAGACCTCGCGGTACACGTCGAAGCGGATCGGGGTGATGATGAGTTCGGGACAGAGCTCCTTCGCTTTGAAAACCGGCATCGCCGAGCGGCAGCCGTACTTACGGGCCTCGTAGTTCGCTGTGGTAAGCACGCCGCGCCGGGACGACCCGCCGACGGCGATTGGTTTGCCTCGGTATTCGGGGTGGTCGCGTTCTTCGATCGCCGCGTAAAAGCAATCCATGTCGATATGGATGATTTTGCGAGGTGGGGTGGACGGTGGGGAATCTTTTTCCACGGATTTCGAAGAGTGACGGGATGTTGGGCAGGTGTGTGGGGGAGTTGGCCACAAAAATCACGAAATGCCACAAAAAGGAAAAGGGCTCTTTGCGTGTGGGCTATGAGCAAACGCTGCTATTGGATCGTGTTTAGGTCACGCAAGAATGTCGCTGACTTAAGGTGTCTGGTCGTGTCGGGAGCGGTCATCGGGGAGGCTGCTGCGCCATGGCTGTATCGCGCGGTCGGCCGGAGATTGATGGGCGTATTTACCTGGGGGGGGCTCGCCTGAGGCTCGCTGACCCCAGTCTGGTATGAGACGCGCTTTCAGCGCGGAATTGACGACGCTGAGGCCTAAGTTAGTGCCGTTCGGGGCACGCAACGGTTTCTAGGCGGGGAAGGTAGTATCCGTTCATGCGGTGATCTGTGGTGCCAGGCTGCCGCGGGCAAATCCTGTCAATCCTTGCAATCTGTGGAAAAATGAAGCCGCAGTCTGTTGCCCGAATTTGTGGTGATTCCGGATTTGACCGGACGCTAGACGAGGGGCATGCTGCGGCTGAACCAATATTTTCTACTCGGTCATGTTGTCTGATTACCTTCCCGTTTTGTTCCAAGTGTTGATCGCTTTTGGCTTCGCCGCCGTGGTTTTGGTGGTGAGTGTTTTGGCTGGTCGTTCCGCCAAGTCCAACAAGATGAAGGACAGCGCGTACGAGTGCGGCATGTTGCCAGTAGGGGATGGTCAGCCACGTTTCAGCGTGAAGTTCTACCTGATCGCGATGTTGTTTGTGCTGTTCGATATTGAGGTGGTGTTCCTCTACCCATGGGCGATTCAGTTCAATTCGTTGATCCAGGAGAGCAGTGTTCCATTCTGGAGTGCGCTGAGTTTCGTGGGAATTCTGGCAGTGGCCTACGTTTACGTTTTGCGCAAGAAGGCGCTCGATTGGAACGAGGCGTAATTAGCCGGAGCGGAGAATTCGAAGATTTTACTCAGGCGCGCCAGTGCGGATCGGTTCCGTGCTGGCGCGCTTTTTTTGTGTCTGGAGTGGGCGCGCAGGGTGTGGATTGGGTGGGGGCTTTGAGGCTGTATCTAGCAAGTGGTTTAGTGTCGATCTGTCATGCAGCGTAGGTGTGGATTCGGCTGATGAATCAGCCGCTGGTCGGGATGTGCCATCAGAGGTTGCGGATCGCGAATTTGCCCCGATAGTCCGGCAGCCGGGGGGCTTTCCCTCTGACTGAACCTCTCTCACTTAAGCAACCATACCATGCAGCCATACATCTCGTTTCCGCAGCGGGCATTCGCGCGCCGTCACCTGGGTTCCGTCGACGATACCCGCCAGCAAATGCTGGACCTTCTTGGGTTTGAATCCGTGCGCGATTTGATCGATGCGGCCGTGCCTCCGGGTATCCGTCTCGACAAGCCGCTCAACCTGCCAGCAGCCCGAACCGAGCAGGAAGCGTTGGCTGACCTGCGCGGGATCATGAACCAGAACCTGGTGCTGCGCAGCAACATCGGTATGGGTTACAACGATACCGTGACTCCACCGGTGATTCTTCGCAACATTCTGGAGAATCCAGGTTGGTACACCGCTTACACGCCATACCAGGCGGAGATCGCCCAGGGCCGTCTCGAGGCGCTGATCAACTTCCAGACCATGATCACCGATCTCACTGGTCTGCCAGCAGCCAACGCGTCGTTGCTCGACGAAGGTACCGCAGCTGCCGAGGCGATGAGCATGGCATTGGCGACCAACCGTAAAGGGAAGACCATTTTCGTGGCGGATAGCTGCCACCCACAAACCATCGAGGTGATTCAAACCCGTGCCGAGCCACTGGGCGTGAACGTGCATGTGGCGGACTGGAAGACATTCGATCCTGAGTCGGTTGAGAACTTGTTCGCAGTGGTGGTTCAGTACCCGGATACCACCGGTTCCGTGGCGGACTACACCGAGTTCCTCGCCAAGGCGAAGGCGGTGAAGGCCATGGCCGTGGTCGCTGCCGATGTACTTTCGTTGATGGTGCTCAAGGCTCCTGGTGAAATGGGTGCCGACATCGTGGTGGGTAACACCCAGCGCTTCGGTGTGCCGCTTGGCTTCGGTGGTCCACACGCTGCCTTCATGGCGTGCACCGAAAAGCTTGTGCGTAAGATGCCAGGCCGCGTGATCGGCATCAGCCACGACACCACTGGCAAGCCTGCTTACCGTTTGTCTCTTCAGACCCGTGAGCAGCACATCCGCCGTGACAAGGCGACGTCCAACATTTGTACCGCTCAGGTGCTTCTGGCGGTGATGGCGTCGATGTACGCTGTGTACCACGGTCCGGACGGATTGCGTGCGATTGCACATCGCGTCCACGGATTCGCCACCCAGCTGGCCGAGCGTCTTCGTGCCGGTGGTTTCGAACTGCAGAATGACACGTGGTTCGACACCCTGACCGTCAAGACCGGTGGCAAAGCTGCGTTGATCGTTGAGGAAGCCTGCGACCGCGGTATCAACCTGCGTCAGATCGACGAAGATCTTGTTGGTATCTCGCTTGATGAGAAGACCAGCGCTCACGAAATCGATTTGCTGATCAGTGCGTTCGGCCTCGAGCGTGCCGTTGTGGGAGCTGGCGAAGATGTTGCTGACGACGCTCCATTGAGCCTTCCTGCCGAGTTGCTCCGCAGCGACGAAGTGCTCACACATCCTGTCTTCAACAGCTACCACAGCGAGACTGAGATGCTGCGTTACCTCCGCCGTCTCGAAACCAAAGACTTGGCATTGAACGAGTCGATGATCGCGCTCGGATCGTGCACCATGAAGCTCAATGCGACCGCGGAAATGATCCCTGTGAGCTGGCCTGAGGTGAATGGATTGCATCCATTTGCTCCGCTGGACCAAGCCAAGGGGTACATCGAAATGTTCACCCAGCTCAGCGACTGGTTGTCGGAGATCACTGGCTTTGCTGCGGTTTCGTTGCAGCCGAACGCAGGATCGCAGGGTGAGTACGCAGGATTGCTGGCAATCCGCAAGTACCATCAGAAGAATGGCGACGATCAGCGTAAGATCTGCCTCATTCCAACCTCTGCTCACGGAACCAACCCAGCGACCGCAGTGATGGTTGGCTTCAAGGTGGTGCCTGTGGCATGTGACGAGAACGGCAACATCGACATCGACGACCTCACCGCGAAGTCCGAGAAGTACGCCGACACCCTTGCCGCGTTGATGATCACCTACCCATCGACCCACGGTGTGTTCGAGGAAGGTATCATCAAGATCTGCGAAACCATCCACGCGAATGGCGGACAGGTCTACATGGACGGTGCCAACATGAACGCACAGGTTGGTCTGACCAGCCCGGGCTTCATCGGAGCGGACGTGTGCCACTTGAATCTGCACAAGACCTTCTGCATTCCTCACGGTGGTGGTGGTCCTGGTGTGGGCCCAATTGGTGTGGCTGAACACTTGGTGCCATTCCTTCCGGGGCACAGTTTCCTGGGCGAAAGCGAGCAGTCCGCTGTGAGCGCCGCACCATGGGGAAGTTCGAGCATCGACGTCATCAGCTGGATGTACATCGCGATGATGGGTGCTGAAGGTCTTGAGGAAGCTACCAAGTTGGCGATCGTGAACGCGAACTATGTGGCCAAGCGATTGGAGACTGTGTTCCCGATTGTGTACCGTGGCTTGAACGATTTGATCGCTCACGAGTGCATCGTGGATGTGCGTGGATTCCAAGACACCGCGGGTGTCGGCGTGGAAGACATCGCCAAGCGTCTGATGGACTACGGTTACCACTCGCCGACCATGTCGTGGCCTGTGGCGGGAACGCTCATGATCGAGCCTACCGAGTCTGAGTCGAAGGCGGAGTTGGACCGTTTCTGTGATGCAATGATTTCGATCCACAACGAGATCAAGCAGATCGAGGCTGGTGAGTTCTCCCGCGAGGACAACCCGCTGGTGAACGCACCACATACCTCGGCCATGGTGACCGCTGACGAGTGGAATCATCCATACTCCCGTCAGACCGCTGTGTTCCCAGACAGCTACACGCAGAACCACAAGTTCTGGCCTGCAGTGAGCCGAATCGACAACGTGTTCGGTGACCGCAACCTGGTTTGCACCTGCGCCCCGATGGAAGACTACGCTGAGTAAGCGGGCTTCCTGAGAAGTTCCTAATAGCCGCGGGAGATCGACAATCGGTCTCCCGCGGCTTTTCTTTTTTGCGGGTTGTGGGTTCCGCTTGCGTGGCTGGCGCGGCGCGCGCATGCTGGCAGCGATTATGAGTAGCAACCGCAACCTGGCCGTCCGCTTTGGAGTCTATCTGACTTGTTTGCTCTACATTGGTGCCGATCTTTATCTGTTCAACGGGCCGTTGCGGCGGACGCTGGATGCACTGAATCCTCAGTCCGAGACAGCGATGGAGAAGGCGCGCAATGCCAAGGTGGTTGCGGTGGTTTATGGAGAAGGGGTGACGCTAGCGGAGTTGGACCTGCATCTGGCCCGGCATCTGCGGCGCAAGGGGATGGATCCTGGGAAACTGACGCCGGAGCGGTTGTACGAGATGCGTCTTTTGATTGTTCAGGAGCTGATATTGGAGCGGGTTTTGGAAGGTAAACTGCGAGTGCGCTCGGAGTATGAGGTGGCGCCGGATGCCCTTGACTCGCAGATCGCCGAGGTGCGCGATCAGTACCCGGATGATGCAGCGTATCGGGCGGCTCTGGATGCTGCAGGAATGGACGAGGAGAAGTTGCGTGCGCATTATGACCAATGGATGCAGCAGGTGGCGTATGTCGACAAGTTGATCAAAGGTGGGCAGGAGCGGATGCCGCTTGAGGAGCATATTTTGTCGTACTACGAGAGTCATAAGGAGGAGTTCGTGTTGCCCGAGCGTTACCATGTCCGGCACATTTTCCTGACGACTCTGGGGAAGGATCCGAAAGTGGTGGAGGAGCAGATTGCCGATGTGCATACGAAGATATCCTCGGGGCAGGTGGCGTTTGCTGAGATTGCCGCTGAGGTCTCCGAGGATCCGGCAAGCCGCGAGGCGGGCGGTGACCTAGGGTGGGTGGCGACCGATCGTTTGCCGACGGGGTTGGGAGCTGACTTGTTTGCGTCTTTGCAGCCGGGGCAGATGTCGGCTCCGGTTCAATCCAGGATTGGTTGGCACATTGTGGACATGGTGGACATGCGCCCGGCGAGGCAGTTGGAGTTTGCCGAGGTCGAATCCAAGATCCGCAAATACCTGACCTATCAACAGTACCGGAAGTACATTGCCGCGGTGAAGCGGGTGATGGAAGGGGAGGCTGAGTCGGCCATTGATTACGAAATGATGCGTGAGCCGTATTCTTTTCCGGTGAAGGAGTGACGGTGGGGGGCGCGTCCGGAGCGGGCTGTGGTGATTTTCCCTATGCTAGATCCTGAGGTGTGACGTAGGGTAGGGGTGTTATGGCAATGCGATTTCTTTTCTCGTCGGGCAGTGGTGACTCTGCGGTCTATTTTGGTTTGCTGGTGATGCGGGTGGCCTTTGGTGGTGCGATGTTTTTAGGGCATGGAATGGGGAAACTTAGCGGGCTGATTACCAACTGGTCCGGGATGACTTCAAAGTTTCCTGCGGTGGTGGTGAACTCACAGGTGAGTGCGGTGGGGGCAGTCGCGGCAGAGTCTCTATTCGCGTTGTTATTAGTGTTGGGAGTGGCTACGCGTTTCTCGGCATTGGTGTTGGCGTTTACCATGGGGGTGGCGGCATTTGTCGTGCATGCGGGCGATCCGTTGTTCCTCGGGCCGGGCGTAACCGCATCCAAAGAGCCAGCCCTCATTTACATGTTCGCGTTTGTCGTGTTGGCGATCACAGGAGGCGGCCGTTATGCGTTGGACTCGCGCTTACGCTAATTATACCAAATGGATGGTCACCTAGCCGGAGCCGATGGGTGTTGGAGTGCAGGAAGGTGGGGTGAAGAGGGTGATCTTGGCGGGATCTTTTTGACTGAGGCTGTGTTGCTCACCGCTCAGGTAGCCCGCTAGCATCGCGGTTCGCGTCTTGCCTCACCCGAAAAAGCTCTTCGCCATTCCGCCGATTTGACCATTCAATTGGTATTCCACGAAACCAGACTGGGCTTGCGTGCGCAGGGAGCGCGGTCAATAGTTCGCCACCATGGCAGGCAAACATATCAAAATCGGACTCGCGGGACTTGGTACCGTGGGTGGCGGACTCTGGAGTAACCTTGAACGCAACCGTGACCTGATTGAAAGCCGGAGCGGTATCCGGTTGACGATCCCGATGGTGGCGGTGCGCGATATGGCCAAAGCAAAAGCCTTCGGAGTACCTGCTGACTCGCTGACCACCAACTGGCAGGATGTTACCCGCTCGGAGGATGTGGACATCGTCGTTGAGTTGATCGGTGGCGTGGATACTGCGTACGACCTGGTGATGGACGCGATCGACCAGGGGAAGGTTGTGGTTACCGGCAACAAGGCGTTGCTTGCAGAGCGCGGTGCGGAGATATTCAAGCGTGCCGGCGAAAAAGGAGTGCCGGTTTTCTATGAGGCTGCAGTCGCTGGTGGTATTCCTATCATCAAGGCGTTGCGTGAGTCGCTGATCGGCAACCATGTGACGGGGATTTACGGCATTATCAATGGGACGTCTAACTATATCCTGACACGCATGACGGATGCCGGGTTGAGTTTCGCCGATGCTCTCAAAGAGGCCAGTGACCTGGGCTATGCCGAAGCGGATCCGTATCTGGATATTTCCGGGTGGGATGCTGCGCACAAGGCGGCGATTTTGGCATCGATTGCCTATGGTAGCTGGGTGTCGATCGAGGACCTGCACGTTGAGGGGATCGACGGATTGTCTCTTTCCGACGTGCATTATGCCGAGCGTTTGGGCTACGCGATCAAGTTGTTGTCGGTAGTGAAGGCGGACGATGAGGGGCGTATCGAAGTGCGCACCCAGCCGTCATTGATCCCGAACGAGCATATTTTGGCATCGGTGAGTGGTGTGTTCAACGCGGTGGCGGTGCACGGCGATTCTTCCGGCGAGAGTTTGTACTATGGCAGCGGCGCGGGGCAGGACCCAACGTCCAGCTCCGTGCTGGCGGATGTGGTGGATGCTGCGTACGCGGTGGACACGCACCAGCGCGGGCCGGGCTTTGTCCCGCACGGTCATTACGGCGAGGTGAAGCCGATCGAGGACACGGTGAGTGAGTATTATTTGCGCATCACGGTGACCGACCAGCCAGGCGTGATTGCTGGGATTTCCACTGCTTTGGCAGCGCATGGTATCGGGATCCGTGCCACGTCGTCGTTGAAGCCTGGTGAGATGAAAGAAGCTGGGTTCGACGAAGTGATCTTCGTGTTGCATGCGTCCCGTTACGGCACGCTGCTTGCTGCTCTTAAGGAGATTGAAGCCTTTGATTATGTGACCGCGCCGGTGGTGCACCTGCGGGTTGAGCAGTTGTAAGGCAAGGATTCAACCTCAAACAATACCCCCCCCCATGAGTCAGACCTCCGTCCCCAAGATTCTTCACGACCGCGGCGTGATTTCCCGCTACCGCGAGTTTTTGCCTGTGAGCGACGCCACACCGGTGGTGTCGTTGAACGAGGGCTCGACGCCACTCATCCACGTGCCGAAGTTGTCGGCTCTGGCTGGAGCTCAGCGTCAGGTCTTCATCAAGTATGAGGGCTTGAACCCGACGTGTTCGTTCAAGGACCGCGGGATGACGTTGGCGATTAGCAAAGCGGCCGAGGAAGGTGCCAAGATGGTGATCTGTGCCTCGACTGGCAACACTTCGGCGGCGGCGGCGGCGTACGCGGTGCGTGCCGGGATGCGTTGTGTCGTGCTTTTGCCTGCGGGCAAGATCTCGATGGGCAAGCTTGCGCAGGCGGTGGTTTACGGTGCCGATGTCGTAGCGATCGATGGAAATTTTGATGATGCGCTCGAATTGGTGCGCGAGTTGGGGCAGCGCGATGGCATTGCGGTGGTCAACTCGATCAACCCATTCCGTATCGAAGGGCAGAAGACCGCATCGTTTGAAGTGATCGATGAGTTGGGGGATGCTCCGACCGTGCACTGTCTTCCAGTTGGCAATGCGGGTAATATCACTGCCTATTGGAAAGGCTATCGGGAGTACCATCTGGCTGGGAAGTCGAGTGCGTTGCCGATGGTGTGGGGTGCTCAGGCTGAGGGGGCTGCGCCAATTGTGCGTGGTGAGGTTGTGACCAACCCGGAGACGGTAGCCACCGCGATTCGGATCGGTAATCCGGCGAGTTGGAAGGGCGCGAACGAAGCAATCGAGCAGTCGGGTGGAATGATCCGCGCGCTGAGCGACGACAAGTTGCTTGAGGCGCAGGCGTGGTTGGCCGCCAACGAAGGGATCTTCGTGGAGCCTGCCAGTGCGGCGTCTGTAGGCTGTTTGCTGGCAGCGATTGATGAAGGTCTGGTTGCAAAGTTGCCTGACACCGCTACCGTCGTTTGCACCGTGACTGGTCACGGACTCAAGGATATTGACACGCCGATGGAATTTGCTGGTGGTGGAAAAATTCTCGAGGCCGGGGCATCCGCGGATTCCGTGCTGGGCGTGCTGGGGATGTAGAGTCCCGCAAGCCCCGGCGGCATTACGAACCAGATAGCATCTTCCTCAGCCAGTGGCACTCATCGTTCAAAAATATGGCGGCACGTCCGTCGGCACTACCGATCGCATCAAGAATGTGGCCAAGCGCATTCTTGAATCACAGAGACAAGGAAACCAGGTGATCGCCGTGGTTTCGGCGATGTCGGGCGTGACCAACAAACTGATCGATCTGGCAGCGGCTGTGTCTGATAAGCCGACGCGGCGCGAGATGGATGTGTTGCTTGCCACTGGCGAGCAGACGACGATTGCGCTGGTGTCGATGGCGATCAACCAGATGGGTGGGCGTGCGGTTTCGTTTACCGGCGGTCAGGCGGGGATCCGAACCAACAGTGCGCACACCCAGGCGCGTATTCAGGACATCGATGCGGAGAGCGTGAAGGAGCGTCTTGATGGTGGTGAGATTGTGATTCTTGCCGGATTCCAAGGTGTCAGTGATGCGGGGCGTATCACAACGCTGGGGCGTGGTGGATCCGATTTGACCGCAATTGCCATGGCGGCCGCGGTGAAGGCGGACCTTTGCCAGATTTTCACAGACGTTGATGGCGTCTATACCTGCGACCCGCGCGTGGTGCCAAAGGCTCGCAGAATCCCGGAAATTTCGTACGATGAAATGCTCGAGATGGCGAGCAGCGGCTCGAAAGTGATGCAGTCGCGGTCGGTCGAATTTGCCAAGAAGTTTGGCGTGCCGTTTGAGGTGCGCTGCAGCATGAACAACAACCCAGGAACTCTCGTGACAGAAGAACATCCCAATATGGAGTCCGTCGTGATCCGTGGCGTCAGCCTCGAGCGCAACCAAGCCAAGGTAACGATCCTCGACGTGCCAGATACACCGGGCTCTGCCTCGGCGATTTTCCAAGCACTGGGTGAAGCGGATGTGAACGTCGACATGATCGTGCAGAACGTGTCGAAGGAAGGCTTTGCCAAGATTTCCTTCACCGTGCCTGAAGATCAGTTGGCCGCCGCTCAGAATGCACTCAAGTCGGTGACTGAGCGTATTGGCTCTGGTCCTGTTGAGTCGTTGACTGGCGTCGCCAAGCTCAGTGCGGTGGGCATCGGTATGCGATCGCATTCCGGTGTGGCGGGTACGATGTTCGACGCGCTTGCGACTGCGGGTATCAGCATTCAGATGATCTCGACGTCTGAGATCAAGATTGCGGTGACCATTAGCGAAGCGGAAGCGGATGAGGCGGCACGTGTGGTGCACGCTGTGTTTGGTCTGGATGCTTCTCCGTCGGAAGCTTAGGCAGTCGCGCTCCGACTGAGACGGTCGGAGCGAACATATCGGGCCGATGGGTGTCACTGAAGTTTGCGTGTTGATCGTGGCGGGCATGATTGCCGGTGCGGTCAATGCAGTGGCTGGCGGTGGCACTCTGCTTACGTTTCCGGTTCTGTTGTCGTTTGGCGTGCCTGCCGTGGTGGCGAATGCGACCAGTACGGTGGCATTGGTGATTGGCACCGGCGGCAGTGTCGTAGGTTTTCGCAAGTTGCTGCCTGTGATCAAGCAGTGGCTGTGGCGGTTTGTACCGGTGAGTCTGGCTGGAGGATGGCTGGGGAGCGAGTTGCTGACCCGCACGAGCAATGATGCATTCGCTCGCTTCGTGCCGTATTTGATCCTCTTTGCGACTTTGCTGTTCCTGGTGCAGGGGGCGGTGGGGAAGTATGCGGCCGCTGGTGCGGAGGGGGATGAGCGGCCGATGAAGGTTCTGCCTTCGGTAGTGTTTCAATTTTTCGTCGCTCTCTACGGCGGTTATTTTGGCGCGGGGATCGGGATTTTGATGCTGGCGTCGCTCGGTTTCATGGGGATGCGTGACATCCACGAGATGAACGCGCTGAAGAACGTGTTGGGATGTTTGATCAACGTTGTCGCGGCTATTGTGTTCATCACCGCAGGCGAAGGCCTCGTTGATTGGGCGCGGGTGGGGGTGATGACCGTGGGTGCGGTGACCGGGTACTATCTAGGTGCGCATTTTTCCCAGCGGATTCCGCGTCTGATGGTGCGCCGCATGATCACGGGAATCGGGTTGCTGGCCTTTGTTGTGACCTTGCTCGGTTGAGCGAATGGCGAGTGAGGGAGTAGGGGGTACTCACGCAGAGACGCGAAGACGCAAAGGTGGAGAGCGGTCGCTGCGGTCCTGTTGGGAGGTGTCGATTTCGTGGGTGCTGTATCGAGCCTCTATGGGGGGGGTGACGTTGTCCTCGCCGTTGACGGGGCCGCTCCGTCATTCGGCGCTTTGGGTGAATGCTCACGCAAAGACGCAGAGACGCAAAGGGGGGAGAGAGGTCGCTGCGCTCCTTTTCGAAGGTGTCGATCCCACGGTTGTAGAGATCGAGCCTCCATTTGGTCGGGATGGCGTGAGGGTACCCTCACCGTCGGAGGGAGGGCATCACGCGATGCCGGGCTATGGCGATTGGCGTCAGTTCTGTTCTGAATCGCGTTGTTGCTCGATGCAGGGCATGCAGATGTCGTCGCCGTTGTCGAGGACGCGGAATTCGCGCTGGGGTGAGTTGGCTTCGGTGGTGCCACAGACCGAGCAGGTGCGTCCTTGGGTTAATTGGGCGTTGCGGGCGGACTCAACGACACGTCGCTCGAATGTTGATCGGCGGTGGCGTGCTTTGACGGATGCCGCCAACTCCGGAAGCAGGAGGTAAAGAAGGATGCTGTAGCTGAGCAGGCCGTGGACCAGAACCAACCAGTGGCCGGTGAATGTCATGAGGACGAATGCGCCGGTGATCATTGCGAGGTACTTCACTTTGACCGGAAGCACGAAGAAGAGTCGGAACTCCGTGTTGGGGAGTACGGAGGCGAAGCTGAAGAAGATCACCAGATAAAGGTTGAAGCTGGTGGTCGGTCCGAGGAGGCGGCCGATGTCCGGGTTGATCCAATAGGTGAGTAGTGTGGCGATGGTCACTGATGCGGCAGTTCCCAAGACCAGGAGGTTGAACTTCTTGGCGCCCCAGATCGCCTCCAGTGCGTTGCCCATCATGATCAGCAACTGGCATTTGATGAAGAGGAACAAAAGGGACAGTGGTGAAAGTAGGTCGGCAGCGTTGGCGTCACCTACGGTTGGGAGCAGGAAGCCGGTGAGGGGGCGCCAGATTTGTCCTTGGAGTACCTTGTCCGGTGCGAGCTCCAGCCATTGCCCATAGTGCGGGTTGATGATGACCAGGATGTAGACGAGTACGTTGAATCCTGCGAGGATGCGCTGCAGGCCGGGGATGACAAGTCGGTCTGAAAGGGGGGCTGGACGGCGGGTCATGGCGCCAACAGACAAGAGGATCGGGGAAAAATCAATCGTTGGTGTGTGCGGGGTGTGTTGCGATTGACAATTGGTTTTGCGGGGAACAGGTTGCGGCATGGCAAACTCTTCTGACGCAGACATTAAACAGACCCCGCTTCGCGAGGTTCATGAGAAGTTCGGGGCACGTATGGTGCCGTTCGCTGGCTGGAACATGCCGGTGCAGTATTCGGGGATCAAGGCGGAGCACCTGGCAGTGCGCAACGACGTCGGTGTGTTCGACATTTCCCACATGGGGCAGTTCATCGTTTCGGGTGAGAATGCCGGAGCTTGGCTCAACCGTCAGCTGACCGCGGACATCAACAAGCTCGGTGACGGACAGGGGCAGTACACGTTCATGCTCAATGAGCAGGGTGGTGTGATCGACGACCTGATCATTTACCGCACCGCGGCGGACTCGTACTTCATGGTGGTGAATGCTTCGATGATCGACGAGGACTACGCTTGGCTTGCTGGTAAGTTGGAAGATGGCGTGACCTTGGAGAACCACAGTGATGCGTGGGCGGGGCTTGCGGTGCAGGGACCAAAGAGCAGCGACCTTTACTCCAAGCTGATCGGCGATGCGTTGGCGCTGCCTCCGCGCAATGGGATCGCCACCGCCGAGGTGGACGGCGAGACCATCGTGGTATGCCGCACCGGATACACCGGTGAAGATGGTTACGAGTTCTTCTGTGCGTCGGAGCAAGGGCCGAAGTGGTTCGAGCGCTTCGTGACTGAAGGTGAAGAGTTCGGCTGCCTGCCATGTGGATTGGGTGCCCGTGACTCGCTCCGTCTGGAGGTTTGCTATCCGTTGAATGGCTCGGACTTGAGCCCGACACGCACACCGTTGCAGGCTGGTCTGAAGTTTGCCGTGGCAATGGACAAGGGCGAGTTCACCGGTCGTTCTGTGTTGGCCAAGCAATTGGAAGAAGGTCTCGGTGAGCGCCTCGTAGCGTTCAAGATGGTGGGCAAGTCGCCGCCACCACGTCCTCACTACCCAGTGGCAGTCAATGGCGAGATCATTTCCGAAGCCTGCAGTGCCGGCTTGTCGCCATCGCTCAACGAGGGCATTGGTATGACTTACTTGCCGACTGAATTGGCGAAGATTGGTACGCAGATCGAGATTGACATTCGCGGCCGACGATTTAATGCAGAGATCGTCAAAAAACCGTTTTACAAAAAGGGCTGAATCGGTTGCTTTGGAAGCAGCGAACCTGTCCAACCATCACCAGAATTATGAACGTTCCAGATGATTTGAAATACACCGAATCCCACGAATGGATTCGTATCGAAGGCGACACCATCACTGTTGGTATCACCGACCACGCACAGGAAGAATTGACCGACGTTGTGTTTGTCGAGGTGCCTGATGCTGATGAGGCGCTTGAAGCCGGCGACCCTGCTGCAGTGGTGGAGTCGGTGAAGGCAGCCAGCGACATTTACGCACCGGTTGATGGTGTGATTGTCGAGGGTAACGAAGGCCTCGCAGACGAGCCAGACCTGGTCAACACCGACCCATACGGTGAAGGCTGGATCTACCGCCTCAAAGTGAACGACGTGGCAGACCTCGACGGAATGCTTTCCGCCGACCAGTACCGCGAGCTTCTGGGATAATTCCAGAGCGGATCTCCGCGAATTTTGATCTCCCGCTGTCCGAGCCCAGGCTCGTGGCAGCGGGAGATTTTTTTGTTGGGGAGGCGGGAAGTTAGGGTAATTCGTCCCGTTGGGACGCGTTGCTCTGCGGTGTTGTACCCGGAGGTTGAAAACCTCCGGCTAACCGGTAATCCGTCGCTCCGCGACTTGTAGGGTCTTTCCGCCGTTGAATCCTTGGGGCACGCGTTCACCGGTCGGCTCGTAATGCGGACGAGCTGCCTTATGAAAGTTTGTTGTATCAGGCCTCGAGCGGGTTCGGGTTACCCATTCTGAGTTGCACCCTCAGGTTTTGGTTCGCGGCGGGACTTGGACTTCTTTTTGCGTGGCTTTTGGTTGCGCAAATGGGGGCTGGCCCAGCCGATGCCCAGCAGCACCGCGAAAATCACGGCCAGGGATTCGATCTGGAATGGGAAGTCGACATTGGCGTGCAGCAGGAAGGTGAACATGCCGATGAATACCGAGCGCAGAAGTACCAGTTGGCTGCGTCGGTGATGGCGTGAGCGGAAGATGATCTCGACGAACAGCAGACCGACACCACCACCAATGAGGAGGATGAAGGCGCCGGTGCCGCCCCATCCCCACTCTACCAATGTTTGAAGGTAGTCGTTGTGAGAGTAGTAGACCTCGCCGTAGATCTTTTCGTCGACCTGGTTCTTGAAGACTGGGAACAGCGGGTGGAACGATCCCACGCCGTAGCCCAGGAGTGGGCTCCACGCTTTGTCCGTCATCATGTGGATCTGGACCTCGTTCATTTTGACCCGTGCTTGCCACGAGCCGAAGTCGGTGTCGATTGCTTTCTCCCAGCGTTTGACTTGAAGTTCAGCCAGCGAGAGTGCTCCGAGTGACAGGATGGCGAGGAGCGCTACAGTGAGAGTGAGGCGCTCGATGCGCTTTGGGCCGACGGCATCGCGCTTCTTGAAGAAGAGCGAGCTCATGGTGCGCAGGTTCATTGCCAGGAATAGCAAGAGTGTAACGCCGGCGAGGACGATGCCCGCTTTGGATCCGGCGGCGACCACGGCGGAGGCGAGAATCACGCTGCCGATAGCATAGAGTACGGCTTTGCCAGGGCGCAATCTGCCACCTGGGTGATGGAGCGCCAAGCCCAGACCTGCGGCGAGGCAGACATTGAGGTAGGTGGAGGCGATGCCGGGGCTGCGGAAGGTGGCGAAGAAGAGGCTTAGGTATTTCCAGCTGAGCTCTTCGCTCCAAAAGATGCCTTTGGCTTCTGTGAACTGTTGTAGCAGTCCGAGGATGCCAATGGCGGTGCCAGACCAGAAGAGGGTGGTCAGAACCCTGCGCAGGAAGTTCGGTCGGGTAATGCACAGTGAACGCACGATCCACACCAACAGGAGGCAGGGGATGATATAAGTGATGCGGTCGAGGCTTTCATTTAGCGCCATGGCGCCGGGGAGGTCGGGGTGAGGCTGGTCGGCTCGCTGGACGATCTGTTTGTCCCAATCGAACGGATCGGTGAGGTAGTTGCCCCATGCGTTGTATGTCATCCACCCGGCGTGGGCGATGAGTCCGGTGATCAATACCCAAAGCAGCCAAGGAGGTTTGCGCCATGTTCCTTTGTCGAACCAGGCGACGACGGTGGCCAGCGCTGACACGATCAGCAGAGGCCAGCGGTAGGGTTCGTAGTAGGAGCCGAGCACCAAAGGGCCGATCACCAAGGCGATGAGCACCAGGATGATGGCGGTTTCAGCGATTGGTCGCGGGCGGTCGGCTTCAGGGATGATCAACTTGCGCCGCGAGCGTTTGCTGCGTGATGACGAAGAGGATTTGGTGGGGTTTGGGGGAGGTGAATCAGACACTGGGGAAATGGTACAAGCTTAGCGGTGCGATCGTTAGTACGAGATCGCATTCGGCGCGAGCATTTGTTGACCGGGAGTGAGGGAAACGTGCCGGATTCGGCTAATAGCGGAGCAGCGAGGTGATGGTGGTTTCACCGAGAAGGTCGCGGCCTTGGAGTGCTTCGAGTTCGATCAGGAAGATGAATGAGGCCAGGTCCGCATTGAGTTGGCTGATGAGTTGGGCGGCGGCTGCCGCGGTGCCACCGGTGGCCAGCAGGTCGTCGACGATGACTACGCGCTCACCGGGCAGGATGGCGTCCTCATGCACTTCGAGGATGGCTTCCCCGTATTCGAGCGCGTACGACTGGCTGAGGGTCTGCCAGGGGAGCTTGCCTTTCTTGCGCATCGGGACGAAGCCCACGCCCAGACGGTCTGCGACGGCTGCGCCAAAGATGAAGCCGCGCGCATCAATGCCGACGATTTTGTTCGGCATGTGGTTGGCGGCTGCGGCGGTTAGTGTGTCGATGGTCTGCTGGAAGAGCGCGCCGTCGTTGAGAATCGGGGTGATGTCCTTGAAAAGGATACCTGGTTTTGGGAAATCGGGGACGTCGCGGATCGCGGCGGACAATGCGGCAAGCTCGGGCGTGGAATGGGTCATGATTTAGGACTCTAGGTGCGGTGAAGGGCAGGTTGCAATCCCGATTAGGGGAATCTATGGTGTCAGCCCGCCGCCAAGGCGGACATCAGCGGCTGATTTTTTCATGACACTCGACCAAATTATCCTACTCGCATCCACCGTTCTGTTCGCAGGGCATTTCATGGTGGTTTTGCGCACGGTCAGGGCGGACCGCCCGTGGGACACGAAACGTGGGTTGCTCGTGGTTGGCATCGGCTGCGCGGTGCAACTGCTGCTTCTGTGGTACCGCGGCGAAGCGCACGGCCGTTGCCCGATCACCAACAGTGGTGAGGTGTTGGTCTTTTTGGCGTGGTCGATGGTGGTTTGGTACCTGTTGTTTGGTTCGTCGTACCGTTTGTCGCTGCTGGGGATGTGCACGATGCCGCTGGTGGTATTGCTGCAGGGAGTGGCTTTGGTTCCCGGGGTTTACCAGCCATTGCCTGAGGAACGTGTGGAGACGGTCAATGCGGTGGTCGAGTTACATGCCGCCACGGCGATTCTGGGTTATGGAGCGTTTGGGTTGGCTGCTGTGGCGTCTGGGATGTTCGTGTTTCAGAACTGGCATCTCAAGCGTCGGCGGACGAGCAAGGCGGTGTTTGCACTGCCTCCGATCACGCGGTTGTTTGATGCTTTGATCCGCTTGGTGACGATTGGCGTGGTTTTGCTCGGGGCATCGTTGTCGGTTTCGTTGTTGGCGATGGAGCAAGCGGGTGGAGTGAAGGCGGCGATTGGCTGGCTGGTGTTGGGGGCGTTTGCGATTTTGTTGGTGCTGCGCAAGGTGTTTCACCTGTCGCAGAAGAATGTGGCTTGGGTGGTGCTGCTGGTGTTCTCGCTGGCAGCGGGAACGATTGGATTTATGACCTCCTGAGGCGGGTCGACTTGCGATTGCTATGTCTTTTCTCTGTTTGGGAATGAATCACCGAACCGCGCCGGTGGAGTTGCGGGAGCGCTTGGCGTTTAGTCCGGTGGGCGTTACCGAGGCGTTGTCGGCTTTGCGTGAACTACCGGCGGTCAGTGAGGCGGTATTGGTCTCCACGTGCAACCGTGTGGAGTTGTATGCCGGGCTCAATACATCTGCCGGCGCCGCACAGGATGAAGTGATTGATTGCATCCAATCACTGCGTGAGGTGGGTGACGAAGTGCGCGAGCATCTCTACACCTTGCACGACCGCGAGGCGGTGCAGCATTTGTTTGAAGTGGTGGCAGGATTGGACTCCATGGTGCTGGGTGAGACGGAGATTTTTGGTCAGGTGAAATCGGCCTACCAGCATGCGCTCGAGCAGTCGGCGACTGGCAAGCGCTTGAACAAAATCTTCCAGTCGAGCTTTGCCGTGGGGAAAAAGGTGCGCAACCACACCGGGATCCAGCGGGGTGCGACCTCGGTGGGATCGGTCGCGGTGGAGCTCGCCGAGCGCATCTTCGGTGACCTGCGCTCGTGCAATGTCATGGTGCTCGGTGCCGGCGAGATGAGCCGGGTGACCACCCAGAGCCTGGTTTCGCGTGGAGCTCAGAGTGTGATTGTTTCCAACCGCTCGTACGATAAGGCGGTGGAGCTCGCGAACGCGATCGGTGGTGAAGCCATTCGCTTCGACGAATGGAAATCCCGAGTGAACGGTTTCGATATTTTGATTTCTTCCACCGCTGCGCGGAACCCGATCATTACCAAAGAAGACATGGTCGCGATCCGACGTCAGCGGGCCGGACGTCCATTGTTCTTGATCGACATCGCCGTGCCGCGTGACATCGCCGCGGATGTGAACGACCTGGACGAGATCTATCTTTACGACATCGATGCGCTGGAAGGCTTGGCATCCGAGGCCAGAGACCAACGGGAGGCGCAGATCCAGGAGTGCCGATTGTTGATCAACGGTGAGCTGGAAAGCCGACTCGATGGCGTGATCAATTTTTCAGAAACCAACAACGCATGACCCAGCAGATGACGGATAAAATTTGGAAGATCGGAACCCGTGGCAGTGCGTTGGCGTTGGCTCAGGCGGAAATGACGGAAACTGCGCTGCGTGCGGCGTATCCGGGTATCCAACTGGAGCGCGTGGTAATCAAGACCACCGGCGACCTATGCCAGAACGTGAGCTTGTCCGAGCTTTCCGGCACGGTGGGTCCTGATGGCGAGATCATCGACAAAGGCGTTTTCACCAAAGAACTCGAGATCGCATTGATGCAGGGCGAGATCGACGTGGCGGTGCACAGCTTGAAAGACGTGCCGACTCAGGTTGCGGATGCGTTTGCGATTACCGGTGTGCTCGAGCGCGCTCCTATCGAGGATGTGTTGATTACTCGTGCGGCGGGCGACTTGGCGGACGGGGCTGTGTTGGGGACGAGTAGTGTGCGTCGTGCCAAGCAGATCCTGCGTTTGCTGCCGGGGCTTGAGGTGAAGGACATTCGCGGCAATGTGCCGACCCGCTTGCGCAAAGTCGCGGTAGGGGACTACGATGCGACCTTGCTCGCCAAGGCGGGACTAGTGCGCTTGGGCTTTGATCTGAGCCAAGGAGTGCTCGAGGTGGAAGGTGGCTCTGTGCACGCGCGTGTGCTCGACGAGAGCGAGATGCTGCCTGCTGCCGGACAGGGCGCCGTGGGCTTTGAGATCCGCAAAGACGATGCCGACGCGGCCGAGTTGATCGCTGGGATCAATCATGACGAAACCTGGGCGAGGGTGCGCTGTGAGCGTGAGTTCTTGCGCTTGCTCGACGCGGGCTGTGAAACGCCAATCGGGGTTCGCACCGAACTTGAGGGCTCTGCGATGCGCGCGTCTGCGGTCGTGTTTGACGACGATGGAACGCTGCGCCAATCCCGTGGCGATGGTGCTGTGAGCGATCCCGAAGCACTGGCAGCACTGCTTTTCAATGAGCTGGCCTGATGGCTGGCAGGACGAATTACTGACTCTTAACAACTATCTATCATGTCAACCTCATCTGAACGCGGTGTCTGCTGGCTCGTCGGAGCTGGACCGGGAAACCTTGGACTCGTCACCGTGCGCGCCCGTGAGTGCGTCGAACAAGCTGACGTCATTCTTTACGATTACCTGAGCAACGCGCAGATTCTGCGCTGGGCCCGCGAGGATGCCGAGATCATCTACGTCGGGAAAAAAGCGGGCGATCACACGCTCAAGCAGCATGAGATCAACGCATTGTTGGTCGAGCGAACCCAGGCCGGGCAGAAAGTGCTGCGCCTCAAGGGGGGCGACCCGATGATTTTCGGCCGTGGAGGTGAGGAAGCCGACGAACTGCGCCAGGCCGGCGTGGACTTTGAGATTGTGCCGGGCATCAGCTCGACCATTGGTGGTCCTGCGTTTGCCGGGATTCCGGTGACCCACCGCGACTTCAACTCGGAGCTCACCATTTTCACCGGTCACGAGGACCCAGACAAAGCGGAGACGTCACTGGATTACGACCGTCTCGCCAATGCCAAGGGGACCAAGGTTTTCCTCATGGGAGTGAGCCGCATGCGCCAGATTACGAACAAACTGATCGAGCACGGCGCTGATCCAGAGACACCGATGGCTCTGGTGCGCTGGGCGACCACTCCGAAGCAGGAGACCCTGATGGGGACGCTCGGGACAATCGCGGATCTCGTTGAGAAGACGGGCTTCAAAGCGCCGGCTGTGGCGGTGATCGGCGACGTCGTGACCATGCGTGAAAAGATCAATTGGTTCGACAACCGCCCGTTGTTTGGCAAGCGCATCGTCGTGACGCGCACGCGCCAACAGGCGGGTGAGCTGAGCCGCCAGCTCGAAGTGCTGGGTGCCGATGCTTACGAGTTGCCGACGATTCGGATCGAAGGCGCACCAAACTTGGAAGAGTTCGGGCACTTGGTGCTCGACGCCCACAAGTACGACTGGATCATTTTCACCAGCCCGAACGGGGTCGAGCGCTTCTTTGATATGTTCTACAAGATCTTCGACGACGCACGCAGCATTGGCGGTGCGCGTTTCGCTGCGGTCGGACCGGGAACGGCGAAGCGTCTCAAGGATTTCCACTTGAAGACCGATCTGCTGCCGGAGCGTCACGTGGCGGAGGGCTTGGTCGAGGAGTTCGGCAATAAAGACAAACACGGTGATCTGGAGAACCTGACCGTTCTTTGGGTGCGTGGTGAAGACGCCCGCCCTGTGGTGTCGGAAGGTCTGAGTAAGATGGGAGCAATCGTTGACGAAGCGATTGCTTACCACACGGTTCCGGAAACCAAGGATATCTGCGGTGGCCAGGAACGCCTGCGCGAGGAAGGTGCGGACGTGATCACGTTCACCAGTTCCTCGACGGTTGAGAACTTCTTCGCGCTCGGTATTCCAGTGCCAGAAGGATGCCTCATTGCCAGCATCGGGCCGATCACTTCGGAGACCGTCCGCAAGCACGGTCACAAAGTGGATATCGAAGCCACCGACAGCAGCATTTCAGGGCTTGTCGCGGCAATCGAAGAATACTACGCGGGACAGTCCGCCTAGCGGTAGGGGGCGCTTTTCGCAGCTCCTTACAAGCTTCATATTTCAGAACCCGCGTGCGCCTGGAGCCGCGGGTTCTTTTATGGGTGCGCTTTCTGAGGTTGAACCATAGAGGACTCAGAGGTCACAGAGGCATAGCTCGGAACTCTGGTCCGAAGTGGTCGCTTCGCTCCGTCGTTGGTGGCCGGGTGAAATCCGGCGGTCGGAGGGCGCTTGTGCAGGGGAAATTTGAAAGCTGAAATTGGAGAGCTGAAATGAAAGCGCGCGCTGCTCGCAGGTGAGTTGCCGACGGTGGGGACACCGTCACTCCACGCTTGCGCAAAATCATAACAATCTGCGCAATCTGCGGATCCCCCAAAGCCACTAGGTGAGATGATGCTCCAGCCCGCGACATTGCATGAGAAGTCTTTGCGCCTCTGCGTCTTTGCGTGACAATTAAAGAAAGAGGTCGCGGTGCTCCGGGGCGATAGACGACGGTGGGGACACCGTCACTCCACGCTTGCGCAAAAATCACAACAATCTGCGAAATCTGCGGATTCCTCAAAGCCACTACGTTTGATGTAATTCTCGCGCTCGGCTCCGCATCAGAACCCACCGCGCCTTTGCGTGAGAAGCGGTGAGGCGGGCGCATCATGCCGCATTCGGACGTGATCGCCACGGAATTTGGAAGGGAACTCGGCGGTTCTCCCGGATTTCCCGTTCAAACCGTACAAGTTTGGCCGCTTGGCACGGCTTTCACTTGCACGACGGGGAGCTTGGTCAATTGGTGTAGGGGAACATTCCAAACCTCCGGGGCCATGGGCTGCGGTGGTATCCAGATTTACCAACCCAATTTATGAGCACAAAAAATAGTCCAGTCGTTTTGATCATCCGTGACGGTTGGGGCATCGCGCCCAACGGTCAGGCCGCAGCAGAGGCAGAAGGCAACACCACGCTTCTCGCCAACACTCCATTCCACGATCATCTGTACGCGACCTATCCAATGAGTAAGGTGAGCGCCAGCGGCAATGACGTTGGCCTCCCTGAAGGACAGATGGGCAACTCGGAAGTGGGGCACCTCAACTTGGGCGCGGGCCGCATCGTTTATCAGGACCTCACCCGCATCAACAAGACCATCGCTGACGGCGAGCTTGCCGACAACGAAGTACTCAAGAACGCATTCGCCAAGGCAACCGGTGACAGCCGACTTCACTTGGTCGGTCTCGTGTCCGACGGTGGTGTGCACAGTCATCAGGACCACTTGGTCGCCCTCGCTGCTGCAGCCAAGGATGCCGGCGTGAACGACATCATGGTCCACGCGATCACCGACGGCCGCGACACGTCGCCAACCGGCGGTGCTGAATACCTCCGCACCGTGGAAGAAGGACTCAAGACATCGGGAGCGCGCATCGCAACCGTGGTGGGCCGCTATTACGCCATGGACCGCGACAACCGTTGGGAGCGCACCAAGCTTGGCTGGGATGCGATTGTCGACGGCGTGGGCACAGAGACCCAGGTGCTGCCATCCGAGGCAGTGGCCGAGGTTTACAAGAACGAGCAGAAGACCGACGAGTTCATGCCGGCGCTTGTGTTCGAAGAGGCAAATCAGCGTCGCGTTCGTGACGGTGACGTCGTGTTGTTCTTCAACTTCCGTTCCGACCGTGCGCGTCAGTTGTCGCAGGCGTTCCTCGTTGATGGTTTCGATAAGTTTGAGACCAACGGTGTGCCGAAGGTGCACTACGTGACGATGACCGAGTACGACCAGACTTTCGACTGTGATGTGGCGTTCCCAACGATTGAGCTCACCAACGTGCTTGGACCTGTGGTTTCGGCCGCAGGCAAGACCCAGCTGCGCATCGCCGAGACCGAGAAGTATCCGCACGTGACGTACTTCTTCAATGGTGGTGTGGAAGAGCCGCTCGCCGGTGAAGTGCACAAGGTGGAGCCATCGCCAAAGGTTGCGACCTACGACCTCCAGCCTGAGATGAGCGCACCGGCCGTGACCGCCACTGTGGTCAAGGAGCTGGAAAACTTCGATCTCGTGATCCTCAACTTTGCCAACCCGGACATGGTCGGTCACACCGGCATCGTCGAAGCGGGTATCAAGGCGGTGGAGACCATTGATGAAGGAGTCCGCCAAGTGGTCGAGCGCACGCTCGAGCTCGGTGGCAAGCTCATCATCACCGCCGACCACGGCAACTGCGAGAAGATGATCAACCCGGACGGCTCGCCGCACACCGCACACACCACCAACCTGGTGCACTGCCTGTACGTTGCTGCCGATCACGACCAGTACACCATGAAGGATGGTATTCTGGCCGACATCGCGCCGACCTTGCTCGACCTGCTCGGCGTGGACAAACCGGCCGAAATGACCGGTCACACCTTGCGCGCTGCCAAGTAAGCGCAGCTGCTGAATTCAAAATGCCCACCGGCAGGGGAGACCTTGCTGGTGGGCATTTTTTGTGGTCGGAGAGAGGGTCTTTTCCGATGTGAAGAAAGCGTGGTGGAGCTTGGGGTGACGGTGTCTCCACCGTCATGAGGAGGCTTTGGCTGAGGGAGCTAGCTTCGCACAAGTTTCTGCAAAGCTGTATCTATAGCCACGCTGCTAGATCCTGTTTGAATGGCTTCGGCGAAGCTCCCGTAATGCTTGACGGTGAACTCACCGTTGGATGTTGATGTTGGAATGTGGCCGGATGTGCTCAGTCCGTTGAACCATGCGATCTCCCGTCCGATGGGAGCTTTCCATTGTTTGAGCATTGCAATTCCCTCATCGGCTGTGAGTGTCTTGAGGAGGGCTGCGCTATTGGGAGGCTGCGGAGGATAGTGTCTCGCTTGAAGGTCCGCAACGATATGGTCCAGCAACGAGTCGGGTGATCGCTGATAGTCGTAGATGGTGGTGTGATAAATGGATCCTGCGAAGAAGATGCAGCTCACTATCTGCTGATCGAACTGAGCGATGATGATTTGCCGTGGGGTGATGGTTTCCTTGGCTTTACTTTGTAGGAGCTTCAAAGCCAAGGTGCCCATTGGATCGAAGAAATAGACCTCGCTTAGAGAGCTCTTTTTCTCCATAGCCGAGATTATCGCGCCTTTTGGAGGCTCAACCAATGGATGCCACGTGACAACTCCGATTGGCGCAATGAGGTGGCGTTTTGGAAATCGAAGAAAGAAACGATGGATCGCAGCTTCGTAGCCTGATGTTGTGTCGAGTGGGTAGCTGGTAGAAGTGTTCGTGCCTGTGTTAGTGAGCTGGATCTCACTAAGGCCGCAGTTGATGACGTAGGTTTTCTTAAGACGCATACTAGAGGTGGCGCTATGTTATTTCCCCTTCTTCAACCGTACGCGGACCTGGTGGCTGTTGGAGGTTTTGAGCGTTTTCACTTCGAACAGATCGATCGAGCGGAAGAGGTCGCTGAGCTTGGAGAATCCGTAGGTACGGTGGTCGAACGGGCCCTGGTTGCTGATGTGTGAACCGACCGGGCCAAGAGGTGCCCAGCCATCGTCATCGGCGGTGGCGCGGACGGCGTTGCGCAGGGTGTTCATCAGCTTGGTGTTTTGCTTCAGCTGGTTGGCGCTATTGGCGGCCTTTTGGCTGCTGGTTCTCGATGATTCCTTGTCGCTGGATGGTTCGTCGTCCAGGTAGATGAAGCGGGTGCAGCTATTGACGAATGGTTCGGGCGTGTTGCTGCGGCCGAACCCGATGACTTGTTTGCCATCGGCGCGGAGGCGGAAGACGAGCGGGGTGAAGTCGCTGTCGGATGAGACGAGGCAGAAGGTTTGGACGTCCTTGGTGTAGAGGATATCGAGCGCGTCGATGAGCAAGGCCATGTCGGCGGCGTTTTTCCCCTTGGAGACGTCGTATTGCTGGACGGGTTGGATGGCGTACTCGTGTAGTACGTTTTCCCAGCCTTTGAGCGAGCGTTTGGTCCAGTTGCCGTAGGCTTTGCGAATGTTTGCCACGCCGTGGCTGGCGAGCTCGGAGATGATGAAGTCGATCTTCGCCGCGGGTGCGTTGTCGGCATCAATTAACAGAGCGATCTGATCGTTATCTGCGGATGGGTTTTGAGGCATGCTCGCAGGGTGATCGGCAAAGCGAAAAGTTGGAAGCGGAAAGTTGGAAAGAAGGGGGCGCGCGAGCCGGCGGGGAGGAGGAGTTTTTAAGACAGGATTTACATGATTTACGTGATTTTGAATGTTCATGGCTCACGCAGAGACGCAAAGGGGGAGAAGAGTTTTAGGTGGTTACGTGGTTAGGTTTTTGGTGGGGAGTGGTCGCTGCGCTCCTGTGTGATCGACGACGGTGGGACACCGTCACTCCAGGCTCCGCACACGCCCGCGTAAAATTATAGTAATCCGCGGATAGCTCACAGCCACCACGGGAGGTGATGACCCCGCATGAGGAACCTCTGCGGCTCTGCGTGAGAATCTTCGAGAGTGGTCGCTGCGCTCCGCTGTTAGTGGCCGGGTGCAATCCGGCGGTCCGAAAACGCTTGCGTACAAATCCCACCAATCCTCTTCATCTGTGGAAAAACAAAAAGCCAACACGAGCGGCGTCGGCCTCGCGGCAGGCTCCGCATACGGTCCCTCTGCGGCTCTGCGGCTCTGCGTGGGAATCTCCGAGAGTGGTCGCTGCGCTCCTGTGTGATCGACGACGGTGGGGACACCGTCACTCCAGGCTCCCCGCGCGTCGAGCCGGGCTAGGCCTTCTTATTGTGCTCTTCGTTCCACGAGCAGATGACCATGAGCACGGCGGCGACGCAGATGCAGGAGTCGGCGACGTTGAAGGTCGGCCAGTTGCCGTAGAATGGGAGGATGACATCGATGAAATCGACGACGTAGCCGTTCATCAGTCGGGTCCAGAACGACTCGTCTTTGAGGTGTTCGAGTGCGAAACCCTGGGTCAGTCGGTCGGTCAGGTTGCCGAAGATGCCGGCGAGCAGCAGGGCGAACGCAGCTTTTCCGGTCCATCCAATGAAGAACTTTTTCTTCCAAGCGATGGTGATGATGGTGAGTGCGATCAGGGGGACAGCAAGGAACACAAAGGGAGCCCAGGTGGTGCCATTGCCCATGCCGAAGGCGACGCCGGTATTGTGAACGCGGATGATGTTGAGGAACCCGTCGATGACCGTGATGTGGTACTCCAGGTCTGCGACGTTGCTGGGAGCCGGCATCGAGGGGGGCGGCGCGAAGTTCATCACGATCCACCATTTGCTGATCTGGTCGATGATATAGAGCGGCAGGGTGATGAAGAGAATCAGTGATTTGGCGGACATGGGAGGCAAATCTGAAAGTTGAAATTGGGAGAGCTGGAATGATAGGCGCGGCTGCGGGGGAGGCGTCAGCGGTGGACTAATCCAGTAGATCCGGCGTGATGTCGAAACAAAAAAACGGGGACGTTTCCGTCCCCGTTTTGTCGGATCTTTCTATCGTTATGCGCTCACGACGGAGTCGCAGCGTTCGCAGAGGCCCTCTGCTTCGTTAGCTACTGGCTCATAGCGGCGGCAGCGTGGGCACATTGGGTGCTCGGTCATGGCTGCGGTTGCGCTGACTTCGTCGCCGGTGGTGACATGGACGTCGGCCACGATGAAGAACTCGGTGGCGAATTCGCGGTCGTTGAGCAGGTCGAGCACAGGTTCGTCGGCTGGAACGGTGAGTGTCACAGCGGCTTCGTTGTTCTTGTTGAACGTCTTGGCCTGGACCTGGGCTTCGATTGCGGTTTGGACGGTGTGGCGCAGTTCGAGCAAGCGGTCGACCTTGGTGGTCGCGCTGCCATCTGTGAAGTCCGGGTTTACCTCTGGGAAGTCCAGTTCGTGGATCGAGCCCTCGAAACCGGCGTGTTCCCATGCTTCGTCCGCGGTGTAGACCAGAATTGGTGCAAGCAGGCGGGAGACAGCCGAGAAGACGTCGAACATCGCGGTCTGGCTGGCACGACGGCGCACGCCTGATGAGGCGTCGCAGTACATGCGGTCCTTGAGCATGTCGACGTAGATCGACGAGAGGTCCGCGGCGCAGAACTCATTGATCTTGGTGAAGACTTTGTTGAATTCCAGTTGCTCGTAAGCCTTGCGGCACTCGCTGATCACTTCGTTGAGGCGCTCGAGGATCCAGCGGTCGACCAATGGCATGTCAGCTGCGGCCACGCGATCGGTTTCCGGATTGAAGCCGTCGAGGTTACCGAGGAGAATGCGCAATGTGTTACGCAAGCGGCGGTATGGCTCGGTGACTTGTTTGAAGAGATCTTCGCCGAATGGCACTTCGGTCTGCCAGTTCACCGACGACACCCAGAGGCGCACGATGTCGGCGCCGTACTTGTTGTAGAAGTGGGCGGCATCGATTGGCTTGCCGGCTTTCTCGGCTTCCGACTTCGAGAGCTTCTTCTTGTCTTTGTCGACGACGAAGCCATGGGTGAGCACGGTCTTGTAAGGAGCGCTGCCACGGTATGCAACCGAGAGCATGAGCGAGCTCTGGAACCATCCGCGGTGTTGGTCGGTGGCCTCGAGGTAGAGGTCGGCCGGGCCGTGAAGCTCCGGACGACGGTCGACAACGGCAACGTGGCTGCAGCCCGAGTCGATCCACACGTCGAGTGTGTCGCGGCAACGCTTGCTGCCTGCTGGAAGGCCGAAAAGCTCGGCCAGTTCCTCGTCGGACATTTCGAACCAGAAGTTGGTGCCTTCCTTCTCCGCGTAGTCGGCGATCTTGCGCACGAGCTCGGCGTCGAGAATGGCTTTGTCGTCAGCGTCGAAGAACACAGGAAGCGGCACACCCCACGTGCGCTGGCGGCTGATGCACCAGTCAGGACGTGCTTCGACGGTGCCGTAGATGCGGTTGCGTCCCCAGGCTGGGAGCCACTTCACTTCGTCGATCTCGCTGAGTGCTTTTTCGCGAAGCGTGTCGAGCGAGATGAAGAACTGCTCGACAGAGCGGAAGATGATCGGGGTTTTCGAGCGCCAGCAGTGTGGGTACGAGTGCTGGTACTCTTCCTGACCGAGGAGCACGCCACGTTCTTCGAGGATCTCGATGATGCGCTTGTTGCTCTTGAAAACGTGTTGTCCGACGAGTTCGTCGAGGCCGACTTCCTCGGTGAACTCACCGTCGTCGTTGACTGGCGAGACGAGGCCGAGTTGGTTCTGCTGGCCGGCGACGTAGTCGTCCGCACCGTGGCCTGGTGCGATGTGCACCGCTCCGGTACCGGTGTCGGTGGTGACGAAGTTGGCGTTGATCACACGGGACGTGCGGTCGAGGAACGGGTGCTGGGCTTCGAGGCCTTCGAAGTGCTTGCCCTTGGTCTCGGCGAGCGTTTCCACCAGCTTGTAGCCTGTCTTGTCAGCAAACTGTTCAAGCAGCTCACGAACGATGACGAAGTTCTCTGTGGCACCGGTTTCGGCGTTTTCGAACTTACCGACGACGTAGGTGAACTCCGGGTGCAGGGCGATTCCGAGGTTGGCCGGAAGTGTCCACGGTGTGGTGGTCCAGATCGCCATCGAGACGTCGACTCCGAGGTCGAGCGGCTGAGTGGTGAGTGGGAACTTGACGAAAATGGACGGGCTGACTTTGTCCTTGTACTCGACTTCTGCTTCGGCCAATGCGGTGTGCGCACCGTACGACCACTGGACCGGCTTTTTGCTCTGGTAGACCATGCCGGACTCGACCATTTTGGCAAACACACGGATGATGTCGGCTTCGTAGGCTGGGTCGAGCGTGAGGTATGGGTTTTCCCAATCGCCGAACACACCGAGACGGCGGAACGAGGCACGCTGGATGTCGATGAACTTCTTGGCGAACTCAGCGGAGCGGCGGCGCACTTCGGCAGGTGCCAAGTCGCGTGCCTGCTGGACGACTTTGAACTCAATTGGTAGACCGTGGCAGTCCCAGCCCGGAATGAACGGGGTTTCAAAACCGGCCATGGTCTTGGACTTGAGCACCAGGTCCTTGAGGACTTTGTTCAAAGCCGTGCCCATGTGGACGTCGCCGTTGGCGAATGGAGGCCCGTCGTGGAGAATGAACTTAGGTGCGCCCTGGTCCTGACGGCGCTTTTGAATGCGCTGGTACAGGTTGCTTTTCTCCCACTTTTCGAGGCGGCCTGGCTCCTTTTTGACGAGGTCGCCACGCATTGGGAACGTGGTCTGCGGAAGGGTCAGCGTGTCTTTGTAGCTTTTTTGGTCAGCGCTCATAGTCGACGGGGCAAAATGTCGTGCGGCGGAGCCTAGCACCCGCTTTGGCCAATATCAACCGAGCGACTGATTTTGAAGCCGTCACGTGCGGAGGGGGGGGCAAAGCTGAAAGGTGAAATTGGAAAGGTGAAATGAAGTCGGCGCGCTGCGCGCGAGGGATGGAGAGGTTTTTCAGACAGAATCGGAGCCTGCGGAGATGGCCGCAGGCAATTTACATGAGGGATATGATTCTGCGCAGGCGTCTGCGGTGCGACCTGTTTGGGAGTGCAGTGAGCATCACTGCTTTCGATTGCAGGCGTAGCCGGGGGCGATGGCCGCACAGATCACAAAAGCCACGAACACGGGCGTCGATGGAGCAACCTCACCCTTGAGGTTGAATAGGGAATCCGGCGCAGCCGCACTTAATATGGAGCACTCTTTCTTGGGCGTGATCTAGATGATTTGAGTGTTCGACCCCAGACGGACCGTGAGATGTGGTAGAATCACGAAGGATACTAAGAGCACGAAGTTGTTTGAAGGGGGAGGGCTTCGCGTGAGAATTCGAGCAGCTGTGGCTGCGGCAGGTGGAGTCGGTGGTTGGGTTGTTTTTAGACTGGATTCAGATGAGGGACATGATTGGCATCATTGAACCTTGGAGTGATGATGTGTTCAGAAGGTTCGATCACGCTTGCGTACAAATCATAATAATCTGCGAAATCTGCGGATCCCTCAAAGCTGCTACGAGTGGTGGTGAGTTTACGAGTGGCATGGCATGAGAAATCTTTGGGATCTTTGGGGCTTTGCGTGAGGGTCCTTAGGAGTGGTCGCTTCGCTCCGGTGTCGGTGGCCGGGTGCAATCCGGCGGTCCGAATACAGGTGGGTGGAGATTATAACAATCTGCGGATAACTCAAAGTGTCTACAGGTCGTGTAGTTTTCGCTGTTGTGTGAGGGGCTTTGTTCTTATCGTCACGGGACGGCTTTTGATGATCGGAGCCTGATGATTGGACAAATGAACGGGAACCGAAATCTAATTGGCCTCGGGCTGTTGACGCTGCTTTTCAACGTGGTGTTGATGGTGGTGAAGATCGTGGCCGGCGTGATCGGTCATTCGACCGCGTTGATTGCCGATGGAGTGGAGTCGGCGTCGGACATTTTGGTGTCCTTGGTGACTTGGGCGGGCTTTTATTTGTCGCTGCGTCCGCCGGATCGGAACCACCCCTTTGGGCATGGTCGGATCGAGTCGCTGGCGGGGATGTTTTCCGGTGGGGCTCTGGTGGTGGCCGGGGTGTCGATTGCAGTGATGAGTGTGCACGAGATCAGGACTCCGCATGAGGGACCGGCGTGGTTTACGTTGCCGGTTTTGCTTTGTGTGGTTGCAGCGAAGGAGTTTCTCGCGCGGCGGATCCAGTCGGTGGCGGATGTGAACGATAGCCGGGCGTTGGAGGGCGACGCTTGGCATCATCGATCGGATGCTCTGACGTCCGGAGCGGCTGCGGTCGGAATTGCAATCGCGTTGATCGGGGGGGAGAAATACGCGGCGGCCGATGATTATGCCGCGCTGGTGGCTTGCGTGATCATTCTTCTCAATGGCGGGAGGATCATTTCGCGGTCATTGCACGAGAACCTGGACGGGCGGGTCGACTCGGACGTGAGTGAGAAGATAGTGGAGGAGGCGGCGTTGGTTAGCGGAGTGGAGGCGCTGGAGAAATGCGTGGTCCGCAAGAGTGGGGTGAACTATTTCGCGGAGCTACACGTCGAGGTGGATCCAAATTTGACTGTGCATGAAGGACATCGCATCAGCCATGAGGTGAAGGACCATTTATTGGCGAAGATGCCGCAACTTGAGGATGTCGTGATCCACATCGAGCCGCATGAGTGAGGGGGCGGATGGGTGCTTTTTAGACAGAGTCGGAGCCTGCGGAGATGGCCGCAGGTAATTCACATGAGGGACAGGGTTTTAGATGTTGATGTCTCACGCAGAGCCCCTAAGACCCAAAGGAGAGAAGAATTTTTAGGTGGGGAGTGGTCGCTGCGCTCCGGGGGGGGCAATCCGTAGGTCCGATGGGACTGAGGGCCGCTAGGCATATTGCGGTTCTTGTGGCCATCACCCGAATGGCGGGAAACGTGAGTGCCACGCTTGCGCAAAAATCATAGCAATCGGCGTAATCTGCGGATCCCTAAAAGCCGCTACCAGTGCTGGTGAGTCCACGAGTGACATTACATGGGAGATCTTTGGGCACTTTGCGTGAGAATACTTCAATGAGGTCGCTGAGCTCCGGGAGGGGGTGACTACGGTGGGGACACCGTCACTCCTGAATGTGGGGATCACGCATGCGTTAAAAATCCCATCCATCCTGCTAATCTGTGGAAAACAAAAACAGCAACGACGGGTGGTGATGCACTCGCGCATTGCGGAGTCGGAGTAATCTGCGGGTCCCTCAAAACGAAAGTGAGCGGTTCCCTAGAAATCACCCGTAAGCAGTGCAATGAAACCGAGTCCTGAGGGGCTGAGCCCGGCGGTGCGGCCGGAGCCTGTGAGATACCCTTTTGTCTGATAGCTGTGGTAGGTCTTTGACGGTTTGACCCAGGTGACCACGGGTTTGGTGATATTGGCTTGGATCGGACGGGCGGCAATCGGTACTCCTTCGCGGGAAAAAGTCAGCTCCCATGGTCCCGGCTGGGCTTTCTTGCCATTGGAGATCCATGGGTTGCGGTTGACGATCTCGAGTTTCGAGCCATCGGGGATCGCCACGCGGTAATGTGGCGGGTGGGCGGCACGGATGAACTCTGCCATGGTGAGCTTTGAGTTGCCGCGTGCGGATTTGAAGAGCGATGCCACGTCGACGCCGACCAAATTGATGCCGTTGTAGATCGTGTGGTGGTTCTTGCCGCTGAGGAAGCGATCGTGATAGCGCTCGAAGTCCGAGTGGACCATGAGGTTGAGCTCAAGGTGGAGGTGGGCGCGGGTGAGGTTGATGCCGCGGCCGGTCCATCCGAGTACACCGATTTGGGTGCCTCGCTGGACCTTTTGCCCCGGTTTCACCCGGATCGACTGGAGGTGGGCATAGAGCGAGTAATAGGTGCCGTCGGTCCACCGGTGCTCGATCACGATGTAGCGTCCGTAGTTCGAGTGGTTCGCCTGGTGGTTGGTGTGGACGACCTTGCCGTCGCTGATGGCGCGCACGGCGTCGGTTGGTGTGCCGGATGGATCGCGGCGCACGGGCGAGATGTCGACGCCCTCATGCAGCTTGGTGTAGAGCAGGCCTTCGGCGGTGCGTTTCGGGTTGCGCGAGAACCCGTAGGTGCCGCCCTGCCAGGGCTTTGATTTTTTGCCCTCGAAGCTGCGGTCGGTGTACATGTAGAACCGCCAAGGCTCTTTGGAAAAGATCGCCGTGTTCTCGGTCGGGAGCGAGAGCTTCATCGGACTGCCTGCCGCAGCACTGCCCCATGGGAGCAGCGCTGCGATCAGCGCGACGACAGCGAGGGCACCGGAGATGAAGCGTTTCGGATTCATGAGGAATGGGAGGCGGATCATCGGGTGCGGAGGATGGTGTGGTTAGTTGGCGATGCCTGGTGGCAGGTCTTCTGGGCCGCTGATCGGTCGGAGTTTCCACTCCTTCTCGAAGAAGGCGAAGTGTTCCGTGCTGAGGCCGTTCCAGACGACGATGAATGGTGATGTGGCACCATCGAGGACGATCGGTTCACCGGCGCTGGCGTTGATCACGGGGATCATGAGGCCTTCCTTGTGCTCCAGTGCGGCGCGTTTGATGCGGGTTTGACCGCGTTCGTTGAGAAGGAAAGCGGCGCCGAAGGTTCCGTTCTCGTTGGCAAATGGGTAGTACGCCACAAAGTGCTCGTGGGTGACGACTGGGATGTTGGTGAAGAATTTCTCTTCGCCGTGGACTCGGAATGGGCGGACTCGGTTCGGGCCGTCTGTCTCGTCGCCTTCAACGTGAAACGAGATGCGGACCCCGGCTTTTTTGTCGCCGGCGTGAGCGTTTTGTGGGACGAGAGGCGCGGTTGCGAAAGCCAGTGCGGCGATCGCGATCAGCGAGCGGATGGAGGGGACGAACTGCATGGCGATGTAGATACGGGTTCCCGCGCGCGAATGCAATCACGGATCCAGCGAAGGGGATGGAGGGAAAGCTGGAACTGGAAAGCTGAAATTTGAAATCAGTCAGCGCGCTGCGCTCGGGAGGGATGAGGAGTTTTTAGACAGGATTTACATGATTTACGGGATTGGTCTTGGGCTCACGCAGACGCGCAAGGACGCAGAGGTGATGGCCACAGAGAAGACAAAAAGCCACGAAAACGGGTGGCGATGGAGCAACCTCACTGTTGAGGTTGAATGAGAGAACCGGCGCAGCCGCACGACAGGAGAGCGGATTGATGTTTGGGCTCACGCAAAGCCCCAAAGCCCCCAAAGGAATTCAGCGCGCTGCGCGCGGGAGCGAGGATTTTTGGACAGAATCGGAGCCTGCGGAGATGGCCGCAGGCAACTTACATGAGGGACATGATTTGAGTTTTTGAACCACAGAGGACTCAGAGTTCACAGAGGTGTCTTGTGGAGCGGTAAAACCACGAAGGTGTTTGGAGGGGGGTAAGAACCCACGCAGAGACGCAGGGGGGGGCTTTATGTTGTTAAGTGGTTAGGTTTTAGGTGAGGAGTGGTCGCTGCGCTCCGGCGTGAGTGGCCGTGTGCAATCCGGCGGTCCGGAAACGCTTGCGTACCAATCATGTCAATCATGTGAATCCAGTCTAAAGCAAAAGTCACTACGAGTGGCGCTGCCCTCGCGCCAGCCTCCGCATACGTCACCTTTGGGTCTTGGGGGCTTTGCGTGAGAATCGTTCAATGAGGTCGCTGCGCTCCCGTGAGATTGACGACGGTGGGGACACCGTCACTCCAAGGTCCGAACACGCTTGCGTGAAAATCATAACAATCTGCGAAATCTGCGGATCCCTCAAAGCCGCTACGAGAGATGGTGAACTTGAGCGCGACAGCGCATGAAGAACCTCTGCGTCACTGCGCCTTTGCGTGAGTATTTTGGAAATGGGTGCCGGGCGTTCGTGGGATGTGCGCTGGATTCGTTGGATTTTCAGATATGTCCGAGCGATTGCGACTGGATGCTTGACGCCGCATGCCAATAAACGCACTGTCATCACGCGTCAGCCCCCGGCGTGTGTTGCATTGGCTTGTTTTCGAGGTAATGGCGTGCGGGCAGAGGCTGTGAACCGTTTAGTAATATCCCCATTCAATGTCTACTATCGAAGAATCCGATTTGTCCGAGAAGTCCCGCAAGCTTTGGCTCAAAGCGATTGCTGCGCTGGAACAACGTAACGCCGATTTTGCGATCAATCTGCTTGAGGCACTGGTCAAGGAGGAGCCTGATTTCCTCACTGGTCGCAAAGCACTGCGTCGCGCCCAGATCCAGAAAGCCAAGGCTGGGGGAGGAAAGAAGAAGTTCTTCGGTGGCTTGGGTGCGTTCAATGCCAAGGCTCTCGCCAAGAAGAGCTGGCACGATGCGCTGGCAGATGTCGAAAAGGAACTCGCCAGCGATCCATTCAACGTCAAGGTCAACAACGCATTGTTCGATCTGGCGGTGGCCAACGAGCAATACGATCTCGCTGAGTTTGCACTGGAGACTATCAAAGAGGGGCATCCAGAGGATACCAAGTCGTTGCACAAGTTGGCTCAGTTCCACTTGGATCAAGACAACCCGGACAAGGCATCGGAAATTTTCGGAGCCATCGTGAAGCGTGACCCGAGCGACTTGGTCGCGGTGAAGGGCGAAAAGGATGCCACAGCGCGTGCGTCGATGCGTCAGGGCAACTGGGAGTCCAAGGGTGGGTTCCGCGACATGCTCAAGAACGAAGATGAAGCCAAGTCTCTGGAGAATGCGTCCCGTGCCGGCATGACCAAAGAGCAAATCCGCGCTCAGCTGACCAATGGGCTCGGCGAGTACGGCGAGAACCAGAACGACTTGGCGTTGGTGCGTAAGATCGGTGGGTTCTACGAAAAGCTTGAGGAGTGGCAGAATGCCCATCAGTTCTATGCCTGGGCTCACCACCTTTCCGAAGGGGACAGTGCGCTTGAGCGCAAGGCGTCGCAGATGGAAGAACGTGCGAGCGATGAAATGATCGCGTCGCTTCAGGCGGAGCTCGAAAAGCTTAGCGGAGAAGAGGCGGCTGCCAAGCAGGCTGAACTCGATGAGTTGGTGGGGGCACGATCCGCGCGCCTTACCGAAGCTGCCCGCGAGCGTGTCGAGCGCAACCCGACCGATCCGCAACTGCGCTTTGAGTTGGGTCAGCACTTGTACAACTCCGGCGAGTTCACCGAGGCGATCCCGCATCTTCAGCGTGCACGTAACAACCCGCACATCCGTACCCGCTCGATTTTGATGCTTGGTCGTTGCTACGACGCCAAGGGAATGCTCGATATGGCGCAAAGCCAGCTCGAGGAGGCTCTTTCCGAGCTCGTGACCATGGACAACACCAAGAAGGAAGTTCTCTACGCGCTGGCCATGGTGGCGGAGAAGAACGGCGACAAGGACAAGTATCTCGGCTCGCTCAAGGAGATCTACGAAGCGGACTACGGCTACCTCGACGTGGCCCACCGTGTGGAGTCGTCCTACGCTGGCTAGGCATAGCTCTGGGCTCAAAGTTTGCCAAAAGGCGCGTCCGGATAGTGATCCGGGCGCGCCTTTTTGGTTGATGTGGTGAGCTGTTAGACTGGATTGTGGGCTCACGCAGAGACGCGAAGACGCAAAGGAAGTCAGCGCGCTGCGCGCAGGGGAGGAATTGTTTTTGGACAGGATTTACATGATGGACATGATTTCGCTCAGGCGTCTGCGGCGCAGCCTATTTGGGAGTGCAGTGAGCTTCACTGCTTTCGATTGCAGGCGTAGCCGGGAGTGATGGCCACACAGATCACAAAAAGCCACGAAAACGGCCGGAGATGGAGCAACCTCACTCTTGAGGTTGAGTGGCGGCGTCGGCTCAATCGCACTTATGGCAGATCACTCTTTCTTGGTCCGTGATTTAGATGGTTTGAGTGTTTGAACCACAGAGATCGCAGAGTACACAGAGGAGCCGTTAGACGCGGTGAAACCACGAAGGGCGCGGAGAGCACGAAGTTGTTTGGGTATCAGGTCCTGCTTTTGCGTCTCTGCGTGAGAATGCTCACTGATTACAATATTCCGAACCGCATGGGAAACCTTCGGGGGCTTTGGGGTTTTGCGTGAGAACTTTTCGAAATGGGAAAGCTGAAATTGGAAATTTGAAATGAAGTCAGCGCGCTGCGCGCGGGGAGGGGAGAGAAGACGGTGAGGACACCGTCACTCCGCGCTTGCGCAAAAATCATAACAATCTGAGAAATCTGCGGATAACTCAAAAGCCACAGTGGTTGGTGATGTTCTCGAGCATGACTCCGCACAAGCCACCTTTGCGTCTCCGCGGCTTTGCGTGAGAACTCTTCGCAATGGGAAAGTTGAAATTGGAAATTTGAAATGAAGTGAGCGCGCCGACGGTGGGGACACCGTCACTCCACGCTTGCGCATAAATCGTAACAATCTGTGGAATCTGCGGATAACTCAAAAGCCACAGCGGCTTGTGATTTTCTCGAGCATGGCTCCGCACAATCCACCTTTGCGTCTCCGCGGCTTTGCGTGAGGGCTCTTCGCAATGGGAAAGCTGAAATTGGAAACTTGAAATGAAGTCAGCGCGCTGCGCGCGGGGGGCGGGACGACGGTGAGGACACCGTCACTCCACGCTTGCGTAAAAATCACAACAATCTGGGACATCTGCGGATCACCAAAAGCCACCACGAGTGGCGACGTTCTCGCGCATCGCGCCGCATGGGGCATCCCTGCGTCGTGGCGTCTCTGCGTGAGAATCCTTCAGAATGGTCGCTGCGCTCCGGGGGGGGGACAATCCGGCGGTCCGTGGTCGCTTCGCTCCTGGGCGCTGGCCGGGTAAAATCCGGCGGTCCGAGGCGTTATTGCTCTGGCTGCTGGGTAGCAAATGCGACGTTCCAAATGCCGACGCTGCGGCAGGTGTCGACCACTCCGATGATGTCTTTGTATTTGGTGTCCTCGTCGCCGCGGAGGATGACGGCGACGTCCTTGTAGCCGACTGCAATTTTTGACACGCGCTCCAGCAGCTCCTCGCGGCTCATGACATTGCCATTGAGCACGACGTCGCCGTTTTTGCGCACGTTGATGATGATTTCCCCGACTTGGCGGTTTGAGCTTTCGCCTTCCTTTGCGACGGGCACTTGGACGTCGAGCTCGGTCTCAAAGCGTGCGTAGCTCCACGTGACAATGAAGAAAATCAGCAGCAGGAACACGATGTCGATCATCGGTGCCAGCTGCATTCCTCCGGTGTTATCGAGGCTTCTGCGGTTGAACTTCATGGGCGGGGAATAGCCGGTGAGAATTGGCGGGGAGGGGGCGATTAGATACCGCGCGGCTCGTCGTGAGGATCCTGTGGGAACTCGTCGTCACGGCGCGAGCGGCGGGTGGCGGTTGAGCGGATGCCGGCGCCGCGTGCTTCCGGGGCCCATTCGGCGGCGCGTTCACGTGCGTCGGAGTATTGCACCGCCAGAAGTGCGACGATGTGGGTGGATGCGGCTTCGAGTTCTGAGATGAACTTGGCGACGCGACCTTTGAAGATCGAGTAGAAGATCAGAGCGGGAATGCCGATGACCAGACCGGATGCGGTGGTGATCAAGGCTTCCGAGACGCCGCCAGCAAGCTCGACTTGCTTGGCTCCGGCGAAGGTGCTCGATCCGATCTCGTTGAAGGATTTGATCATGCCCAGCACTGTGCCGAGAAGGCCGACCATCGGGGCGACCGATCCGACATCCATCAGGTATGAGATGCGCTGGCCCATGAGGCTGGCTTGGCGACTGCCTTCGGCCTCAGCGAGTTCGCGGACTTCGGTGAAGCGGGCTTTCGGGTTGCGGGTTGCGAAGTCGAGGGTCTTCTGGGTGACGCGGGCGACCGCTTGGTTCGAGCGGTTGCAGTAGGCAATGAGGCCGAGGTAGTCCTGCTTGCGGATCATGGATTCGGCTTCGTCCATGAAGTGATCGCTGACTACGGCGTTCTGGCGGATGGTGAGGGTGTAGAAAATGATCAACAAGACCGCGACGAACGAGAGAGCGGCCAGCGGGTACATCATGAATCCGCCTTTCTTCAAAATATCGCGCAATGATACCACGGTGGCCTCTGCTGCGGCCTTGTCTTTCTGCTTGGCCTGGTCCGTGGCGAGTTCGATGCGCTCACTGGTTGTGGGTTCGTTCGCTTGCTGGGCGCTGGCAGGCTGCGGCATGGCAAAGCATGCGACGAGAGCCACGAGAACGAGGCGGATGGCTCGGGCGGGGGAGGTCATGTGAGTATGCATGGTGGGAAAATGGACTCGCTGGACTTGCGGGGCATGGTAATCGTTTCAGCGGCTGCGAATCTGTCATGAATCTGTGGGTTGAACCTGTGCTTGGTTCCGCCCACAGATGGATTCCGGGCGCGCGCTTGATCTGATGGTGTATGATGCGCCTACACGCCAGGATTACAACCCATCATCCTTCATGAGTGAGCGTTCCCCAGACCAACCTGCCACACCGCGACGTGAGAAGCCCGATTTCCGGGTGATCTTGCGCGATGTGCCGCATCAGCCTGGGATCTACCAGATGAAGGATCGGCTTGGGCAGGTGATCTATGTGGGCAAGGCCAAGGATTTGCGCAAACGCCTTACCAGCTACTTTCTGCCGTCGCGGCAACGGAAGGCCGACCTGAAAACGCGGGCGCTGATCAATAGCATCTGGGATTTTGAATTCCACACCGTGCGCAACGAGTCGGAGGCTCTGCTTTTGGAGGCCAAGCTGATCAAGGAAGTGCGACCGCGCTACAACGTGAGTTTTCGTGATGACAAGCGTTTTCCGATGGTACGGATCGACCCGACGGCGAAGTTTCCCATGTTCCGGATGACCCGGATGCGCAAGGAAGACGGAGCGCGCTACTTTGGTCCGTACGTGCACAATGCGGCGTTGCGGGAAGTGGTGACTTGGCTCAACCGACGCTTCGGTCTGAAGACCTGTCGGCCAATGAACCCAGGTGAGGCGGAATACCGGCATTGTCACGCGGATGTGATCCGGAACTGCTCGGCGCCATGTATTGGGCGGGTGACGCCGGAGGAGTATCGTGAACGCGCTGAGGCCGCGATGAAGGTGCTTGAGGGGCGCAACCGGACGATCTTGAAGGAGATCAAGGCGGAGATGACCGAGGCGGCCGAGGCGATGGACTTCGAGAAGGCCGCCAAGTTGCGCGATGTGATGGTGTCGATGGAGAAGATTCTCGAGCCGACGCGCAAATTTGCCCGCAGTGGGCGCGGCGTGACCAGTGACGAGGCGAAGAAGTCGGCGCTGGATGATGTGCGGGAGCTGCAGATGGAGTTGGGAATGGCGGAGCCGCCGATGGTGATGGAGTGCTTTGATATTTCGAATATTTCGGCGACTTATTCTGTGGCGTCGATGGTGCGGTTCTCTGGCGGCTTGCCGGACAATCAGGCGTATCGTCGTTATCGGATCAAAACCGTGGAAGGTCAGAATGATTTCGCGAGTATGGCCGAGGTGGTCGGGCGGAGGTATGCCCGGATTTTGCGCGAATTGGCAGCGGAGGATGATGCCGAGGACTCGAATGAGGATGTGTTGGAGCGTGCGCGGAGGATCGAAAAGCGTGTGCTTGACCGCGAGGATGGTCGTCCTCGGAAAAAAGAGTCGGCATCCAAGGTGGCGGGCTTGCCGGATCTGATCGTGGTCGATGGGGGAAAAGGGCAGTTGGCCATGGCGATGGCTGAGTTGCAGAAGCTCGGGCTGCATGACGTGCCCTTGATCGGATTGGCGAAGCAGCGGGAGGAAGTGTTTGTTCCCGGGCGTGATTTGCCGATTTTGATCCCTCACGATCGAGGGGCGTTGAAGTTGTTGCAGCGTTTGCGCGACGAGGCGCACCGCTTTGCCAATGGCTATCACCAGTTGCTGCTCAAGAAGCGGATGCGCGAGTCGGTGCTCGACGAGGTGCCGGGGATGAGTCCGCGTCGCAAGGAGGCCTTGTTGAAGAAGTTTGGCTCGGTCGCAGCGATCCGTAAGGCGAGTCCTGAGCAGTTGGCGGAGATTCGCGGGATCTCGATTAGTGCCGCGGAGCAGATTATTGAGAATCTGTGATGAAATTGGGAGGGGATTTAGGACTCACGCAGAGACGCAAAGGAAGTCAGCGCGCTGCGCGCGAGGGAGGAATTGTTTTTGGACAGGATTTCGCTCATGCGTCTGCGGCGCAGCCCATTTGGGAGTGCAGTGAGCATCACTGCTTTCGATTGCAGGCGTAGCCGGGAGTGATGGCCACACAGATCACAAAAAGCCACGAAAACGGCCGGAGATGGAGCAACCTCACTCTTGAGGTTGAGTGGCGGCGTCGGCTCAATCGCACTTATGGCAGATCACTCTTTCTTGGTCCGTGATTTAGATGGTTTGAGTGTTTGAACCACAGAGATCGCAGAGTACACAGAGGAGCCGTTAGACGCGGTGAAACCACGAAGGGCGCGGAGAGCACGAAGTTGTTTGGGTATCAGGTCCTGCTTTTGCGTCTCTGCGTGAGGATGCTCACCGATGACAATATTCCGCTCCGCATAGGAAACCTTCGGGTGCTTTGGGGTTTTGCGTGAGAACTTTTCGAAATGGGAAAGCTGAAATTGGAAATTTGAAACGAAGTCAGCGCGCTGCGCGCGGGGGACCGCCGACGGTGGGTACACCGTCACTCCACGCTTGCGCAAAAATCGTAACAATCAGCGCAATCTGCGGATCCCGCAAAGCCACGACGTGCGGTGACGTACTCGCGCATGGCTCCCCATGGTGGGTCTCAGCGTCTTTGCGCCTCTGCGTGAGCATGTGTGATGGCGGGCGCTGCAGCACACACGAAGTGGTGCGCATTTTCATATAAATCGGAGGATTTTAAATTTTCGTTGTTTGACGACGATTTGGGGTTGCTTTGGTGGGGGGATTTCCGTAGCACCTTGGCTTCCCTGTGTTCGCCGTTCAAAACGGGCGGTGATTTCAGTTAGATTTGTCTAAGATATGAAGAAAGAGATTGATCCGTTCGACGATACGTTGGCAGAGGGTGACGCACATGACGAGGGGGCCAGGGTCAGTAATCGATCGGCGGCTGGATTGCTACGCGTGGCGCTCGAGCGTTGGTGGCTGATTTTGATTTTCATGGTGCTCGGCTATGTCGGGGCGCTGTATTATCTGTCGGTAAAGGAGCCGGAGACCATGGCAATGGCGTCGCTGAAGGTGACGACCAAGCAGCAGTTGTTGGTGGGTAATGAGGTTGAGCAGGACTCAATGGTTTTCCGTGACCAGATGCTTGGGACGATTGCTGCCGAGCTTGTCGGTCTTGAGCAGCTGCAAAAGGTGATGCAGCGTCCGGAGGTGCAGGTGCTTGAGAAAGTGATTCCACCTCAGTTTTCGTGGAAACCAAAGTACTGGCGTGACGAGTCGCAGCGTGAGTTTATCTCGGCGGGCGATGCGGATCCTGCTGAATTCCTGCGTCTGTTGCATCAGCGGGTTAGTGTGGAGAACGTGCGTGGGACCACGTTGATTGCGATCAAGGTCACCCATCCTGATGCAGAGACTGCCAAGACACTCGCCAATGCAGTGATGATGACTTACGTCGAGGAGGAGGAAGCTCGGATCAGCGGCGGTACAAGTGATGCCTTCAAGGTGGTGAGCATTGAAGCGGATGAAATTGCCGCCGAGATGGAGGCTGCTGAAAGGTCATTCCAAACGTATCGCGCGGCTCTGGAGTTGAATCAGGAGCTCAATACGTTCCGTAGCGAGTTGTCTGCGTTTCGCCAGCGCTACAAGAGCAAACACCCGCGCCTGATTGAGGCCGAGGCGATTTACCAGGATCTTTATCGTCGATTCCGTCTGGAAATTGAAACGGCTGCCCGCACGGGGGATGAGGTTGATTATTGGAAGCCTTTGATGGCTGATGTAGATCGGTTGGATAAACAGATTGCCAGTGCTGAGAGTGAGGCGGATCGCCGTGACGCGACAGACCGCTGGTTGTCCTTTGTGCAGAACAAGTTGTCGTCGCGAGCTAGTGTGTTGGAGTCGCGAATCGGCTCACTGCGCGGTCGTTATGAAACCTTTACCCGTCGACTGGCGGAGATTGATGTCGCGGATGATGAAGGGGTGAACTCCAAGGTTCGAGTGAACGAGGCAGCTACGATTCCTCCTCCCTCAAAGTACAAGCACCTCATCACGTTGGCTGCAGGCTCGGTGCTCGGCGGCGGTGTCGGTGTCGGTTTGGTGTTCTTGCTGTCGTTGATGGATTACAAGATCTACGACGTGCGTTCTGCCGAGGAGGCGACCGGATTGCCTTGTTTGGCGGCGATTCCACTCAGCTCGGCAGTCGACTCAGAGGACGGTGAGTGGCGGTCGATTTCGTCCTCCGATCCAAATACGGTGCATGCGGAATCTATCCGCAACCTTCGGGCGTCAATCACGCTGCTTGGTCGCAAGGAGAATAACAAGGTGCTGGTGGTTACCAGTGCGATGCCGGGGGAAGGGAAGACGACCACGGCTGCGGAGTTGGCCGAGTTGTTTGCTCTTGAGGGAGAAAGGACTGTGTTGATCGACTTCGATCTGCGTAAGCCGCGTGTGCACGAGTTGTATCCAAAGCTCAAGGGGCAGCCGGGTACCGTGGATGTGTTGATTGGTCATGCTCAGTTTGACGACGTGGTTGCGCCAACTCGTGTCGAGGGCCTCTTTGTGGTGCCTTCAGGTAAGAAGCCGCCAAACCCACTGGGGCTGCTGCAGCCTGATGAAATCATGGAGCTGGTGGATGAGGCGTCGAAGGAATTCGATCGCGTGATCATTGACTCGCCGCCGGTGCTTCCTGTGAGTGACACGCGTCTGGTTGCGCAGCATGCCCACAAGGTGATCCTCGTAGTGCGTGCCTTGAAAACTCCGGTAGGGGCCGTGCTTCGAGCGAAGGATCTTCTCCTCGGGGCTAAGCTTGATCTCGCGGGAGTCGTGGTGAATGCGCTGAAGGCTCGTCACAGTGGATCGGGGTACTTTGGCTACCGCGATTACGGTGAATACGGGCACGACTCGTACTACGGGCAGGAAGATTAATTTGATCGATCCAATTATAGCAGGGCGCGTCATCGCGCCCTGCTTTTTTTTGGAGTGAAACGGGGGGGGGGGGGCGCTTCGCGCGGGAGGTGGGGGGGCTCACGCAGAGACCCAAAGACGCAAAGGAACTCAGCGCGCTGCGCACGGGGGTGTGGGTTTTTATACAGGATCTCCATGAGGGGTATGATTTGATTTGTTGAATCACAGTGGGCTCAGAGAACACAGAGCCTGAGTTTGTGGATTCTTGTGCTTTTTCGTGGCTATAAGATCCCAACCTTCGCTCCTTTGCGTGAGAATCATTGGAGCTGGTCGCTGCGTTCCAGTCGATCGCCGAAGGGTGGGGACACCGTCACTCCATGCCTGCGTGAAAATCATCACAATTGGAGTCATCTGTGGTTCCCTTCTTCCTAGACAGGATGGACATGATTGACGGGATTCTAAATCTGCGGATCTCCCGCTTTCTTGACAGGATTTACAAGATTCACGTGATTAGGGTGTTTGAACCACAGTGGGCTCAGAGAGCACAGAGCTTCTTTGTGGATTCTCGTGCTTTTTCGTGGCTACAAGATCTCAACCTTTGCGTCTTTTCGCCTCTGCGTGAGAATCATTGGTGTTGGTCGCTACGCTCCGGCATCGGTGGCCGGGTGCAACCCGGCGGTCCGAACACGCTTGCGTAAAAATCATCACAATCAGCGAAATCTGCGGATCTCTCAAAGCCTACACGGGAGGTGATGAGTTCACTCGTGGCATCGTATGATGCGTTGGGGCTGCGCTTGGATGGCTACGCTTTAAGCTTAGTCCCGCGATTGCGCGATGGTCGCTTCGATCCGGTGGGCCGGTAGGGGGAACCTAGATCTTTAATGCTACCTGAATCGGGGCTCCGGGTGGGGATTTGGGTAACGAAATAAAAAAACTACAAAAACTTGAGATTAAACGCTTGATCGCTGATTTGGGCTGTGAGACAACCTAGCCCCAACTATGAATATGAAACGCTCTATGAAGCTTGCTGTGCCCGCTACGCTGGGCTTGTCCGCCATCTCCGGATTTGCTGGTGTCTCTGCTGACACTGCAGCACCCGAGCCGGTTAGCGCTAAAGAAGCTGCTGCTCTTGTTGAGTCCGCTGGATCCAATGGTTTGCTGGACAGTTTCTACGTTAACCTCCGCGGTGAGGTGAAGTACGATGACAACATCTTCCTCACTCCAGACAATGAGGAGAGCGATACGATTTTCTCGCTGATTCCTGTGGTCGGATTCGACAGCGCCCGTGGCCGCGTGGCCAAGAGCTCGTTCACCGCTGAGTACGCGCCGGTGGCTGCGTTTTACGCCGATAACTCGGGTCTCGATTACTTCAACAACAACGGAAGCGTTGCGTTGTTCCACCAGATGCCGAAGACCACGTTCCGCGCCAATGCGGACTATCGTGAGCGTTCGGACGCATCGCGTTTCATCAACGATCTCGTAGACCGCTCGATCTTCGATGCAGGTTTGGATGTCTCGCACATCCTTTCCGGTAAGACTCGCTTGGACGCGGGTGCTGGCTTCAACGCATCGAATTACGACGATGATGCGCTCTTCGACTACGATACCTGGGATGTGAGTGGCGCGGCTCTCTACCGTGCGACCGGCAAGATCTCCGTGGGGCCTTATGTTGGCTTCGGTCAGACAGAAGTTTCCAACGATCAGCCAACTCACGAGTTCTGGAGCGCGGGTGGTAAGGTGGATTATCAGTTCACCGGGAAGACCCGTTTCACTGGTACCGTTGGTTATGAGACCCGCTCGTTCAGCGGTGCCAATGCCGCCGACGACAAGTCGACCGTGGTGTGGAACTTCGGACTCGATCACCGTCTCACCGGTAAGACCAAGGTGCTTGCATCGATCTACCGCAAGGACAATCCATCGATGAACATTGCTGGCGCTGGTTACGAGGCGACTGGTGTGGTGCTTGGCACCACCTACACCTACTCACCAACCCTCTCTTTCAACGGTGGGCTCACCTACGAGCACAACGAGTACTTCCGCACTGTGGAAGGATCGACGCTCAGCCGTGACAACGATTATTGGAAGTTCAATGTCGGTGCTGTCTGGTCGCCAACCGACAAGCTCGACCTCGGTGGTCGCGTGCTGTATCGCTTGAATGATTCGACCGATGCTGCCAATGAGTTCGAGAACCTCCAGCTTGCGCTTGATGCGACTTATAAGTTCTGGTAAGACCCCAGAGCACTGAACGATCACTACAAACAATTGAATATCAAAAGATCATGAAATCGACTCCCATTTGTCTCGCAGCAGTAGCCGTTGGCTTGGCTGGATTCGCGGCTCCTGTTTCCGCTGAGGCCGCTCCACCAGAAGCAGTGGTGCAGGCACAGCAGGCAGCTAAGGTCACTGTAAAAGTGTCGGTGCCAAAGGGTGGTGAAGCCTTGACCTACACGAACGAGCAGGGTGAATCCGTCACTGTCGGTGCGGGATCCGTGGCGATGGTGCCAATGACCGCAACTAACGTGAGCTTCCCACTGGGCACAGTGATCACCGTGACCGTCAAGCAGTTCGGTGCCAAGCCGATCGTGCAGACCTACCGCGTGATCGAGGCAGCCGAGCTTGCCGAGTTGACCCCGGCCGCAGTGAACCAAAAGAGCACCGCTTTCTCCATCTTCAAGGATGGGCTTGCTCCTGAGGAGTGGGAGCGTGGCAATGTGCCTACTCTTGGTCAATTGTTGGATGACGCGGAGAATGGCATCGTTAACCCGGTGAACGCAGGTCAGGGTGAGCCGGAGGCCACTGAAACTCCAGAGACCCCGGAGAAGCCGACCACGCCATCGAAGCCAAAGCCGACTCCAAAGCCGGCTACCGACATGAACTAACTCGGTTCAAGTTGTGAATAATTTGGCATCAGGGAGAGATTCTCCCTGATGCCGTTTTGCGCTCAGGTGTCATGAGTGTGGGATGGAAGCGGCTAGTTGCTTCCGAGGAGAGATGAGATTAATATCGCAGTTTATGAGAAATCGGTTTGTCCGCTGGTGCCTGGGTGCACTGGCGATGTGTGTTGGTGGGTTGTCGTCGGTGGCGGCAGCGGAGGAGTATTTTTTGCAGCAGAATGATGTGTTGCGGATGACCGTCTTCCAGGAAGAGGATTTGACCACGGAAGCCATGATTGGGAAGTCCGGTGAGGTTTCGTTGCCGTTGATTGGGACAGTTAAAGTGCTGGGCAAGACGACCGGGCAGGTTGAGCAAGAGGTGAAGGCGCTTTATGAGAAGGACTACCTCGCGAGCGCCAAGGTGAACATCTCAGTCGTGGGTTATGCCAAGAAGTGGCTCACGGTAGGCGGTGATGTGCGTCGACCGGGCACTGTGCCATATCCTGAAGAGGGTGTGATGACCTTGGCAGATGCCATCGCCCAGGGCGGTGGTGAAGCTGAGAGCGGTGATATCACAAAGATTGTCGTGCGCAGTCGTGATGGGGCGGTGAAGACCTACAATCTGAAGACGTCCGGTAGCGTTGCGCTGAAGCATGGCGACACCGTAACGGTTCCTCGCAGTGACTTCAGTGCACTGGCTGTGACTGTCTCTGGCAAGGTGCGTAGTCCGCGGGCTGTCGAGTTTCCTAAGGAAGGTGGAATGGACATCCTGACCGCAATCGCTCAAGCGGGGGGCTTCACGGAGATTGCCAATGAGAAGGTGGTCACAGTGAAGCGTCGTGAAGGCGACCGTTTTAAGACCTATGAGGTGAACGTGAAGAAGATCCGCAGTGGCGATGCTAAGTTGTTCATGCTCAAGGCTGGCGACATCGTGATCGTCAATGAGAGTATCTTTTAATGGCCGCAGATGATCGCGAATGATCACAGATAGTGGTCATTGGTTCTTTAGCCTCCAGTTCTCGCGTGTGCGGGGCTGGAGGCTTTTTGGTCCGCAGATTTCGCGGGTTCTCACATAGAGACCACGCGATCGCTAAGACGCAGAGGTGTCATGTGCGGTGCCGAGCGAGAGAGCATCACCAACCACAGTGGCTTTGGGTTATCCGCAGATTGAGCAGATTGTTGTGCTTTTACGAAAGCGTGCCCGGTGCGCCGGATTGTACCCGGCCGCCAATCCTGGAGCTTAGCGACCACTGCGAATGGATCCTCACGCAGAGACGCAAAGACGCAGAGCTCTCATGTGCGGAGCCACGCTTGAGAACATTGCCAGCCGTAGAGGCTTTGAGGGAACCTCAGATTGGGCGGACTGGGGTGATTTAACGGAAGCGTGCTAGGATCGCCGGATTGTACCCGGCCACTGGCCCAGAAGCGCAGCGACCACTATTTTTACGTTCTCACGCAGAGGTGCGGAGATGCCAAGGGGATTTGATAGCCACGAAAAGGTACAAGAAGTCACAAAGATGTCCCTGTGTTCTCTGAGTCTGCTGTGGTTCAGTTACTCAAATCATGTCCGTCTTGCTAATCCTGTCTAGGAATGAGACCGCCGGATTGTGCCAGGTCGCCAAGTCCATCGCAGCCTCCGCGAACACCTCTGAGGAACCTCACGCAGAGCCCCAAAGCTCCCAAAGTTTCTTCATGCGATACCGCTCGCGAGAACATCACCAAGCATAGTGGCTTTTTGGGGATCCGCAGATTGCGCCGATTCCGCGGATGTTGAATCATGTCCATCTTGTCTGAAGAATAGAGGGATCCGCGGATGACTCGAATTACGATGATTATGCGCAAGGGTGGAGTGACGGTGTTCCCGCTGTCGTCGGTTCTCACGCAGAGGCGCGGAGACGCCAAGGTGTCGTGCGCGGAGCCAGGCGTGGGGATGTCACCGCTCGTTGTGGCGATGGGCTATCCGCAGACTCCGCAGATTTTAAATCATGTCCACCCTGTAAATCCTGTCTAAAACCTTCCTCCGCCTCCCGCGCGCAGCGCACTGGCTGATTTCCAATTTTACATTTCAGCTTTCCAGCTTCTTGAGCATGTGCGGCTGCGCCGGATTGGCTGGTCAACCTCAAGAGTGAGGTTGCTCCATCCTTGCCCGTTTTCGTTGCTTTTGGGTGATCCTCAGATGACACAGATTCTAAATCCCGTCAATCATGTCTAAAACCTCCCACTGCTTCCCGCGCGCAGCGCGTTGACTTCCTTTGCGTCTTTGCGTCTCTGCGTGAGATTAAAACTCCACCTCCCGCGCGCAGTGCGCTGACTGCTTTCCGATATCCGTATCTCGCTCTCCCAGAGTTTTCTGGGAGAAGTGCCTGTGTTGCGCGGGATCTGTTATCCGTGCGGATGGCCGAGGCGGCGGTGGTAATCATTTGAAAATTACCCGCAGAAAATCCTTTTCATCAGCGCGGGAAATCGATAGGCCTTCCTCCGCCCGCAGCCGCGGGTGAAGTTTTTGTGACAATTTCGTGCCGTTTTTCTGTGGCGGTTACGGATGCGAGATCACCGGAGCTGTGGGATCCACGGTGTCGGGGGGACGTGCTGTGCGTCGCCAGATTTCAAAAGTTGTTCATCAAAAACTTGCGCTGGCTAGGATCCCGAGTATCTACAGCCGGTATGATTGGTTGAGTTCGGGCAAGTTCCGACTCAGTCCTCCCATTTTCCCCCGATTCCAATTTTTGATGAAGAAAGAGATTGATCCATTCTCCGACGATGCAGTCGCCGAGGGCTCTGATGCAGGTTCAAACGTGCCTGTCAGCAACCGTTCAGCAGCAGGGCTGATCCAGGTGGCGTTGGAGAAATGGTGGATGATTGTCATTTTCGCCGCGCTCGGCTACGTCGCCGCGCTGTACTACCTTTCGATCAAAGAACCAACCACCAAGGCGCGGGCTGTGGTCGAGGTGACCACCAAAGAGCTTCAGTTGGTCGGTCAGGGGGACGCCGAGCGCGATTCGATGATCTTCCGCGATGAGATTATTGGTACCATTGCCAGCAAGATCACCGGGCAAGGGCAGTTTGTAAAAGTCATCCAGCGACCCGAAGTCCAGGCGTTGGAGAAGGTGATTCCACCACCACTGTCGTTGAAGCCAAAGTATTGGCGTGATGAATCTTCGCGTGAGTTCCAAAGCGCCGCCGAGACGTCGGAGACTGATTTCCTTGAGTTGCTCTACAGCGGAATCTCGGTTTCTAATCAGCGCGGGACGACGCTCATCAACATCGAGATGACTCACCCTGATCCGGAGACCGCCAAGACCATCGCCAATGCGGTGATGATGGTCTACATCGAGGGAGAGCAGGCGCGCCGTGCGGGTGGCAGTTCGGATGCGTTTCGTATTTTGAAGGCAGAGGCCGATGACGTCGCACTGGAGCTTGAGTCGGCCGAGCGTTCGTTCCACGTCTACCGCGCCGCTTTGGCGTTGAACCAGGAGTTGAACCAATTCCGCACCGAACTTTCCGCGTTGCGCCAGCGCTACCTGCCCAAGCACCCGCGGCGGATCGAGGCTGAGGCGGTCTATGAAGATTTGTACAATCGCTTCCGCCGCGAGATCGATACGGCATCCCGCACCACTGAGGAGCGCGATTTCTGGGGCTTGAAGCGCGATGAGATGCGCGAATTGGATATTGAGGTTCGCACCGCCCAAACCCCGTCGGCCCGCGCTGCGGCAAAGGATCGGTGGCTTTCGCTGGTTCAAAGCTCGCTGTCGGCCCGTGCATCGATCTTGGAATCGCGGATTCTTAATCAGCGCCGTCTTTATGAAACGGTGACAAACCGTCTGACCGAGATCGACGTGGCGGACGAAACATCCAACGCCGAAGTCACTGTGTTTGAAGAGGCTTCGATTCCGCCGCCATCGAAATACAAGCACCTGATCACGCTCGCGGCCGGTACTGTGCTTGGCAGTGGTGTGGGCGTGGGACTGGTTTTCCTGCTTTCGCTGCTGGACTACAAGATCTACAACGTGCGCACGGCAGAAGAGGCGACCGGGATGGCGTGTTTGGCTGCGATCCCGCTGGGATCTGATTTCCGTCGCAGTGGACAGAAGTTTGAGTCGGTGATTGCGATCGAACCGAAAACCGTTCACGCCGAATCGATCCGCAACCTGCGGGCGTCCATTCGTCTGCTTGGGCGTAAGGAGCGCAACCAGGTAATCTGCCTGACCAGTGCGTTGCCTGGTGAGGGGAAGACGACTACCGCGACAGAGCTCGCTGCGGGATTCGCGTTGGCTGGTGAGCGGGTGTTGCTGGTCGACTTCGACTTGCGCAAGCCGCGGGTCCACGCCGAGTTCCCGGATCTGAAAGGGAAGCCGGGCACGGTGGAGCTTCTGACCGGACAAGCCGAGTTTTCCCAGGCGGTGCATGCCACCGGCACCGAGAACCTGTATGTAATGGTTTCCGGAAAGAAGGCACCAAGCCCGAGTGAGTTGCTGCTTCCAGAAGACATCCAGAGTTTGTTCGACCATGCAGCCGAGCACTTCGACCGGGTGATTGTCGATACCCCACCGGTGCTTCCGGTGAGTGATACCCGACTGATTGCCCAGCACGCACAGAAATCCATCTTGGTGGTGCGCGCATTGAAGACGCCGGTCGGCGCCGTGTTGCGTGCACGGGACCTATTGCAGGATGCGAAGATATCCCTCGCTGGAGTTGTGGTGAACGCATTGCGCGTCAAACACACTGGAGGTTCTGGCTACTACGGCTACCACGGATATGGCGAGTACGGACATGAAGGGTATTACGGAGATAATGACTAGTCGACTCATGTTCCTGGATATATCGATGGATCCACACATTTCGCATATCAGTTTCTAGTGGAAGGAGTCGACCAAACTCCACGGTGGGGGAATGCACGACTCCCCAAGGTTCGCGAAACTGATTTGATTTCTTTATGCGACCGGAGGGACCGGTCGCACCCCACATAGAGCTTGTTCGGCTCAGAACCCGCTTATTAGCTATTTGGAGGGTTGGCTGCAGTTTACGAAGCTGCCGTGATCCAACCAATGGCGGTAGCGTGCCCTCGCAAAGCTTATCGTTGAAGCGGGGGGGGGAGGGGCGAAGGTCGCCCCTTGTTGGGAAACGGGTGATGCATGCCGCCACATGAGGAAAGGGGTTCGCAAGGCAAGTTGTTTTCAGTACCACCTACTAATCGATGAAGCTGAGGTATAGCGACAAACTATTTGCTGACTCTCACCAGGTTGGATCGCTCGGCCGGAAGACCGTGAGAGGAGGTGTTGTCATTATGGGGGGGCAGGGAGCGCGCTTTGTTCTGACGATTGGTTCCACGGCTGCACTAGCGAGAGTTCTGACCCCTGACGATTTTGGGCTGATTGGAATGGTGGCTGTTCTTTTGAATTTCGCCAACATGTTCAAAGACTTCGGCCTGACACAGGCGACGATTCAGAGAGCGCAGGTTACCAGGCAAGAAGTGAGCAATCTGTTCTGGGTTAATCTGGGAGTCAGTGTAATTATTGCGCTCATTGTCTGCGCCTCAGCACCTCTGATTTCGAATCTCTACGATCGGCCAGAAATTTTTGATATTACGCTGTTTTTTGGCTGCGGCTTTAGCATTGCAGGGGGGCATCGCGCAGCATCGCGCACTGATGACTCGAAACATGAACTTTACTCAATTGGCTGTGATCGATCTGATTTCAGCTTTTTTCGGGATCTTGGTCGCGATCTGTCTGGCGGTGTTAGGGTGGTCGTATTGGGCATTGGTGTGGCAGGTTTTAGCAACAGTGTTCATCGAATGCATCGGACTCGTTTTTTGCAGTCGTTGGATTCCTAGCAAGCTTAGCAGTAAGGTGAGTGTCCGTCCTTATATCCGCTATGGGCTGAACCTCGCGGGCTTTAATGTATTGAACTATTTCTCAAGGAACGCTGACAATGTGTTGGTTGGTTGGCGGTTCGGCGGGGCGGCACTGGGATACTATTCCAAGGCATACAGTCTGCTGATGCTGCCGTTGAGTCAGATAAACTCGCCAATGACGAAAATAATGTTGCCCGCTTTGAGTCGTCTTCAAGACGATCCGCAGGCATATAAGATAGTCTATCTAAAGAGTGTGACAGTTGTTTTGGCACTAGGGTTCCCTATCGTAGGGTGGTTGATGGCCTTGAATGAGGAGGTGATTCTGTTGATTCTGGGCAACCAGTGGATTGGTTCGATTGCTATATACAAGGCGTTGATGCCAGCGGCTTTTGTAAGTGCTCTCAATGTCACGACAGGTTGGGTGTACCTGTCGCTTGGCACTACCGATAGGCAGCTCAAGTGGACTCTCTTTGCCGCCCCTTTGAATGTTTTGGCTATGTGGATCGGTTCGCGATGGGGGGCTGTCGGCGTTGCGTATGGAATCAGTGTGGCGTTTGTTCTGTTGCGTTGGCCATATTATTCGTACACTTTCCGTGGAACTTTGATTCGTTGTTCGGATGTGTTTCGAGTGGTTTTCAGGGCCTTGTTCTCCGTGTTGTGTGCCGCTTTTCTGGTCCTGCTGTTCAAGAGTGTTATTGGTGGTGAGTTGTTAATTTTTAGGGTATGTTTGTATACGGTGGTCTACGTCATTTCGCTTCTTTTTGTTGATGTTTGCTCGTTTAGAGGGGAGGGGCTTGTAAAGCCTCTTGGTGACGTTTGGTACAGAATTAGGAATTGATTTATGAAGAGGTGTATTAAAGGGATCTACTTTTGGTTAATGGCTCGGTTCGACTTTCTTAAGTTATTCCACGGTGTGTTTATTGCCAAGGCGTTTCGGAGAGAGATATTGTCGGTGTATCGTGGCATTGAGAGGTATGGTATTGGTGTGCTGAATTTGGAGGGACATAGATTCAGGGTTAGACGCAATATTCATCGTTTGGAAAAAGGATTGATTATGGATCCTATGAAAAATGTTTTTGCGTTGGGCTATATACAAGAGACGATTGATTCATTCGAAGCTGTGGTCTCGGGTCATTGTGAACCTGTAGACCACGATGAACTTGCGTGGTTTTGTGACGTTCTGACTGAATACTTCTCTGTGACAGGGAGTGATCCCGTGATAGAAAAGTGTGAACGCCGTTTCAGTTTGCTGGCCGAAGGTATCGGCAGAAGAAGTGAACCGCAGAAGTCAAGTCCGGTTGCTAGATCGGAATACGAAATAGCGCCGGTTGGTTTCGATGACTTTTACAAATTGACCAGGCAACGACGTTCGGTACGTTGGTATGAAGATACTCCGGTGCCACGGAGTCTGGTAGATCAAGCTATTTCTGCCGCAGCCCAGAGTCCGAGCGCTTGTAATCGCCAACCATTCGAATTTGTAGTTATAGATACCCCGGCGGTTGTCAATCGAGTGTCCGATATTCCAATGGGAACAAAAGGGTTTGCCCATCAGTTTCCAATGATAGTGGTTTTAGTTGGTAAGCTAGAGGCTTTTGCTTTCGCTAGAGATCGTCACTTAATATATATAGACGCATCCCTCGCAGCGATGACTTTTATGCTGGCATTAGAAACCTTAGGGTTGAGTAGTTGCCCGATCAACTGGCCTGACATAGAGACGCTTGAGGACGAGATGGCGAAACAACTTGGGCTTGATGCATGCGAGCGTCCAGTGATGTTAATATCTGTGGGCTATGCGAAACAGTCAGGAATGATTCCACACTCACATAAGAAATCTTTAGATCAAATTCGAAAATTTCTATAAAATGAATATTCAAGTTGAAGGGATAGGTTTTCCGAATAAGGGGGCTGAGTTGATGTTGTATGCGGTAGTTCAAGAGTTGCGATCGCATTATGGTGATAAAGTGAATGTCTGTTGTGCTCCACGGCAATCGATTAGATATAGTTATAAGGTTCTGGGTTGCAAAGATATTTCGCAATTAGGGCATTTTACGTTCAAGGGCGTCGATCTTGATTGGATGGTCGATTTGGTGCCTCAGAAGCTAGTCGATACTTTCGGTGTGACTAAAAGCCGTGACGTCGATATTATTCTTGACGCTTCTGGTCTTCGCTACTCCGATAAATGGGGGAGTGTTGGAGCGAAGAAGGTGGCTAGGCGTTATGAGGCAGCTCGAAAGAGAGGGAAGAAGATTGTTATGCTGCCACAGGCTTTTGGTCCTTTTCGGGATCCAGAGGTTGCTAAGGCGACTTGCCGTATATTGGATTGTGTAGACGTGTGTTTTGCAAGAGACTCGATTTCTGCCGACTATCTGAAATCAGTTTTGACTGACGCGTCCAAATTGCGCGTTGCTCCTGATTTTACCAATTTGTTGGCTCCTTACGTAGGGGATGATTGCTCTGCGAAGTATGAAGGCGTGGTTCTTGTTATTCCTAATACTAGGATGCTAGATAAGACCAGTGAATCTGTTTCTTCTGTTTACTATGACTATCTGTGCAACTTCATTGAGGTTTGCGTTGGTCGCGGGGAGACTGTGGTGTTGTTGAATCATGAAGGCGCGAAAGATGAGGAGATATGTGCGAACCTTTCCCGGAGGTACGGAGGTCTTGATGTGTTCTCTTCGTGGGACCCTATTATGATTAAGACGGTGATCGGGCGGGCAAAATATATTATGTCTTCTAGGTTTCATGGTTGTGTTAGCGCCCTGTCTCAGGGTGTTCCTGTTATCGCGACGTCATGGAACCATAAATATGAAACACTTCTCGATGAGTATGGCCTTGCTGAAAATTTGGAGACGCTTGGGTCTTCCGAAGTGGACTTAGCGATGATAGACAGGTGTGAGGATAAAGCGGTCAAACGACGTATCGAGGTGATTTCCGAGGAGATGAAGGCGAAGAGCCGCGAAATGTGGAACGACGTCTTCTCATTATTGTGACATGCGTCCTTGTTGGTGTTGTTTTTTGTTGTTCTTAGAGGCTCGCGTTGTTTTGTTTTGAGGGAGACTCTGGCAGTACTTTAAGTTAATAGTTTAGTGAATGTAATTGATGTTTCTGTGATATCCCCCGTCTACAATGTTCGCAGCCTGATTTTGGAGACTGCAGACAGTGTGCTGGCACAACGCGGAGTTCAGTGGGAGTGGATTTTGGTTGATGATGGGTCCGACGAGGAAACCAGGAGTTTGCTTCGCGAGCTTGAAGAGAGAGATTGTCGGATCCGGGTATTGTTACAGGCCAATCAAGGTGCCCAAATTGCCCGTAATCGTGGCCTTGGATTGGCGACTGGCGAGTATGTGAAGTTTCTAGATTCCGACGACCTCTTAGGTGAGAATCAGCTACGTTGTGAGGTTATGGCGTTACGTTCTTCCAATTGTTCGATTGCTGTTTCACCCTATCGCTATCTCTTTGATCGTGGTGGGCGGCGGAGACTTACAGAACCAAGTAATCAGGGGAGCGTTCGATGTGACTTGCTTCAACTTCATCTTACCAATGGTACTGCGAGTTGCGGAGCGCTCACATTCAAACGGTCACTTGTTGAACAGGTCGGAGGTTGGGATGAGTCGCTTAGTGCAGATCAGGACGGCGATTTGGTTTTCCGCTGCGCTTTGGTCGATAACCGCTACGTGTGGTGCGGTGATACGTGCTTTGTATATCGTGAGCACGATCGGGCACCTCGCGTGAGCAAGGGGTACGGGATGAATAAAATTGAAAGCCGGTTAAGGGTGACGGATCGCACCGTCGCAGAGTTAAAAGAGAGGGGGCGGATAGATGTCTATCGTGACGGTTTTGCGCATCGGTACGATTGGATTGGTCGGCAGGCTTGTATTGAGTTTCCTGATATTGCTCAAGGTTGTTTCGATGCCAGAGATGCTCTGGCTCCCGACTTTAACATGCGTGGTCGCTTCGCTACACGAATCATAAGGCGATTTCTCGGGGAGCGCCGTGCAGAGAAATTGCGTCGATTAGTTGGTGGATTGCGGTAGTAGCGGAGATGGTTAAGTAAGTAGATGAAAAAGAGGGTATTGATGGTCTCTGTTGAGATGCCTCCTCAAGTGGGAGGCGCTGGTATTGTCGGCTACCGTACTGCGCAGACGATCTCGGAATTCGGGTTCGATGTGACGGTGTTGACCGAAGCTCGAAACGCCCAGTTTTTGGAGGGTGACTCTTCGTTGAAGGCCAGCGTGATTGGGGTTAAGACCACGAAATTACTGCGGCCGTATCAATTGTGGGCGGCAATACGCAAGTGGTGGGATCAGTATGATCTTGTGGTTTTGAATGATGGAGTTGCCAAGCGTTTTGGTGCTTATTGTTTGAACTCAACGCAACTCGCTAAGTGTGTGGTTTACTTGCACGGTCAAGAAGGGCCAGATATATTAGGCAACCCTTCTCTCAAGTTGCGGATCGGGGGGTACCGAAAGAGATTTGTGCAGTTGATGAACCGATGTCAGGAGGTGGTTGCGGTAAGTCATTATATGAGGTCGGAGATTTTAGATTTTGACTGCTGTGCTTCTCTCGAGTCGAAGATTTCGGTGGTGTACAGTGGCTTCGACTCCAATATGTTTTGCCCAACGGAAAGTTCGCTTAGGTCCCGGCTGGGAATTCCGAATGAGGCTGATGTGTTGATCTCGGTTAGCCGGATTGTTGAGCGCAAGGGGTACGGTAGAATGCTACGTTTGTTCGGCGAACTGTGTGAGATGGGGGAGAGTTATCACTGGGTCGTCGTTGGTGATGGTGCTTACTTGAAGACCCTGAAAGAGGGCGTACAGGCGCTGGGGATCACCAGTAAAGTGCATTTCGTTGGAAGTTATCCCCAAGAGGATCTCGCAAGCTTGTTGTCAGGGGCGGATGTGTTCTGGTTGCTGACTGAATTCCAAGAGTCACTCGGGAATGTTTATTTTGAAGCGAACGCATGTGGGCTGCCCACGATAGGCCCTCCGAATGGGGGCGTGGTCGAAGCGATTGAACATGGCGTGTCGGGGTACTTGGTTGCGTGTGATTCCGATTGTTTGAGTGTTTTGAGAAATCGGAGTTGGCGTCAGATCCAACCATGGAGTGCGCCCTTTAGAGCACATTTAGGGAGATTCTCGGTACGTGACAACCTGTTGAATGCTCGGTTTATGAAACGTTTGATGCGTGGCAAAGACTGAGAGAGTCGCAGTATTTATGATGAAAGGATTTTTTCAAGATAGTCCGTACGCAACGCTCGTTCTGGCGATTTCGTTGTTGGTTAGCCTGACCTCAGGTGGGTCGTTTTTGCTGATGGCTCTCGCTTGGGTGTTGCTTGGAGTGGGGCTGTGTGCGTTAGTTTTTGGGAATAGTGGAGACCCTGGTTACCTCAAGTTGTTCTTCTTATGCTTTGGAGTGTACTTGTCGTACTCCTTTATGATTGATCTTGTTAAGATTTCTGATCCATATGTGGACTATTTTCGATACCCTGATCAAAAGGGCTTCTTTGACCGTGCGTCAAAGTTGGCGGAGTTCGGTTTCGTTGATATGAGGCACGAGGCTTATGAGGAATTCGAGTATTCCGAGTTGCCTTTGTTCTCTTATTTTACCGGATGCATTCAACGAATGGCAAACCTGATCGATGGGGCTACTTTGATGCATCAAAAGTTGCATGTTGCGTGGTTCGCTGCGATGTGTCAAGTGTTTGTCTACGGCTCGATTCGCGTGTTCTTCAAACAGAAGGAATCCTTTAGGTATGCGTGTGTTTACGCGTTTCTAGGGCATTTCATGTTCTTTTCTTTGGTGTTTCTTCGGGACGTTCATGTCGCGTTTCTTTATTACTTTTGCACGTATATGGTGTTGGCTCACAAGCGGGTTAGCTACGGGGTTTGGCTGATTCCGCTACTTGCCTGGGCGTGTATGGGACTACGTTTTGAGAGCGGGTTGTTTTTGGCTGCGTTATACCCCGTTTTTCTATTTTTGAAGTTTCAACATAAGGTGAATACCGCTTTTGCGGTTTTCGCTGGCGTCGTGATGGTTGGTGCAGTTCTTGTTCTCGGCGGGTATCGTTCTGTTTCCTCCAGTGCCGAAAGGACCCTGACGCGCTACGAGCACTACTCAGTCGATGGGGCCAGCAGTTCTTCGTTTGGCAAAAAGCTCTACTCTCTCCCTTGGGGCGCGAGACATCTAGCGATTATTGGGTTCAACCAAATGCAGCCATTCCCGTTGTGGGCGGATTTTGTTCCCGTTTCCGATGAGTCAAAGAGTGCCCTAGCTTTCCCTCATGCGATCGCTGGTATATTCTGGGTATGCGTGTGGGGCGGGATATTGTTCGTAGTTGCGACACGGGGGCGTGTGTTTAAAAAGTTCCCACTGTCGGTTCTTATTCTGTTTGGGATGAGTTTGCTGCTGCTTTATCTCATGGTTTCCAATGCCGACACCCGAAGGATGATGGCGATGTATCTGCCGATTTACCTCGTTTCTGTGGCATGTTATCGGGTGATAGGCCCTTCCGCAAAGAGAGTAGCGTGGGGCAGTGTGGGGTGTCTCGTGGTACTGCATTTCGTGTACTGGATCTTGTTGATTGGAAAATAGGAAAAATGGGGAGTTTGTTGATAGTCGGTAAAGTTCCTCCACCTGTAGGCGGCGTTACTATCCACGTGCAGCGTTTGTTGGATTCATTGGTGCGCGATGAGACCGCGCACTCATTCTACGATCTGTCGTCATTTTCTCCCGTGTCATTCGCACGGGCAGTTCTATCCGCATCGGTTGTACATCTCAATTTGAGCAATAGCTACTTGCTGTTTTTTATGACGGTACTGTGCAAATTACTTGGCAGGACGTCGATATTGACCTATCACGGTAATGTCGGGAGGTGGGGAGCGTTTCGGAACTTTCTAGACCGCGTCACGTTGTCGATGTGCTCGATTCCGCTTGTTCTTAACGATGCCAGCTTTTCGATGGTTGGACGCTGGAACCTAAACGTGCAGTTGGTGTCGGCATTTCTACCGCCCGTGGGTGGTGAGAAATTGCCAGATGCAGTTTCTTTGGCCCTTGGTAAGTTTCTTGACGAGAGAACCGGCGATGAAGTGGTGTTCTGCACCAACGCTTATGACTTCGTTTTTGACTCAAATGGAGATGAGACCTATGGAATCTTAGAATTGATTCGGTTGTTCCGGTCCTTGCCAGGCGCGCAACTGATCATTTCAGATCCATCATCCGCATATGAGAGGTATTTGATTGATGAACAGATTGAGGTTCCTGAGAATGTGTTGTTGCTTCCGGTCCCGCATTCTTTCTTCGAAGTGCTGAAGATTAGTGATTGTTTGATCCGGGCTACGACAACTGATGGTGATTCTCTTTCGGTGCGCGAGGCTCTTTATCTGGGAAAGGGCGTCGTTGCGAGTGGTTGTGTGAGTCGGCCAGATGGTGTTATTACATATCGGAAGCTTGAATTCGAAGAGTTAGCCAATGTGCTCGAGCAATATACTCCGGACGAGGGTGCTCGTAGCAACGGGCCGACCGGTTACGACGACATTGTCTCGGTCTATCGATTGTGTGGCGTATGACGTAGCGGCCCCAGCGGCGTCTATTCGATTTAGAAGCGGTAAATATTAGTAGATAGAAGTATATCAATGCAGCAAATTATCCAATCATTCAAAAGTGGCGAGCTGTGGCTTGCCGACGTGCCTGTACCTGCGTGTAAATCAGGTGGTGCTGTCGTGCAGACGCGGGCTTCGTTTGTTTCGGCGGGCACCGAGCGGATGCTGGTGGACTTTGCCAAGAAGAACATGGTGGGCAAGGCGTTGGCGATGCCTGATCAGGTCAACAAAGTGATCCGCAAGATGAAGACCGAAGGGGTTTTCGAGACTTTGGAGAAGGTGAAGGCCAAGCTCGACCAGCCGATTCCGCTAGGCTACTCGTGTGCCGGGGTGATCGAGGAGCTTGGTCATTCCATGCGTGGGTTTGCGGTAGGTGACCGGGTTGCCTGTGGCGGTGCGGGCTTTGCCAACCACGCGGATTACAACTACGTGCCAAAAAACCTGATGGTGAAGATCCCAGAGGGGGTGAGCTTTGAGGATGCGAGTTGTGCCACGGTCGGCAGCATTGCCATGCAGGGCGTGCGTCAGTGTGACGTGCGTTTGGGTGAGCAGGTGTGTGTGATGGGCTTGGGGCTGTTGGGCTTGTTGGCGGTGCAGATGCTCAGGGCATCGGGCTGCCGGGTGATTGGGTTTGACCCGAACCCGCAGCGTTGCCAGGACGCGCTCAACCTTGGAGCGGATGCGGCGGTTTCCGCCGACCTTGTGGCGGCGTGCGATCAGTTTTCGCAAGGAGTGGGTGTGGATGCCGTGTTAATCACTGCCGCGACCAAGAGCAACGAACCCGTGACCGTTGCCGGAGAGATTGCCCGGATGAAAGGGAAAGTCGTGGTGACTGGATTGGTTGGGATGGACCTACCGCGGGACGACTACTACAAGAAGGAACTCGACTTCAAGTTGAGCCTCTCTTACGGGCCGGGGCGTTACGACTCCAGCTACGAGGAAGGAGGGAATGACTATCCATATGGATATGTGCGGTGGACCGAGCAGCGCAACATTGCTGCATTTCTGGATCTGGTTGCCGCGGGTGCGGTCACACCATCCAAGTTGGTGACCCATCGCTTTGGGATCGCCGATGCATTGGATGCGTATGACCTTCTGTTGGGCAAGACCGAAGAGCCATATCTTGGGATCGTGCTGAACTACGACGAGAAGCCGGCCGGTGCGCTTGCAGAGGGGAGACGGGTTGCTGTTGGCAAGAGTGGAAGTGGTGACGGAGCGAAGAATACCGGGGGGCTCAAGAGTGGCGAGGTGAATATTGGGTTTATCGGTGCGGGGAACTTCACCAAAGCAGTGCTTTTACCTGAGCTTAAGAAGCGCATCGATGTGAACCTCAAAACACTTTGCACCGCTACCGGGATGAATGCCGGTGAAACGGCGAAGAAAGAAGGGTTTGAGATCGCGTCGACCGATTACGAATCGATGCTCAGTGACGCTTCGATCAACACAGTGTTCGTGACGACCCAGCATAACTCGCACGCCAAATTTGTCGGCGAGGCCCTGGCTGCAGGGAAGCATGTGTTTGTTGAGAAGCCGTTGGCGATTACTCGAGAGCAGATGGAGCGGCTCAAAGTTCAAGTTGATGGTTTAAGTTTAAGTGAATCGGCGGCTTCGCTGAAGGGGACTGCGGCAGCATCCGACTTAAACACGGGCTGCACGCCCGTCCTGATGGTTGGATTTAACCGACGCTTTTCGCCGCATGCCACGTTGTTGAAGGATTATTTCTCTAAGCGTAAGACGCCCGTTTTCATGAGCTACAGGGTGAATGCCGGGATCATTCCACCGGATGTGTGGATCCAAGACCCTGCGGTGGGCGGAGGGCGCATCATTGGCGAGGGCTGTCACTTCATCGACTTCGCGTCGCATGTGATCGGCCAAAACGTGGTGGAGGTGCAGGCACAGTGTGTCACGACCGACAATGCTGGGTTGGTGGCAGAAGACAATGTTTCGATCAACCTGAAGTATGCCGATGGATCGGTAGCGAACATTTTGTATGTGGCTCTGGGCTCGACTGACATTGCGAAAGAGCGGTGTGAGATCTTTGCCAATGAGTCGGTGGCGGTGATGGAGGACTTCTGCACCACGACCTGTTCAGGCAAGCTCGGCAAAGAGAAGCTGACTGGCAAGCAAGCCAAGGGCTTTGCTCAGGAGCTGGATGCATTTGTTGAAGCGATCAAAGAAGGCAAGGAATCCCCGATCTCATGGGAGTCGCTGGTGAACACGACGGAAGTGAGCTTCGCTGTGCATGAGGCGTTGCAGACTAAAAGCACGGTTGTGCTATAAAGTTGAAGTTCAAGGGGCGCTTCGCTCCTAGTTTAAGTCATGAGTTCTAGCACTGATTTTGAAGGTTTGGTCGTTTAGCAGCGATCCAAGGCGATTGCTGTTGCCGTTTGCCGCGCTAGTTCTGCATGTAAGGACTGGGGCTTTCGTGATCAAATCATGCGAAGCTCGGTATCTGTGCCGTCCAACATTGCGGAAGGAGCGGAGAGAAATGGCCCCAAGGAGTTTATCCACTTTTTGGGTTTAGCCAAAGGGTCGCTTGCTGAGTTGCGGACTCAAATCACGATCGGCCTAGAACTTCATTATTTTGAAGAGAACGTGGCCCATCACTGGATTGCCGAAACGAGGGAGCTTCCGAAAATGCTGCACGGACTCATCAAGTCACTCCGCGGCACTTCAACTTAAACTGCGACAACGTCGCCCCTTTTAAACCTAAACTGTCGTACAGCGACAACAACTTAAACAGCTCCCACGGGAGTTCATGCAATGAATCGAAGAAAAGTAGCAGTAGTAGTAGGTACGCGGCCTGAGGTGATCAAGATGGCGCCGGTGGTGTTCGCGTTACGCGAGTCCAAGGAACTCGAGCCGGTTCTGTTGTCGACGGGGCAGCATCGGGAGATGTTGGACCAGGCATTGGCGGCGTTTGACCTCAAGCCGGATTTTGATTTGGGATTGATGCAGCCGGGGCAGACCTTGCCGGGGTTGACCGCCCGGGCGATCGAGGCGGTGACCAAGTTCATCGATGAACAAAAGCCGGATGCGATCCTGGTCCAGGGAGACACCAGTACGGTGTTGGCGGCGGCAATGGCAGCGTTCTTTGCGGATGTGCCGGTGGGGCACATTGAAGCGGGGTTGCGCACGGGCAACATGCGCTCACCATTCCCTGAGGAGATGAACCGTCGTCTGACCTCGCCTCTTGCGAAGTGGCACTTCTGCCCGACCGATGGCTCGAAAGACAACCTGGTGCGCGAGGCCATTGCCGAGTGCGATTGCTACGTGACCGGCAACACAGTGGTCGATTCGCTTCTGTGGATCCGCGACAAGCAGGAAAGTGCGGGAGTAGACGCTGCAGACGTGGCCAAGCGCCTCGGAATCTCCAACGACTTTGCACAAAAATACTTCAACTTAAAATCAGCCATTTCAACTGACGAAGTCTCCGACTTCGTCCTTGTGACTGGACATCGTCGCGAGTCGTTTGGTGGTGGGTTTGAGCGGATGTGCGAGGCCATCAACGATCTGACCAAGCGCCATCCGGGTGTGGGGGTGCTTTACCCTGTGCACTTGAACCCGAAAGTACAGGAGCCGGTAAACCGGATTCTTGGAGACAACCCGGCGGTAGAGCTTTGCTCGCCTGCGGGGTACGAGGACTTTGTGTGGTTGATGAACCAGGCGAAGTTTATTTTGTCGGACTCCGGTGGGGTACAGGAAGAAGCTCCCTCCTTGGGCAAGCCGGTTTTGGTGATGCGCGAGACGACCGAACGCCCGGAAGGAGTGGAGGCTGGCACTTGTCGATTGGTCGGCACCGATCCGGACAAGATTTTGTCCGAGGCGGCTGTGTTGCTCGACGATGCGGACGAGTATGCACGACGCAGTGCGTTGAAGAACCCGTATGGGGATGGCACGGCGGCGAGGAAGATTGTCGCTACGCTGGAAGCTTCGCTGGGAAAAGTTGAAAGCTGAAATTGGAAAGTAGAAATGATAGTGCGCACTGCGAGCGGGGGCGCTGACGCGGCAAGTTTAAGTTGAGAGTTTCAGTTTAAGAGGAGTGGTCGCTACGCTCAGGGAGTGATGGCCGGGTAGAATCCGGCGGTGCGAGAAGCGCTTGCGTAAAAATCACAACAATCTGCGAAATCTGCGGATCCCACAGAACCCACTAAGGTTGTTGATGTTCTTGTGAGCGGTATCGCATGAAGAAACTTTGGGTCTTTGGGCCTTCGCGTGAGAATCCGTGAAAGTGGTCGCTTTGCTAGGGAAAGTTGAAATGAGGTTAGCGCGCGGAGCGCGGAAGCTTCCAGACGAAAGCACAGCCGGACTTCCAGACTTCAGTTCTAGCGTGCGAGAGGAAATCGATTTCACCTTTCCGCTTTCAGTTCTCTAATTTGTTAAAATCTATGAATAATTACGATATTTGTGTGTTGGGCCTTGGGTATATTGGATTGCCTACGGCGTCTATTTTTTCGACCAAGGGGAAGAAGGTTCTCGGGGTGGATGTTGTGCAGAGTGTGGTGGACACCATCAACGATGGCCGTATTCACATTGAAGAACCGGACCTTGATTTGTTGGTTCGGGCAGCGGTGCAGAGTGGGAACCTGACCGCTGCGGTGGCACCTGCGGTGGCCGATGTGTTTATCATTGCGGTGCCGACTCCGTTTGACGAGCGCGAGGACGGGAGTCGTGTGCCGGACTTGAAGTATGTTGAGGCAGCGACGCGCAGCATTGCTCCTGTGGTGAAGCCTGGTGATTTGGTGATTTTGGAGTCGACCAGTCCGGTGGGAACGACTGAGAAGGTGCGCGACTGGTTGATCGATGAGTTGGTCAAGCAGGGCAACACCGAAGCCAACGAGAAGGACTACCATTTTGTGCACTGTCCTGAGCGCATTTTGCCGGGTCAGATGCTGAAGGAACTGGTGACCAACGACCGGATTTCCGGTGGCTTGACGCCAGAGGCGGCGCAAAAGGCAAAAGAACTCTACGAGTGCTTCTGCACGGCGGAGATCTTCCTTACGGATGCACGTTCGGCCGAGATGTCGAAGCTGACCGAGAACTCATTCCGCGATGTGAACATTGCATTCGCCAACGAGCTTTCAATGGTCTGCGACGAGCTGGATATGGATGTATGGGAGGTGATCAAGCTTTCCAATCGTCACCCACGGGTGAACATCCTCAACCCCGGGCCAGGCGTGGGCGGTCACTGTATTGCAGTGGATCCGTGGTTCATCGTGGATGCTGCGCCTGAGCGGGCACGGTTGATCCGGACCGCGCGCGAAGTCAATGAGAGCAAGCCTGAGTATGTGTTGGCACAGATTCAGCGCAAGGCGGATCGGTTGAAAGACCCGGTCATCGCCTGCCTAGGGCTGGCGTTCAAGGCGAATGTCGACGACTTGCGTGAAAGCCCTGCTTTGGACATCACCAAGCAGGTGGCTGGTATCGAGGGAGCCCGAGTGTTGGTGGCCGAACCGCATATCACCGAGCTGCCAAAGGCACTCGAAGGAAAGTGTGAGTTGATGGATGCGGAAGACGCGATCAAGGCCGCGGATATCGTGGTACTGCTGGTTGACCACAAGTCGTTCGCCTCGCTTTCGAAGCCAGTGCTTGCCGAGCGGATGATCATCGATACGAGGGGGTTTTGGAAGTAACGCGGAGCGTTGCTTCCTGTTTAAGTGGGGTAGTTTAAGTTTAAGAGTTGGTTGGTAATGCGGAGTTCGGAGTCGTTTGAGGGGCTTGAGGTTTGGCAGCGTTCAATGGCGTTGGCTGTTGATGTTTGTAAAGCAGCTGCCCACTGCAAGGACTGGGGATTCCGCGATCAGATCACTCGGAGTGCGGTGTCCGTTCCTTCTAATCTAGCCGAAGGGGCGGAACGCAACGGGCCAAAGGAGTTCGTTCAGTTTATAGGGATCGCCAAGGGCTCGCTGGGTGAGCTGCGAACTCAGATCATGATCGGGCAGGAGCTTGGCTATTTTGACCAAGAAGTTGCCGGGGATTGGCTTGAGGAAGGGCGGCAGATTGCGCGGATGCTCCATGCATTGATGCAGTCGCTGACGCGTGATCACTGAAGAATGGAGCGGAGGGCGGTATGTCTAAACTTAAACTAATCACTTCAACTGCCCGCAGGGCTACTCTTTATGGGCGGACCCTGCGGCATTTGCGCTTGTCTCAGATTGTGGGGCAGGTGCGGGTACGGGTGCAGAACCGATTGCGCGATCCTGAGAGGATCCTGGCGTCGGTGGATGGCACGGGATGGCAGGTGAGGGCGGGTTTGGGTGAGTTGGATCTGTGTGATCCGGTGCCTCCGCAGTCGGCTGCCGATCTTGGCGGTGGAACGTTTGTGTTCATCGGGCGAAGGCACACGTTCACCGGTGCGGTGGACTGGACTGCTGAGGGATTGCCGCGTCTGTGGCAGTATAACTTGCAGTATTTCGATTGGCTGTGGAGTCTTTTGAAAGCTGAAAGTGGAAAGCAGAAAGCTGAAATTGATCTGGCTGCGCGGGGGAAAGATGAGAGCGGAAGGCAGAAAAAAGCGGAAAGCGGAAAGCGGAAAGCTGAGATTGATTGCTGGGATGTGGTGCGGATGTATGTGTTTGATTGGATCGAGAGGCATCCGCCGGTGAAGGGGGCTTGTGGGTGGGAGCCTTATCCAACGTCGCTGCGGTTGATGAACTGGGCGTTGCTATTCGGTGTTCGGTATAGAGAGCAATTTGTGGCGGATGGTGAGTTTCACGATGCGGTGATGGCATCGATTGCCAAGCAGGTGCGGTGGTTGGAGCTGAACCTGGAGACACATATCCAGGCGAACCATTTGTTGGAGAATCTGGCTGCTCTGGCATGTGTCGGTTCTGTGCTTGAGGGAACGCAAGCGAGAGCCACATTGAAGCGGGTGATGCCGTTGCTTGAGCGGGAATTGGCCGAGCAGATCCTGCCGGACGGGCTGCATTACGAACGGTCGGCGATGTACCATCTGCGGATGTTGTGGCTGGTGGAGATGCTGGGGGCGACGATGTCGCCAGTTGAAGAGAGAAGTTTAAGTTTAGGTAGTTCAGATTTAGGTGATTTAGCAGCTCGGATGCGGGGGGCGCTGGGGATGATGCGTCATCCTGATGGAGGGATTGCACAATTCAACGATGCGGTGCGCGGGGTTTACAACGATGGCTGGTCGGATGCGCCGGAGATCGGGGCATGGGCACTTCCAGATGCGGGGTACTATGGTTTCCGCAATGTAGATGGGGATTATCTTGCGGTAGACGCAGGAGCGATCGGTCCGGATTACCAGCCGGGGCATGCCCATGCGGATTATCTTTCTTTCGAGCTGAGTCTGGATGGTCAGCGGATAATCACGGACACGGGGGTTGGAACTTATGATGCTGGTGAGATGCGTCGGTTTGATCGATCGACTGCAGCGCATAGCACGGTCGAGGTCGCAGGTGAGAACTCATGTGAGGTTTGGGGGGCGTTTCGTGTCGGGCGTCGGGTAGAGCCGAGGGTGAACGAGTGGATACCGGGAGCGAATTCGATGGTGTTGGATGCGGAGCACGGGGGATATGTGCATTTACCCTGCAAGGCGGTTCACCGTCGCCGGATTGAGTGGGAGAATGATGGACTGGTGATCGAGGATCGCGTGCGTCTTGTCTCACCTGCTCGGTTAGTGAGCCGACTTTGTTTTGCTCCAGGCGTGTCATTGGAGGTAGCTGATGGGGCTGCGGTTATTCGCAGCAACGGACGAAGCTACGCGCTTTCTTGGAATGCCGATGTGGATGTCCAGGTGGAGAACTGTTTGGCACATCCCTCATTCGGCGCAGGGTTAGAGCGATCGGTACTGGTCGTGCGACTGCCCGCAGATGGACCGGAGGCATATTGTCGATTTGAAATCAGAAAGATCAGGGGGAACTAAGGTGAAGGTTTTGTTTTTGTGTCATTATTATCCGCCGGAAGGAAATGCACCGGCGACACGTGTGGGTGCACTTGCCCGTCGGTGGGTGGAGGCAGGCCATGAGGTGACTGTGATTACTTGTGCTCCAAATGTGCCGGATGGGGTGGTGTACCCGGGCTACGCCAACCGATTGCTGCCGCAGACCTCGGTCGTTGATGGGGTGAAGGTGGTCCGTGTGTGGTCACTGTTGGCTCCCAACAAAGGAACCGGGCGACGCATCGCCAACTATGTCTCGTACATGGTGACAGCGACATTGAAGGTGCTGACCATGGGGAGGCCTGATGTGTTGATTGCGACTTCTCCGCAGTTTTTCTGTGGATGGGCCGGGGTGCTGAGCAAGTGGTGGTTCCGACTGAGTCGTCCGTGGACTCGCAAGCCGAAGTTCATTCTGGAGATCCGTGATATTTGGCCGGAGTCGATCGGTGCGGTGGGGGCACTGGGGAACCCGTTGGTGATGAAGCTGCTCGAGTGGATGGAGCTTCGGATGTATGCGGCGGCCAACCATGTGGTGACGGTGGGCAATGGCTATAAGCTGCGCCTATTGGAACGCGGGGTGCCTGAGGAAAAGATGTCGATCGTGATGAACGGAGTGGACCGCGATCTGCTCGAGGCATCGACGCCTGACCCCGCACCGGTGCGCAAGGAGTGGGGGCTTAAGGATAAGTTTGTCTGCGCTTATATCGGGACGATCGGAATGGCGAGCGGGTTGGATGTGTATCTGCGGGCGGCCAAGCGTCTCAAGGAGATGGGGGAAGATGATGTGGTGTTACTGGCTGTCGGCGACGGTGCGGTGCGTGAGGATTTGCAGCAGGCCGCAGCTGAGCAAGGGCTGGATAACGTGGTTTTCACGGGGCGTCGACCAAAAGAGGAGATGCCGCAGTTACTGGCCGCTACCGATGTATGTTTCGTGCACTTGAGGAAGACGCCGCTGTTTGAAACGGTCATGCCTTCGAAGATTTTCGAAGCATTGGGAATGCGTCGTCCGATTCTGATTGGAGTGGATGGCGAAGCCAGAAATCTGGTTGAGGCGAGTGGAGGTGGGGTTTCGATGGAACCTGAGGACGAGGTGCAGATGGTGGAACGGATTCTTGAATTGAAACGCGATCCGGAGCGGCGGGCTGCAATGGGCGAAGCTGGGCGTGAGTATGTGCTCAAGAACTTCGATCGGGACCAGCTGGCACGGGATTATTTGGAGGTCTTGAAGTCTTGAAGTCTTGAAGTCTTGAAGTCTTGAAGTCTTGAAGTCTTGAAGTCGGGACTCCCGCTATTCAAGACAGCTCGACTGCGGCCCTCTAGAACTATGAAAAAGTTCAAAGATTGCATTGCTTGGCAGAAAGCAAGAACGCTGAGGCTCCGTTTTCGAGGGACTGGGCGTTGGCTGATCAGATTCGCAGGGCGGCTGGCTCGACAATGCCTAACATTGTGGAGGGCTTCGATTCGGGGAGCGATGTCGAGTTCGCTCGCTTTCTTCGATACAGCTATCGCTCGGCTGGTGAGGTGCAGAGTCACCTCTACGCGGCGCTGGATCTGGGGTATGTTGATCGCGAGGTGTTCGACCGCTGTTATGCGATGTGTGGCGAAGTAAAGAACACCACCGCAGGGCTCATCAAATACCTCAAAACGATGTGACGCTCTAGTCGATCGCGACTCGAGAATTCTGGACTGCAAGACTTCCTAACTGCCGTACCTTACCGATGAAGCGCATTTTCGTATCAGGCTGCTATGACATCTTGCACGCTGGGCATCTTCAGTTTTTTGAAGAGGCCCGGGCACTGGGGGATCATCTGACGGTGAGCTTTGCCTCTGAGGAGGTGTTGTGGCACCACAAGCAGCGTCGGTCGTCGATCCCTGACGAGCACAAGAAGGTGGTGCTAGAGGGCCTGCGGATGATTGATGAAGTGATCGTCGGGTCGGATCACGATCTGGGGTTGGACTTCAAGTCGTGGTTCTTGGAGGCCAAGCCCGACATGCTGGTGGTCACCGAGGACGATCAGTATGAGGATGTGAAGCGTGCGTTGTGCGCGGAGGTTGGGGCTACTTATCACGTGCTGCCGAAGACTCCGCCGCGGTTTGCGCCGGTTTCGACCTCCGGGATTGTGAAGTGGGTGAAAGCGCCGACGGAGTCGCCGCTGCGGGTGGACTTCGCGGGCGGATGGTTGGATGTGCCGCGCTATGCCAGGGAGGGTGCCTATGTGGTCAACTGTGCGATTTCGCCGATGGTGAGTTTGCGTGATTGGGGTTATCGCAAGCGCTCTGGTCTTGGTGGCAGTGGTGCCTGGGCGTTGTTGAACGGCGAAGATGGTGTCACTGGCGAGCTCGCGCTTGGTGTGGGGTGGCAGGACCCGGCGGTGATCCGTGAAACCGGTGTGTGTGTGTGGCGCAGCGGTCAGCGCCCGGTGTTGGATTTCAAGCGCAATGGGGAAATGCTCAAGGGCCGGATGGCCTTGCTGTGGACTGGGCACGAGCATGATACACCAGGGGTTGCGGATCAGGAGCGCGATTACGCGGCAATCGAACGTGCGGCAGCGGTAGCGCGTCAGGCGGTGCTTGATGAGTCGATTGAGCAGTTGGCGGAAGCTGTCAGTTTGTCCTATGCGGTGCAACTGGGCGAGGGCATGGAGGAGCTAGGCGAAGTTGATGGGGCAATCGCGAGCAAGTATTGTGGCGGTGGGCATGGGGGCTATGCGCTCTATCTCTTTACGTCGCGCGCTGCGAGGGATGCTGCGGTGACCGATACTGGTGACGCGATGATTGCTATTGAGCCGTATTGCCGGTGAGGACGGGAAGAGGAGGGAGGAAATTTGAAAGCTGAAATTGGAAATGAGGTCAGCGCGCTGCGCGCGGGAGGAGGAGGGAGGCTCACGCAGAGACGCAGAGGTTTTGCAGGGAGCTGGTCCAAACACGCTTGCGTAGAAATCATAACAATCGGCGCAATCTGCGGATGACTCTATCTTAGACAGGATTTGCGGGATTAGGGGCTCACGCAGAGACGCTGAGACGCAAAGGAAGTCAGCGCGCTACGCGCGGGGGGGGAAGAGGTTTTTTAGACAGTGTTGATATGATTCATGGGATTGGAACCACGAAAAGGCACTGAGGTCACGAAGGTGTTTGGAGAAGGGGGGCTTTGGGCTCTTTGGGGCTTTGCGTGAGAACCCCAATTAGAGCTCGCTGCGTTCCGGTGTGATTGTCGACTGTGGGGACACCGTCACTCCACGCTTGCGTAGAAATTATAACAATCTGCGAAATCTGCGGATCGCGCTGTTTTTAGACAGGATTGACATGATTCACGTGATTGATGGTTCATACTGAGACGCGGAGGTGATGTCCTCAATGAGCACAAAAGGCTACGAAAACGATTGAGGGTAGAGCAGCCTCACTCTTGAGGTTGCATTAGAGATCCGGCGCAGCAGCACATGCTCAAGAGCTAGGAAAGCTGCAATGACGTCAGCGCGATGCGCACGGAGGGAAGAGGGAGTGGGCTCACGCAAAGCCCCCAAGACGCCAAAGGAAGTTAGGCGCTGCGCGCGGGAGGACCGGCGACGGTGAGGACACCGTCACTCCACACTTGTGTTCAATCATCACAATCTGCGAGATCTGCGGATAGAAGAAAGCGACTACGGCATGTAAGGTGCTCGCGGGTGACATCGCATGATAAGCCTCTGGGTCTTTGCGACTCTGCGTGAGAACCCAATGAGAGTGGTCGCTGCGCTCCGGGGGGCAGTGGCCAGGTGAAATCCGGCGGTCCGAATGTGCTTCCGTAGAAATTATCACAATCGGCGCAATCTGCGGATAACTCGAAGCCACTAGGGGAGGTGGTGAGTCAAGAGCGCCCTCGTCGTCTGTCTTGGCTCTTGAATCACTGATCTCCGATTTAGGCTTGTCAATTTGAGAGGAACACACTAATTCTCCGCACGCTCCGGCTTGCGGAGACAATTTTTGATTATTCATGGCGAAGTTATCACATAAGAAGAAGCGACAGCTGATGACCGGTCTGCGCTGGGGCGTGGGCGTGGCAGTGGTGGGTGGATTGATCTATGGCATGGTGACCGTAGCCCAAAATGTCGGTGAGAAGGAGAAGGACTACGATGCGTTTGCGGAGTCGATCGCGGATCAGAAGCGCGGTCCTCGGACTCAGATCGGGGATGTGCCAGTTGAGGCTCGGTATGTTGAGGCTCTGGCATTGGTAGATGAGAAGAAGTTGGACGAAGCTCGCTTGATCTTGCGTGAGATCGCACCGCCGCGGGCAGAAGGAGTGGAGCCGGTGGGACATGTGCCGGCTCATTTGTGGTTGGGTTTGGACTTAGTTCGCCCGGCGGTGGTGACCGACCGCTCGATGCTGGTGAGGCAATCGCCAATACTGTCGACATTCCGCAGTAATGATTTGGCGGCGATGGCACCTGAGTTGGTTCAGCGAGCACGTGATCATTTTCGTGCTGCTGATACGTTGGAGCCCAAGCAGGCGACCGGTGCCTTGTGGATGGCAGAGATCGCTCTGGCGCGTGGGCGCACGGGGGAGGCAGCGTTGGTACTGATGGAGGCGGCGACTCGTCCGCAGTCGCCTCAGGCCGGAGTGATGATTCCGTTGGTGCATGTGGCCCGGATGCTGCCAGAAGACGGTCCGGTGTATCAGGAGTGGTGGCATTCGTTTGCGATCCAAGGCAACGAAACACTACAGAAGCCGGGAGATCTGGATGTACGTTTGGACTATGCTGCAACCGCACTGATGCTGCGCAAGTATGATAACTGCGCAGTGATTTTGCAGAAGATGCGTACGGACTTCTATGACACGCGTCGATATCCCGGCGTTCATCAAGCTTGGGACGGCATGATGATGGCTCTTGAGTACTCCAAAGCGTTGGATGCGATGGGCGTGGGCGATGATTTAGAGCCGGATGTGAAGGCGGCGGCGCGACACCTTTGTGCGGCGCTTCGCTATTTGCCAACCGAGGGGACTTTGGTTGAGGTGATGGGCCAGTTTGCGACTGAGAATCCAGAAGTACGTCCAGCGGTCACCGAGGCATTTGCTGAAAGCGTGGAAGCTGAGGGAGTGTCGGATGCTGTTTTTGCATCTGTGCAGCGCTTTTTAGGGGAGTGGGCGCAGGATCGTGGTGAGCTAGAGGATGCGATGAAGTTTTTTGAGGAAGCCGCGGATGCGGATCCTCACAATGCCGTGATGCTTTTGTCATTGGCTCGGAATGCTAGGGCGCGTGGCGAGTCGGAGATGGCCTATGAGCTGGCTGATCAATCGGTACGCTTGGCGAAGGATCCCGAGGTGCTTTTGGGTGAGGCTTATGACTTGCGCGGGCGTCTTGCCTTTGAACTTGAGAAGTGGGATGTCGTGATTGGCGACTTGGAAAAGGCGCTAGACCGTAGCGTGGTTCCGAAGGAGCTGCATTCAATGCTGGCGGCTGCTTATGCCAAGGTTGGAGATGAGGCGCTCTCCAAACGCCACAGCGCAATGGCGGAGTGAGGAAATGGGAAATGGGAAATGGGAAATCTGAGATGGGGGGGCAAGGGAAGTGCATGAGTGCTCGGCTGTCCGATGATTTTTTGGCTCGAACCAAATGGTTCGCCAAACGGGAGATGCGTTATTATGTGGCGCTCTCGAAGGGGCGCGAAGAAGTTCGAGTATGCAGCAAGCAGTTGCTTCGAGCGGGAACCTCGGTTGCAGCGCATGTGCGGGAAGCAAATCGCGCGAGATCCAATGCTGAGTTCGTTGCAAAGCTGGGTGGGGCGTTACAGGAGGCAGATGAATCCCTCTTGTGGCTCGAGTTGTTGAGAGAGGAGTGTGGTGGTGATGTAGCTGCCGCACGTGACCTAGAGGGCGAGGGCGATGAGCTCATCGCGATTATGAGTACGATGATTAAGAATACGCAAGTATAAGGAAAGTGCTTGCTTAGAGGTGCGGTAATGAGATGCCTTGTCCAGCCACGCCGATTAAATATTTCAAATTTCATATGTCTGAAGTTCCTATTTCTGACCGGCTTCGCCGCATTTTTTCAACCGCTTGGTTCCCTGCGCTGGTCTTGTTGGCATTTGTGCCGATTGTGTGGCGTCACTTTTTGGGGTTGAAGGCGACGTTTTCCTATATTTGGACGTTCGCGCCGTTTGTGTTGGGGGCGGTGGTTTTAATGTTTGTGGTGCGGTGGCGGAGGGCTGAGGCGTCTGATTGTGTGGCGCGGCCGTGGTTGATTGGTTTTACTTTTGGACTGGCATGTTTGTTGGTGGCTGTGGCGGAGGTTTACAAGATTCTCTGGTTTGCGCACGTGGGGTGGATCTTTGTCTTGGGGGCGGGGGCGTTGAGTCTTTCGGCGAAGCGCCAGGTGCCTGGTTTTCTTGGGCTGTGGATGTTGTTGCTGTTGCTGTTACGTCTTCCGCCTCAAGTCGATCTGTTGATTGTTAACTTCCAGCACCACGCCAGTACCCAGGTGGCGAGCCGCATTCTCGACTTCCTCGGATATTTCCACGTGGTGAAAGAGAGTGTGCTCGAACTGCCGGGCGCTGAATTGCCGCTCGATGGTATTTGTAATGGTCAGTATGCGCTGATGGCGATGGTGACTGCGTCGGCGATGGTGTGTGTCTGGCGTCAGCGCAAAGCATTTCATACTTTGCTTGTGATGCTGAGCGGCTTGCTGTGGGGGGGCGTTCTTAATGTGCTGAGTGTTGTGGTAACGACCGTTGCATACATGCGCTTTGAGGCTAATTTGACAGAGGGAATAGCGGGTTCAATCACAGCTGTGTTGATTTTTGTGGTGTGTGCGTTGGGGGTCTACAGCACCGATGCTCTGTTCTCGGTATTAACCCAAAAAGTGCCGAACGTGCCGACAGTGCGTATGTGGCGCCGTAGGCATGTCACCAACCCTCTGCCAGTGTTTTGGAACTGGTTGACTAGTTTCTCAATACCTGGTCACTGGTTCTTCAAGACTCGTGACGACAGTGAGGTGGGGCGCGCGCGTCGTGCCCGTAGGTCGATGATCTTCCGAGTGGGCTTTGCGTTTGTTCTGGTCGGGCTCGTGGCTTTGCAGATGGTCGTGGCGTTCTATGCACGGAAGGTCGGTGCGCACACCCGCATGGCGAGTGAGGAGGAGTTGATGCGCTTCCCGCAGGAGGTGGTGTCGTTTGAGCGCCCAGGGTGGGAAGTGCTGGCGTACAAGCGCAACGAGCGCCCGATGGGAAGCGTGTGGGGACGTTGGTCTGATGTTTGGACATTGAAGTACAACCGCCGAACCATCGTGATGGCGGTAGACTATGCGTTCAGTAACTGGCACGATGTGAACCGTTGTTACGGGAACATTGGGTGGTTGCTGACTGAGAACAAAGTGATCAGTGAGTTGTCTTCGACTGGTGATTGGAAGGCATCGCAAAGCCGGATGGTGGTGCCAAGCGGGGAGAATGCCTATATTCTGTGTAGTCACTGTGACCAGAGCGGAATCCCTGTGGAGCCTCGCCCGGATGCCACTAACCTGATGGCTGTGATCTATCGTCTTGAGCCTCGGAGGATGGTGATGCCCTTTGGTCCAGAGTTGAGTAAGGATGAACGTACGTTCTATCAAACGCAGATGATGGTGCGCTCGCGCGATCAGTTGAGCCCAGAGGAGGAATTGGAGATTCAAGCGATGTACGATCAGTTCCGTATGCAGGTGAGGGCCAGGCTGCAGGCAAGAAGGGGAAGTTGAGAAATGGGAAAGCTGACATTTGAAATTAGTCAGCTGGCGGGGGGGGAGATGGGGCTCTAGACAGGATTTACATGAGAGACATGATTTGAGTTTTTGAACCACAGAGGACACAACGAGCACAGAGCCTTTCTTGTGGCGTTTTGGCCCTCGTCGTGGCCCTCAAGTCCTAATCTCTACGTTTTTGCTTGAGGATCCTTGGCTCAGCGCGCGGCATGCGTGAGGGCGGAAGTTTTTTTGGATAGGATTTGCAGGGTTGACGCGACTAAAAATCTGAGTCATCAGCGAAACCTGCGATTCCCGCCGTTTTAGATAGGACTAAGGGCTCACGCGGAGACCCAAAGCCCCAAAGGAAGTCAGCGCGCTACGCGCGAGAGGTAAGTGGCATTTTGGACGGGATCTACATGATGAGCATGATTTGAGGGGGGGGGGCACAGAGGAATCAAAGAGCAAAGGGCCCCTGTTGTGGCTTATTGTGCTTTTTCGTGGCTATCAAAGCCCCTCTATGTCTCCGGGTAAGATCTGATTGCGGCAGAGACACCGTCACTTCACGCTTGCGTCAAAGCGTCACAAGCCACGAAAACTGCGGATCTCCTAAAGCCGGCACGGGAGGTGGTGAGCTCACTCGTGACATCGAATGAGAAGTCTTTGTGTGTGGGGGGAAGAGTCAAATCTCAGATTTCCAATTTCTCATTTTCTCGAGCGTAGGTCGCTCATTTTCATTGTGGTGTGAGAAAGGAGATGCTAACGCGCCCCAAGTATTCTCAGAATTAAAACAATGTTGCTCTTGTAAATTCTGGCGAAAAACGTCAGCACCATGCGCGCACAGCTCCTTTGAACAGTCGGCTTGGCTCAGTTGTACGCAACGAGTCGAGCTGAGTTCGACTAGTGCGCGCAAGACAGTTTACGAATTCAAGCCACGGCCCTGCCAAACGGATTTCCCACTTCTTGTTCCCAATTTCCTTAACTGATCAATGAGAAACCCTTACTCGAATCCCCTTCATCAAGAGTACAAGCGACGTCGTAAACGCGTGCACCTGGCGGTCAGTACGGTGGTGCGTTTTCCTTTGTGGTTGGTGTGGAAAGTGGTCGATAGCGTGCCGACCGGGCTCAAACGGGTCGTTGAGCGTGCGAAGGTCGTGCTGGCATTGCCGGTGAACTTTGTGCGAGGTTTTGCCAGAAGTTGGTGGGAGTCTCGTGACTGGAAGAAGATGTTGGTTGGCTCCATCGGATTGGCGATGATCGGTGGGTTGGCGTCGCTGTGGTTCATGTCCGGCAACTTGAGTGATGAGGAGCGCTATCTGAAGTATCGCGGGCAAGCATTTGACGCGATGATGCAAGAGGATTGGGAGTCGGCTGGGATGTTGTTCAGCAAGCTGACCTCAGTAGAGCCATACCGCTCCGACAAAGAGTTGTTGTATCAGGCAATGATGGTAGCGGATCGGGGCGGCGATATGGCGCGACGGGATGAGCTGATTCAGCGTCTGACTCTTGAGCTCCCGTACTATCGTGCGTACGCATGGTTGGCACAGCAGATGTTGGCGGAGGGGAACCGTGCGTCGACCGTGCGAGAGGGGATTGAGTACATGAATCAGGCATTGGCTCTGGCTGAGAAGGAGGAATTGGCCGAGGAGTCGGACCGGCTGCGGTTGAGCTTGGCGGAACTCTATGCGAAGGACTTACGCTTTTGGGATTTGCTTGAACTGGTGGATGGAATGCACGAGCCGCATCCACGAGCCACGCTTCTCAAGGGGCGCGCGCGCTTGGTGTTGGAGTATCCGACGATGGCAGCGCTGGAGGCTCGCAAGACAATCGAGCTACTCGACAATGGGGCGTTGAGTGATAATCCTCTTGAGGCCGACGTGTTGCGGGTCGGGGCGCTGATGCTGCTGGGCGATGGTGCTCCAGAACTCGACGCCAAGCTCAAGATGGTGCAAGAGGTCGAGCAGGTTCTCGATGCTGCTTTGTTGCGGAATCCCGGCAGTGCAGCGGTGAAGATTTTTGCCGGTCGGAGTTATCTGGATGCGGCGCGGATGTTGTTGCGGACTCAGAGTTGGGACGGAAACCAGATGGGTGTTGGTTATCTGCAGTTGGCGCTTGATCTGGGGCTGTCGCCCGACTTGGTGGCGAATGCAGTTTACCGTGCGTCGGTGTTGAATCCTGTGGGGTCTGTGTCTTTGGTTGACGTGCGGGAAGCTCTCGTCAGTGGGCGAGGAGTAATGGTTGCACACGTTCTGCTTGGTCTGGATGCATTTAAAGAGAAGGAGCTGGAGCGAGCTCGTTTTCATTTCAAACGTGCGAAGGACCATGACGAAGGGGCGGTAGATTGCTTGCTTAATGTGGCGGTTGTGCAGTCGGCGGTATCCGAGGGGGGGGGCATTGAGGGCCAGGTAATGATGGGGGCGGCTCGAAGTGTAGGGGATCTTGCGATGCGCTTGGTCGAGGCGGTGGCTTCGGTAGAGGGTGTGGATCCTGTGGATGTTGAGCTGACCCGTTGTCGGGTCATGTTGGAACAGGGGGCGTGGACTGCGACCGCCGAGCGTTTGGAGCCAATGTTGGAGCGCGGGGATGAGGAACAGCGCGCAACGGCGCGGCAGTTGCTGGCGCTCGCTTATTGGAACGATGGCAAACGCGACCTGGCTCGTGAGATCCAGCAGGGCGGTCAGTAGCTAAAGGCCCGGCAGCAGGGAGGGTAAAGTCAAACTGAACCGGACTAAGTAACGAAAATTTCACCTGTATCATACCAAACAGCGTTTTCACTAGCGGGTGGAGACAATCGATGGTAGCTGTCCGCGGCTCCATGCTGCGGACACCGAATGGAACCTAAAAAAATATGAGCACTGCTGAAAACACCCAGAACAATCAGAGCGCCATGCACCAGTCGAATCCCGGCGAATCGGGGCTGAGAGGAACGGTTGGGACGATATTCGGTGATGGCCGGATTCAACGAGCGCTGCATTGGAAGCGGGCGTGGGCGATGCGGTTGTATCCAATCGTGATGTTGGCGATCGACCTCGTGGCTCTGTTTGTGTTGTTTTTGGTCGCAATGGAGTTGCGGCAGGCTGCTTCGGTCGAGGTTTTGGGACTGTTTAGCCGGCGCGTGCTTGGCGTGATTGCTGCGGTGAGCGTGGTGTCTGTTTATTTGGTGGGGGGGTACAACTATCAGGTGAACAAGGCCTCCCTGAGGTTTGTTAGTGAGCACTTGATCGTTTCGATTGGGGCGTTCATCGCGGTGATGGCTGTAGTGTTTGCTTTTGTCGGCTATGGTGGGCATGTGCACACATCGCGTGCGACGATTATGATGACGCTGGTAGCGTTCCCTGCCTCCTCGATCTTGTATCGCGCAGTGTTGTCAAAGCTGAAGTTGGCGCTACAGCGTGGCAATGCGTACTGCATTATTGGCTCCGGGGCGCAGGCGGAGGATCTGTACCGCAGAATGCGCCAACACGAGACCGGTCATGAAGTGTTCGTGGTCGACAGTGGGGATGAGCGCGTGGGACGGCGGCTGATCGAAGGTGACCCCCATTCGCCTGAGGTGGCTGGCTTGGACTTGGTGAAGTTCAATTCATCGATCCGCGGGAAGTACGTAGAGGCCTTTGTGCTGGCTTCGCCTATTGATGAATATCCGGCGGATTTCTCAAGATCTTTGGTGTCGGCCCATTTCAATGGTGCTCGCGTGTTCACTTACGATACCTTTTTGTCTCAGAAGCTGATGATGATTCCACCGAGTGAGTTGTCGATGCAGTGGGCATTGTCCGAGGGATTCCGCTTGAGTCGGAGTATCACTTACGACCGAGTGAAGCGTTTGAGTGACATCGCGCTGTCGCTGTTTGGGTTGGTGATGGCCTCGCCGATCATGTTGGTGACTGCCATTGCGGTGAAGTTGACCAGCCCGGGGCCGATTATCTTCAAGCAGACGCGGGTCGGAAAGCAGGAGCAACCTTTCGAGTTGTATAAGTTTCGCTCGATGAAGGTGGGCTCAGAGAAAGGGGCGAAGTATACGGCGAAGGGGGATTCGCGCATCACTGCGGTGGGCGGCTTCCTGCGCAAATCTCGTCTCGATGAATTGCCTCAGCTTTGGAACGTTCTCAAGGGGGATCTGAGTTTGATTGGCCCAAGGCCTGAGTGGGTGGAACTGGTGAAGGGGTATGAGCAACGCTTCCCGTACTATCATTTCCGCCACATCGTGAAGCCAGGTATCACCGGATGGGCCCAGGTGAATTATTCTTATGGTGCAAGTGACGAGGACACGGTGGAGAAGCTTTATTACGATCTCTATTATGTCCGGCGCTATTCACCTGTGCTGGACATGACCATTGTGATCAAGACGTTGTACATGATGCTGTTTGGTCGTGGTCAGTGATCGAGGATGGCGCTTTGAGCGGCGGGGGCGTGATTCACGGGATTTGGGGGTCTGAACCACAGAGGGCTGCGAGAGCACAGTGGGGGGCAGAAGTGTAGATCCACGAAGATCACGAAAGCTTTTCTAGGCGGGATTGGGGCTCACGCAGAGACCCAAAGACGCAAAGAAAGTCAGCGCGCTGCGCGCGGGTGGTAGGAGGTTCTTTTTAGACGGGATCTCCTGGATTCACGTGATTCAAAATCTGCGGAGTCGGCGTCATCTGCGGATCAGAAAAAGCCACTACGGAATGTAAGGAACTCGGGGGTGACATCGCATGAAGAAGCTCTGCGATCTTTGGGGCTTTGCGTGAGAATCCTTGAAAGAAGTTGCTGCGCTCCGCAGGCTACGCTTCCAGCGTAGTTCCGCGACTGCGGGATGCCGGGTGAAATCCGGCGGTCCTGACGTGCTCGCGTAAATGGCACAGCGATCTCCGAAACATGGCGATCACGGATGGATGTCACGTAACGAGTGGTGCGGGCGTCGCGCCTTTGATTATGCGGAATCTGGGGCTTGAATGGATGGTTGTGCTTGGGTGGTCTTGTCCATACAATGTATTTGCTTCCATGAATGCGCAAAATCGTCCATGTTTCCGCTTGGCAAGGTGCCGATGATCGGCTGTGATGCATGCCGTCGCGCAAGAGTGACGGCGAAGTACGCCGCAGATCGCGGCGTTTTTTGATTTAGGCGTTCTCCCGGTTCAAACCCAGATTTTTTGATGATGATTGCAGCTTCCCCTGAATGTGTTCGAACTTCTCGTCGTGCCGCGGCGCGTGGTTCTGCTGGATTCACGTTGATTGAGATGTTGGTGGTGATTTCGATCATCGCCATTTTGCTTGCAGTGGGAGCGGGTGTGATGAAGAGCGGTACGGAATCGAGTTCTGTGCGTGTTTCTGGTGACCAAGTGAGAGGATTGGTGAGCCAGGCTCGCGCTGCTGCTGTTGGCCGGGGCACCGAGGCGCGCTTGTTGATTGCGAACCTGGAATCAGATGAGGAGCGCTACCTGCGGATGGCGATGGTCGTGGTGGCCAAGCCTGATCCAACGAATAAGGACCAGTGGGTGTGGGAGCCGCTTGGTGAGCCAAGCACGTTTCCTGGTGGTGTGGCTTACTTGAAGCCGTCAGCTTTCACAGAAGGTTCCTCGTCCAAGGTTTACGACCGCGTGGCGACGAGCTGGAATAAGACCGGAGGTGGGGTGTCGGCGCAATCGCCGTATTTTGGTAAAGCATTGGAGGAGTATTCCGATATCGGTGCGTGGATCTCGCTGGCGTTTGACGGCAATGGTCGCGTGGTGAGTGAGACTCCGCTGAATGAAAATCCGATTTTGGTTGTCAATCTGGCCCGTGGGCAAGGGAATGGGCTTTTTGTTCCCACGCCGAATGTAAAATATGCGGAGGGCGTGATGGTCGTGCGTTCCAATGGCCAACCCGTGCGCCTGGAGCTGGCTTACGAGCAGGCCGAATTGACCGGTGGTAAGAACTAGGACCTAGGTCGCATTAGTAATTTTGAGCAAATCAGAAGCAAACAAGTGATGAAGATCAGCATGCAGCGGATGAAGAGAAACGGGGGATTTAGTTTGGTTGAGGTCGCGATTGCTTTGGCAATTGTGGCGGTCGTGGTGTTGGCGGTGGTGGGTCTACTCGGACCCGCAGCCAAAAATGTTGAGGATATCGTGGCTGTGGATGAGCTGAACCGCTTGCAACGCGGGATTGAGGCTGAGATGACCGTGGTTCGTCCGAACGAGCTGGCTGAGTACAAGTCTGGCTTCGATAAGGCATTCAAGGTCCTCAAGGGCGACGGGCTCGTCTACGCGTTCTTTTATCGTGCCCCGATCAACAACGGTGAGGTGGAATTGAATCCATCGGACAAGCGGGCTCGGCCTGATACTGCGGGGATTTTGACTGACCAGCGCGTTGGTGTGGACTACATGCCTGCGATTGGTGTGTTCACTCAGGCGGCGGTAGACAATGGGGATGCGGATGATTACTTCGATGCGGCCGAGGGAAGGATCTATTTGGCTAAGATTGAATTGTTGAGGGACCTGTTGGAAACCGTGCCTGAAGATGCACAGGCGTCTTTCGATAATGCTGCTGACTCGGACGACTTCATCAAGGCGACACTGCCTGCGAGCATTTCCTACTATGAGGTGGAGTCGCTCGACCAGGTGCTCGGTGGTAACCGCCCGACCGAGCTGCTCGAAGGAATCGCAGCGGACGAAGTTTCGCCGATCATCCGGTTGAACACAGGCTTCCGTCGATAGGCCCAATTCCGCACAGCTTGCGCAATGGCGAATGACCGCAGCGAGCTGACTTTGTTAATACCCCTTTCCTAATTTCATTTCCATGATTGCTCCAAGCTCCCAGAACCCAACTGCAGGCCGCCGTGGCTTTAGTTTGATTGAGTTGTTGATTTCGATGACGATCACCTCGGTGATTCTTCTGGTGATGTTGTCGTTGACCGCAACGGTGGCAGACACTTGGAGGAAGTCGCGCAACAAGTTGTTCTCTAATGCGACGGCACGGGGAGCGTTCGAGCGCATCGCGACGGATTTGGATTCTGCTTACTTTGTGAGCCGATTGGAGAATGCCGAGTGGTTTCGGGTTTTGCCCGATAAGAGTGGTCTGGCCAATGGAGTGGTCGCATCGGGTGAAGATCCGACTTGGTTGATGTTTTTCACCTCGCCAACCGACCGTAGCTCGGATGCGCCTGGTGATGTGGTGACCATGAGTTACCGCTTGGTCGAACAGGATCCGGTTGAGGAGAACGGTGATTTCCCGCTTTACTCGCTTTATCGTGCGTTTCCTGTGGACTACGCTAACATTGATAACGCCGCCAAGGTGACCTTTGATGAGGTTCTCGGGAAGCCTGACTTGACCGCGTACTGGAAGAGCGGTGCAGGCGAGGCGTTCTCACGGGACTCTGCGTACTTGTTGGCGACGAATGTGGTCGACTTTCAGGTCGTGCCAATGTTGCGGGACGCGACGGGTAAGTTGGTAAAGGTGGCGCCAGGTACCGAGGTTTCGGTGACCTCTGAAGGCGTCGTGGCGAACGGTGTGAACCTGAGTGCAAATGGTGTTGGTGCCTTGCTTTATGGTGTTGAGGTGAATTTGACGGTTTTGGACGAAGGTGCGATCGAGCGTGTGCGTGATGGGACCTATGAGGGCACTGAGCCTGAGGAGTTCCTGCAGAAGCGCAGCCGTACTTACTCACGTTTTATCAAGCTGTTGCCAGAGTCCGAGCTAGATCTCGCGATCTAGGCTGCTGGGCCGCTGGAGGTGGGGCGTTTTTTAGACAGGATTTACACGATTTACGTGATTTAAGTGATTTAAGTGATTTAAGTGATTTAAGTGATTTAAGTGATTTAAGTGTATGAACCACAGATGATCCTCGCGGAGCCTTAGAACCGCGAAGGGTACGGAGAACAGGAAGTCATTTGGAGGGGGTAGAACCAGCTTCTGTGGTTTGTTGTTTTTACGTCGAATTCCTCTAAGCAAGGTTTTGCTTTGAATGGGAGGCTTCTAGGACCTTTGCGTGAGAATTCTGAGAAGTGGTCGCTACGCTCTTGTGTTGGTGGTGGGGGCAATCCGGCGGTCCGAAAGGGGGGGGGGAGTGAAAATCATAACAATCAGCAAAATCTGCGGATCACTCAAAGCCACGACGAGCGATGATGCTCTTGCGCATCGCTCCGCATGAGTCACCCGTGAAGGTTCGCGGGGATAGGGTGGATGCAAATTCACAAACTCATTGGTGGCGCGTGTAGTTGCCGTTGACGTTTCGCGGCTTTTGCTGCAGGTTGGCCGGAATTCATACTGAACTTTTTTTACTTTGACCGATTCCAGCTCAAACGAACCGATGCCATCCGGAACTGAACTCGACGGAAAGGCGCTTGCGATTGCCGTAGCCCAGGTACTTGAAGACCAGCGGGGCGAGGACATTGTAGTGTTGAACCTAGAAGGGTTGTCCAACATTGCGGACTACTTTGTAGTGTGCAGCGGTAATTCGACGCCGCATCTCAAGGCGTTGCGTCGTGAGGTGCTCGAGCGGCTCAAAGACGAGCATGGGGTGGAAGCGTACCACAAGGACGGAATGCCAGACAGCCAGTGGGTGCTGGTCGACTTTGTCGATGTGATCGTTCACATTTTCCATCCGGAGAAGCGCGAGTACTACGCGCTTGAGGACTTGTGGGCCGATGCTCCACAGGTCGAATGGAAAACCAATTGAGATCTCGGCGCTGGTGCAGCGGAACCGTCTTATGAGTGATTTAGAAGCTAAAGATCATCATGGAGACGAGGGGATCGTTGCCCATGTGATCACGACAGGCGGGGAGTTGTTGCAAGGGCACACCTTGAACACGCACCCCGCCTTTTTAGCGCAGGCGTTGTGGGATGTCGGGGTCGAGATGACTCATCAGGTGACGATTCCAGATAGTGAGGTGATCGCCGATGAGGTGGGGCGCGCCATCACGCAGGCGGATGTGGTGATCGTTACCGGTGGGTTGGGGCCTACCAGTGATGACATTACCCGCGAGTGTGTTGCGAGTGCGCTGGGTGTGGGGTTGGAGCTGGATCCTGCGGTGGATTCAGTTATCCGCAGCTATCTGGAGCGTCGGGGAGTTTCCGTGCGCGCTGAGCAATCGCGCCAGGCTATGGTGCCACAGGGAGCGGAGGTGTTGGAGAATCCAAATGGCACCGCTCCGGGGTTGTGGTTTGATGGTCTACCTCGGGATGGGGTGCGTTGTCGTTTTCTGGCGGTGCTTCCGGGGCCACCGCGCGAGTTGCATCCGATGGTGAATGAGCTCGTGATTCCGCGTTTGAGGAGTGCCTTCGGGAGGGGAGACGCTGAGGTGACTGACGTGTTGCATTTGATTGGGGTGGGGGAGGCGGATGTCGCTGCCGCAGTGGACGGCCCGTTAGAAGCTATCGACGGACTGCGGCATGGCTACTGCGCGAGAATTGGTGAAGTTGACGTGCGGTTGATCGGAAAGCGGGAGATTGTCGATCGGGGGCGCGAGGTGGTGACCCGTGTCTTTGCTGACCGGTTGGTGGCGGCGGGGGGCTTGGTGCCTACCGTGATCCGTCTATTGGCAGATCGGGGCTGGATGCTGACTACGGCTGAATCCTGTACCGGTGGCGCCATCGCATCGGCTTTGACAGATGTGAGCGGTGCGTCCGCGGTGGTGGACAGTGGCTTGGTCACGTACTCTAATGAGGCGAAGATGCGTTTCCTTGGGGTTTCAAAGCAAACGCTCGACGAGCATGGCGCAGTGTCTGATGAGACTTGCCGCGAGATGGTGTTAGGAGCGCTTGAGGCCAGCGGTAGTGATGTGGTGGTGGCCTGTACTGGAATCGCCGGACCAACTGGCGGCAGTGATGACAAGCCGGTGGGGACCGTATTCATCGGCGTTGGGACCCGGGGCGGCAATGTGGATGTTGAGCGATGCTTGTTTCTTGGCGCCCGAGCGACATTCAAGCAGCGGGTTGTGGTGAAGGCATTGGATATGGTGCGCGGGGCAGTTGGCCGGTGTGGTTGAGGCTCTGAGAATATTGGTCGCGGTGATTCCGGACTTTGGTTAGTTTGTTGGTATGGAGAGAGCTTTTCGATATCCCGTGCGGGTGGAGTTTGCGGATACAGATGCCGCGGGGGTGGCGCATTTTTCACGGCTGTTGACATTTATCGAGGCGGCCGAGCATGCTTATTTGAAGTCGCTTGGCATCGGAGTCTTTACTGATGAAGCGGGCGTGCGTTCGGGGTGGCCTCGGGTGGATGTGAATTTTCAATTCCGTTCGCCAATGCGCTTTGGGGATGAAGGAGAGGTTGCGATCTGGCTTGAGGAATTGGGGCGGAAATCGGTGCGATATCGAGCAGAGCTGATGTCAGCAGCAGGTCGAGTCGTTTGTGCTGGCACGATGACGAATGCGTATGTCGAGATCGGTGGGGATTTTGCGGTAAAATCGTCGGAAATATGTTCTAGTGATCGTCAATTGTTCCTCAAGGAGTTGGAACGATTGGGGGGCTCGGAAGTCTAGGGTTAGAGGCTTTTTCGATCAAAAATGAGTTGCGGGGAATGTCCGTGTGATCTACTTTCCGCCACGCCAGCCGAGAGGTTGGAAGGCTTCAATTTTTGGAGCGGTAGCTCAGTTGGTTAGAGCGCCGGCCTGTCACGCCGGAGGTCGCGGGTTCGAGTCCCGTCCGTTCCGCCATTTTTCCCGCATCAGTTCGTCTGGTGCGGGATTTTTTATGTCCTGTCTACCTGGTGGAAGAGTGGTTTTTCGTAGCGGTAACTTTTATCGATTTATGTGTGAAATATTAGTTGCGCGGACTGTTGGGATGTACTAAGTATCCGCACGCCAACCGAGAGGTTGGATAGCTTCAGTTTTTGGAGCGGTAGCTCAGTTGGTTAGAGCGCCGGCCTGTCACGCCGGAGGTCGCGGGTTCGAGTCCCGTCCGTTCCGCCATTTTTTTCCGCACCGGTTTACCCGGTGCGGTTTTTTTTATGTCCGGAGGTATGGCTGCAGCATGTAGGAAATCCGTCTTGATTGCGGCGGGCTGGGATGCGATGGCTTCGGGTGATGACTTTGCTAAATCCTGGACGATGGAGAGCGTTTCTGTGCGCGTTGTTGGGCGGCTGCCTGGTGGGTTGTGATGACGAGCAATTGAGAGATACGGGCTTCTCCGGGGAGAGGGCTCTTGCGCACGCAACCGAGGTAGTGGAGCTGGGACCTCGTCCACCGGCTTCCGCTGAGTTGGAGCGATCGCGTCAGATCATTGAGCGCCATTTTGAAACGGCTGGGTGGTCTGGTGTGCGCCAGAGCTTCACTGCGAGGACTCCTATTGGTCGGATGAAGATGGAGAACCTGCGGTTTCGCTTCCTGGGGAGCGAGCGGGAGGATGCGGTGTGGGGGCGTCCGGCTAAGGTTTTGCTGGGCTGCCACTACGACACCAAGCTTTATGATGAGTTTGAATTTGTAGGGGCCAATGATGGGGGCTCCGGTTGCGGTCTGCTAATGGAGATGGCGTCGGTGTTGGCGGCGAAGTACCCGCAGCTCGCAAGGGAGGTGGAGCTGGTGTTCTTTGATGGCGAGGAGGCGATTGGTGAGGATATTATTTACCCGACCACTGCGGGGTTCGACCGACAGAATGCGTATGACGGGCTATATGGGAGCCATTATTACGCACGTCAGCTGCGGATGAAGCCGCGAACTCAGTGGCCGCAGGCCGTCGTCATTGTGGACATGATCGGCGATCGGAATTTGAACATTGAGATACCGGCAAACTGCAACGAGCGCTTGATCGATTTGGCACTAAAGTCCGCCAACGAAGTGGGCGCGGGGAAATTTGTCGGCCGTTCCCGGAGTGGGGTGACTGACGATCATGTTCCGTTCCATTTATTGGGGATTCCGGTTGTGAACTTCATCGATTTTGACTTCGAGCCGTGGCACACTGAGGGTGATGTGCTTAGCACGATCTCGAGTGAGAGTTTGGAGGTTTCGGGGGCGGTCGTGGTGCGATTTTTGCAAAACTTTCTGTTGCAAGGATCCCAATAGAGAGTAGATATCACCACCGCAACGAAGCGCCCGTAGCTCAACTGGATAGAGCGTCTGACTACGGATCAGAAGGTTAGGAGTTCGAATCTTCTCGGGCGCGCCATTCTTTGCAGAGGGCATCGATCAGATTCTGTTAGATGTGTTCGTTGTGGTGTGGGTTTCTTGAATGAGGAGCTCAAAAGAAAAAGGATGCGCCCGTAGCTCAACTGGATAGAGCGTCTGACTACGGATCAGAAGGTTAGGAGTTCGAATCTTCTCGGGCGCGCCACTTAAAAATCAAGCCACCTCGACGAGGTGGCTTTTTTGTGGTTTGGGAGGTGATCGAGGGACGAGAGGGCGTGGGAAAGCTGAGATTCATTCAGCACGCGGGAGGGCTGAGGCATTTTAGACAGGATGGACATGATTTACGGGATTAGGGGCTCACGCAGAGACCACGCTATCGCTAAGGCGCAAAGGAAGTCAGCGCGCTGCGCTCGGGAGGAGTAGGTTTGGGATCCTCGGGGCTTTGCGTGAGAAGTTCCTCGAAATGGGGAAGCTGAAATTGGAAATTTGAAATGAGGTCTGCGCGCTGCGCGCTGGAGGGGTGACGACGGTGGGGACACCGTCACTCCACGCTTGGGTAAGAATCCCACCAATCCTGCTCATCTGTGGGGAAGAATAGCACAAGCCAGCACGAGCGGTGCAGACCTCGCGCCTAGCTCCGCATACGCCCAGGCGTCTCTGCGTGATGGTTCTAAGAAGAGGTCGCGTGATCGACGACAGTGTGGTCAACGGCTCGAACACGCTTGCGCAAAATCATAACAATCTGCGGGTCACCTAAAAGACACAACCGGCGGTGAGGTCGTCGAGCATTGCTCCGAAGAAGACACCTCTGCGTCTTTGCGGCTCTGCGTGAGAATCCTTGGAAGTGCTCGCTTTGCTCCGGTGGCGGTGGCCGGGTAAGATCCGCCGCTCCCAGGGTGCTTGCGCGAAAATCATCATAATCGGCGTCATCTGCGGATTCCCTCAATGCCGCAGGGTGCCGGTCCGAGTCTTGCGCGTGTTCAGGCTTCGGCTGGTGTGGCCTCGGTCTCCTTCTCTTTGTTGAGGCGAGCTTCCCAGATGTAGCGGCGGAAGAGCACCTTGAGTGAGGCGGTGAGAGGGACGGCGAGAATGGCGCCCAGCACACCACCGATGAGGAATGACCAGAAGAAGACGGAGAAGATGACGGTCATCGGGTGGAGGCCGACTGAGTCTCCGACGATCTTTGGCGCGGTAACGAAGCCGTTGATCTGTTGGACGATAAAGAAAAGTGCAGCGACGATGAGCGGGTACATCCAGATGGTGTCTCCGGGCCAAGCTTCCCATTGATTGGCCGGGTTGGAGAAATGAACTGCGGCGATAATCATGGCGGGGACCAGGCACAGCAGGTTGCCGAGGTAGGGGATTAATCCGAGCACGCCGACGAAGAATCCGATGATGAGTCCGTATGGGAGCCCGATGATGGTGAGGGCGATGCCGACGAGTGCACCGTCGATCATTGAGACCAGCATCTGGCCGCGGAAAAACGAGATCAGGTAGCCGTTGATCTCTTGCAGGGTGCCGACGATCTCATCCTTTGCCTTGGACGCTCTTAGAGGGATGTAGTCGTGCCATTGCTTGCTGATGGGGTCGGCTTCGATGAGGAAGAACCAGAGGTAGATCGGGACCAGGCAGATGCCGAGCGCGATGCCGAAGAATGCGGACGCGCCGCGGAAGCCGGAGCTAAGGATGTTCCAGGCGCCGGATGAAATCTTTGACATGTTATTGCGGAACCATTGCTCGGCCTCGCTCGGGAGCGGGGCTCCTGACTGTGCGTCCTTGCGTGGCTGGAACCACTCAAGGAGTTCTGAGTCGGGGTGGTCCTCGACATATTCCTGAACCGTTCCCTTCACTCGGTTGACCAAGGCTTGCCGTTGCTCCCAAAGGTCGTTGCCTTGGCGGATTGTGGCAGGGACTACGGAAGCGATGAGTCCGCCTAGGATGAGTAATCCGGCGGCGAATACGATTGAGACAGACTTAACGCGCGACCACTTTCGTTTTTTAACAAGCCATTGGACCACTGGGTCGAGCAAGTAGGCGATGACTCCGGCGATCGCAACGGGGATCAGCACCGGTTGAAGCAGGCCGATGATGTTGATGCCGAGCCAGAGTGCGCCGACGATGAGTGCGGCCAGGATCAGTAGCGAGATGCCGGTGACGGCATTCCACAGGGTCTTCTTCTGAAACGGAGTGGGAAACTTGGGCGCGGACATGGAGCGGATCATCGATGCTGCACGGGCAGCGAGGGGATTAAACCAGATCAAAGGTTACGCTGGCGTAACCAATCGGGATTGTGGGGGGTATGGGGTGAACAGAGTGGTCGGTATCTTTTGGGGTGATGCTGCGTTCGGCACGGCTCAGGTAGCACGCAGGCATCGCGGCTCGTGCTTAGCTTCACAGGAAAGGGCTCTCCGCCATTCCGCCAATTCGACTGTTCAATTGGAATTACAAAATAGCAGCGTTCTCGTAACGCTAGTCTTGAAGATAGATGATGCGTCCGCAGGATGAGCACTGTGGAATACCTTCATTGGAGCGGGCCGCCGAGAGGTCGCCTCCGATCAGCTTCATGTGGCAGCCGCCGCAGGTGCCGTGGGTGATGGGGGCGATGGCCGGAGGTGTGCGGTCGAGGATCTTGTTGTAGAGGTCGAGCCAGTCTTCTGGAACGGCGGCGGCCTTGGTGGCGCGGTCGGACTGGACTTCTTCGAGCTGCGTAGTGCGGTTGGCGCTGCGTTGTTCGAGTTCGGCGATTTCCTTTTCGACCGAGGATTCTACTTGGGCCAGACGTTCGCGGGCTTGGTCGAGCGCGGCGTGGGCTTGTTCAACCTGTTCCATGAGCTCGAGCTCTTGGTCCTCGAGTTCGCTGATCTCGTTTTCGTAACGGATGACCTCATTCCCGAGGGCGCGGAATTCTTCGTTCTTGCGAGTTTCGAACTGCTGGGTCTTCAGGCGTTCGATGGTGTTGCGCCGGGTTTCTGTGTCGATCTCGAGGGACTTGATTTGTTTTTCAAGATCCATCATCTGCGCCTTGGCTGCATCGACTTTGGCCTGGTCGCTGGCCAGTCTCCGTTTGGCGGCATCGATCATCCGCGGTGTGCTTTCGATCTCTTTGCTGAGGGTGGCGATCTTGGTGTCGCGGTCTTGGATGATGAGCAGGGCGGTGATTTCCGGTCGCATGGTGTGTGATGGGGTGAGGTTGGGTGAACCACAGGTGTACGGCGTCATCATTGATGACGTGGCACGGGTTTGCCAAGCGACGAATGGTTATCCGATGGAAAAAACTAGCGGATAATCTGTAGCGCGATCCACGGAGTGATGAAGAGGCAGAGGTTGGCCAGTTTGAGCAGGCCCATTCCGCAGTAGTGGATGGCTTCGAATTGAGGGCGGGTCAAAGCGAACCAGCGGGTGTGGATCTTGTAGATGGTGTCCTTTGCGATGAGAAAGGCGATCCACCACCAGAGCAGGAGCCCGAGGTTGATGATGGCGCACCAGCCGAGAAGCGGGCTGAGTTGTGAGAGGCTCATACACGGCGGTACGCTTTTCACTCAGGCTCCGGGTGCCGGAGTGACGCTAGTATGACTCCACGTTGTTGGCCGGTGCGTCGTAGTTGTAGTCGAGAGCGCGCTCTTCAGAGCCGAATACCTGAATGCGGAACTTGAGGATTTGTTTGTTCAAGCGGGCGAGTTCGGTTTCGTTGAAGGCAGCGATGACCGGTTTAATTTGGCGTCTGTGTTGTTCGATGCGGCTGGCGGCGTCTTGTAACACGTGGTGGGGGAGTTTGCCGATGGCGTCGATGATGGCAGGAACGTTTTCGAGCTTGTGGCAGACGAGTAGCATGTCGGTGCCGGCGGCGAGCGCTTGGGCGGCGGCTTCTGGGACCGAGCAGTTGGCCTGGGCTCCGGCCATGTCGAGATCATCTGTCATCACCAGACCGTCATAGCTGAGCTGATTGCGCAAAAGTTGGGTGATGACGTTTTGGGAGAGTGAGGCCGGCAGGCCGGGGCTTTGAGGGTCGAGGTCCTTGAACCAAGCGTGGGCGGTCATCACTGCGCGGAGGTCGGGGAGCATGGCGGCAAAGGGGGCCATCTCGCCTGCGAGTAGTGCATTGACGTCACCGTTGATTGTGGGCAGTTGGTGGTGAGGGTCCACGCCGGCACCGGTGTATGTCGGGAAATGTTTGCCACATCCGTGGATTCCCGCGCGTTCGAGTTTGTTGAGGAACAATCCGGCACGCGAGATGATGTCCATCGAGGTGGTGCCAAAGCAGCGCTGGCGAAGAACTCCGTCCTGGGTGTCACTGCCTAGCGATCGGTCCAGCACCGGCGCGAAGTTCATCGTAAAGCCAAAGAATTTCAAAACCTCCGCGGTGATCAACCCCAGATTGGCGAAGCTTTGATTCCTGAAAGTGTGGTTGGCTGCGATCTCGCCGGGCGAGGGCAGTGGATGATCGAGGATCGGGCGCAGACGGGAGACCCGGCCCCCCTCCTCGTCGATTCCTATAATGGGTTCTTCGACGGGGTTGATCGAGCGCAGGTCTGTGATGAGCTCGTGGACCTGGCGCGGTGATTCGATGTTGCGGCCGAAGAGAATGTAGCCGCCAGGGTTGATGGATTTGAGCCACTCTCGAAGTGGAGCGTCGATCGTGGTGCCGGGGATGCCGAGGATGAGGAATTGTCCGAGATGAGCTGGATTCATGGCGGTAAGCTGGGAAGGGGATTGTCGGAAGAAGTTCTATCGGTCGATGGTGGGGATAGCTACGAAAATCAAATCGGAAATTTGAATTCGGGGGGGGAGTGGTTAGGTTTTATTGGGGAAGTGGTCGCTGCGCTCCTTTGGGCGTGGTGGCCGGGTAAAATCCGGCGGTCCGAAACGCTTGTGGATCAATGCCGCTAATCCCTGTTCATCTGCGGAGCTACAAAAAAACCGCCGGTCTCCCTGGGGAAGTCCGGCGGTGGTAAGCAGTGTGGCAACCTTGACTGCGGTGTTATCCGCTATTTGGCCGTCTTTTTCTTGGCGCTCTTCTTTTTAGCTACCTTCTTTGCGGCGGTCTTTTTCTTGGTGGCCTTTTTTGCTGCGGTCTTTTTCTTCGCAGCTTTCTTTTTGCTCGGAGGTGGCGCGGCTTTGGAGGCGAATTCCTCTTTGATGGCCGCGACGTCTGCCTTTTTGATGGTGACTTCTTTGTTCAGGCCGAGGCGCTCATCGGCATCCTTGCGGGCGTCGATGGCTTTTTGACGAGCGGCGCGTTTGCCGTGCTTGCTCTCGGGGAACTTCACCACCATGCGCTTGCCATTTTCCGACCAGCTGGCGACCCACACGTTGGTGGTTTTACCGCTGCGGGTAGGCGGGGTGGTGATTTGGGTCACACCGATGACGCGGCCCGCTGGTGCTTTCTTGATCTTGGTGGTGACGTCTGCGTTGTCGAGTCGCTGTTGAAGCCACTCCAGACATTCCTCCGCTACTGCGAGACTTTTGCGAGGACCTCCGAACTTTTTATCAGAGAAGTACTCGGTGAAAATCTCTCCATGGCGGGTGATGGAAACACGCCAGCCCTTGAAGCCGGTTGATTCGTAAGCGAATCGCGTAATGTTGCGTTTCGATTTCATGATTTAGGGTTGTGGGGTTGCAAGGTGGGTTGTTTGTCAGCCACGTTACCAATGGGAGCGGGCTATCTAGGATACGCCGGCAACTAGCAAGCTGGGTTGAAAAAGTTAGATAATTGTTCATCAGATTGTTATGATTGTAAAATTTGAGAAAATCGGCTTGATAGCGGGGAAGGGAATCTACCCTGAGTTGTTGTTGCGGGGGGCTCGAGCAGCGAATGTGAAATCGGTAGCAATTGCGGCCTTCCATGGAGAGACCTCGGAGGCATTGGTGGGGCGGGCGGATGCGCACGAGTGGGTGCGGGTGGGGCAGTTAGGTAAGATGATCAAGTTCTTCAAGAAGCAGGGGGTGAGGCATGCGGTGATGGCCGGCCAGATTACTCCTGGTAACTTGTTTGATCTGCGGCCTGACATGCGCACGCTGATGATGTTGGGTAAGCTCAAGCAGCGGAATGCGGAATCGATCTTCGGCGCGATTGGTGATGAGTTGGCCAAAGATGGAATCGAGTTGTTGGATGCCACCACGTTTATGGAGGATGCGCTGGTGAAAGAGGGGGCGGTATTCGGGCCTGCTTTGAGTGAGAGGCAGTTAGGCGATGCCGCCTATGCGATTGAGATTGCAAAACAGACCAGCAAGTTGGACATCGGTCAGACGGTGATTGTTCGTCACGGCACGGTGCTGGCGGTGGAGGCGTTCGAGGGAACCAACGAGTGCATTCGTAGGGGTGGTGGACTGGGCAAGGGGCAGGCGTTGTTGGCCAAGGTGTCGAAGCCGAACCAGGATTTTCGATTTGATGTACCGGTCATTGGGCCGGACACGGTGCGTGTGGCTGGTGAGGCCGGGGTGAAAGCACTGGTGCTCGAGGCGGGGCGCACGTTGATTTTGGATTGGGACGCGGTGCGTGACGGGTGTGAGCGGCACGGGGTTTCGGTGCACGGGGTGGCGACGGATGCGACGCCGGAACGGTACCGCAAAGGCTGAGTTTCTGCCTTTGAATTTAAATTAGAATAATTCTTGTTTAAGCCTTTTTTGAGGCTAGGTTGCCGCGTGGACAAGAATTCGACAACGCAACCAGGCAAGTCCGGCGACACCAAGGCGCCGGGCCTTCGTCGTGTCGATGGCAAGGCGTTTCGGTGGACCGCGCAGCGGCGTGAGATTTACGATCTGCTGATGGGTGAGCGCAACCACCCGACGGCAAACGAGTTGTTCATCAAAGCGCAAGAGCACATTCCAGGCATCTCACTGGCGACAGTTTACAACTCGCTGGAGGCGATGACGCAGTCGGGGCTGGTGAAGCAGGTCAACATTGACCGCAGCCCGTCCCGTTACTGTCCGAACCTGCGCCCGCATGCGCACTTGCTTCGTGAAGACACTGGCGAGGTGATTGACGTGCCGTTGAAAGAGGGCGCATCGCTGAGCGATGTGTTCGACTTGCCGGATGGCATTGAGATGACTGCCGCGGACATCACCTTCAAAGGGATGCCGCTTGGCTAGGCTGGCTTGGAAGCCGCATTCGAATTTCCCCCGAATCCTTTATTGAACCCAATTTAGTAAGAACCACTATGAGCTCACTAATCATTAAGAACCTGCACGCAAACGTTGACGGTACGCCGATCCTCAAAGGAGTGAACCTTGAGATTCCTCAGGGTGAAGTTCACGCCATCATGGGACCTAACGGCTCCGGTAAAAGTACGCTTTCGAAGATCCTGGCTGGTCACGAAGACTACGAGGTGACCGAAGGTGAAGTGCTGATGAACGGCGAATCGCTTTTGGACATGGAGATCGACGAGCGTTCCCGCGCTGGTTTCTTCCTTGCTTTCCAGTACCCGCACGAAGTTCCAGGTGTGAGCAATGCCAACTTCCTGCGCGCTGCACTGCAGGCACGTAAGCCGAAGGGCGAAGAGCTTGACGCTGTGGCATTCTACAAAGAGCTCTACGCAGCAATGGACGAGTTGGAGATGGACCGTAAGTTCACCTCCCGTGCTGTGAACGAAGGTTTCTCCGGTGGTGAGAAGAAGCGCAACGAGATCCTGCAGATGATGATGTTGCGTCCTGAGTACGCAGTGCTCGACGAGACCGACTCGGGTCTGGACATCGACGCGCTCAAGATTGTCGCCAAGGGTGTGAACGCGATGCGTTCACCGGACCGCGGATTCCTTTTGATCACCCACTACCAGCGCCTGCTCAACTACATCGTGCCAGACAAGGTGCACGTGATGAGCGACGGCCAGATCATCACATCCGGTGACAAGGATCTCGCCCTCAAGCTTGAGGAGCAAGGTTACGACTGGGTGATCGATGCGGCAGCGCCAGCGTCGGTTTAATCCGAAAGACGCGGGTCCCGTGCGGGGCACCGCTAGAGAAATCAACTTGGAAAGGAGCGCAAGCTATGAGCACCGAAGTACAAACCGTTTCCCAGATCGCCGCGGAGAAGGACGATGTCGGAAACTTCAAATTCCCAGAGAAGCACAAATACGATGCTGGTTATGGTCTGACGGAAAAGACCATCGACTACATCTGCGACGTGAAGGATGATCCGGACTGGGTCCGTGAGTTCCGCAAGCGCGCGTTGAAGGTCTTCGAGAGCAAGCCTATGCCAACGCACTGGGCGAGCGAAGATCTGGACAACATCGTGTTCGAGAACATTCGTTACTACCTCAGCAGCGGTGACCGTCCAACGCGTAGCTGGGACGAAGTGCCTGATGAGATCAAGGAGACCTTCGAGCGTCTCGGCATCCCTGAGCAGGAGCGTAAGTTCCTTGCCGGTGTGGAAGCCCAGTACGACTCCGAGGCTGCTTACTCGAACGTGAAGGAAGTCCTCGAAGAGCAGGGCGTGATTTTCGTCAACAGCACCGAAGGACTCAAGAAGCACCCTGAGATCTTCAAGAAGTGGTTCGGTAAAGTGATTCCAACCACCGACAACAAGTTCTCCGCCTTGAACAGTGCGGTGTTCTCCGGTGGTAGCTTCATCTACGTCCCTCCGGGTGTGAAAGTCAGCCACCCGCTGCAGGCATACTTCCGCATTAACTCCGAGAACTTTGGTCAGTTCGAGCGCACGCTCATCATTGCTGACGAAGGATCCGAGGTGGTGTACATGGAAGGATGTACCGCGCCGAAGTTCGAGACCTCGACCCTGCACAGCGCGGTGGTGGAGCTCGTGGCGATGCCTGGTGCGAAGATCCAGTACATTACCGTTCAGAACTGGAGCAACAACGTCTTCAACCTGGTGACCAAGCGTGGACTGGCGCACGAGAACGCGGAGATCCGCTGGATCGACTGCAACATCGGCTCACGTTTGACCATGAAGTACCCAGGTGTGGTGATGAAGGGGCGTAAAGCCCGTGGTGAGGTGATCAGCATTGCTTTGGCCAACGACGGTCAGCATCAGGACACCGGAGCCAAGATGATCCACGAGGCTGACGAGACCTCCTCGAACGTGGTTTCCAAGTCGATTAGTGTGGGCACCGGCCGCTCGACCTACCGTGGCCAGGTAAGCATTCCGAAGCATCTCAAAGGGTGTAAGAACAACACCGAGTGTGATGCTTTGCTGATCAATACGAACAGTAAGACCGATACCTACCCGGCAATCACCGTCAATGGTAACCAGCACGCGACTCAGCACGAGGCGAGTGTGAGCCAGGTGAGCGAGGACATGCTCTTCTACATGCAGCAGCGTGGTCTGAGTGAAGGTGAGGCGATGAGTCTCGCGGTGAATGGTTTCGTCAACGACTTGGTGCGCGAGTTCCCGATGGAATACAGCGTCGAGCTCAAGCGATTGATCGAGCTGGAGATGGAAGGGTCGGTGGGCTAAGCGCCTGATTCGACGGATAGCGAACATCCACGAAATTTAAAGATTATAGATATGGTAGAAGTTTCCATTGACCAGCCAGCCGTTGAATCGGTGGCACCTGCTGCAGTGAGTGCGGTGGGCGCGCCTGAGTGGTTGAATGCGCGTCGTCAGTCGGCGTGGCAGAAATTCCAGGACACCGAGACGCCGGGGCGCACCGATCAGTTGTGGCGCTTCAGTAGTCTGCGTCAGCTCAAGCTCAAGGGGGTGAGCTATGCGGGCGAAGTGGCTGCGGCGGATGCGCAGGCATTGAGTGCGCAGTCGGCGATGCTCGAAGACGTGGCGGCACGATTTGTGTTCGTCAACGAAGCCTGCGTGACCCACGACGTGCTCGACGCGTCGCTTGAGGCTGCGGGGGTGAAAGTGTTGCCGCTCGACCAGGCCTTGGTTGAGTTGGGTGACGTGGTGGAGAAGCACTTCATGGCGCGTGAGGCCAAGTTGGGCAGTGCCAAGTACATGGCGTTGCACGAGGCGGCAGCGAGCTCGGGTGTGGTGGTTTTCGTACCGAAGGGTGTGGAAGTATCCAAGCCAATTGAGATCACCCACTGGGTGAGCGGGGCGGATGTGATGGTTTTCCCACACACCTTGATCGTGGCTGAGGACAACGCCTCGGTGAAGGTGATCGACCAATTCCGTTCGGCTGACGATGCGTCCGCCAACTGGGTTGTTGGAGCCAACGACCTGGTCGCAGGTGACGGCGCCCGCATCGGCTACTACGCCGTGCAGGAGCTGAACGCAGCGAGCCGTGCCATCCTCGTCAACAACTCAGTGGCCGGCAAGAACGCCACCACCACCAGCTTTGTGCTCAACACCGGCGGTAAGTGGGTGCGCACGGAGAACATGAGCTACGTGCAGGGTGAGGGTGCCAACAGCTACATGCTGTCGGTCTCGCTGCCTGACAGTGGCCAGGAGTACGATCAGCGTACCTTCCAGCACCATAAGTCGCCGCACACCGTGAGTGATTTGTTGTTCAAGAATGCGTTGTTCGGCAAGAGCCGCACCGTGTTCTCGGGATTGATCATGGTGGACGAAGGGGCGCATTACACCGACGCCTACCAGACCTGCCGCAACTTGTTGAACTCGGATGAAGCCGAGGCCAACTCGATGCCAGGTTTGGAGATTAACGCGGATCAGGTGAAGTGCAGTCATGGATCGACCAGCGCACAGATCGACCGCGATGAGTTGTTCTACTTCCTGGCTCGTGGTATCGACGAGCATGTGGCGCGATTCATGGTGATCGCGGGTTACACCCAGGAGGTGATCGAGAAGATCGGCGATGAAGCAATCGAAGCGTTGCTGGCCGATCGCATCGAAGCCAAGCTACGCACCATCGGGGTGTAAGTCAGCTTTGCCGGTAATTCCGGCGAAAGTGTCATACACCCGGGTCCGCTCATCGGCGGATTCGTTAAATTCACTCCTAGAACACTGCAATCGGTGGAAAATCGGTTGCAGTGTTCTTTTGTTCATTGGACGCTGTGATTCCTTTGTCCGATTGCAACACAGAGATCTTTCCTTGAAATTCTATGATTACCGATGACTTCAAGTCCCAGTTGGCGTCCACGTTGAGTGAAATCGACGAGGCCGGATTGTACAAGCGCGAGCGCTACATTGACTCCACCCAAGATGCGACCGTGACGCTTAAGGACGGGCGCGAGGTGATCAACATGTGCGCCAACAACTACCTCGGCTTGGCGGACCACCCTGAGGTGATCAAAGCGGCGCACGATGCGCTCGACCGCTGGGGCTTCGGCATGGCGTCGGTCCGCTTCATTTGCGGGACCCAGACCCTCCACCGCCAGTTGGAAGAGAAGATTTCCAGCTTCCTTGGCACCGAGGACACCATCCTTTATCCAAGCTGCTTCGATGCGAATGGCGGACTGTTCGAAGTTTTGCTCACCAAGGAAGATGCGATCATCTCCGACAGCTTGAACCACGCGTCGATCATCGACGGTGTGCGTCTTTGCAAAGCCCAGCGCTACCGTTACGCCAACAACGACATGGCGGACCTCGAGGCGAAGCTTCAGGAAGCCGATGCCAATGGAGCGCGTAACAAGTTGATCACGACCGACGGTGTGTTCTCGATGGACGGCATCATCGCGTCGCTCGACAAAGTGCATGAGCTCGCTCGCAAGTACAACGCGATCGTTCATTTCGACGACTGCCACTCCACCGGCTTCCTCGGCAAGACCGGCCGCGGTACTCATGAGCACTGCGGAATCATGGGGGACATCGACATCACCACCAGCACACTCGGCAAGGCGCTCGGCGGTGCATCGGGTGGTTACACCTCCGGTAAGAAGGAAATCATCGATCTGTTGCGTCAGCGCAGCCGTCCGTACCTCTTCTCCAACAGTGTGGCACCTCCGATTGCGGCTGCGGCACTTCGCGTGTTCGAGATGCTCGAGGAGTCGACCGAATTGCGTGACCGATTGGAAGAGAACACGAAGTACTTCCGCGGCGAGATGGAGAAAGCCGGCTTCGAGATCAGCGGCAAAGACCACCCGATCACTCCTGTGATGTTGGGTGATGCTGCCTTGTCGCAGAAGTTCGCTGACCGTCTGCTCGACTACGGCGTGTACGCGATTGGCTTCTTCTATCCAGTGGTGCCGCAGGGCACTGCGCGCATTCGTACGCAGATTTCCGCAGCTCACACCCGCGAGCAGTTGGAGAAAGCTGTTGATGCGTTCATCAAGACCGGTAAGGACCTTGGCGTGATCAGCTAAGGGGATTCCGGGATAAGAAACGATTCATCATTAAATTTTCAGAACATGGCTAAGGCTAAGAAAAGTTCGAAGAAGGCTGCGGAGAAGTCGCAGGAAATCAATTTGGAGCGTCTTGCTGCGGTTGCGACCACACCGGGAGCTCCTGGCTACGAGAAGCCGATCCGCGACCTGATCCTCGGATCGGTCACCGATTGGTGTGACTCGGTGCGTGTCGATAACATCGGCAACGTGATCTGCCACGTGAAAGGCAAGAATTCCGATGAGCCGTCGATGGCTGCTGCTCACATGGATGAGATTGGCTTCATCGTGAAGAGCATCGATGAGCGTGGCTTCATCCGCTTTGCTCCACTCGGAGGTTTCGATCCAAAGGCACTGACCGCGCAGCGCGTGATCGTTCACGCCAAGGGCGGCGACCTCATGGGAACCATGGGTGGCAAGCCAATCCACATCATGAAGCCGGACGAGCGCGGCAAGGCGCTCGACATCACCGACTTCTTCATCGATCTCGGATTGCCGGGTGAGCAGGTGAACGAGCTGGTGGAGATCGGCGATCCGATCACCCGATGGAGCCCACTGGTTGAAGTAGGCGACTGCGTCAACTGCAAGTCGCTGGACAACCGCGCGAGTGTTTTCGTGTTGCTTGAGACCTTGCGTGAGATCGCCGAGGAGAAGATCGAGCTTTCCAACGATTTCTACGCGGTGTTCACCGTGCAGGAGGAAGTGGGACTTCGTGGTGTGTTGGCATCTTCGCTCGAGATTCAGCCGAAGTTCGGCATTGGTCTCGACACGACGATTGCTTTCGATGGTCCGGGATCGAGTCCTGATACGAAGGTCACCTCGCTGGGCGATGGCACCGCGATCAAGATCATGGACTCATCGGTGATCTGCGATCCGCGCATGATCCGCTACATGAAGGCACAAGCCGATGCCGCCAAGATCAAGTGGCAGCCGGAAGTGCTGACCGCAGGTGGAACGGATACCGCGGGCATGCAGCGCAACACACCAGGTGGTGCGATCGTCGGCGCGATCTCGATTCCAACGCGTAACATTCACTTGTCGACCGAGATGTCGCACAAGGAAGATCTGCGCGCGTCGATCGACTTGCTCAAGTTGGTGGTTGCCAACTTCGACCAGGGCGACTGGGCGATCTAGAATGTAGGATGCATTTGATGTCCCCGTGGAGTTGGTTTCGGCCGGGCTCCACGGGGATTTTTTTGTCTCGCTCGTGGTGACTTCAGTCGTGACGAAAGTGAGGCAGCTCTGTAGCGTTTTTTCTGAAATATTCCTGTAATAGAGGGCTGGCTTTCGACGTTAGAGGGCGGGCCCGCGATGATAGGAGAAACGGGAACTCACGGATATCATGAACAAATTATTGATGACGATAACCAGCGGGGCATTGCTATGTGCCGCCGCGTCGGCTGAGCCAACCGAGCGCAGCTCGTTTGACTTGGATTGGAAGTTTGCCCGTTTTGGCAAAATGGCGGATGGCACGCGGGTGCCCGAGCCAGGTGTTGTGACCGGGATGGTTACCGCATCGAGTGCCGAGAACCACAACCCGGTGGATCACGCAATTGATGGCGACACTAACACACGCTGGTGTGCTGCGAGTGGACTGGCCAACCAGTGGCTGCAGTTGGATATGGGGCGTCAGGTTGAGATGACCGGTGTTCGCATTGTGTGGGAGAAAGACAGTGGCAATCCGTTTAAAGTCGACCTTTCCCGTGATGGAAAGACATGGGTGGAAGTGGTACCCAAGGCGGAAGCCAAAGGCGCCGAGCAGACCGTGCGCTTCTCGACTCCAGCTCGATATGTACGCGTGGTGGCCGACGGCAAGCAGGCCGCCTGGGCGAGTATCCGTGAACTCGAAGTGTTGGGCAAAGACGGCAATGTGGTGAAGCCTGAGCCGGCTACTGGTGACGATGTGCAGTTGGCGCCGGACGCTGTGGCGTTCGATGACTCGTCGTGGCGCGAGCTGAATCTGCCGCACGATTGGGCGATTGAGGGTCCATTCCACATGGACATTGAGAACGAGACCGGCAAGCTGCCATGGGAAGGTATCGGTTGGTACCGCAAGACCTTCGATGTGCCTGCATCGATGGCGGGCAAGAAGGTTTACCTCGATTTTGACGGTGCGATGGCGCAGCCGAAGGTCTACATCAATGGCGAGTTCGCTGGTGAGTGGGCGTACGGCTACAATTCGTTCCGCATCGACGCGACGCCGCATTTGAAGGTTGGTGAGAAGAACACTGTGGCGGTGCGCTTGCAGAACCTGCCGGCATCCACCCGCTGGTATCCTGGCGCAGGTATTTATCGCCACGTTTGGCTGACCGTTTCCCCTGAGGTGCACATTGCGCACTGGGGGACGTATGTCACGACGCCTGAGATCACCGATGAAGCAGCGACTGTGGCGGTGGAAACGACCATCGACAACACGACCGAGGCCTCTGGTACATTTGAAGTGCGATCGGAAGTGCTCGACGGTGAGCAAGTCGTAGCGACCGAAGTCAGCAGCCTCGACGTGCCAGCCGGCAAGACCGCGATGGTTCCAACCTCGCTGACCGTGAAGCAGCCGAAGCGCTGGGATATCGAGTCGCCGAACCTCTACACCTTGCGCACCACGTTGCTCAAAGGGGACGAGGTGATTGACGTCAAGGACACCACGTTTGGTATCCGTGAGATCGAGTGGCACAACGAGAAGGGCTTCCTGCTCAATGGCCGTAAGGTCGTGCTCAAGGGCGTCTGCCTGCACCACGATCTCGGGCCTCTTGGGGCGGCTGTTCACACCCGCGGCATGGAGCGTCAGATTGAGATCCTGCAAGAGATGGGCTGCAATTCGATCCGCACCGCGCACAACCCACCGGCTCCTGAGTTCCTCGAACTTTGTGACCGCATGGGCATCCTGGTGATCGACGAGTTGTTCGACATCTGGAAGATGCAGAAGTACGGCAAGGTCAACGGCTATAACATCTACTGGGACGAGTGGAACGAGAAGGACACCCGCAACTTCATGCTGCGTGACCGCAACCACCCGAGCATCATCGCCTGGAGCACCGGGAATGAGATTCCCGAACTTGGCACCCCGTCGATGCACTGGGTTCCTGCCAAGTTGCGCGACATGATCAAAAGCTACGACAAGACCCGTCCGGTCACCGCTGGCTCAAACAACCCGGCAGCCGCCACCAATGGCTTCCAGAACACGGTAGATGTCTATGGTGTGAACTACCACCTCGGCTCGTACGATGCACTCACCAAGAACCGTCAGGATATGCCGCTCTACGCGTCGGAGACGTCGTCGACGGTGAGCACCCGCGGCGAGTACTTCTTCCCGGTGGACTGGAACAAGTCGAAGGGCTTCTACAACTTCCAGGTGAGCTCGTACGACCTCTATGCTCCAGGTTGGGCGAACCGTCCGGACCTTCAGTTCGAGGCGCTCGACAAGTACCCACGCTTTGCCGGTGAGTATGTCTGGACTGGATTCGACTACATTGGCGAGCCAACTCCGTACAACCAGGATCAGTCCAACGCGCTGAACTTCCGCGACGAAAAAGAGCGCAAGGAAGCCATGGAGTTGCTCAAAAAACTGGGCAACCGCGCACCATCGCGTAGTTCGTACTTCGGAATCCTCGATCTTTGCGGGTTTAAGAAGGACCGATTCTACATCTACCAGGCCCGTTGGCGCCCGGACTATCCAGTGGCACACATCCTGCCACACTGGAACTGGGAAGAGCGTCAGGGCGAAGTGACTCCAGTGCACGTTTACACCAATGGTGACGAGGCGGAGTTGTTCCTCAATGGCAAATCGCTCGGCAAGCGCAAGATTGGTGAACCGCATCACTACCGTCTCACCTGGGACGAGGTGAAGTACGCTCCAGGTAAGCTGGAGGTCGTGGTGACCAAGGACGGCAAAGAGTGGGCGAAGGCGGTCAAGGAGACCACCGGCGAACCGGCCAAGCTTGAGCTCACTGCGGATCGTTCAACGATTGCTAATGATGGTCGTGACCTTTCGTACCTGACCATCCGCGTGTTGGATGCGAAAGGGCGTGAAGTGCCACGCACCCGCTTGCCAGTGCACGTGCGCATCAGCGGACCTGCTGAGATCGTCGGCATTGGTAATGGTGATCCAACTGATCACACCGTGATGAAGCCGGTCGATCCGACCAAGGCGCGCATCACAGCCTTCAATGGTCTGGCGCAGGTCATCGTCCGCTCGAAGCGTGGCGAGTCCGGCGCGGCCACAATCGAAATCGCCGGCGAAGGCGTTGGCACCACGAAAGTGGATGTTGAAGTGAAGTAGGCGAGCCTACGATTCAACGAAGAATTCGTTCATGGAAGCCGGAGAGGGAGACCTCTCCGGCTTTTTTTGTGGTGTGCGCGCTTTGCGCGGGTGGTTTGGTTTGCCAAGGCGATGCTTGGCGTTTCAGTGTGAGCTGTGCGCGGGGGCTGTGGAGGCTGTTGGTGGGGGGAAGCTGGTGAGAACGACTGGAACGCCGAGCATCGTCTCGGCAAGCCGTCAGTAATCGGCGAAGCCGCATGTCTACCGATATCGGCATGCGCTGGACCACTGCCAATCCTTAGGGTCGCTACATAAGCCCGCTTTCACCGGATTGCGGTGGATGTAGCGCATCGTTTGGTGGAAGTGGTGTTCGTTGCGAATGTACCGGTCCCAGTAATCTCGCATCCAGAATCTGCCTGCGGATTTCAGGCCGATATCCTCTGCGTGTTGTTTTGCCCAGTAACCGGTGTAGCCTTTCCAAGATTGCACGATTTGAGATATGGGGGCGGTTGGCCCGATCATGACGTGCACGTGATTTGGCATTACGCACCATGCAATCATGTGGTACCGCTGCTTATCATAGTGGAGAAGCGTGTCCTGCATGATCTTCGCCATGCCGGGGTGGGCTAGTGCACAGCAGCCCTGGCCCGAATCGAGCCATTTTTCGATGAGTCTTCTCCGTGTTTTCTCGCGTTCGGTTTCGGGAGCTTTTGTGAGCTCAGTTTTGAGGGCTTCCAACGCGGCAGTGGGGAGCGAGTCGGCCAATCGAAACGTGATGGATTGAACATGGTTGTTTGAGTCGAAGTGTGGGAGGTAGCCTCTGGAGTGCCAGTTGGGACCGTGTTCATTCATTATTGAACGTTACGCCTAAGTGTTAATTTTTGGTGGGAGTAATGCGCGCGTTGCGCGGGTGGTTTGGTTTGCCAAGGCGATGCTTGGCGTTCCAGACTCGGTCTGCGGGCGATGATTTTGCGCCTGACCGTTCCCTCACGGCAAAAAAAAAGCTCACGGCCGGGGTGGTGGCCGTGAGCTTTGATGTGGGCTGGTGCCGTTATTCGAAGGTAATCTCTTCCGCCGGTGTGAGGTGGAGGTCGAAGCTGTTCTCCTTGGTCCACTGGCGTGGAGCGTCCTTCACCGTGTTGTCCTTAACGGTGACGTTGGCCGCGCGGCGGAGGATGAACGGTGGCTTGTTCCACGCCGGGTAGTCGTTGTTGTAGCTGACCTGATTGCCGGTGAAGGTCAGGCCATCGGTCGAGATTGCGAAAACCAATGGCACATCGAAGGTCTCGAAGACGTTGTCCTCGATGCGGACGTTACGGTGGTAGAACTCCTTTTGCCCCTTGAGGTCCGGCACTTCAGGGAAGATGGAAATGATCGCCTCGGTGAACTGGAAGCGGGAGGTAAGGTTGTTCTTGAAGGTGTTGTTACGGATGACCACGTCGTAGCAGGCACCGCTTTCGTACCAGCCGTTGGCGTCTCCTGCGAGCAGGATGGCGGAGCCGGCGATGGTTTCGAACGTGTTGTTCTCCACGATCACTGGGTGAGGGGTGGTGAAGAGACTGCCTCGCGCGCGGTTGTTGCGAACGATGTTGTTCTTGAAGTGGACGCTCGGGTGCCAATCGGCGTTCTCCAGGGCATCGCCCGGGCCAAGGTCGTCCGGGATCGGAGTTTCGAGAGTCAGGATGAGGTTCTTGTTATCGATCCAGTTCACCGCTTTGACCTTGCTTGGGTCGCGCGGGGTGAGCCACTTGGCCTGGAGGAAGTTGATGGTTTCACCCGGCATGACGACCTCGAAGCCGTAGGCCTGGCCGTGGACGTAACGGCAGCGGATGGTATTGGCATCGATTTTCTCTTCAATGCGCAGGCAGGTGGCGTGGACGTTGATGGCATCGTCCATCATGCCTTCGTAGAGTGCGCCGTCTGTGATGATGACGCCTTTGCAGTTTGAGAAGTGAGTGGCATCAGCGCCGGCGGAGAAGTTGCGGCCGGTTCCTTCGCGTGGGAATACGCCACCGCCCTTGATGTGGACATTTTCGCTACGCTGGGCAACGAGGCTCATGCCTTGCGATGCGTGGATGACGAAGTCTTCGAGCACGGTGTCCTTAGCGCGGTACATGACGACACCTGGGTGTGGGCGGCCCCAGCCGTGGCGCATGGTGATGGTGTCGCCAGCGACGATGCCGTCTTTCTGGACGTTCTTTTCCACGCGGTAGTGGCCGTCTGCGATGACAGTGAGCTTGCCGCGGTAGCCGTAGTCACTGGTGCCGGCGACGATTTCGCCGGTCTTTCCACTGAAGACAATACCGTGTGATCCGTCGTGCTTTTCCCAGTTTTCTCCGGTGAATGTGATCCAGCCGTTCTCCACGCGGTGAGGGAACTTCTGCTGGTCGATGGTCATTTCATAGAACTCGGGGGTGACCTTGGTGACGGTGCATTGGGAATCCGGTGGATAGACGTAGTCGAGAGCGAGTCCCTTGATGGTGAGTCCGTCCGTGTCCTGGATGAACATCGGTGCCACCTTGCCTTGGAAGAGGAAGAGTGATCCCTGAGCATCGATGGTGACGTCCATCAGGTCCACCAATGGAACACAGACAGGTTGCCAGATCGGTTGGTCGTGGTTGGACGGGTGGTAGTGACGCTTGATCGCGCTGCTGTGGTGAAAGTGGTAGGTGCCTTTTTCCAGCACGAGAGTGGATCCCGGAGCCGAGCGCAGGGCATCGAGCGCCTTGTGGAAGGCAGGTGCCTGATCTTCGGTGACGTTAGGCTTCAAGCCGAAGTCCGCGCCCTTGAATGTGGTGGCCGCTTTGGTGGCGACATCGCCGTCTTTCCATTTCAGGTCGACCCAGTTGGCGTGGTCGTGGGCGTTGTTTTCCAACTCGTCTACCTGAAGGTAGAGCTTGCGGGCGCCGGATGGGACCGCGACATCGAACGCAACCGCCGCATCACCGTGTGAGATTTCCGGTGACTCCCAAAGCACCGAGCTGCCCGAGAGAATGCGGAACTGCACCTTTCCCGGACCGGCGGCATTGTCGTCGATTCCGGCCAATCCGGTGAGGGACGAGACGCCTTTAGGAATGCTGAGTGGGATTTCCGAGGTGGCGTGGACGCCGATTCCTTTTTCGTAGGTTTTGCCGGCGATGGTAAGTTTGCCGCCGCTGGACGATTCGTTAATTTTGGCGGCGCCGTAGGTTTGCGTGCCTTGGAGGATATCGGTGGCGGGTGATGCCTGGGCCGCAGTGATTGCGGAGGCGATCATCGTGGAAAATGCGATGGTTTTGATCATAGCGGAGCGGCTTACGTGATGTGGTCGCAGGATGTATCAGGCAAAAATTGAAAGCCAGCGCGAAATTTTCAGATGTATGACGAGTGTGCCACATAACATAATGATCTGTATGTAAGCTTGTTGAGCGGGCACAAAAAAAACCGCGACTCCGGAGTGAATCGGAGCCGCGGTTGATAGGTGATAGGCAGGTCTAACGAACGACCAAAGTCGGGTCGGTGCCGAGGGATTCGAGCAACTGCCAGCAGTAGGTCTGCATGCGCGGCAGGTGGAATGGTCCCTTGTAGTGGGTTCCCTTGAGTGTGGAGCAGACGCGGTTGTCGCGGCTGAGGTAACCGAACCACTCACCGTGCTCAGGATCGTGGAAATGTTTGTGAGCGTATTCGTGGATCATGCGGTGGCGCTCGGCCCACTTTTCATCGCCGGTCATGGTGTAGGCGAGGAGGGTGGCGATGACGGCTTCGTTCTGTGGCCACCAGAACTTCATGTCCTGCCAGTACTCCATCACCGGTTTGTCGTAGACGTCCTTGAAGTAGATGATGCCGCCGAACTGCTCGTCCCATCCGCGCTTCCACATGTAGTCGATCATGCGCAGGCCGAGGTCTTCGAGGTCTTTGTCACCGCCGCGGCGGCGTGCCTCGTGGAGGATGAACCATCCGCCCTCGATGGCGTGGCCCGGGTTGAGCGTGCGCTCTTGGAAGTGGTCGATGATATCGCCTTCAGGGGAGAGGCACTCCATCACACATTCGATATCGTCCTTGACGAACTTGCGGATGTCTTCGACGAACTTGTCGATACAGGATTCGGCGAACTCGCAGCCCACGGTGTCGACAAGTTGTTGGGCGATGTTGAGGAAAATCATCGGCACGCCGATTCCTATGGTCGGGCGTTCGTCGGTGAACTTGGGAGCGAGCGGGCGGGTGCCGTCTGCGTACTCCATGCAGCGCTTGAACAAATCGCGAGCTTCCTGGGCGAGTTGCTCGTCGCCGGTGGCTTTGGCGAGCTGGCAGTAGCCACTGATGGCAAATGCTTCGGAGAAGAAATAGCGGCGCTTGCGCAGAGGCTTGCCCTCGCGGGTGACCATGAAGAACATCTGACCATCGTCGTCGATGCAGTGCTTGCGCAGGAAGTCGACGCCTGCCTTGGCCCCGTCGAGCCATTCCTGGCGTGGTTCGACCTGGTTGTAGAGCGTGCCGAGGATGGTTGCGAAGCGGCCCTGGAACCAGACGGATTTGTCGGTGTCGACGAGTGATCCGTCGGCGTCGCGCATCAGGAGGTAGCCGCCGTGTTCTTTGTCGATGGCGTCAGGGAGCCAGAACTTGAGGGTGTCGTCGAGCAAGCTGTCGCGGTAGAAGTCGCGCAGGCCGTTCAATTCTTCGGTGGTATAAGCAGACATGGGATGTGGCTTTTGAGTGGATGAAAAAAGGCAGCCACCGGAGTGGCTACCTTGAAGTTAATGTGGATTTTGGGCTGTTGGAATTAGTCTTTTCCGATGTCCTTGATGGTGGAGAACGAGAGCCCCTTGAGTTGCTGTGGCTTGGCCGGCATGATGGTGCCGAGGATGATGCCGAGCACGAAGCAGGTAGCGAATCCGATGAAGGCGTAGAGCAGACCGGTGACAGGTGCTTCCGTGAGGAAGAGTGTGATCACCACTCCCGCGCCGATGAATGCGGCAATCAGAGCTGCTGTGCCATTGGCTTTGCGGGTGAAGATTCCGAGGGCGAATAGACCACCCAGCGAACCTGCGGTCAGGCCGATGATCGAGTTGAAGGTCTTGAAGGCCGACTCGATGTCCGACTTTGCCATGATGATGGCAACGATGGTCCCGAGGATGCCGATGCCGGTGACGACAAACTGTGCTGCGCGCAGGTAGGTCTTGTCGTCGCGGCCAGGGCGGAACAGGCGGGAGTCAAAGTCTTTGATGTAAGCTGTGGCCGAGCTGTTGAGCGAGCTGGAAATGGTCGACTGCGCTGCCGCGAAGACCGCTGCAATGATCAAGCCAGAGACTCCGACTGGCAGCTGCTGCACGATGTAGAATGGCAGGATGCTGTCGGTCTTCGCCATGGCCGGGCTGAGGAGGTCCGGGTGGGTCTTGTAGAAGGCGTAGATCGCCGCGCCGAGACCGAAGAAGATCAACGAACCGAAGACTGACATCCACATGGTGGTCCAGAGCGACTTGCGGGCGGCTTGCTCGTCCGAGGTCGTGACGTAACGCTGCACCACGTCTTGTCCCGAGGTGTATGGAACCAGGGCGTTGAAGGTGAAGGCGAGGAAGAGGACCGAGACGGCTGCTGTTCCATCTTTGATGTCGAAGCTGCCCCATTCCAAGTTGGAGAACAACTTGTCGTCGGCCTGGGCGATGGTGAAGAGTTCACCCATCCCACCGTCGAGGCTGAACACGACGAGGATGAAGCAAAGCAGTGCGCCGCCGATGAGAACCATTGCCTGAATGGCGTCTGTCCAAACCACTGCTTCGATGCCACCCATCACGGTGTAGATGATGCAAAGCACGCTGATGACGATGATGGCTGTGGTCACAGGGATGCCGGTCACGCCGGAAACCGCGAGTGCCGGGAGGTAGAGAACGATCGCGATGCGGCCGATGTGGAAGAGAATAAACGACAAGCTGGCGAAGACGCGGACGCCGAGGCCGAAGCGCTTCTCGAGATATTCGTAAGCACTGGTGATGTTGAGGCGACGGAAGAAAGGCAGGTAGCAGAACGCAACGAGCGGTGCCACGAGGAGGATAGGCAGCTGTCCGATGTACCAAGTGATGTCGGTTTGGTAGGCGCGTGCCGGGATGCCCATGAAGGTGAGGGCGCTGAGCATGGTGGCGAAGATCGAAAGACCAGCGACCCACCATGGGATCTTTTGTCCGCCACGGAAGTACGCTTCGGTGCTGGATGCGGCTTCGCGCTTCATGAACCAGTAACCGACACCGACCATGCCGAGCAGGTAGATGGCAACGACCGACCAGTTGATCCATCCGAAGTCAGGGATTGGTGGTGTGATGGTGCCGGCGAGCACATTGGATGTGCGGAGTTTCGGGCTCCATTCGCCGGATGGCACGAGGAAGTCATTGCCGGCGATCACGACCGGTGCGGTCACCGGAGCTTTCATCTCGGCAGGGATCTCACTTTGTTCTGCCCAGGTGTTGGTGATGGTGTGGTAAGCCAGGACCTTGCGTGGGAAGCCCGGATGGTCAAAGCCGTGGCGGGCGTTGTTGAGGCTTGGATACTTGTCTTTATCCTGCAGGTCGACCAGCGTGGCCAGGTCGACGCCGCCGAGCACGAGGAGGTGGCTGGCACCTGCTGGTACCGCATTGGTAGGTGCTGCGGAGATCGCGGTCGGGAGGTCTGCGACACGCGCCCAGGTTCCGGCTGCGGCGTCGGTTGCGCCTGGTGAGTAAACGTAGCAGTCGCGGAAGTCGTCGGTGCCGTAGAGGTCGTTGACGTCGTCTTTATGAACCCGGTGGTCGCCGGCGAGTTGCTTGGCGCGGCCACCGAAGACGAAGAGTTTGTTGCCGATGGTGCCGATTGTGTAGTGCGCGCGGGCGCGGGCTGGTACGCCTTCGGAATACTCAGGCCATGGCATGGACTTCCACTGCCAGTCGCTGCGGTTGTCGGAGGATGTGTCGAGCACGAGAGCCTGCTCGATTTCGCCTTCGGCGCCCTGGCCGGAGAAGACGTAGACATTTTTGTCAATGGTGGCCGCCGCCATGTAGGACGTGCCGGTTGGCAATTGCGCGACCTCGGTGAAGACCGGGTTGCCGTTGGCGATGGTCACTTCATAGACCTTGTTGGAGAAGATTTCCTCGCCGTCGACCTTGTAGCTGCCGCCGATGAAAAGGGCGGAGCCGTGATGCGGCAATGTGGCGGATGCTCCGTAACCGAGGGGAAGAGGGAGCTTGGCTCCGCTGACGGTCCATGTTCCGGCGGCCTTCAGCGAGTTGCCTTCAAGCGGAATGGTGAACACGGTGTCGTGCCACGCTTTGCCGACGTTGCTGGTGAAAGGATCCGCATCTGGGAAGTTGGCACCACCCGCGATGACCAGCGTGCGCGGTGAGTCGTTTTTACCGATCACGCCCGCAAATGCGCCCGCGTATCCGTAGTCATCGGGGATGGCAGGGAAATCTGACGACCACTTGATGGCGTCTGATGCCATCAATGGCAGGGAAGCCATCAGGGCTAGGAGCAGGGGGAAGAGCTTGCGAAACATGGTGGATCGGGTGGTTTGGAAGATGGAACGGGAGGCTAAAAAAAGATCCGGCTGGTGGCACCGCTGGGCAGTGCGCACCAGCCGGATGAAGAGGGAAGTGCTGAGGTTGAGCGTGAGCGGTTACTTGGAGACCACTTGCTGGGCAGCCCAGTCGTAGAAGCCAATTTGCTCGAGGCCCTTGCGCAGCGCGTCGATCTGCTCAGGCGTGGTGCTGGCGATCGGGTTGCGGCTGGCACCCATTGGAAGGCCGATGGCGCTCCACATGCCTTTGATGCCGGAACGGCCGCAGGTTGAGAAGAAGGTGGTGATCATCGAGAGAGCGCGGGCCTGCCACATGCGGGCTTCTTCGAACTCGCCGGCCTCAACATGCTTGCGCACGTTGTCGTAGATCACTTTGCCATAGCCGTAGGTGCTACCGACAGCACCCTTGAAACCTTGAGCAACCGACATCAGGTAGGCTTCGTCCGAGCCAGCGAAGAACTCGCAGCCTGGAGCGGCTTCCTGGAGCAGTGGCAGGTTGTAGAAGGTCGAGCCGTCCGAGTACTTGATACCGGTGAAGGTTGGCAGCTGTTCCTTGCTCAGGCGTGCGGCTTCGATGATGTCGACCGATACGCCGGAGAGGGCTGGGATGTGGTAGTAGTAGAATGGTGTGTTTGGAGCGGCATCGGTGACCTCTTTTACGCCGTCGACGAGGCTCTGAGCGTTGTCTGGCTTGAAGTAGCCCGGCGAGGTGGCCGAAACGGCAGCTGCACCGAGTGATTCGGCGTGGGCTGCGAGGTCTGCGGCAGCTTGCCAGCTGTTGTGGCCGACCTGAACGAAGATAGGGAGGCGGTCACCGGCGAGAGTGACGAACTTTTCGGCGACTTTCTTACGCTCGTCGTCGGTGAGCAACATGCCTTCACCGGTACTACCGAGGATGTATGCGCCTTTGATGCCTTGGTCGACGAGGTAGTCGATCTGTGGGGCGATGAGGTCATAGTTTACCGAGCCGTCTGCGTGCATCGGGGTCACCGTGGCGGCGACCAAGCCATCAATGTTCAATGGATTCATAGAAATCTTGGGGAAAATGTATGCAATCTGTAGCTTGCTTGTTGGGGTGAGTCACTCGTAGTTGTCTGGTCTTCTTGTGCGACCAGTTGGAGACTCTTTTGGCCGACGATCCAGCGATAATCAATGATTATGCAGGGATTTTAGACACGAGTGAGGATAGGAGGAGCAAGCTTTTCGTACAGCGAAAATTGCGCCGATTTCCCGACAATTACATGCGACCCAGAAGCTACATTCGGTTGGCTGGAATGTCTGCTGTTGTCCGGGGGGGGAGATCGTTGGGGGAGTGTAGGTTGTGGCGTGCCGGTGCCGAACAGGCCTGCGGGGGGGCGATCAGAGCCCATCCCCCCCGTCGCCTTGGATGAAGCGGCGGATGAGTTCGGCTTGAGAGTGAACTTCGAAGCGTTGATAGAGCTCTTTGATGTAGCTGTGGACGGTGTTGATCGAGATGCTGAGCTCGTGGGCGATTTGCTTTCTTGTCTGGCCCGCGAGGAGGAGGTTGTGGATGGTATTGAGCCTTGGGGACAAGCAGCTCACGGCTTCAGTGGGAATCTTCTGACAGGATTCTTCGTGGAGCCATGAGACCTCCGTGAGCACGATGTGGGTGATGCGGAGTTCTCTCTCGTTGAAAAGTGGACGGCCGAACTTGCGGTAGATGCCGATTACGCCGCGTTGGCCGGATCGGTTCAATTTGCTTGAGAGAATGAGCGGGTCGACATTAGCTGCGCGCCACAGATGGTAGGCCTCTGAGTTAGGAAATGTGTTTTCGGGGTCGACTTGTTGGCGCAGGCGGGTGACGCGTCCGTCGGATTGTCGGCAATCTTCCATGAAGGGGGCACTGAGGCGCGCCATGTCCGGGTGGTTTTGTGCGATGGCGAATGCGCCGAATTCATCGGGGGTAAAACCATCGTACATAAGCAGGGACGGCTGCTGTAGTTCACCTGGTGTTTCGTTTGCGTAGACGCCCCAGGCCCAAGAGTCGGCGTCGATGAGCGAGATGAGCCCAGTCATCAGAAGCTTGCGCTTTTCGCGGAGGCAGTTGCCTTCGACTGCGACTTGTCCTAGCAGTCGTACGATCGAGCGGATGTCGTTTTCATTGAGCTGAGGGGGCGGGAGGTGTGGCATCAGGAGGGTCAACTTCGGGTGATCATCTTGAGCCCGCTGTAGCGAGGGGCTCAGCGGCTTCCGTGAGATGGGGTACGAATCTGAATCCGATGACGGGTGCGGTTGTCCGGTGTGAAATAGACACAAAAAAATGCGGAGCCTGCTGGAGGCTCCGCATTGGAGGAGAATGTGAATTAGCCGCGGGTGGACTACGGCTGGCTGACCAGCTCGGTCGCGGTCTCAGTCGTTTGGACGCCGAGGGCGTCGAAGATCGGCTTAGGATAGATTCCGAAGAAGAAGATCGCCGCGATGAGAACGGTGATGAATGCCTTGGTCAGCGGAGTGACGGTGATGGAGTCTTCCGATCCTTCAAGCCAGAACACGTTGCGCAGCACCTTCAGGTAGTAGTAGAAGCCGGAGGCCGCGCCGAGGACAGCGAAGCCGAGAAGCACCCATGCGCTGGCGCTGACTGTGCCCATGATGATGAGGAACTTGCCGATGAAGCCGGCTGTGCCAGGGACGCCAGCGAGGCTGGAAACGGCCACAACCAATGCGAAGGCGAGGAATGGCGAGCGCTTGGCCAATCCGTTGAAGGCGACCAGTTCGTCGCTGCCGGTTTTGACGCGTACGATGGCGAGCACTGCAAAGGCGAGGAAGGTCATGAGCAGGTAAGCACCGAGGTAGAAGCCGAGTACGGTCAATGGGGTGCCGGCGACGAGACCGAGCAGGAGGAATCCGGCATGAGCGATCGACGAGTAAGCAAGCAGGCGCTTGAAGTTTGATTGTCCGAGTGCTGCCAGGTTTCCGACCAGCAGAGTGGCGGCGGTCATAACCGCGAGGATGAGGAGAATGGTCTCGGTAAGCTCACCACGGCCGAGGAATGGCTGGACGAAGCGCCACAGGACGATGAATCCTGCAGCCTTCGATCCGACGGAAAGGAATCCGGTGATCGGGGTTGGCGCACCCTGGTACACGTCTGGAATCCAGACCTGCATTGGGACGGCACCGACTTTGAAGCCTAGCGAGATGAGAACGAGTGCGACACCAAAGAGCAGGGCTGAGGAAGACGACCAGGTCGCCCATTGCTCCGGGCCGGCATTGGTAAGAACCTCAAGCGACAGTGTACCGGTGGCACCGAAGACCCAAGCCATACCGAAGACTAGGACGCCGGTGGAGAGGGCACCGAGGATGAGGTATTTTACCCCGGCCTCAAGAGAACCGACGTTGCGGCGCATCGATGAGACCATGACGTAGAAGGTGATGGTCACGGTTTCGAGTGCGACGAACATGGTGATCAGGTCCTTGGCGGAGGCCATCCACATGAGGCCGGCGCAGGCAAAGATCGGGAGGCTGAAGAATTCAGCGATGCCTCCCTGACTGGTGCGCTCGCTGTCCGAGGCTCCATTGATGCCTTGCTTGAGCACAGGCAGGAAGTCGAGGCCGAGCAGAACGACGCAGAACGTAGTCAGAATGGCGATGCCTTTGAAGAAGAGTGCTGCGGCGTCTACGTGGTAGTAGTTGGCAAAGACGTCGCTCTGGACGGGATTGCGGTCGATGGCAAAGAGCAAACCAAAGGCAACGAGCAATCCGGCGGCGGCGAGTTTGCCGATGAACGATTTGTCACGAAGTGGGACAAATGCCTCGACAAGCAAGAGCACGAGACCGAATCCGAGGAGGAGAAATTCGAGGTAGTGGGCTGGCATGGTTGGAATTGGGAAAATAGAGTGACCTGAGGGGATGTGTGGATCCGAGACGGCTACCTTAGTTGAGGTACTGGAGGATGATGTTCGGGAAGAAGCCGACCACGAGCAGGGCGGCGGCGAGCATGCCGAGTGGCAGTTTTTCATCGAGGGTGAGGCGACCATCGACTTCGAGTCCGCCTTTTGGTTCCTCGCCCATGAAGATCGAGCGGTACGAGCGGAGCATGTAGACCGCGGAGATCACGACGCCCCAGAAGGCGGCGATTGCAGCCCATTGCAGGTTGCCGAGTTCGGTCAGTGTGGATCCGTCGTAAACGCCAGCGAAGGCAGCGACAAAGATGGCAACTTCACCGGCGAAGTTGGCGAATCCTGGAAGGCCGATGGATGCGAAAGCCGCGAGACCGAAGAGGAAGCCGAGCGACGGCATCTTCTTGGCGAGACCACCGAGGGTGTCGTGCTCAAGGCGACCGGTGCGCTCCTCGATCTTACCGGCGAGCGCGAAGAGAAGGGCAATCGAAACACCGTGGGCGAACATGAGAAGCACCGCGCCGTTGGTGGCGATTGGGTTTGGTCCCTTGTCAGAGATCAGGGCAGCGATGCCGAGGAAGATGTAGCCCATGTGCATCACTGACGAGTTGCCAAGCATCAGGTCGAGGCGGCGCTGGGCAACGGTGACCAAGCCGACGTAGAGGATGTTGCAGAGCAGCAGGACGAGCAGGACGTTGGTCCACTCGGCCATGCCCTCAGGAAGGAGAGGGACGGCGAGGCGGATGAGGCCGTAAAGACCGAACTTCTTCAACACACCGGCGTGGAGCATCGAGACCGAAGTCGGTGCAGCGGCGTAGGCTGGTGCCGCCCACGAGTGGAATGGAAAGAGCGAAACCAAGGTGCCGAAGCCAACGAGGAGCAGAGCGGCGATCCACTTCTGAGTTGATGGATCGATCTGGGAGCCCATGCTGAGCAAGTGGCTCATGGAGAAGGTGAGTCCGCCGTCGGAGCCGCCGCTGTTGAGCACCAACGCAACGATGCCGGCGAGGAGCACGAGCGAGCCGAGAGCGAGGTAGAGTGTGATGGTCCAGGCGACGCGCTTTGGATTTTCACCGCGCCCGCAGAGGCCGATCATGAGGAAGGTCGGAATCAACGCCAGTTCGTGGAAGGCGTAGAAGAAGAAGACGTCGGTCGAGAGGAAAGCACCGAGACCACCAGCTGCAATCAGCAAAGACGAGATGTAGTGCAGGCGCTCGTTGGCGATCTGAGGCTTGATGCTCCAAAGTGCGGCGAGCGTCACGATGACGGTGAGCAGCACCATGATGAGGCTCATTCCGTCCACGCCAAAGGCGAGGGAGATCTCAGGCGACTGGAGAACCAGCAGGCTTGAGGTGAACTGGAAGTCACCGGTGCCTTGGCTTTGGTCGAAGTTGAAGCACAGGACGGCGGTCAGTGCGACGTTGGCAATCGCCGCGAGGAGTGCGGTGTTGCGCGCCGGGGCACGGAGACCGATCGCGATCGCTGCGAGGATCGGAAGTAGGAGGATGATGACTGGGATAGCGGACATCTTGGAATGGATGGTGCGGTGAAAAGTGCGGGACGGGCGCTGCGGCTTGGGTTAGTTCAGCGCGATGTAGATGATGACGATGGCGCCAACGCCGAGCATGAGGGCGTAGGCCTGAAGGTTGCCGGACTGGATGCGGCGGAAGAAGAGACCGGCACCCGAGCAAAGACCAGCGGCTCCGCGGACGATTGCGCCACCGATGACGAAGCGGTCGATCACGTTGGCAACAAAGGCGACGAGGTCCTGGCCGAGGCGAACGACCCAGGCGTAGATTTCGTCGATGTAGAATTTGTTGCGGAAGAGTGGGATCGAGATCGGATCCTTGTCCTTGCCTTTGTAGAGGACTGTGGCTGCGATGAGACCGAGCACGAGCGTCGTGATCGAGGCGATCAATGCAAGGCTGCCTTCGGCAACTTCTGCAGGGTGGTCACCCCAGTGAAGCTTCGAGTGGAAAGCCTCTGGCATGAACTTGGCACCGAAGAATCCGAAACCGGCAATCACCGAGAGTACGGCAAGAACGAGCAGCGGAAGCAGCATGGTAGGGCCGACTTCTTTGGCTTCTTCCGCACCGTGGGCGCGGGCTTTGCCAAAGAAAGTGACGATCACCAGGCGGGTCATGTAGAAGGTGGTCAGGAAGGCGACGAAGACTGCGATCCAGAACAATGCAGGGTTGGCGTCCTCGGCGGCGTGAAGGATGGCCTCCTTCGACCAGAATCCGGACATGCCAGGAACCGCGATCAGTGCGAGCGTACCGATGATGAAGGTAATTGCGGTGAGCGGCATCTTCTTGAACAGCCCGCCCATCTTCCAGATGTCCTGCTCGTGGTGGCAGGCGTAGATCACAGCACCGGAGCCGAGGAAGAGGAGCGCCTTGAAGAAGGCGTGGGTAAAGAGGTGGAACATACCAGCGTATCCGGCAAGCAGACCCACGGCCATCACCATGTAACCGAGCTGGGAAAGGGTGGAGTAGGCGAGTACGCGCTTGATGTCGCTCTGCTGCGTGGCCATGAGTGCGGCGAGCAGTGCGGTGATACCACCGATCCAGGCGATCACGTTGGCCGCGCATGCATCGGACTCGATAAGGAACGAAACGCGGACCAGCATGTAGACACCGGCGGCAACCATGGTGGCTGCGTGGATGAGCGCGGAGACTGGGGTTGGGCCTTCCATCGCGTCTGGCAGCCAGACGTGGAGTGGAAGCTGGGCCGACTTACCGACGGCGCCGCAGAAGATGCCGAGCACGGCGAGGGTGAGGAGGCCGCCGGCGATTGGTGCGTTGGCACCTGCGAATGCGGCTTCGATTCCTGTGAAGCTGACGGTTCCGGTTGCACCGAAGAGAATGAGGATACCGGCCATGAAGCCGAAGTCACCGATACGGTTGGTGAGGAATGCTTTCTTCGAGGCCTCGGCTGCCGAGTTCTTTTCGAACCAGTGGCCGATCAGGATGTACGAGCTGACACCCACGAGCTCCCAGAAGATGAACATCATCAGGAAGTTGTCCGAGAGCACGATGCCGGTCATTGAGAACATGAAGAGCGAAAGCCCGGCGAAGTAGCGCGACTTGCCTGCGTCGTCCTTCATGTACCCAAGCGAGAAGAGGTGAACGAGCAAGCCGATGGTGGTGACGACGAACATCATGCCGACCGCGAGTTGGTCGACGGTGACTCCGAGGTCGATCGAGAACGAGCCTGCTTCGAACCACTTGAGTGGTTTGATTTCAGCGAGCGATTCGGCGCCCAGGTTTGTGAGCAACATCAGGTTGATGCCGAAGGTAGCGGCGACCGATGCAGTGCCGATGTAGGCGCTGAGGTTGGCGGCTTTTTTGAAGACGAACCGGATCAACGCCGCGCTGACGAGCGGGAGCAGAAGTAGGAGCCAGGGAAGGAGGGAAAGTTCCATATCAGGATGGTGCGTGGATGAGTCTTTCGATTTGGGAGGTGAGCGGGTGTCGGCAGGTGCTTAGCCCTTCATCGATTGGATGTCGTCGGTGTGGATGCTTTGCTTGGCGCGGTAGAGCGCCACGATGATGGCGAGACCGACGGCGACTTCGGCTGCGGCTACGGTGATGATGAAGAAGACCAGCGTTTGGGCGTCCAAGTTTGGCAGGCCCTGGGTTCCGTTGAAGCGCGAGAACGCAACGAGTGTGATGTTGGCCGCGGTAAGCATCATCTCCAGGCACATGAAGACGACGATGATGTTGCGGCGAACGAAGACACCAAGGAATCCGATGGTGAAAAGAAGACCGGAGGCGATCAGGTAGTTGGCTAAGGTCATCGTGAAAGGAGTGGGATGAAAATCTGGAATGAACGGAGTGGCCTTCGCGGCGTGGTTAGGAAAGCTTCTTCTTCGAGAGGAGCACGACGCCGACAGTCGAGGTCAGCAAGAGCACGCCAACCATCTGCAGGTGGAAGTTGTATTTGGTGAAGATCGCCTCACCGATAAGCTGGACGTCCGGCAGACTGCCTTCGGCGAGTTCTTCGGCGATGCGGTCGCCATCGATGGCGTCGGTACCGCGGGCTTCGGTGCGGGCAACGAGTGCCTGCTGGTGGTCGATGTCAGCAAGAGGCTCGCTGGCGCCCGGGATGTCCCCGACGACCGAGAGCAGTTGGCCGAGGAAGATCAAGGCGATGAAGATACCACCGCCGACTGCACCGAGGTTGACCTTGCGCTTCTCTTCCACATTCACGTCGAGCAACATGATGATGAAGAGGAAAAGCACCATCACCGCACCTGCATAGACGAGGATCTGGATGATGCCGATGAAGAAGGCACTGAGAAGAATGAACAATCCGGCAACTCCGACGAACGAAAGCACCAGGCAAAGCGCGCTGCTGATCGGGTTGCGGTTGACGATCACACCAATCGCGCTGCCAAGCATGATCGCGGTGAAGACGTAGAAGAGAAGAGATTCCATTGGAGTAGCGAGTAGGTAGTAGGAAGTGGGGAGGGGAACTAGCTGCGGGCCCGAATGCTTTTAATGAGCCCGATGATCAGTCGTTTTGCTTCTGTAGCTTGTTCTTGGAGGTGAGAGGTGTCGGCGAATTGGAGGTCGTGTGCGAGCAGGAGTTGGTAGCGGACTTCTTCAGCGGAGGCTTCGGCGATGTTATAGAATCTGATTTTCTCAGTGGGGGAGAAGCGATTGAAGCCTTCGGCGATGTTGGATGCGATGGAGACGGCCGCGCGGCGGATTTGTGAAGTGAGTCCGTAGGTCTCAGAGGAGGGGAATGATTGTGTGATCTTGTAGATCTCGAGTACGAGAGCGTGGGCTTTTTGCCAGGCCATGAGGTCTTCGAATGATCTGGCGCTCTCCATCAGGGATTCCCTTCCTACAACCTACTGCCTACCTGCTACTTGAGCTCATTCCATTTGTTCACGAGGCCGACGCGTTTGCCTCCGATTTCGTAAAGTTTCTCTTTGTCGTGGACCATCTCTTCGCGGGAGAGGCCGGTGATGGCGTAGTCTTTGCGCAGGAAGATAGCCTGTTCCGGGCAGACTTCTTCGCACATGCCGCAGTAGATGCAGCGGATCATGTCGATTTCGAATTCCTTCGGGCGCTTTTCAACTTTCGACCATTTTTCATCCGCCGGGATTTCCTCGGGCTCGATCTTGATTGCCTTTGGTGGGCAGATGAACTCGCACAGCTGGCACGAGACGCAGCGCTCACGGCCTACTTCGTCGGTCACCAGGGCAGGTGCACCGCGGAAGTACTCGGGAAGGTGGTCGTCCCACTTTTCTTCCGGGTACTGCATGGTGGTTCCGAGGCGTCCGGCGTTGAGTTGTTCTTTGCCGGTGGTCTTGCCGCGGAACGATCGCTTGGCGTGGGCGAGGGTGAGTTTCAGACCTTTGAGCACCGTTGGGAGGTAGATCTTCTCCCAAAAGGTAAGTTTAGGACGTTTGACTGTGACGGTTGCCATAGTGAGTCAGGTGAAATGGGTGGGGATGACAGTGCGGCCGGATTAGTTACGGAAGAGCATCTTGATGCCCGCTGCGATGAAGATGTTGACCAGGGCGAGTTCGAAGAAGATCACCCAGCCGAGCTTCATCAGTTGGTCGTAGCGGAAACGTGGGACGGTCCAGCGGATGGCGATGAAGAAGAGGATGAAGCAGATGACTTTGGCGAGGAACACACCGACGTGTGCCAGACCAAGCCACCATGGGCTGGCGCCACCGTTGGCTTCCATGATGCTTTGGTCCCAGCCGAATGGAAGAGACCAGCCACCGAAGAAGAGGGTGACGATCAAGCCCGATCCGACGATCATAGCGGCGTACTCACCGAGGAAGAAGAGCGCGAACTTCATCGAGCTGTACTCGGTGTGGTAACCAGCAACGAGCTCGGTTTCGCACTCCGGAAGGTCGAATGGCGTACGGTTGGTCTCAGCGAAGATCGAAACGGTGAAGATGATGAAGGCGATCATGGCCGGAACCCACAGTGCCCATGCTTCCAACGATGTGGAAAAGCCTTCGTGGTTCCACAGCACTGGGAAGAGCAGCCAGCCGTTCTCGGACTGGTAGCGCACGATGTCGTTGAGATTGAGTTCGCCCATGATGAGGAGAACCGGGATCAACGAAAGTCCCATCGAGATCTCGTAGGAGATCATCTGGGCGCTCGAACGCACGCCGCCGAGGAATGGGTATTTCGAGTTCGACGACCAGCCGGCCAATACGATGCCGTAGACCGAGAGCGAGGCGATGGCGAAGATGAAGAGCGGGCCGACGTTGATGTCCGCGATCACCAGCTTGATCGGCTCTTCCAGCCATGGAACAGCGACCTCACTGCCGAATGGAATCACCGCCACGGTAATCAGGGCAGGCACCATGACCAATGCCGGGGCGAGCCAGAAGTAGAACTTTCGGACGTGGCCCGGTGTGAAGTCTTCTTTGAGAACGAACTTCAAGCCGTCGGCGATCGGCTGCAGCAGGCCGAATGGACCGGTGCGGTTAGGGCCGACTCGGTCTTGCATCGCGGCTGCCACGCGGCGCTCGGCATACACCGAGTAGGCGACGAGGAGCAGCACCAGGGCAAAGGTAAAGCCGAAGATCTTTGCCAGCGTGATGAGGATGGAGAGTAGGGTGGGATCCATTGGTTGGAAGGGAGTGAGGAAATGCTGTCGTTAGTGGGCTTGCGGGCTGGAGCGGTTAGCCAACGATTTCGCCGCGGGAGACGCGGTCTTGTTCGCGTTTGAGGATAGGAATCTCCACGCCGGTCTCATAGAGCTGGATGCCCTGGTCGCCGATCTTGCCGAGCGACAGATCTTTGAGGAGTTCGAGTTCCGTGCTCATGGCTTTGAAAACATCCTCGATGAGGTAGAGGCCGTTGTCCTTGCCGCCGAGAGCTTTGGTCAAATCGCGCAGGATCTCCCAATCTTCGAGCGCCTGACCCGGTGCCTGCACCGCTTGGTTCAGTCGCTGGATGCGGCCGGTGACGTTGATCATCGAGCCACGCTTCTCAAGCGAGTGTGCACCTGGCAGCACGACGTCTGCGAGTTGAGCGGTCGCGTTGGCGTGGGTGTGGCTGGCGACAATGAACTTGGCAGCAGAGAGCTCATCTTCGGTGAAGCCTGCATCTTCCAGCACGTCTTCGCCGAGAACGATGAGGGCTTTGATCTTTCCGCTCTGCAATCCCTCGCGGATGGTGGCAAGCGTGGTGCCCGGTGATTCAAGACCGAGTACTTGCTTGGTTCCTTCCGTGTTCGGGTTGCGGTCGGCGGAGATCATGATGTTGTCCGGCTCACCAACGCGTGGAACCACGTCGCACACGACGGTGTCGAGTGCGCCGCAAAGGTCAGCCACGAGGAAGAGTTCCTCATTGGTCATGCGCGCCGATGCGATAACGGCAACCTCCTCGCCTGAGAATGGCTTGAGTCCTGCGGCTGCAGTTGCGATTGCATCCTGCCAGCTGGTCTCCACGTGTTTGTCCTCTTCTTTCACCAACGGGTGGGTGAGGCGTGCTTCCGATGCAACCGCGTGGAAGCTCATGCGATGGCTGTCTGGCATCCAAGAGGAGTTGACCTCGTTGTTTTCGCGTGGGGTCACGCGGTGGATGGTGTTCGAGCGTGCGCCGACGGTAATGTTGACGCCGGTTCCGCACGAGGTGTCGATGGTCTTGGTTTCCTTGAGGAACCAGACGCGCATCTGGAAGCGGAAGTCGTTCGAGGTGAGTGCGCCAACCGGGCAAAGGTCTGCGGTGTTGAGCGAGTAGTTGTGGTCGAGGCGGCGCTCAGGGTGAATGGTGAGGGTGGTGTGGGTTCCGCGGTCGGTGAACCCAAGCACCGGATCATCCGCGACTTCGTCCATGAAGCGGATACAGCGGCTGCACATGATGCAGCGCTCGTCGTCGAGGCGGATGCGTGGTCCGATGTCGACGTTCTTAGGTTTCTTGACCTTGCTTTCCTTGAATCGTGATTCGCCGCGGCCGTGCTCGACCGAGAACTCCTGCAGGCGGCATTCACCAGCCTGGTCACAGATCGGGCAGTCCAGAGGGTGGTTGATGAGCAAGAACTCCATCACCCCGTTGCGGACTTCCTCGACGAGCTCGCCGCCGGTGCGGATGCCCATGTTCTCGGCAACCGTGTTGGCACAAGCAATCACCGGACGTGGCATCCAGCCGATGTTCTGGTAGCCGTCTTCGTCGTACTCCGGATCCTGTCCCGGTGCGAGACGCGGAGGCATGCCCATCTGCACGAGGCACATACGGCAGTTGCCCGGAGACGAAAGCTTCGGGTGGTAGCAGTAATGAGGGACTTCCACGCCTACCGATTTGCAGGCCTCGATCATGCGGGTGCCGCGTGGGAACTGATGCCAGACTCCGTTGATCTGGACGTTCACCTTGCCATCGCGCGCCGCGATGTCTTTCGGTAGTTCTTTGGTTTCAGCTGGAGCGTCGCTCATGGTGAAAGAAATGCGAGAGTTGGAAAATTGGGTTGCCAGTGCTTGTTAAGCTGGCGGTTACTTCTTGAGGAACTGGCGCTGGGCGAGGGCCTCAGGGGTGGAAATGGCGGCGTTCTCTTCCTTGGTTTCGGCGAGCAGCTCATCGCGGAACTTGGCGATGATCGCTTCTACCGGCCAGGACGAGGCTTCACCGAAGGCACAAATGGTTTTGCCGTCGATCTGATAGGCGACCGACTCCAGAGTGGCGACGTCTTCCGGTGCGGCTTCTCCGGAGACGATGCGGTCGGAGAGTTTGCGCATCCAGGTCGAGCCCTCGCGGCATGGTGTGCACTGACCACAGCTTTCGTGTCCGTAGAAGTGGTTCAGGTTGTTGAGCACCCACGACATCTTGCGCGAGTCATCGAGGACGATCACACCACCGGAGCCGGCCATCGAGCCGCAGGCGGCCAAGGTGTCGAAATCGAGAGGGATGTCCCAGAACGAGAGGTCCTCGTCGCCGTCCTTGCCTTTGATCTTGAACGACTCGTCACAGCGCAGGATCTTCGACGACGATCCGCCAGGGATCACCGCCTTGAACTCGCGGCCGTCCTTTGGTCCGCCGCACATATCGTAGAGCAGTTCACGCATGGTGACCTTGCCCACCTGGATCTCAAAGTAGCCAGGCTTCTTCACGTCGCCGGAGACACCGACGATGCGGGTGCCGGTGTTGCGAGGCACACCCAGCTTGGCGTACTCGTCGCCGCCCATCTCGATGATGTGCTTCACGTGGCAGAGTGATTCCACGTTGTTGACGATGGTCGGGCACATGTAGAGTCCGAGAGCCGCTGGGAAGTATGGTGGCTTGATCCGTGGGTACGGGCGCTTGCCTTCGAGCGACTCGATGAGTCCGGTCTCTTCACCACAGATGTAGGCACCAGCGCCACGGTGGACGTAGATTTCCAAATCGAAGCCGGATCCGAGGATGTCTTTGCCGATGAAGCCCTTTTCACGTGCTTCTTCGATGGCGGCTTCCATGATCTTGGCCGCTTCCGGGAACTCTTCGCGCATGTAGATGTAGGCGGTGTGTGCGCCTACTGCGAAGCTGGAAATCACCATGCCCTCAAGCAACTGGTGTGGATCCTGGTGGACGATGTAGCGGTCCTTGAATGTACCGGGCTCGGATTCGTCGCAGTTACAGATCAGGTAAACCGGCTTGGTGTTGTTTGGTGGAATGAACGTCCACTTGAGGCCGGTAGGGAAGCCTGCGCCGCCACGGCCGCGGAGGCCGGAGGTCTTGACCTCGTTGGTGATCTCGGACGGCTCCATCTTCAGGGCCTTCTCGAGCATCTTGTAGCCACCGTCATTGATGTAGGTGGCGATCGATGGGTCCCATCCTTCGCGGTCGACGTTTTTGAAGATCAGTCGGTGTTCGCGTGGATCAGGTTCCTTGCCGGCGAGGTAAGTGATTTGGCTCATGGTTTACAAGCGGGTATCAGTGGGTGGTTCGGGCGGGTTTGCGTTCCAGCGGGAAGTATCCTCACTGATTGTCGTTCTTGTACTGCTTGAGGAGATCGGCCGCCTTGTCGTCGGTGATCGCCTCGTGGAAATCGTCGTTGACCATGCAGACTGGTGCGGTTCCGCAGGAGGCGAGGCACTCGGCAAACTCGACGCTGAAGTTGCCACACGGGCTCACCGCGATCGGGTTGGAATGGCTGGTCTTGCTGCGGTCGATGCCGGTGAGTTCACAGAGCTTGTCCATCAGCTCGTAGCTGCCGCCCATCGCGCAGGAAAGGGTGCGGCAAACTCGGATGTGGAACTTGCCAGGAGCCTCCTGACGGAAGCCCGGATAGAAGGTCACCACTTCAAGAACCTTGATCGGTTCCAAGTCGAGCTTGGCTGCCACCCACTTCACCGCTGGCTCGGAGATGAATCCAAAGTGGTGCTGGATCAAGTGCAACAACGGCAACACGGCCGATCGCTTGTTCTCAGGGTAATGGGTGATGCGCTTGTCCGCTTCCGCCTCAAGTTCGGCGGGTACGGAGAAATTTTCACAGTCTGACATGGGATCGGTAGGGAAGTTGGCGGGTGACGGGGAAAGGTCTTGTTTTAGACAGGATTAACATGAGGAACATGATTGACTAAATCCTGTGCTTAAGAATGAGGGCGATAGGTGCGGTGCTTTCGTTTGAACTGAAGGCTGCTGCTTCCGAAGTTGATGAGTAGGCCGACTTCGATGTTGGTTGCCGTGAGGTAGTTTACGAGCTGTACCTCATGAGCTGGGTGAAGAGTCTCAATGGCTTTTAGTTCAACGATAATTCGGTTTTCAACGAGGAGGTCTGCTTTGAATTCGCCGACGACAATACCGTCGTACACGACGGAGATGGCATCTTCTTGGATGGACTGTATTCCGGACGTTCGAAGTTCGTGGCAGAGTGCATTTGAGTAAACGCTTTCCAAGAATCCCGGGCCGAGTGTCCGGTGCACTTTCATGGCGCATCCGATAATTTTCTCGGTAAGGAGGTCGTTCACTCGTTGAAGTTTCTGTTGGTTCCGGACTGATCCAGAGCTGCAAACCCGGCAGCTCCAATCATGTCCATCATGTTAATCCTGTCTGAATAAATTCTGAGTTAGCGGTCGCATTCGCCCATCACGAAGTCGAGCGAGCCTAGGATGGCGACCACGTCGGAGACCATGTGGTTCGGTAGAAGCTTTGGAAGGATGGACAAGTTGCAGAATGACGGGCTGCGCATCTTGAGTCGGTGAGGTACGCCACCGCCTTTGCTGTTGATGTAGAAGCCGAGTTCGCCCTTCGGGTTCTCCGCTGCGAAGTAAACTTCACCTTCCGGTGCGTCGATGCCTTGGGTTGCGACGATGAAGTGGTGGATCAGTTCTTCCATCGACATCAGCACGCGTTCTTTCTGTGGGAGGGTGCTCTTTGGATCGACCACATTGATCGGTCCGGATGGGAGCGACTTGAGAGCCTGCTTGAGGATGCGGATCGACTGGCGCATTTCCTCCATGCGTACGAGGTAGCGGTCGTAGCTGTCACCATTTTCACCCACTGGGATGTCGAACTCATACTGCTCGTAGCCGAGGTATGGGCGGGCCTTGCGGACGTCGTGGTCGACGCCGGATCCGCGCAGGTTCGGTCCGGTAAGACCGAAGCCGATAGCGTCTTCGCGGGTGATGGTGCCAACGTCGACGGTACGGTCGAGGAAGATTTTGTTGCGGCTGAGGAGCTTGTCGACTTCGTCGATCACTGGCGGCAGGCCGTCGAGGAATGTGTTGATCGCTGCGAAGGTCTTGTCATCGATGTCGCGGATCTGGCCGCCGACACGTGTCCACGATGTCGTGAAGCGAGCCCCTGTCAGCAGTTCGCAGAGGTTGTAGATCTTTTCACGTTCAGTGAAGGTGTACAGGAAGACGGTCATCGCACCGACGTCCATGGCGTAACAGCCAACGCCCAACAGGTGAGCGGAGATGCGTGCCAACTCGCAGGCAATCACGCGGATCGCCTGGCCGCGCTCAGGCAACTGCCAGCCCATCAGCTTCTCGACTGCGGTTGCGTAGGCGACGTTGTTGGCGAGAGGTGCAAGATAGTCCAGACGGTCGGTGTATGGCACGAACTGGTTGTAATGCATGTTCTCCGCGATCTTTTCGGCACCGCGGTGCAGGTAGCCGAGCTCAGGCTGGGCTTTGGTGATCATTTCGCCGTCCAATTCCAGCACCAGACGCAGCACGCCGTGGGTTGCGGGGTGGGAGGGCCCCATGTTCACCGTCAACTTTTCGCCGACAATGTCATCGGTGGTCTGCTGGTAGGCCTCCGCTTGGTTCGCGGATTTGGCAGCCATGTCGGGTACTTCGAATTCCTTAACTGATTCAGCCATAATGAGATCGGTGTGGGGCGGGTCGTAACGGGAAATCAGAGGTCTCCCAGAATAAAACCACAGGGCAGTATTTGACCGCTCGCATACCCTCGCAAGGTGATTTTGTGAAATTTTTCACAAGCGGAGCGAAGCATGCTTTTTCCTTGGGTTTTGGTCCCAGTGGGTGGGTAATGTACGCTGTTTGAATGCGCTTGTCGAATCCGGCGCGGCTAACCGGGGGGATTCAGCCCGTTGCGGGCGGCTCGGAGCGGGTGGGGAGTTCGGTAGGTGCGTTCTTATTGAGACTGGGTTGCAGTTGCGGCGAGTGGTTTGGTGAGCTTAACAATATGGTGGCGTGTGTGCTGTGCGGGTGATACATCGTTTCGATATTCTGTTTCCCATTGTGATGAAAAACCCTCTTCTCCTCCTTGCTCTCGCCAGTGTGCTCCTCATACACAGCCGTGGTGAGCCTACTCCTGCGACTGAAATGCGGATGTGGACCGCGAAATCAGGTCACCAAATTGAGGCGATGGTCACCGGCTTCAAGATGGGGAAGATTCGCTTGGAGAAGCCGGACGGCGAAACCGTGGTGGTCGCGTTGGATAAATTGGTGCAGGAGGATCAGGACGCGATCGAAGACCATTACAACAAAGCGGAGGCAGCCGCTGAGGCTGCCAAGTTCGCCAGTGAGAAACCTGCGGAGCTCAAATACCCGTTGGGGAAGATCACCGATGAGATCCCGACAGCCAACGGCTACACCTGCCGACTCTATTTGCCGACGTCGCTCCGGGATGATGATGCTCATCCGGTTCTGTTTATTCAGGACCCAGGGAGTGGGAGGGTAGGCACGTTGAACCGCTACAAGAAGGCAGCGGAGATGAACCGATGGATTCTGGCCACCACTCCGCAGTCCTCGAACAAGCTCGACTATGACGCGAGCTACAAGGCGATTGTCGCGATGATGGAGTTCGTGAAGGAGAACCTTCCGATCGATGAAAAGCGGATTTATCTCAGTGGGTTTTCCGGCGGCAGTCGGTACTCGTTCTTTACCGCCAGCCAGAACGACGTGGCCGGTATTATCGCCTGTGGGGCTGGTTCTAGCTGCCACAAACATGGTGAGCGGGTTCCCGACAATCATGTGGTGACCTACGGATTGTGCGGGACCAACTGCTTCAACCGCTACGACATGTCCAGATCACACGCGAAAATGACGAATCCTGACAGTGTCTTGCGTTTCTTTGTGGGGAACCACGATTGGGCCGGTGGGGCGCTGCTTGAGGATGCGATGGTCCATCTCAATGGTGTGTTTTTCGAGCAGAACGGAGAAGCTTACCCGCAGCAGCAGGCGCGCTTTGAAGTGGATGTGCTTAGCGTGATCGAGAGTTGTCTCGAGGCAGAGCCGCACCGTGCTTACATGTTAACGCAGTTCATGATCGATCGTGGGCTGACCAGTGGCACGCGCACCACGCGGTTTGCGCGGCTGATGCGCAAGCTCTCGAAGAATCCAGAAAACCAACGTTTTGTCGATGGCTTGGCGGACATGGATAAGATGGCGAAGAAGGTCTGCGGCAGCGAGTACAGGTCCTACAAGACGCTCTATCCAGAGGTCGTGGAAGCCGGTGAGAAGTACGCCGAGAAATATGCCGGAACGCCGCTGGAGCCGATTTTCCTGAAGTTCAAGGAGCACGTCGTGCAGCCGTAGTGCGAGGGGGGGGCAGGCGGATCGGACGGATCTTGGTTTCGCGCTTATTGCTCCTCTTTCGGCGCCCGCACGATGCGGTCGACCGGGCGTTTGGTGACGATGTTGCCGCGTGCGCCTCGTCCTTTGATTGCCAGCTCGCCGAAGAGGAAGTCGCGCGAGAGGTTACGCAGACCGAGTCCGCTCTTCATGTGGATGCGCACGAGGTTGTCGTCGGACTCTTCCTCGGTGTCGTGCACGGCGAAGTAGAGGATCCGCGTGCCCTTTTTCCCCTGCGTGAGGTCGTATTCGCGGTCGCGGGTGACGCCGCCGATGCGGAACCGCTTGGCGTAGCTTGAGCCTTGGCGGCCGTCACGGTAGATGATCGAGTAGATCTTCTGAGCGGCTTCCTCCTTGCGGAAAATCGCGACGTGTAGCGCGTTCTTTCCGATGAAGGATTTCTCGGCGATCTTCTGTACCTGCATCACGCCTTCGCGGGTGATGGCGATGACGTCATCGAGCTGCGAGCATTTCTCGACCGGCTCTTCCTTCTTCAGCCCCCAGCCGGCGAAGCCGTTCTTGCGGTCGACGTAGAGGGTTTCGGTCGAGACCACGACCTGGGTGCGGTTGATTTTGCCGAAGCCTTCCTCCTCAATAGCGGTCTTGCGCTCACGTCCTTTGCCGAACTGCTTCTGGAGGTTCTCGAACCAGCGGATGGTAAAGCGGGTGAGGTTGCGGAGGTTTTTCTCGGTCTGTTCAATATCCGCTTCCAGCCCTTTGAGGATCTCGTCCGCTTTGAAGCTGTCGAACTTGGAGATCCGCTTGATCTTGATTTCGGTGAGCCGGATCAGGTCGTCGGTGGTGACCTCGCGTTGCAGGCCGCTTATATGAGGTTTTAGGCCGGTGTCGATTGCCTCGAGCACGGCGTCCCAAGTTTCGCACTCTTCGATATCGCGATAGATGCGCTCCTCGATGAAAATCTTCTCCAACGAGCTGAAGTGCCACTTCTCCCGAAGTTCGCCAAGCTTGATCTCCAACTCGCGGCCCAGCAGGGCTTTTGTCTGGAATGCGTTTTCCTTCAGGATCTCGGTGACGCCGAGGAAGCGCGGTTTGCCTTCGTTGATCACACAGGCGTTCGGGGAAATCGTGACCTCGCAGTCGGTGAAGGCATAGAGCGCGTCGCGCATCGTCTCGGCATCCGTTCCGGTAGGAAGGTGAACGAGGATGTCTGCGTGGGCCGAGGTGTTGTCCTCGATGCGGGCGATCTTGATCTTACCCTTTTCGTTGGCTGCCACGATCGAGTCAATCAGCGAGCCGGTGGTCGTCGAGAATGGGATCTCGGTGATGCGCAGTAGCTTGGCCTTTTCGATCGTAATCGTGGCGCGGACGCGGATCTTGCCGCCGCGCAGGCCGTCTTTGTACTCGGTGGCATCCATGGTACCGCCGGTCGGGAAGTCCGGCACCAGAGTAAATGGCTGGTTGCGCAGCGCCGCGATCGCGCCGTCGATCAGTTCGTTGAAATTGTGTGGCAGAATCTTGCAAGCCAAGCCGACGGCGATGCCTTCCACGCCTTGAGCCAAAAGCAACGGGAACTTAACCGGCAGGGTCACCGGTTCGTCGCGGCGTCCGTCGTAGCTCACTGTCCATTCGGTTACCTTAGGGCTGAACCCAATGGCGAGTGCCAGCTTGGTGAGTCGTGCTTCGATGTATCGTGGCGCGGCCGCCGGGTCACCGGTCAGTGTGTTGCCCCAGTTTCCCTGGGTATCGATCAAGAGATCCTTTTGCCCCAGTTGTACGATGGCGTCGCCGATGGCCGAGTCACCGTGCGGGTGGTACTTCATCGTGTCTCCCACAATGTTTGCCACCTTGTTGTAGCGGCCGTCTTCGATGCCGTGCATGGCATGGAGGATTCGGCGCTGCACCGGTTTGAGGCCGTCGTTTATATGTGGGACGGCGCGCTCCAGAATGACGTAGGATGCGTACTCGAGGAAATACTTCGAGTACATGTCATCGACCTTTTCCTGTCCTTCGGCAATGCCGGCATCTTCGTCGCTCACTGGCTCTCCCATCTCCAAATCGTTGGCTGGGTCGGCATGGGCGTCGTCCGGTTCTGGCTGGTCTTGGTCGTTTCCTGGAGTCATCGAGAGGGATGGATTCGCGGGGTTCTACGCCGGCGGGCAGGGGAGGCTCGCCGGAAGAATTGCTTCACATTCCCGAAATATTTGCGCGAATGCAAGGGAATCGACGCAATTCTAGCCCTGACTGCTGTGGAGGCGGTTCAGATGGGCCGAGTCATCGACCGGGAGGCGGTGGGTTTGTGGCTGCCGTCTCGAGGCGTGCCGCACGGGTTCAATGATGGGATGCGAGCAGGTTCAGTGCTTGCAGTTCATTCTCGCCATCTTGCCATCGGTGGCTGGTGCGGATGGCGGTGCTAATGACTTTCTTGCCTTTCGCTACCGCTTCCTGAACCGGTAACCCGTGGGCGAGTCCGGCGGCGATGGCTGCGGACAATGTGCAACCCGTGCCGTGCGTGGACACGCCATCAATACGGCGGCCGGTGAAGCGGATAACGCTGCCCCCGGTGAGAACCAGCAGGTCGGTGGCTTCGTCGGAGTTGTCGAAGTGTCCACCCTTGGCGAGCACCGCGGCGCCCGAGGTTTCCGTCAGTTGTTTGGCAGCGGCGGTGGCGGATTCTTCATCGGTGGCAAGAGGTGTACCAGTGAGCGCTGCGAGTTCGTGAAGGTTGGGTGTGATTAAGGTGGCCAGTTGGCACAGCTTGTTGCTGATCAATTCGACCGCGTCGAGCTCTACCAGGGCGTCGCCACTGGAGGCGATCATCACAGGGTCCACGACGAGTGGAGCCGGGCGTTCGGATAACAAAGGAAGCAGCGCCTCGATGTGTGCCGGGCTTAAAAGCATGCCGGTCTTGATGGCTCCGACCGGATAGTGTTTCAAAATCAATGCGGCTTGGGACGCGGTGAACTCAGGTGGCAGCGCCTCGATCGATTCGACGATGCCCGGACATTCGGACACCGCGCAAGTCAGTGCGCTGGTTCCATGGACACCGAGCAATTGAAAGGTCTTCAGATCCGCCTGGATTCCGGCGCCCCCGGAACAATCAGAGCCCGCGATGGTCAGGGCGACGGGGGGAGCAGTGAAGGCTGGTTGTGAGGTGGCAGGTGATTCTTTCATTGCGTTTATTAGGTGATTCGTGGATCCTGCAAAGTATCGCCTGTCGGTCAGAATTGGCGTACTGATCATTACGATACTGTTGTGGCTGCTATCCGTGAAATCGATTTTGTAAAAGTGGAGGTGCGCGACGTCGTGTTCATGCCGTCGTTGGAGGCCCCCCTCGATCAGCCCTATCCATTCGTGTACATCATCGCTATCCGCAACGAAGGAGAGGAGGCGGTGACATTTCTTGGTAGAAAATGGGTGGTCACCTCGGAGAGCGGTGAGCGGACCGTGGTCGAGGGCGATGGGATCATTGGCCAAAAGCCGCGCATCTCCCCCGAGGAGGTCTTTTCCTACAATTCCTACCACACGGTTGCTGCCAACAGCATTGCCAGCGGCGCTTATTTCGGCAGGCTGGACAACGGCGAACCGGTCTGCGTCCGCATTCCCGAGTTCAAAATGAACGTGCCAGGTTAGGGAGCTTGGAGTGCAGTGAGAAGCACTGCCTTTGATTCAAGGGGGGCGTTAAGCGACGAGAACGCGTCGTAGAATGTCGGTGCTGAAGGGAACTCCGAACGTGTGCGTTGGCTTCTGTTAAGGTCCGTTCTCCTTTATGGAGCAGAGATCACTGGGAGAAGCTGGAAATGAGGGCTCAAGGGCGAATCCTACTTCTCAACCTCAACTAAACCCTCCGGTGACAGCACCGCATCCATTGGGTGGTCGTGGGCTTCGATGGGGAGGTCGGGGACGAGTTGGTCGGAGTAGGCGACACCGATGGTGCGGGCGCGGAAGTTTGGGTTGGCGAGCAGGCGATCGTAGAAGCCGCCGCCCTTGCCGAGGCGTGCGCCGGACTGTGGGTTGAATGCCCAGCCCGGGATGAAGGCGAGGTCGATGGATCCCGCGTCGACTGGTGGGCAAAAGTCGGGGTCTGGTTCGGTGATGCCGAATGGGCCGTTGACCATGGTGTCGAGTGCATCGACCCGCAGGAGGTTCATGGCGCCGGATGCGGCGTCGGTGATGCGCGGGAGGACAAGCTGGTGGCCTCCGTTGAGGCAATGATCGAAAGCCGATGCGATCTGAGGCTCGAAACGGATGGGCGAGAACATTAAAACGGTCTGGGCCGTCTGGGCTGTGTTCAGGATTCCAACAATCTGGCATGCGATCTCACCGTCCTGGCGCTCCAGTTCGGCATCGGTGGTGCCGGCCAGGCGCGACTTAATTTCCCGGCGGAGGAGGGCCTTGGAGTTGCGGATGTCGGTGGGGTGCGCCATTTTTTCGTTCATTTCAGAGTTGCCGAGAATGGTTTTTCTCCGCACAACATGCAAGCCGGATCCGGGATTGACGCTTCTGGGCATGATGCACGATATGATGAAGATGAATCGATGGCTGACACTACTCTGCGCCGCGCTGATCTGCGCGGTGAACCCATTGCGGGCAGGAGACGATGGATTTGGTTACATCGTACCGGAGCAGAATGGTGAGGTGTTTTCGGCTGAGGGCCTGGGGATGATCATGGCCGAGCGCGAGGAGTATTCGCGTAATCTAGCGGCGACGGCGAACCAGCTGTTGCGCGAGTCTGCGCTCTCCGATGACGGGGAGCTTCAAGTGGATGCGAAGAAGGCCGAAGCGATGATGCCTCTGGTCAACCGCTTGATGGCGCTCGCCGTCGAGCTCTCGCCACGGACCAAGGCGACGATCGTGATCAACCATCAGCTTAAGAAGGGACTGGTGGCCAAGCATTATAAGCCGGAGGTCCAGCCTCGCACGTTGGCTTCGTTGATGCAGATGCGGGCGACGCGATTGCTGGATGAGGGCGGCGCGGAGAATATCCACCTTGCCGGTTGTTTGCTGGATCTGGCGGTGGCGCTGGACCCGCAGAATGAGGACGCGATTTTCGGCTTGGAATTGCTGCGCATGGATGGCCACGCTCCGGATTGGGCGAAGATCGGGCGGGCTGAATAAGTGCTTGGTGCGGAGTTCTGTATGACGGGTTTCTGAGCTCTGGTTTCGAGACTATAATACGGCTAAATTTCCTGCCGAATGGGTGGATTGCGCTTGCGTATCGTGTGCGCGCAATGATGGTGCTGGCTCACCCTGAACTCTGACAACTCCGCTATGAAAGCTCTGGTTAAAAAAGAGGCGGCCGAAGGCCTCTGGCTCGAAGACGTCCCAATGCCCGAAGTCGGGCCAATGGACGTGCTGATTAAGATCAACAAAACCTCTATCTGTGGTACCGACGTCCACATCTGGAAATGGGACCAGTGGGCTCAGAAAACCATCCCCGTCGGCATGACCGTCGGACACGAGTTCTGCGGTGAAGTCGCAGAGGTCGGAGCCGGCGTGACCGACGTCAAAGTGGGCGACATCGTCTCCGGAGAAGGGCACATCGTTTGCGGCCGCTGCCGTAACTGCCTCGCTGGTCGCCGTCACCTCTGCCCGAACACCAAGGGCGTCGGCGTGAACCGTACCGGCGCATTCGCCGAGTACCTTTCGATTCCTGCTACCAACGTTTACAAGATCCCTGAAGGCATCGACCCGGATATCGTGTCGCTTTTCGACCCACTCGGGAATGCCGTGCACACCGCACTCAGCTGGGATCTCGTTGCTGAAGACGTGCTGATCACCGGAGCCGGCCCGATCGGCTGCATGGCTGCTGCCGTCTGCCGCCAGGCTGGTGCGCACAACGTGGTGGTTACCGACGTGAACCCATACCGCCTCGAGTTGGCCAAGAAGTTGGGCGCCACCCGAGTGGTCAACGTGGCCGAGGAGAAGCTCGACGACGTGATGAAAGAGCTCGGCATGCGCGAAGGCTTCGATGTGGGCTTGGAAATGTCCGGTCACCCAAGCGGTCTCAATGACTTGCTTGAGTACTCGTCCAACGGTGCCAAGATCTCGTTGCTCGGAATCTTCCCGGAAAAAGTGGCGATCGATTGGGACAAGGTGATCTTCAAGGGCCTTGAACTCAAGGGGATCTACGGACGCGAAATGTACGAGACCTGGTACAAAATGAGCTCGATGGTGCTCAGCGGCCTCAACGTGCAGGACGTGATCACGCATCGCTTCCACTACACCGACTTCAAGAAGGGCTTCGATGCGATGCTTTCCGGCCAGTCCGGCAAGGTTGTGCTCGACTGGACCGAGCAGAAGTAAGGTCTGATCTGAACCGTTTTTGTATATCGGCGGTAGGGCATTTCGCTCTGCCGCCGATTTTTTTTTGAGCGGGGGGAAGGTCGTCTTGATCGTAGCCGGGATCATTCGGCAAACGGTAAGCCGGGGTAAGCCGTCCCTACGGGACGCGGGATGGATTGGGTGCTATTCCTGCGGTTGAAACCGCAGGCTAGCCGGTAAGTCGTCGCGTCGCGACGGGGGGGGCTTGCACAACAGCGATCCTCCGGTTCTCGACCAATTGTGGGATGCGCGGCGCGTGGCCGTCATCATCGCGGAGCGATAGCTGACCGGCTAGCCTGAGGTTTCAACCTCAGGGGGACGCCACAATTAGATGCGCGCCGGAGGTGCGGTTTACCTTTACCGGAGCTCGTTAGTTGAGCTCGGGGCGGCGCGGCGTGGTGGTCAGTAGTTCGTAGAATGGCCCCATCGAGCGCAGAACGGTTGACCACAACTGCGGGGTGGCATCGGTGAACGAAACTGCAGCGATCGGCGGGTGGGTTACCCACGCGTTCTCCTCAAGTTCGTTTTCCAGCTGGCCGGCGGTCCAGCCGGAATAACCCACGAATGCGCGCACGTCTTCGCCCTTCTGGAAGGCTTCCGTGGCAGCGGTCGAGGACAGGTGGTTCTCGAAAGTGAAGCTCTGTTTGCTGTTGTCCCAGTCGAGCTTGGCGAAGGTGAGTTTGTCCTGGTTGACCGGGCCGCCTCGGTAGACGGGGACGTCGCTGAGTGCGTCGAATTCCTGGCCGCGCAGCAGCTCTCTGACGGAGGATTCAACCGGCATGTTGAGCACCAACCCGTGTGCCCCATCGTCGTCGTGGTCGCTCAGATAGATCACACTGTGGAAAAAATGAGGGTCACGCAGGACGGGAGTGGCCACGAGCAGTTGTCCTTCGAGTGGTGATTTTTCGGTCAATGGGGGTGTGGGATCCTGGTGCATGGGGGAGGCTTCGGGGCAAAAATCGATTCTTTTCCATGATACGCCATGGAGCGGATCTTTGGCAAACAATCGCGTTGCGCTGATTTCATGACCACTGCTAAGGTGCGCGCCATGAATATTCTCACCTCTGCTGTCGATTCCCTGCGTGTTGGTCAGGATTTGCCCGTGGATCTCGTCACCCTGTGTGCAGATGCGTTGATCGCCCAAGACACTGCGGATGCCGATCGCCTGGCATTTCTTGAAGCCCTGGCGGCAAAGGGAGAATCCACCGCCGAGATTGAAGCTTTCGTGCGCGCGTTCTTGCGTCATGCGGTCGATCCGCAGGTGGACGCTTCGGATTTTGAGGAGCCGCTTTTCGATATTGTCGGAACCGGAGGGGACAAGCTGAACCTTTTTAATGTCTCGAGCACTGCCATGTTCATCCTCGCAGGTGCCGGCGTGGTTCCGGTCAAGCACGCTAACCGTGCGGTGACGTCGAAGTCAGGTGGTGCTGATTTGTTGGATGCTCTGGGGGTGAAGATCGACCTGGCTCCGTCGCAGTTTGCCGAGGCACTCAAGCAGGCCAAAATTGGCTTCTTGTTCGCGCCAGTCTATCATCCTGCGTTTGCCGCAGTGGTACCTGTCCGCAAGGAGTTGGCGGCCCGCGGTGTGCGCACGGTCTTTAATTTGCTCGGGCCACACTTGAATCCCGTGAAGCCGGATCACCAGCTTATCGGCGTTTACGATGCTGCGATGGTCGATCAGTTCGCTGAGATCATGAAGGCACTCGGCCGCAAGTCGGGCTGGGTGGTGCATGGCACGACCGGAGAGGGCCAAGGTATGGACGAGGTGTCAATTCTGGGAGAAACTCAAGTTGCCCGCGTGGTGTCAGGGCAGCCAATCACCCGGTCGGTGCTGGCCGCCGCCGAGGTGGGGGGCGTGGATGCCGATGGCCTCGAACAGTTGGTAGGTGGAACCGCGCGAGAGAACGCACAGATCACCAAAGCAATTTTGTCGGGTGACGAACGCGGTGCACCACGACGCATGGCGGTGGCCAATGCTGCGGCAGGCCTTTGTGCTGCCGGCGTTTGTGAATCGATGGAGCAAGCGCTCGATCGGGCCAATGAATCGCTCGATAGCGGAAAAGCCGTCCAGCGCCTCAAGGCACTCATCGATGCGACCAATGCTTAGTGTTCGCTGCGCTCTGGTGCGGTGAATAATCTGCGGAGGGTTGGTTTTGTTATCCGCAGATTTCGCAGATTAGGTTGATTTTGGGCAAGCGCGGGGCGGCGCTGTGAGGAGGAGAACCGGGATTCTACTTATAACACCTTAGCGTCTCTGCGTCTTGAGCGAAGCGGGCGTGAGATCACTGAGCGGCGCCGTCCTGTGGATGAGTTCGGGAGCTGTGTTTTCGCTGCGCTCTGCTGCGGTGAATGATCTGCGGAGGGTTGTTTTGTTATCCGCAGATTTCGCAGATTAGGTTGATTTTGCGCAAGCGCGGAGCTGCGTGTCGAGTTGGAGTCTCGGTTCCTACTTATACTTCTTCGCGTCTCTGCGTCTTGAGCGAAGCGGGCGTGAGATCACTGCGCGGCGCCGTCCTTCGGATGGAGGTGGTGCCTCGTGAGCCCCCCTCAGCGAACAGGTTTAATCGTACGCCCCGAACTCGGCGCGGCGGTTGGCGCTGGCGTTGCCTGGTTGGGCGGGGGCGTCTTCTCCGAAGCTGACGGTTTGCATGCGGTTGGAGGCGACGCCCATGGCAAGCAGGGTCGAGCGGACTGCTTGGGCGCGGCGTTCGCCGAGTGCGCGGTTGTATTCAGAAGTGCCCGAGGCATCGGTGTGGCCGGCGATGATCAAGCGCTTGCGGTTCGAGCGGAGACGTGTGGCCATCTGCTCGAGTTTCGCCCCCTCGGTCGGTTTGATGGCGTAGCTGTCGTAGTCGAAGTAGACCGGGCCAAACATGCTCTTGTCCAAGCGTTCGCTGCCGGGACCGTAAAACGAAATCGAGCTGTCGCGCTGCGGTAGCGGCGTGACATTGGCAAAGTCCTCGTAGGCCGAGCTGTCGAAGTTAGGATCCGCAGCGAAGTCATCGGTGCGGGTTTGCTGGCACGATGTGAGTGGAATGATAGCCAGTGCGACTGCGGCGGCGAGGAGGGTGCGTGCGTTCATGACAGAAGTGAGATTAGCGGGTCAGGGAGATGATAGTGAGTCCGGTGGGGTTAGCGAATAGTCCAGGATGGTTCCTTGGCGCGCCGTCCCTTGACGATGGTGCGGGTGGAGCCATCGGCGGTGTTGATCAAAACGAGGTCGCCGCCTTTGGTTGCAACAACGTGCTGTGAGTCCGGTCCCCAGTGGGGAGCTTCGCCACTGCCGACGATCCGGGTGCGGCCGGTTGAGATTTCATAGACTGCAATTTGCATGCCCCCCGAGCCGCGGACGTTGAAGGCAATCTGCTTGCCATCTGGCGACCAGCTTGGCTCGGTGTTGTAGCCATGGCCTGTGTTGAGGATCTTCGGTCGGCCACCGCCCGCACTGACAATCGCGATGCGCGGGCCGGCACCGCGGCTGGTGACGTAGGCCACTTGGCGGCCGTCGGGTGACCACGATGGTGAGGATTCCACTTCGATGGTTTTTGTGAGTTGGCGGGCGCGTCCTCCGGTTGCAGGTCCGACGTAAAGTTCCGGGTTACCGCTGAAACTCATCGTCAGGGCGATGCGGCGTCCGTCTGGTGAGAAGGCTGCGCCGGTGTTGGTGCCCGGTGAATTGTATGCGCGCTGGCGGCGTGCGGTCGGTAGGTCGAGCACCCAAACGTCGGGGTATCCACTGCGGTAGCTGGTGAATGCTACTTTGCGTCCATCCGGAGAAATTGCTGGGGAGACCGCGAGCGAGCCATCGCTCGTGAGCTGCTTGAGGTTCTTACCGTCCCAGTCGCAGATGAAGATTTCGCGCCCGCGCCCCGCGCTGCCAGAGAATACAATCTTGCTACCGGGGAGCCCGCGCGTTCCGGTGATCTCGTAAATGACGTCGCCGCTGAGCTGATGGGCGGCGGTGGCCAGGGATGGCGCGGTGTAGCGGCGGCTGAAACGCGCGCGGCCGGTCGGGTCGATCAACGAGCCTTGCAGCGCATTGTCTTGCACCACGCCCTTCACCGTCCAAGTCGATCCCGCAACTTTCGCCAACCGGAACCCCGGTGTGGCCTTCAAGTCCTGCTGAACCACTGCTGCCGCTGAACTTCCATTGGGTCCCCCAAAGCGTTCGACATCGACGTTGATCTGGCTGCTCTTCTTGATCACAACCTGTGCGTCGGCATCGGGAAGTGCGACCATTAGCAGCGACAGTACCACCAAGGTAACGGCACGGAAACTACGGATGAGAAGAGGGGGGCGCGGCATGGATCTGAAATGGGGACAGCAGTTGATATCAGAAATTGGTAGATGGGCCCACTACGTGCGCGGACCACAGACATCATTCAGAAATTGTGGGTCACGAGTCGAGGGCGAATGTCAGTGATTCGGTATAACTGCTGCTGCGGTACCCTCGTGGTAGCGGCGCGAGTTGTTTGACGTGGTCGAGCGCGCGCCGGACGCTGGCGTCCACGGTTGGGTTCCCGGATGGGCGGGTGATTTCGGCGCTGATGACTCGTCCGTCCTTGCGCACGACAATCTTGGCGGTGACGGAGAACTTACTGCCCGTGAACTCTGGGCCGGCGGGTTGTTGCCAAGCCGCGTAGAAAGCCGGACCAAGCACTTCGTTGTTATACCACCCCATGTCCGGAGCGGGCAGGTGGCCATTGCCGGATCCTCTGCCGCCTCCGGAGCCACTGGAGGCAGCGCGCTTTTTCGCATTGGCTGCGGCGACGCGCTTGGCTTCCGCGTCGGCTCTTGCCTTGGCTGCGGCCGCAGCCGCTTTCCTGCGCTCGGCGTCGCGTTTTGCTTTGGCGATGCGAGCTTGTTCGGCCTTCCGTTTGCGTTCTTCGGCGAGTTTGCGTTGGCGCTCGGCCTCTTGCTTTTTGCGCAATTCCTCACGCTTGCGGGCGGCGATTCGTTCGCGTTCTTCGCGGGCTTTGCGCTCTGCTAGTTCTCGTTCGGCGGTTTCCCGTTCACGACGGATCCGTTCAAGAGCTTGTTCGGCCTGGCGTCGGCGTTCGACCTCTTCCTCGTGGCGGCGTTTGAGTTCGGCAACCTGTTGCTCCGAAGGTAGGACGATCTCGCTACTGTGGCCGTTTTCCCGTGTATTGGGGAGGCTTGGGAGCCGCTGGGTTGCGTTGGCTGCCAGCTCGAAGAAACGGATCTGGGAGTCCGGATCAGGTAATGGCTTGGTGATCGTGACCGGTTGGTCATCGGTCGCCGGTTGGCCGCTGTTGAGACGCACAAAAACAACGGCAAGTGCCAGTAAATGCACCACCAGAATGATGGTCAGCCAGCGCTTGAAGCCATCGCCTTCCGGGCGTCGGCGGGGAGCTGTGGTCGGTTTGTTGCGCATGGGGCGGGGAGGGATTCAATCGACGAGCCTGCGGGTCATCGGTGGGTGGGGCTAATCCGTGCTAGGCTTCGTGACCAGCGCGACTTTGGTGATGTTGACTGCAGCCAGCGCGTCCATCACCTCGACTACCGGTTGAACCGAGAGCCGGTGGTCGGCCTGGATCACGACGGCAATACCCGGATCGGTGGCAGCCAGCGCGCTGAGCACGTCAGGCAACGATTCCCGGTTTGTCGGGTCGCCATTGACGTCGATGCTGCCATCCTGAGCCAAGGTCACCACATGCACCCGATCCGGTGGCAGGGATTCCCGGTTGGCGGTGGAGGTCGGAATGATCAAATCCGCTTTATTGCCCAATAGTGGCGCGGTGATCATGAAAATGATCAGCAACACGAATGCCAAGTCGAGCAACGGGGTGATGTTGAGCTCGCTGAGCGTACCGAATTCTCTGGTGCGTTTGCGCATGAATCAGAGGGTGTTCTGATGGAGGTTTTACCTAGAGGCGTCTCGTTAGCCGGAGTGTCGGGCGTCTGGATCGTCGTCGCCTACACCCAAGTTGAGGAAGTCGTCCTCGGGCTCCTCCGGCTCCGTTGACGGGGTTTCTGATGCGGAGCTGGACGGCTGATGCGGTGGAGCAGCGGTCTTGCGCGATTTTGTCCTGCGGGCGGCAACTTGGGCAACCGGAACATCGGTCGGATCTGGAGCAATCGCTGCGATTTCAGAGTCGAGCTTGCGCCCGTAGTCCACGTAGCGACGCTCAAACCGGGTCTGTAGTTCGGCGGCATAATGGTCGAGGCTCATCACCATCGACTTGATGTGGTTGATCAAGTAGTTGTACCCGAACATCGCCGGGATCGCGACCAACAGGCCGATGACGGTTGTTACCAGCGCGGCACTCACGCCCGGCGCCATTTCAGCCAGCGAGGCCCCGCCACCAGCATCCGCAATGCCGGAGAATGTGTCCATCACGCCCCAAACCGTGCCGAGCAGACCGAGGAATGGTGCGCCCGAGACTGCGGTGGCCAGGAAGTTCATCCGGGATTCCAAACGCAATGCCATTTCGCCCACCGCGCGGTCCATTGCTGTGCGGATGCCTTCCATCTGGCTCGGTGTGATGCGCTCGGCACTCCGTACGCGCGCGCCAAACAACTCGTCGCGCTCGGCTGATCCCAGCAGGTGGATGCAAAGTTCACGGCACCCCGCGGCATAAACGCTGAAGAGCGGCGCTCCTTTGGGTTGGACTTGTTTTTCAAAGGGCTCCAACGGACTGCCAGCGGTGCGGAAGGTTTCGAGGAACTTTTGGTTTTCCTCTTCTGCTCGGCGCAGGGTGATGAACTTGGTGATCATCACTGTCCAGGCGATCACCGACAAGACGCCCAGAGCTACACAAACCAGCACCCCGGCGACCGACGATTGCTCAATGGCGTACTGAAATCCGTTCGAGGCGAGGATAGGCGATGCAATGGTCATGGGCAGGGTGATGCGGGAATGGTTAATAAATCCTAGATAATCCGCCATGGCAATGCGAATCCCCACGGAGTCTGGCTGCACGGCGGAGGAGAATTCACGCAGAGACGCTGAGACGCAGAGGGAAGTCCGCAGATCACGCCGATTTCACAGGGGTATTCCCGCTCCGAGATGCGGAGTTTTGGGAGTGCAGTGAGAATCACAATCGCCCCTAAGCCGTGTGAGTCTTGGAGTAGTCCGCAGATGGGCAAGATGAGGGGGGGGATCCGCAGATTGCGCAGATTTCGTAGATGAAGATCCGCATCCGAGATGCCGAGTTTGGGAGTGCAGTGAGAATCACTGCTTTCGATCGGAGGCGGAGCCGGCAATAGGCTCACGCAAAGTCTCTAAGATCCCAAAGAGCAGAGGATCATGTTCGGGGAAATTGCTCCTGAAGGGAGCTCGTAACGAAGCCTAGGGATTCATCCCTAGGGGAAGACGAAGAAATGCGAATCGTATCCTGATATGGATGCTGGAAGTCGTGGGTTAAGCTATGTTTTCCGCCACCCTTGCAGGGTGGATAATAGATCGTGCCTAGGGTTCCCAAGGCTAAAGCCATTGGGCTTTGATCCGGGTTCCTTTCAGGAACCTTAACAGTGCGGAGGTCCGTCCGCTCGATGATCCCGGGAATGGGGGCACGGATCCACTCGACTCCGCACGCTCTCACGAAGCGCTGGTGGCACCGCATTTCTTCCGTCGGGCAGGGGGAGCGATCTCACCCTAACACCTCCACCAACCTCGGATAATCGATCTTGGCGTTGTGGCGTTTGTCGACGGGGATTTTTGGGCGGGATCGGATGGCGTCGAGCTTGGCCCATGCGAGTTGTTGCTCGAGGTTCTCGGGGATGGTGCCTTCGATGATGAGGAGGCGCTGGCTGTTGTGGTCGATGGCTGCGCAGCGGGTAATCTGCGGAGCGAGTGTGTGGGCGGCGGCTTCGATCTGGAATGGGTAGAGCACGTCGGTCTCGCCGGGTTTGTCTTCTAGCAGGGCGCTGCAGCGGCCGCGTAGCCAGAGTCTGCCGGATTCGTCGATGATGCCGGCGTCGCCGGTGCGGTGCCAGGTCGTCGAGCCGATGTGGATTTTGTTGAGGTCGTCGCCGTGGCGGTCGAGGTAGCCGGAGAGCACATGGTCGCCGCTGACGATGATTTCACCGCAATGGCCGGGTGCCAGGGTGAGGCGGTCGAGTTCCTCCGGAGTGAGGTCGATCAGTGGAGTGCCTGTTTGGTCGATGAGGATGCGCAGCTCCGTGCCGGCGGATGGGCGGCCGACCGGAATGCCGTAGCCGTTCGTGATGCGTTCGCGGTCTGCTTTGCTAACCGTACTCCATTGTTGGTCAGAAATGGGTTCGGCCTCGGTGGACCCGTAGACGACCCAAGCATCGGTGCCGCGTTCGGCGATCGCGTCAAGCAGAGGCGGGAAGACTGGAGCCCCGCCGGTGTGGATGTGTTGGAATCCGGGCCAGCAGTCGCTCGCAATGAGACGTTGGAAGAACGCGGGGGATGCCACGCAGCGTGTGATCGCGTGGCGTTCGCACTGCTTGGCAATGGCGGCTGCATCGGCGGCACCAGGGTGGCGGAGGTCGGTGTTGGCGATCACCGAAGTCATGCCGGATGCCAGATTGGCCAGGGTGAACACTGGCAAGGTAACCAGCTCTACGGCCCCGGCTTCATGTTCCAGAGCCGTGGAGAGCTCGCGGTGTTGTGCCAATAGGAAGTCGTGGGTGCGGCTGGCCGCCTTCGGTTCGCCGGTGCCTCCACTGGTGAAGGTGATCAAGGCCGGGGGCGTGCCCGGTGTGTTCAGGGTGGGGGCTTGGTTGGACGGGCTCGGTTTCCAGCGTTTGGAAAATGGCACTACTCCCGAACTGTGCCAGTTGCGGCGGATGGTACGCAATGCCGGGCAGCCGATGCGCAGCAGGTGCGCTTTGCCGGATCCGAAGAATGCCGAGGGCATCACACGATGGACGCAGCGGTTGACGAAATCGCGTCCATTGGCCGGGTCGATCAGCACGACCGCCAGATTGGCGCGCATTGCCGCCAGCAGAAAAACATACAGCTCGATGGCGATGGGGTGGAAAACCACCACCCGGTCGCCACTGCGCAATCCCGAGCGCAGCAGTGCCTCGGCTCCACCATTCACCTGCTGCTCCAGATCGCCGAAGCTGATGGAACGCGGGCGGCCGGATACGTAATCGATGATCGCCGCTTGGTCTGGTCGCTCCGCGGCGTGGCGGGTGAGGTGCTGCGTTAGGTTCATGCGGCGGTCATCCTAGACCGTTATCTTCTTCGCCATCAATGCATATCGGCGGAAGATCTCGGCGCCGAAGCGTTGGCTGACGCGCAGGGATTGGTTGTTCTCGTGTTGGAGGGCGTGGATGGCGAGTGCCATTCCATTTGCTTTGGCTTGGCGCTGGACGTCGTCGACGAGTACCGAGCCGAGGCCGCGGAGGTCGCGCTCGGGTGCGACGGCGAGCGTTTTCACGACGAGGGTCGCTTGGTCGTCCGGGGCGCTCGGGTCGGGGAGGGTGAAGACGAAGCCGACAGGTTTGCCCTCGCGTTCGGCGATGAGGACCAACTCGGGATCGATCACGGCGCGGGCCTTTAGGTAGAGCTGCAGGAAGGTGGCTTCGTCGATGTCGGTGTAGAGGAAGTTGTTGGCGAATGCGGTCAGGCACAGGCCGTGAAGGGCGTGCAGTTCATCTTCGAACCGGGATGGATCGACCGGGCGGATGGTAACGTCGGACTGCTTGAGACGGTCGCGCACGCTGGTGAAGTCGGTGGCGAAAGCGGCAGCAGAGTTGAGGTCGATCAAGCCTGACGAGTAGCGCGAAAGTTCCTCGAATCCTGCGGCGCGGAACAATCCCTGCCAGTGCGACGGCGGCATCGGCTCCATCATGAAGGGTGGGCGGCCATTGGACTCAACGACGAGTCGGTGGGGCATCCATGTGTTGCCATTCATTGGTCCGACCAACAGGCAGTCGCGCTTCATTTCCTCAGCTACGAAGTCGGTGAGGTTTTGGAGGAACTCGTGGGACTGTGCCGAGTCCGGGAGCATGGCGTTGCCCAGAGCGACCACCGGCAGACCATCGTGAGCGGGCAGCGAGTCGAACCAAAGGGCGGCACCGGCTTCGCCGAACGAGGTCCAGATGGACGCGCCGGTGCGAAACGCGGTAAGTGCGGAGTGCGATGGGTTGGGGTGCGATGGGCGGGTGATGATCATGGCTGGGGAACTAATTGGAGCGATTTAGCCGAGAGCGATAGGGCGAGGGTACCTTTAGACAGGATTCCCGTGATGGACATGATTTTTGTCGGTGATGGATCAGGCGGAATGAGGGCTCACGCAGAGACGCGAAGACGCAGAGGGGGAGGTAGTCGGGAAACGAGCGTGCTGCGGACGCCGAGTGTGTTCGTTTTTTGGGGAACCGCAGATGGTCTGGATGCCAGAGTATCAGGTCGAGGGATGGTGGAGGTAGCGCGTGCTGCGGACGCCGAATGTTTTCGCTTCTTTTCTGGAACCTTAGATGGCTCGAATTCTGTTAGATCGCTACGGGTAGCTGGGCGACGAGATAGACGGCGATGGAGGCGGTGGTGGCGACCAGGGTGAGTTTGACCCAGCCGTTTAGCGGGTCGTCCGGTTGCATGGGCAAACGCCACGCACGGAAGAGAACGGCGCAGCCCCAGGCCGCCCCTGCGACCAATAGCATCAGCGAGCCGAAGGTCAGCGGTTCGACGATATGGAGCATTGGTGCCGCCACGATGAGTGATTTGAGGATGACGCTGAGCGGCGGTTTTCTCAGGTTGGTGTCCGGCGCCAGGATGCCGATGTGGAGGAGTCCGGCCTGGAAGGCGGTGGTGAGGCAGAACCCGAGTGGTCCCCAGGTCGGGGCGATCACCCCGGAGCGGGCGGTGAGCAGCCAGCCGAGTGCGGGCAGCGCCAGCGCGACGATCTGGTTTGAGGTGTGGCGAGTGGGCTTGTGGTAGTCTGCCTTCTTGAGCTTGCCACTGGTGGCGACGTGAAGTGCGAAAAGCAGAAGCAGTGAGACGAGCGGAACCACGCCGCCCAAGTGGAGTGCGCCGAACCCGTAAAGCAAGGCTGCCAACATGGCGCCGCCATTGAGCGTGGTCATTTTGCGGGTGGCGAGAAGGATGAGCAAAATCGCACCGAGCGCCAGCCCACGGCCGATCAGCTCGGCGCTGCCCATGGGGAGATAACGATCGAGCAGGAAGTACGTGCCAATGGGGACCAGGATGTTGTCCGTGCCTTTGCCCGACATGCCTTCGACCGCGGTGATGAAGCCGCTGATGACTAACGCGATGAGCAGGCATTCGGGGCGTCCGGTGTCGGAGAGCAATAACAGCGGGATGTGAATGGCGAGGAAGGTGACGAGGAAGAAAGTAGCCGACCCCTCGACCGATTTCGTGCCGTTGGAGCATTGGTATTTTTCCGCTCCGTAACGTGTTCCTACCAAGGCTCCCGCGGCGTCGCTGAGGGTGAGCACCAGCACGGGGATGATGTAGAGCACGGTGTTGCCGGCACTTGCCGCATAGACCCAGGCCACGGCAATCGGAAAGAGCAGCTCACCGGAGGAACTGCGGTCCACACTAAAGAGGGCGGAGGCAAATGGATTGCTCGCTTTGGTCAATCGGATGAGTAACAACACTGCGGATGCGATGAACGTGAGCAGAACCACCGCTGTGGTAGATACTTCCAGCAATGGAAAGCCCAGGCAAACCAGGCCCATGCCGATGTGGACGATTTTGCGCGCCATCTCCGCGGAAACCATGTGCAGCTTGAGCAGCAGCGACGAGACGCCGAGCAGGATGCCCACGGTGAGCAGGGCGAGTGGGATGAAAATCGCGGTGGGCATGGTGGACTCGTATTGTGGCACCAGCTTTAGGCGCGGGTGGGTTTTGACAGGATTAACATGAGTGACATGATTTTCGCGACTGCCTTGCGATGGTTTTTTGCGGATCTCGGTGACGTGGCGGTGAGGCACAGGGAGGCAGGGGTGCCTACGGGGGCACTCGCCTGAGGCTCGCTGACACCAAGGTTGTATGAGATGTGCGTTCCGCACATTGGAACGTCAGAGGTATGCTGATAGGCGTCCGCGTCTGGCGTGGGGGACGAAGCGTGATCGAAGACGATTGCTCACTAATACGCCTCCGTCTCCTTTGACGCATTGTTATGCCGCCCTTGCAGGGCTCAGAATGGCGGGGCGGTGATCCCCATGGCGTTGCCAAGGGCTGTGTTGGGATGCGCCTCCGGCGCGGTCTGATGTCGGGTCTGGATCCTGCGGTGGGGGGGCTTGCGTTGGTCTGTGGTTAGCGCCGACGGCAAGGTGTTGAACCGCAACGCGAGGAATGGATCGTTGGGATGCGCCTCCGGCGCGGTCTGATGTCGGGTCTGGATCCTGCGGTGGGGGGCGTGCGTTGGTCGGTGGTTAGCGCCGATGGCAAGGTGTTGAGCCGCAACGCGAGGAATGGATCGTTGGGATGCGCCTCCGGCGCGGTCTGATGTCGGGTCTGGATCCTGCGGTGGGGGGGCTTGCGTTTGTCTGTGGTTAGCGCCGACGGCAAGGTGTTGAACCGCAACGCGAGGAATGGATCGTTGGGATGCACATCCGGCGCGGTCTGGTGTCGGCGCAGGATCCTGCGGGGGGCTTGCGTAGGCGATCCTGGGTTCATCGCGTAGCGATGGCTTACTGGTTAGCCAGCGGATTCATCCGCTGGATTGACCGACGCCGTGACCTCGCGCCGAAGGTGCGGTTTACCGAGAGTTGCGAATCGGATCCTAGTTGCTCGGCTAATCCCCAGTCACCGATTCCACCACGAAGCGTGAGTAGAAGAATGCCTTGTCCTCAAGGTGGAGGCGTTGGGCGAGCTCGGTGAGTGGGACGAGTTGGCCGGCCATCGACTCGGGGCGCGAGCGTGGGGCGAGCATGTTCCAATAGGCGAGCCGCGCGTCCGGTGAGGAATTGGCGACCAGTTGGGCGAGCAGAGCGTGGTAGTTCTCCTCCGACATGTATTCGAAGATGTCGCTCAGGTTGAATGCATCGAATGGTTGGTCGCTGGTGGTCAGGATCTGTTCGATGGGTGCGTTGACGATGTGGAAGTCGTCGAGCCGTGAGCGGATGCGCTCGAAGTTCTCCGGCCGCAGCGCGTGGGGCAGGGCGTGGTCGGGGTAGCTGCCGCTGAGGATGTAGTGGAGGTAGGGGTTGCAGGAGGGATCCAGTTCGCGCAGGGCGTGCTCGGTTCGTTCGAGGATGCGGTCGGCGACGCTGCCTTCGACGTACTTGAAGAATGCCGGCGAGCGCCCCAGCATCCCCATGACCTGGCGCGAAAAGAAGAGGTGGAACACCGCCCGCCAGCGCCATGTGTTCCATTCATCATCGTAGAATCGGGCGCGTTCCGTGGCCTCCTTCGGCTCCAACAAACGGGCGACACGGCGTTTTGAATGCGCCAGTGGCAACACGCGGGTACGGAAGATGCGGAAGTAGGACTCGAACTTGCCCACGGTGGCGAAGCCTGCTGCGATCGTTTCCGGTTGGCTGTCCCAGTAGTCGCGGGATGATGCGCTAAGGTCAGGAGAGCACTGTTGGTAGAGCGCGCTGCGATCGGGGCATTCGCGGTGACCGAGCAGGGCGAGGAACCCAGCGTGATCGAGGCGGTGGTAGGCGGCCTTGCGCAACTCAATGCATGCGACCTGCGTCGGGTTCATTTCGACGGCCGTGACCGATGCGGCACCCGCGGCGAGGAGGGAGAACGAGTTGTCACCCGCCGAGCCGATGCTTAGGCAGTGCCGGTTCCCGGGAGCAAGGGCCTCGACCAGGATGTCGGCATCCTCCCATGTGTTGGCGTAGCGCACGAGGTCGAAACGGGTGCGCGATTGAACTTCACTGCGCGTCATGAGGGGGAGTTGGCTTGGGTTAGAATGCGTACGGATCCGGTGCTACCGTCCATCTCCACTTCGTCGCCGGTTTGCAGCGTGCGGGTGATGTGGCTCAGCGAGACGACGCAGGGGAGGTTCAGTTCGCGGGCGACAATGGCGGAGTGCGAGAGCAAGCTGCCGCGCTCGACCAACAGGCCGCTGGCCGAGGGAAAGAGCACGACCCAACCCGGATCGGTCTGGCGGGCGACGAGGATTTCGCCGGGCTCGAGGCGGGCGTCGGTCGGGTCGATGACTACGCGGACTTTGCCACGCACCACGCCGCGGCACGCGCCCAGCCCTTGGAGCGCATCACCGTCGCAGGCTGCGGCCGGCGCGCTTTCCTGAACATCGGCATGCCGGTGCATGGCACCACGGGTGGTGAAGCGGTCCGGCGGTGGGGGCGCCGCCGCATGGCGCGCGAAGCACTGTTTGCTAGCCTCTACACTGTCGCGCAGCTGCGATGCCTCGTGGGTGCCTTCGTAAACCCCTAGCAACGTGGCGAGATCCAGATGGAATGCGTCGTCCGCGGAGTCGAGGAGGCCGTCGGTGGCTAGATGTCTTCCCAGCGCTTTGGCAATTTTGCGCACACGTCCAAACAACCGGGTGCGCTCGAAGCGCAGGTTCTCGCGGTCTTGCACGCGGTCGCGGGCTTCGTTGACGATGCGGCGGAACATCCAGCGCTTCAGCGGTGAGCGGATTTGTTTGAATGTTTGCTCATCCGTGGATTCGGGTGGAGCGGCATCAGCTGGTGCCGGTGGGCGCAGAGCCATCGCGCCGATGGATTGGAGCAGCGCTGCCGGATCGTCGGCGACGGTCGGGCTTTCGAGCTTCAGCTCACCGAGGCAGCGGTCGCCGAACTTATCAAGGTAGCTGGTGAAAAGCTCACCCAGTTGGTGGTTTTGCCGCAGGGCATTCAGCCTGGTGGCCGCTGGGATGTCAGGATCCGCGAGCGTTTTTGCCAGCGCGTGGTTGGTGCGGGCAATGGTGGCCATTTCAGCGATGCGGCGCGGCGGCTCGGCGCTGACGATGTCGCGGCATCCGCTGACCAGTTCGTTGGCGTGGGATTCATCGCCCAGCCATTTGATCGCTGTGGCCCGGAGCACGCCGTGGATGATCATGGCGAAGAAATCGTTGATCAGCGGAGCATCCCACTGTTTGAGCAACTGACGTTCCAGATCGCGGTAGTGGGCAACGAGCTGCGGACCTGTCATCTCGGCGACCGGTGTTTCTTCCCTCAGCGCCGCTTCGAGGCGATGGTTGAAGCGGTCGATGGTGCCGCCGAGGCGGATGCGGCGCCAGACCAGAGCTGCCAGCGTGCGGGACAGGGCGATGGTGTCGGCCGCTTTTGACGACTTCATTTCCGCCGCGATGCGCTCCGAGATTTCATCGGGCAGCGGTTCTTTGACGCCCATCATCTGCTCCATGAACCGGCGGTTGACCTGATAGCCGGGAAGCATTGCCAGCACCCGGTACCAGCTCACCAGATTGTAGTAAACCTGGCCGCGGAACTGTCCGAGCATCTTCGGGAAGACGTCGTCGTGCGCTTCGATGCGGCTTTCCGGAACACTGAGGATTTTACAGAACTCGCGGTAGACGTGTTCGTACGCGCGGCGGGCGAAGCTGAAGGTGAGTGGTAACGTGAGTCCGCTATAGCTTTCGGCGATGTTGCTGTTGTCCCAGATGGTGAGAGGTTCGTCCGGGTCGGGGAGTGCGCCGAGTGTGGTGATCGGCCGGCTTTGGAGCAGGAAAACGTCGTCGCCCACGATCGCCCATTCGATATCCTGCGGGTGCTCGAAGTATTCGGCGCAAGCAATGGCAAGCCGCGCCACCCTGCCGGCCTGCGCTGCGGAGAGCTCCGGTTTTTCCGGCTGGCTGAGGATGTGGCCGCCATGGTCACAGGTCCAGGTTTCGCCGTCGACATCACCGGAAACGAGCTTCTCTCCCGTGCCCGTGACCGCGCTGATGACGACGACCGAGCGGCGGCCGGAAACCGGGTCGGCGCTGAAAGCCACACCTGCGAACTCGGCGGGGATCATGCGTTGGACCAAGACGGCAGGGACCGATGGGGCGGGCAGGGCGTGTTCTTTGGCGTATTGTTGGATCGCCGGAGCGCTGGCGGATGCCCGCACTTTCTCGACATGCTTGGCTACCTGGTCGGCGCTCAGTTCGAGAAATGAATCAAATTGGCCGGCGAATGAGTGGTTGGCTCCATCTTCCTCGGTGGCCGATGAGCGGACGGCGAAAAGTGAGCCTCCCAGTGAATCGACGGCGTGTTGGAGCTCGGCGGTCGTTGGGGCGTCGTCGTTAGGAACGGAAAAACCAGCAGGAACCGGAAGCCCGGCAGCGGTGAGCCGTGCGAGCGCCGCGGATTTTCCTCCGACAACCGCAGGATCAGTCGCCAGCTCGTGGCTAAAGGGGATGATGGACATCGGGTGAGGTTTTAGGTGGTGAGGTTTTTACGTTTTAGGTGGTGCCCGCTGGTTATAGAAGGGCTACCTGACTAGCAGCCAGCTCAGTGGTCCGAGTGCGAGGTAGAGGGCGAGTGTCCAGATGCCGGAGGCGGTTTCGATGCATTTGCCGTGGTGGCCATTGATGAAGCGTCGGCGTTGGACCAGCGAGTAGGCGAACGCGGCACCGAGCACGGCTGCGACCAGCCACACTGTGCCGGCGGCAAGGGCTGCTAGAATTGCAAATGCCCCGGTTGCGATCTGACAGCCGAGCCACACCGTCACCGAGCGGTCGCGGCCCCAGAGTTTGCTGTAGGTTGGTACGCCATCCTCTTCGTCGTCGGGTTGGCGGCACTTGCGGCCGACTTCGATCACCAGGCCATTGGCGAAGCTTGCTGCGAGGAATGCCACCAATGGCAGCCCAGGGTGGCTGCCCGCCGGAAGCCAGTAACACGCGGTGGCAAACAGATCGACCAGCGGCATGATGAGCATGTGCGTCCACAGATAAGTGATGGGGCGCGCTTTGAGCCAGTCGCCGGCGAAGAACTCGACGCTCATCAGCGCGAGGTAGGCCCAGGCAATGGCGAGAATGATCAGCAATGCCGGCGCCAGATACCAAGCCACCGCGGCTTGGATCAGCGCGCCAATAACAAAGAGTATGCCCAGCTCGCGCAACTTGATCAGCCCGCGGGGAACCGGACGGTAGGGGCGGAACTGCGTGTCCTCTTCGTTGTCTTTGAATTCGTCTGCAATGCGCAGTTGGAAGAAGAACCACAGGCAGACGATAAACGCACCGGCGAATGCTTCCCAACCGGGCAGTACGGCGTCGGCCAGCAGAGTGGGGAAGATGACGGCACACGCGCTGAACGCGGCAACCAACGGGCTGTGTTGAACCAATGGAAAGCGCTCGGACTGGTAGCGCCAGAAGCGTCGTGGGAACGAGAGCGCGGATTCGTTTGATGCGGTGGATTCCATGGATCGGGAAAGCGATGCTGCAGCAGGTGGTGGTTATCTGGCCAACTTGCGGTGGGCTCGGGTGAAGTGCCCGGCCGCGAGTGCTGCGATGATGGAGATTTCTCCGCCTAACAACAAAGCACCGGTGACCTCGGCGAGGGCTCCGGATTTTCCTGCCCCGCTCAGTCCCATCAACTCAAGGCACGCCCGCTGTGACGGAAGCCCCGTTCCACCACCCACAGTTCCGACCATGATGCCCGGCAGTGTCACAGCGGCGTAGAGTGATCCGTCGTCGGTGGTCTCGAAGCGGGTGACCCCCACGGCGGACTCGGCAACGCACGCGGCGTCCTGACCGGTGGCAATATAAAGGGCCGCGAGCCCATTGGCGAAGTGCCCGTGCACGCCAATGGTACCGCTGAGTACGCCACCTACCGCCGACATGCGCCAGTAGTCCACGAGTTGTTGCGGTGTGGCGTGGACGTGTTTTTCCAGCAGGTCGGCGGGGATGATGACCTCAGCGCTGACCTTTTTCCCGCGGACGGTGGTGAACGCTTGGGCGCTGGCCTTTTTGTCGCCGGAGAGGTTGCCTTCGACATAGGCCTCCTGGGGGGCGATCGGGCTGTGCTCGAGGATGTATTCAAACGCGTGCTGGGTGGCGATGGTGACCATGTTCTGGCCCGAGGCGTCGCCGGTGCTGAACTCGAAGTTGAGGTACACGTGGTTGCCCTCGGCGGTGATGCTCATGTCCAGTAGCTCGCCGTGTGAGGTGGTGGCGTTGGCGCGAGCGCACAGGTGGTCGAACTGTTCGCTGATCCAGGCGATGAAGCGGCCGGCTTCGATCATGTCGCGGAACGCAAAGGCGGGCGATCTCGTGACCGCCTGATTGAGCAACACGGAGCGGGCCCCTCCGGCAGCGCTGATCAATCGTGCACCGCGATGGTAGCTGGCCACCAGTGCCGCCTCGCTGGTGGCGAGTGGGACGGGGTAGTCGCCGTGGGCGAAGAACCCACGCACGCGCAGCGGCCCGACCACACCAACCGGCACGTTCACCGAGCCGATGCAGTTTTCTATGTTGCCGGAATAGGACTCGATCTGGTCGCGGGTGGTGGGGTCGAGCAAGGTCTCGCGCACGGCTTCCGGGGCATTGAGTCGGGTCCACAGCTTGTCCGCGCGCCCAGCGGTGCATTTTGCGGTGGCGGGGAGCGCACGCGGCAGGTCTTCGGTGTCGAGTTGGAGCCGTTGGGAAAACTCATCGACCGAATGTTGGTCGAGCAGTTGCCGCATGTGGTGGTTGATCAATGAGCGCTTTCCGGACATGGCGCGATGATGCAAAGGATGCGGGTGTTTGGATAGAAATTATCGGCCTGCTAGGAGTTTTTGCAGGCAATGCTCGGCAAAGACGCAGGGGAGGTCTGTTTTTAGACAGGATTCACAAGATGGTCATGATTACCGGAATCAGGCATGCGCAGCGCTGGAGGGACGCATTCCAGCCGTTAAAAGGGATGGCTCCATCCCCCCTCGACCACAGGAGTGTGGTCGCTCCATCGCAACCCGTGCGGCCACCATTCCCCGCTGGAGCAACGGCACTCCTGCCGTTGAATCGTTGGGCTCCGTCCACTTCGCGGCAGCTTCTCTAAAGCTGAGCTCACGCAGATATGCCAAGGCGCAGAATGGGGATCATTCGTAGTGCGGGTTTAGACTGGATTCACAACATGTTCATGATTGCCGTCCAAGGCATGCGCAGCGCTGGAGGGACGGCATTCCTGCCGTCATGAGGGAGGGCGCTGTCCTGCAGGATTCAGGCCATCATTCAGGGCAAAGAGCCCGTAGAGAGTATGAGGCGAGGGCGTGAGCCAAGCGGTTGCCGCAGATTCCTGGATCGGAGATGTTTTGAGGGAGGGCAGGCTTATTGTCGAGGTCGCCATCCCCTTCGAATTCAGGAGGGTGGTCGCTCCATCGCACCCCGTGCGACCACCATCCCCCGCTGGAGCAACGGCACTCTTGCCGTTGAAGCGTTGGGCTCCGTCCATTTCTCGATCGCTTCCTCTATCCTCGATGGATGCTCCAGCAGAGAAGGTGGGATGCTTTCACCCGTCTATTACAGGCGGATTCGTTGATTGTGAGTGGGAATCCGGCCGATGCATCTGATTGCGCTTTCCAGTTGCGCAGTGGCCATGAGTCGGCTAATGCTCATGCCATGTCCGCACCATCCACCGCTTTTAGTCGTGTCTTCGCCATCGGGGCGTTGTTCGTCGTAATGCTTAACGTTCTGGCCGCCGGGGGCAATTTGTTCCAGGAAGGCTTCTGGCAGAAGATCTACGGCGGCGCTATCGTCGCTTTCGGAGCCGTTTTGTTCTTCCAGCTCATCAGCTTGGTAGCCACAGGTCGCAGTGGCATCGCCGCCAACTATCTGTGGATGATGGTCGGTGCATTCGCATTTTTTACAGGGACGCTCAACGTCTTGGTCGCTATCTTCCCTGATGCGCTGTGGACTAACCCTGAACTGGTTAACGACAAGACTAAAGAAGTGGTAGTTGTCTCAGGCTTCCTCGGGTCCGGTGTTGCCATCGCAATTAACGCAGTTTTGGTTGCACTCGCTGCCATTGGTCATACAGTGGAGGACAGCAATCCAGACCTCGAGCCTGTTTCCTAAAAACAGACTCGCGCCACTGCAAAAGATTTCGTCGGTTCGCCGACAAAGCGGAGAGGTGGCAGAGTGGTCGAATGCAGCGGTCTTGAAAACCGCCGAGGCGAAAGTCTCCGTGGGTTCGAATCCCACCCTCTCCGCCATTCATTTTGAATGAGTTACAAAGAAAGCGACTCCCTGAAAATGGGGGTCGCTTCTTTTTTCGCCTGTAACGGAGTTATCAGGGTTTGCGCGTCATTTCGCACGCCTTCGAGTAGATTCTGAGTAGATTTTTTTGGGGCGGTTTTCGAGCATTTCGGGATCGTTTCGGCGCGGATCTCTCCACATCGGATCCACTCCGGCTACGTCGTCGGCTTGGTACAGTCTGCTCGAATTCTACTCATCTCCGCCGGTCATCTCCGCCGGTCATCTCCGCCGGTCGTGGTCGTGCCGCGTGTGCCGGTGTGATCGGTGTGCCGCGTCGTCGTCGGTGCTCACCGTGTCGCGTGCCGGTGCTCCTGTCGCGTCGTCGGTGTGATCGTCGGTGCGGATCCACGCTCAACCGTCTATCGTCTCGCGTCTCGCTGTCATCGCGTCCGCTAGCGTGATTCGGTGCTCTGTGCCGTGGTCGAGCTGCACGCGATAACGTCGGCGGCGTGCATCATAGCTGATCCCGTCCGGCAGGTTGGCGGCGTCCGGCGCGGTGTGATGTTGCGGCGGTGTCGCGAACAGTCGGGCAATCCACTTGAACGGATCTTTCATCGGTCGTGGTGTGGCTGAGGCTGCGCAATGGCGTCTAGCAACGCGTCAATGCTTCCGGCGGCGGTGGTGTAACTCATCGCCATGGCTTGCAGTCTCTCGGCCTCTCTCGCCTTCCTGCGTGCTTTCTTTCCGGGCTTGTGCTTACTCATGAAGTCCTTTCTCCTTATCCTCACGGATCCAATCTTCTTCGAGCTCAGCCAGCACCTTTACGAACGCGTCTCGGTAGATTTCAGCCACGCGGCGCATTTCGGCTTCCTGGTCGTGGATCAGGTCATAGATCCTGAGCTTGCTCAGCGCGAGCTTGGCGGCCTTCTCGATTGTCTCCGGCTCAGGATCCTGCATCCCGCGAACGACAGCCCGCGCGAATAGATTCTTGTTATCTCGCTTCATCATTTGGCGCCCCTTTCGCCTTCAATTTCAGCCTCGTCTTTCAATGCTTCGAGCTCTCTCGCGGTGGCCTCGTGGAACTCGCGCAACGTTTGATCCAAGTACGGCCTGAGCACCTTCACAATTCCCACCTCGTCCAGACCGGCGAGCATTGGCGGCAACGTGTCCACCATTCGGTTAAGCATCGCTTTCACCATTGTTCCCATCCTGAAGCCAGCGTCGTGAGCTTTCTCAACGCTCACTAGCTCACCCATCGCACGGGATAGCCTCAACAAATCATAGGCTGCGCTCGTCTTGGTCTTCAGCGTCCGCGCGGTGGCGTAGTCGGTGGCATCGCTCATCTCGGCGTGAAGCTTCTCCAGTTGCGCATTGATAGCGTCGGCGATGTCCTGCGGCGGGGTGGTCGGTGATCCTGCCTCCGCTGCGGTCGCGTGAAGGTGGCGCTTGGCTTGTTCAAACCACTCTGGCTGGCGCTGTAGGTTGCCCAGGATGATTAGAAGGGCTGCGGGTTGCGTGATCGGATACTGCCGTTGTTTCCAGCGGTGGATTGTGCTCTTGGCGATAGTGCCTTGCTCCAATCCATAGGCGGCGCATAGGCGTTCCGCGATTGTGTCGAGTGATTGCTTCATAGTGGAATTTGTCCCGCTCGCGTTCCGCTTCGTGGCGTCGTGCTTTCTGTGGAATTCGAGCCTTCATTGGTGCTCACGTTGTCACCATTGCGGGACGCTGCTGGACTGTGGGAGCAATCGCTTGCTATGAATCCCGCAGTAGCGCGATCTCAGATTGACGAATTTTGACCGAGCTTCGGTGCGACCTGAATGAAAGGTTCAAAATTATAGGGGTCCCAATGGGGGTGGGTAGGGTTGCCCCTCTCTCGCGCTCTCTCGCGTCGCTCATGGCGTTTTGATTGTGTTTTGGTATAGAGTGCCGCGAATTGATAAAACCGCGTTAAACGGCCTCCTATGGCTTTCCTGCGCGTTTGCGCTTATGCGCTGCGGTTGCTGCTGTTCGGTAGTTGCCACTTGTTTTTTCCGTCCTGTAGTGAAGTCCGGTCGCCTTTGAGACTTTGCGAACGTGGCGGTGGAATGGCTGAAAGCTAATGCCTAACGCGGCAGCAATATCGCGCACGGTCGCGCCTCGAATAACGTCCGGCCTCACCACATAAAGCAATGCGATGAATCTGCGCTGAATCTTCACCACGTCGTCGGGTGTGATTGTTTCGACTGCGTCCAGGTCGATCTGCGCAACTGCGCGAATCATTGCGTGAAGCACTTCGGCAGGGTCGGCTTGGATCTGCTCGCGGTCGGGCTCGGGCTCGATGTGCTCGATGGGGTGATCGAAGACGGCGACGTCTCCAGCGCATGAGAGCGGCACGGTAATCTCTGGTGCGAGTGGGTCAGTGATCGGCATCTGTCTCGGCGGCGTTAGAGAAATGAATCCCGCCGCCAACACCATTGCCAGCGGCGGGGCTTCGCTCGGTGAACCGTCCGGCGGAAGCTAGAGAGCTAACGATATGGGATAAAACAACCGCTCTCTTACCACTTCGAGCCCGGCGGTTTCCCGTCAGGCTGAAGGTTTTACGTTGGCAATCTGAGCCTTGATCGTCGTTAGCTCTTCGGCATGTGCGCCCAGGCTTCGCGGCTAATGACACCAAGCGCTTTCACGCGATCGAATTCGATCTGGGTGGCGCTTCGATACGCATCATCCGATAAGGCATCGGCTCCGGCTGCAATCGCTTCGCTTGCTTCCTGCGGAGTTTTGTCGGTTGCTGGAACCTGCAAGCGCTGCGAAGGAATCCCCATCAGGCGCATACGCGCCTCCCAATCGCCTTTCGGGATCTCGCGCCACATCCCTCGCTTATTGCGTAGAAGTACGGCGTTAGACCACGCTGCTACGCGGACGGGGCTTTCGTGCTGTTGGGCTGCATCGGCGGCCGCGATGAAGTCGGCTTCGGTCAGCGGCGGGTTTTTGATCGGGGCGGGCTGCTCGTGAATAGGAATTCGTTTCATGGTTCTTGATATTTGGATTGGAGAATTGCGGACGGCTTGCGGCGTTTCAACGGTGCGGACAACTCGTAGAAATAGACGATGGCTTCGGGATCGTCCTTCAATGCGTCGTCGTAAGCGTCCATCGCGGCGCGGCGGTCGTTGCTGATGTGAATGACGCGAGGTTCGCGATCCGGTAGCGTTTCCTCTGTTACTAAGTACGGGAAGATCATATCGGCTAGAATTCGAGCTCTTCGAAGGTCTTGCGGCCAACGTCGTAAAGATCACGCGGGACAACGGACGCGGGCTTGAATTCGCGCGCGATAAGCCATGTGCGAGGGGTGATGAGCTCACGTTTTTTGATGGCTTCAATCGCCAGGTCGATTTGCGATGGCTGCTCAACCGGCTTCTGCGGGTCTGCCTTGCCTTCGATCACTTTCAGCGCTTCCTCTGGCGTCAGCGGCTCGGGCTCGACGACCTCGCGCTTGGCGGACAAGCCTTCTTTCTCCAGCAAGCGGCGAACGGATTGCTCGGGAATGGTATCAAGGTAACGATATTTTTTACCGTCCACGCTCGAAACGATTTCCACCACGCGAAACATAGTCGTGCTAGATGGCCTCTTTGAGACTGATCCAAAGCTAATGTCACAAGCTGGGTAGTAAACGTTCCCGCTAGCAAGCATAAGCTTCAGCTTGGCACGGATCTGGGCTGCGTCTTTGATCCCCATGGCATCCGCAACCGCTTTCTGTGCGGCGGCGGCTTGTTGTTTCAACGCGTGGATGCTGGTTCCTGGTGTAGTGTCGAATGTCGGCATATTGGTTCTTGGTTCGGGTTGGGTAGTGCGTGCCGTTTGTGGCATCGCTTGATTTGTTGTCGCGGTGGCCTCGGTGGTCGCGCTCGTGGTGATCGGCGTGGTCGGCGCCATCGCCATTGGCAAGTCGTCGGTGATCTCGGCGCGGCGTTGCTGATCGCGTGCTGCTGCGCGTGCTTTGGCTTCTTCGATCTCCTCGATCTTGCGGTCGAATTCCGCCATGCTGATCGGTTGGTCGTGCTTGGGTGCTAGAGTCTTGCTAGAGCGGCGGCGCTTGAATCTGTCGAGAAATCCCATATTGCGGAGCTGTTAAAAATTGGAGCTCCCGCGTGCGCGTGTGGTGGGGAGCCTTCACAGAAGCACCGTTTGTCACCCTCACGGACTTCCGGCGATGTGCGGTGACAAGTGAGCAGGGGTGAGAGTCCTCCCATTCTCTCGATTGTTGGGGCGGGCGCGGCGTATCGGCTGGGGAGCTGGGGGCGTCGCGCTCGCCTTTCTCGTGTCCGGATCCATGCACGAAAATGCCCGCGCGGATCTCTCCGGCGGGCGTTTTGATTTCCGTAAACGGAAACTAATTGATCGGGCTGCGGATCCTCTGCGACGCTGGGTGGTCATCGTCGCGGCGATCTAATCGGCAATGCATGAAATGCGGGCTCATCGGTCGGCGGCTCCGGTTTGGTAGTCGTGCAACCTTTCAAAGCGTCCGGTGTGGTCGCGAGTAATCGGCTCAGCCCGATCCGCTCGAGTGCTTGGCGGTTGATGCCCGTCGCGAGTCCTGCGGCTCGTGGTGGCGATTCTGGGGGTTCTGCTGCGGTCTGCTGAATGTCGAATTCGATGCGTTCGAGCTTCCGGTCGTCGGCGCGTGTTTGTTGGGGGCTTGGCTTCATCGGCGGAGCTAATGACACAAATGACAAAAATGACGGGCTGAAATGATGGAACAAAATTCTTCCGGTCATCGGGCGGCGTGGTCGAGCCAGAGTAGTCTTGACGTGTTGCCGGTCTTCTCGTGTCGGTGTCCTGGTAGTCTGCACGGGTGCTCAGGGTGTCCTACTAGTCCGGCGTCGATGCCTAGCTGCGGAGCGATTGAGCGAAGGTCAGCAATGGCTTGCTGCGGCGGAGTATGAAACCAAGCGTGCAGACTCTTTGATCCAGTAAAGACAATAGCGGCAAGCCTCCAGTGCAAGTCTTCGCGCATCCATCGGATGATTGCGGCGGAGTCTGCTAGATGTGCTCGAAGTTCGTCGGGGGTGGTTGGTGCGGTTCCGTCAAAGCCGTCGAAGTCCAGCACGGTGTATGGCGATGTTGCGACGTTGTCCCTTGTGCGGCTTGTTGTGCCCTCCTTCCACGTTGCGGGCGTGGTCATGGATCCGCACCGATGCGCGGTTGAATGGTGGCCGCTGGTCTTCTGCCATCGGGCGGCGTGAGCGGTTCCCGACTCGTAAACTTCGCCAGTCCATAGCAGAGCGTCAGGGGCGAATAACGCGGCGAGCATTGCACGGTCAGGGTAATTCTTCAGCATTGGCCGGTCGAGCCTCACGGGGCTATCTGCCAGGATTTCCCCGCTTGTCCATCGGTGGCGATCAATCAACGGGCGGCGGTATTCCTGCGCTGCCTTGGCGCGTGCCTCCTGCTCGGCCTCCTGCCTTCGTCGCTGCGCTTGTTCCTTCTGCCAGCGGCGCTTCTCGTCAGGGTCGGGCTTCCAGTCCGATTCTCTGCCTGCTAGCGAGTGAATCGCCTTAGCGTCGCATCCTGTGATGCAATAGAACGCTCCGCTTTCAAAGATGGCTAGATTATCCTTCGCGGTGTCGCGCCCTCCAGCGGCGCATTGTGGGCATTGTGCGATAACCTTACCAGCAACTATGCGAAGCGCTTCGAGCCGGTTAGGATCAAGGGCGCATGTCTCAGGAAAAGTTGGGGAGTTCATTTTAAGGAAGGGGGGAAGAATTTTGTTCCGATTGTTTGAGCCGTCATTTCTGTCATTTGCGTCATTTCTCAGGCGCTCTTCTCGATCAGCCAATAGCGGCCGGTGCTGGTGCGATGCTCGAAGATCCGGTGCTGCTTCGTCAAACGGGCTCCGAACTCTCGCTTCCCGCACGCTCGATAACCGTTGTCGGCGCAATAGTTCCGATACTCCTGATAAAGCTCGCCTTTCAGCACCTGCTCGCTGGCTGATGGCGCGAGTCCTTCATCGTCCAGAAATAGCGCAACGCTGTCGGACTCCAGCTTGTAGCGGCGCAAGCACTCGTCAGACTTGGCGCACGGGCTGAATCCTTTCCGCTCGCGGACTCGTCGCATACCGCTGAGAACCCAATTCATCACGCCAGGCAATTCAGATTCGATGATCTTGCGGGCAAGGTCAGGATCTCGCTCTTCGGGCGTGATCGTCTGCTCAAATGGAACAATCAGGAAGCGGCGGAAAAAGCCTTCCGTTTGCTCTGTGAGGCTCGGCAGATTGTTCGCATTGAACGCGAGTCGAGCGTAGTCCTTGCTGGTCACAAGGTCTTGGTATAACCGGCGGAATTCCAGCGGCTCGCCTGATGATGCTTTTTTTAGCGTATCGGGCGGCACGCTTCCCGCAATCTCGGATCCGTAGTTGAGAAGCTTGCCAAGCATCGGCAACCGGCTCTCTGGTTTCTTGAGCGAATCGAAGCTGATGTTTGAAATGTTATCAGCTCCAAGCATTGCGGACATAATATCAAACAAGACGGACTTCCCGTTGTGACCGTGTCCTAGCAGAACAAGCATCTTCTCAAGCTTCAAATCTCGTAGGAAGATCCACCCGAAAAACTCGCTCACAAGTTGCTGGCTTTCCGCATCTGGCAACGCTCGATCAAGGTAGCGCTTGAAGATCGGGCAATCCGCATCCGGTGAGTAGTTGAACGGCAAAACGTAGGTAAATCCGTGCGCTTTGCTGTGGCTGGTCATAACCTCGCGATCTCGCTTTAGCTCAAGCGTGCCGTTGGAGAAATTGACCATTGATCCGCCGGTTGGCTGTAGCTGCGGGGTCACGGTGCGGAGCTGCTCTGCAAGCTTCCGGCGCGATTCGTAATACCTGGAGTCGGTAACGCAATGCCCGATAGCCTCAGCGAATTGGCCGAGCGATGATTCCAAGCATTCAGCCTCCAGTGGTTGCCAATGTTTGCCGGTGAAGTAGTGCACGGATCCATTGATCCGCGCTAGGCCTCCAGCGGCGTGCTCGGCGTGTTTCTTGAAATGTTCGGCAATGATGACGGCGGCCTCTTTCGCTGTCGGCTTCCGAACCTTGCCTTCCGCGTTCAGAAGCTTGTGACCGATGTATTCAAGCGCCAGTTCGCAGAAGTCTGCGAATTCAGCGTCTTTGATAAGTTGGCTGATTGCATCTTCGGCAGTGCTGTAATGCTTGGCTTTTCCCGCGCCCTCAATAATTGCGGCGAGGTCTGGGCTGCGTGGCTCTAGTGGCTCAAGCTGCCTATCAAGTTGATATTGGTGTTGTTGCATGGAAGGGATTGAATTTTGCCCCTTGCCTCGCGGGTGACATCTCGCCTAGATTGAAGCCGCCAAGACTTCTCTTTTAGGTCGTTGTCCGTCGTCCCCGGGCAGCGGCTTTTTTTTGTGCTCGGGGTTATTTCGCCTTGTTGCGGGTGCTGAGTGCGTCCTGCACTTCGCGCCAATCGTAGCGCGTGGCGCGGTCGGCCTTCAGGCACGGGATCAGGCCTTTGATAGTCCATTCCGTGACCGTTTTGGTGGACACTCGGAGACGGGCGGCAAGTTCTGGTCGGGTCAGGATTTCTTGTTTCATATCCTTACGAGAGTTGTCACCCTGCTCGGGGAGTTTGGGTCACCTTCTAGGAACGATCCGCCTGTTATTTCCCGTCGCTCGACTGCGCTGGTACGCGTCCGGCGGTCGCGGCGTGCGTGAGTGCCTCGGCCTTTAGCTGCTCGCCGGTTGTGCGTCCGGCTGCTTTCGCTCGCGATGCCAGGTTGGCGGCCGTCTCGTCGTCGATCTCGATTGTGATCGGCGCGGCGATTCCAGCTTGGCCGGTTTCCACTTTGTTGAGCGCATAAGCCAAAAGCATCTCAATCACGCGATTAACGCTCATGTGTTGCCGCTCCGCTTCGCGGTGAAGTCGCTCGGACAATTTGCTGCCAAGATTTACCGGCACGTTCACGCGCTCTCGTGGCGCGGTCTGTGGGTCTGCTGCGGTGAGCATCTGGGGAGCGAGTCGGCGGAGTGCGTCGGGTTCGATGCCTGTGTATTTGGCAACTCGTGCGATCTGGCCGTCTGTTAGCTGGCTCATATCTTCGGGCGGTTTGGATTCTGTGATCGGGTTCGGCCTCCTGCTATTTGCTCTCGCTAATGCCTTCCAGTGCCTCGATCACTCGAAGCCAATTGAACCTTACGCATTGCCCGATCTTGATTGCGGGAATGCGCCCCTGGGCTCGGTAGTTGTCGATACTCCGTCGTGTTACCTTCAAGCGGCGTGCGAGTTCTGCGGTATCAATCAACTCGTTGGGCGCGAGTGCGACGGATGGGGTAGGGCGTTCGGTCGGGGTGGTGGTGGATGCGTTTACTTTCATGCCCCGACCATGTCCAAGTTTGGCGAAAACCGTTATTCGCCAAGCGTGCACCACGTTTCGCGAACGTAAAAACAAGGGGAGAAAATCACAAAAAAACACCCGCGACAAAAATCACGGGTGCTCAATTTGCGGCGCATAGGGTGCGCTTACGCTCGTGGGCGATGGCTCCGCTGTAACGCGGGGTCGGTTTGAATCGCTCTCCCGACCTCCTTCGGCGCATGGCCTCCGGCAATCGTCCGCGCAATTCGCTCTTTGCTCATCGCCCAAAGTGCGGCGGGAAGCCATAGCGTTCTAAGTTTCTCGGATAATCCAACGCCTTTCCGCTTTTTGATCTTCCGCTCCGCCTTCCTGATCTCGTCGGCCAGCATCATATCAAGTGCCATCGCGGACAGGTTATCTTGAGCGAGTAACGATCTCCCTTTCAGCCATAGGCGATCACATTCGGCGGCGTGGTCGTCGCTTAATTGGGAGTAAATAGCAAGTTCCGCCATCGTTTTCTCAATCGTCGCGCTGGTCGGGTGCTTGCCGTCTCCTGTCATTGCCGAAAGGGCGTCAATGAAACCTTCACGCCTCGTGCTCTCGATAAAGGGGACGATGTACTCAGCGCCTAGTGTTTCAGCGCAACGAAACGCGTTTACCAATTCACACCCGAAAACCGTCGCGCAGAATGCGATAAGGTCGCCGGTGATTTCGTCGCTCTCGATCTTCGCGGCGTGGGTGAGCATGAGCAATCTCCCACCGCCGAGAATGGCGTCGGGGTCGGCCATGGCGCGGGCTCTCACATCCGGCGGCACAGATAACCCAACCGCGACCATGACGGGCAGTAGCGGGTGCGCGGCTACGATCTGGTCGTAGAACTGCGCTCGATACCTTTGGACAAGGTCGAGCGCTGATCGTTGGTAGGATTGGCTATCCACGGGCGACGATGGCGGTTGATTTGGTGTTGGGCGGTTAGGCCTGTTTGCCCTTCCTGAGATGGGTAATTTTCGCGGTCGGGCGGATCTCCCAATACTCGGCGGCAATCTTCGGGTGCACGGTTTTGGAGTAGCGAGTTTTGAGCAACTTCGAATCGCTGTGGCCGAGCTGTGTCGCGGTCTTGGCATCCGTCTTGAAGTGTGCGCGGTGGTAGGTGGCGAAGCTGTGGCGGCCTGCGTTGTGCGGCCATTCCTCAATTCCTGCCTTGGCGATTGCGTCGGCTAATCCGATGCGGTATCGGCCTGGGCTTGATACTACCTTCCCGCCGATCTGCGCGTGCGGTTTAAGCCATTCGATAAGATTCGGCTCGATGTGAATATTCCGCTCGCCCTCTGCGGTCTTAGTGATCTCGCGGGGGATCTCGATAAACTGGTATTCAAGATCGACGTTTTTCCAGTCGAGTTGAACTAGCTCCGACCGGCGGACTCCGGCGAAGAATGAAATGGCGATGGCTGCGACAACATCAGAGTCGGCGGCGTGCAATAGTGCGGCAACCTCGCGCGGCCTGAGCGTTCCCGGCTTTTTGCTCATGACTCCGGGCTTGTTGTCCTCGTTGGCTGGGTTGATCTGAGCGGCTCCCGTCTTGATTGCCGTCTTAAACATTTGATGCACAACCTGCCAATAATGCAGTTTGGTTTGGTCGCTGATCGGTTGCCCTTGGTTCTTACCGCTGCGCGCGGTCAAATCGTCCAGAAACTCGCTCACGATCTCCGGCGACACGTCACACGCGAACCAATCGCCATATTCATCTAGGAAGCGTTTGATGCGTGGTCGTACGGATCGGCGTTGTTCATGACTCCACTTTCTATCGTGCGCGTCTACAAACTGATTCGCAACTTCAGAACACGGGACGGACTTGTAGCGTGCTCGTAGTGTTTCGAGGTAGTGGTTCAACGCGGTTGCTACTTTCACTTTGACTGATCCACCTTGCAGTTCGGCAACCTCACGATAGAACGTGGAGACGGCTACGCGGTCGGCCTTCGAGATGCTCGCCTCTTCGGCTCCGTGTTTTATCAGATCCTTGTTGAACTCGTCGGCGTGCGCCTCTGCGTCTTCGGCAGATTCAAAATGTTTGGTTCCCCACTTCCCGCCAGCTTTCGGGAATCTAACGCGATGCGTGTATTTGGGGTGTTTGATCTCCTGCACGGTTGCAATGTTTCGCATACCTACGCAATCGCACGAAACTGGTAGACAAGCAAGATAAAATAGTAGATTGAGAGTAGACGGCTCCGCCAGCCCTTATTTTTAAAGGGTGTGCATGAGTCTTGAGAACCGCCGTGCCGAAAGGTACCGTGGGTTCGAATCCCACCCTCTCCGCCATTGATTTTAGAACGCCTGTTGGTTCACTTGAGCTAACAGGCGTTTTTGTATCCATGGTTCGGTGGGATTCGAGCCCGCGGTCTGGAAGGAACGGTTCGATCCTTCGCGCAGCGAAGCAAGCCGCGACGAAGGAGCGGGCAATCCCACCCTCTCCGCCATTCATTTTGAAACGCCTGTTGGTTCACTTGAGCTAACAGGCGTTTTTGTATCCAGGTTCGGTGGGATCATGATCTTCTCAGCCTTCCAGTGACAGTTTGGCTGTATTGTTTGTGCGCGCTAAAGGGCGAGGCGCTGGTGTCTACGTCTCGTAAAGGAATCTGCACAAGAAAGCCCCGCTCATGGTGGTTGATCCATGAACGGGGCTCGGGATTGATCGTAGTGTTGTAGTGAGTCGCTTCTTAAGAGTCTGGGCCGGAGTCTTAATCGTAGAGCTTCGACAGATTCTTTTTCACTAATTCGTCCTCTTCGAGCTCGGCGAAGATTTTTCCAATCGAGGGATCGGCACGTGTTTCCTTTTGCAGGTTTCCGATGTTGGTTTCGACGGCAACCACGGTGTCGTCTGTGTCCTGAATGACCAGCACCCAGCCGTAGTATTCCCAACCTCCAATGTTGCTCCTGTCTTTGTCGGAGTCGTATTTGGTCTCCACTGGTTTGGCGTCCCATTCAAAGGTGCCTCCTGAGTGGATGATCGGGGTGAATGTCTGAATTGAGAGGATTTTGCCGTAGTCGGCGTCATCATCGGCGTAGCGTTTGGTCTGGCGGGCTACCAGCAGCAGAGTGCCCGTGCCGTCGAGGAAATTGATTTTCATCGACTTGTTCACGACCTTGACCGTTGCCGTCAGCGTCTGCCGCTTCATATAGGAACTCGATCCGATACGCTCCCTGCGCCGACCGACCGAGACGGATGCGTTGAGATCCGCCCGGACCTTGGGCGCGCTTTGCTTGATTTTAGCCTGTGATTCGGCGTCGAAGAGTGAGAGCTTCACATCGAAGATTGCGCCGTCTGCTGTGCGCTGGATCCTCGTACTGCTGTTGCCCTCGGTGTACGAGAGTACCTCTACGTTCATTTTGCGGCCTTTGGTATCCGCGACTTCGATTTCAGCGCTGGCTAAATAGGGGAGTAGGAGGATAGCCAGGATCCATATGTTATGTTGCATTGTGGCGGGAAGTTATAACTAATGTCTTTCTCGTCTAGTTTTTTTTGTGGTGCTTCTTTGTTAAGGAAGCCCGGTGAGGAAAGATGTACGCGGCTGTTCATGTCCGCTGTTATAAAAAACTTACCTTTTGGTAACTGCGGGCGTGAATGGCACTAACTTAGGGTGCGTCGTCGTGTCGGGAGGGGGCGGTGGGTTGGGATGGTTTTTAGGTGTTAGGTTTTATGTTTTAGGGGGAGAGGTCGCTGCGCTCCTTTGGTTTGGTGGCCGGGTGAAATCCGGCGGTCCGGTGGGGCGCTGCGCTGCGGTGATGGCTGTCGACAGGGAATGTCGGATTCCCCGTGTTGGGTGCCCGGATGGGAAACTTGTGGGCCGTGGGGCGGTGCTTGGAGTGCAGTGAGAATCACTGCTTTTGATTGCAGGCGAAGCCGGTGGAGGTGGCCACGAAGAACACAAAAAGCCACGAAAATGGGGGGGGGAGTCCTGCCCGGGTGTTTTTTCGACAGGGTTTGTACCATTTAAACGGTCACCTGGTCGGAACCGAGGGAGGAGTATGTGGGATCAGAGATGAAGGACGTGATCGTGACGGGATTTTGTTGAGTGATGCTGCTGTTGCTTACAGCTCAGGCAGCCCGCGAGCATCGCGGTTCGCGCCTTGCCTCACACGAAAAAGCTCTCCGCCATTCAGTCAATTTGACCGTTCAAGTGGTATTGAATGACGGATGTGAATTAGGAGGGCGCGGTGGCGAATTTCAGATCCTCGTGAAGCAAAAAGTTGATCTGTGAAAATCGGCGTCATCTGCGGTTCCTCAAAGCGGACGTATGTGGCGCGTGTTTGACGGGGACGCTGTGATTCGTGAGGTGGGTGTCGCCCGGCCTGCGGTGGGGATGCAAAAAGGCCCTCGCTGGTGGCGAGGGCCTTTTTGTGGGTGCCCCGGGGGGCGGGAAGATGGTGGAGGCGAGGGGAGTCGAACCCCTGTCCTGATGATCTTCAAAGTGAGCATCTACATGTTTAGCCGTCCGGAGAATTTAGGGATGCGCTATCCGGTCGGCGGTTTGCTGATCCCGATCACTCATTAGATCTCATTTCGCAGCCGGAGTGCGCGGCGTTGAAATCAGCCTGCTATTTGTCGTCGGCTCACCTAGCAGGCGTTGGCAAGCGGACGTTGACTGTCAATTAAGCAGCCATTGCGTATTCGTTGGAATCTGCAATTAATTTTTTTGAGCGGCTTTTTACGAGGCCAGCCGATCAACCTCGACATGCAACCCACCCGTCTAATCATCAGTCGAAACCAGAACGCCCCCGGCTGAATGATCCACAGATGGAACAGGGGTATTATCGCATGGATTGTTGGGATGGGAAGGGGGAAAATTGCTGGGAGCGGTGGAAAATGCGGGGTGAGCGGACATGGAGTGGCCGGGGGGCTGGCTATTAGACGGAAATTCCGGGTGGTGGCGACAATTGGAATGAGCGGAAGCCTGCGGATTCTGGAAATTATGAATTCTTGCGTAAGATTGGCTTTCGCCGGTGCGAAGAATCGTGTCAATTTGACCCCACGATGCCAGACGACAATCCACGTGCGAAAGCTGACTCCAAAGAGGACTTGGAGGAGAAAGAGATCAACGAGCGCTATGAGGCGACTCGCAAGAGCTTGATTGCCCGGTTGGAGAACTGGGAGGACCAGCGGACGTGGGATGAGTTCTACAAGACGTATTGGCGGTTGATCTACGCGGTGGCGTTGAAGGCGGGGTTGCGCTCCGACGAGGCATTTGACGTGGTGCAGGAGACAATTCTCGGGATTGCCAAGCAGTCGAAGCAGAACCGGTATGACCCGAATGCGGGGTCGTTCAAGTCGTGGTTGTTGAACATGACACGCTGGCGGATTGGCGATCAGTTCCGCAAGCGCAAGAAAGACACGGCGATGAGCTATGGTGGCGAGGATGACCGCAGCACGGCGGTGATCGACCGTTTTGCGGATCCGAAGGAGGACACGCTGGAGAAAGTGTGGGACAACGAGTGGGCGGCGAACCTGACGACGGCAGCGCTGCAGCGGGTGAAGAACAAGGTGAGCGTGAAGCAGTTTCAGATCTACGATTGCTATGTGATCAAGGGATGGGACACTCTGAAGGTGGCCCGTGAACTCGGAGTGAGCGTGACCCAGGTGTACCTTGCGAAGCATCGGGTGGGGGCGATTTTGCGCAAAGAGATCAGCCAGCTGGATACCGACTACCGCTAGGGTGGTGGTGAAAATTTAAGATTTCTTTAGAAGAAACCGCCGATTGATTCGTTAAACCCTGACGTGAGTTTGTCTCAGCCCGCAGCCCCATCCATTCCCGACTATCAGATCCTGCGACGGATTGGTGTGGGGTCGTATGGTGATGTTTGGCTGGGCAAGGGGGTGACTGGCGCGTTTCGGGCGATCAAAGTGGTGCATCGCTCGAACTTCGACGATGAGGCGACGTTTGAGCGGGAGTTTGACGGGATCCTTCAGTACGAGCAGCGCTCGCGTGAGAACCCGGGGTTGGTGGCGATTCTGCATGTCGGGCGCAACACAGAGGATGGCTTCTATTACTATGTAATGGAGCTGGGGGATGATGTGGAGCGGGGAGCGGACGTGAACCCGATCGACTACGAGCCGCGGACGTTGCAGTCGGATGTGCGGCGTGCGGGGCGGCTGCCATTGGAGGAGTGTTTGCAGATTGGGATGACGCTGGCGGGTGCACTTGAGCATTTGCACGTGCATGGGCTGGCGCACCGTGACATCAAGCCGGCCAATGTGATTTTTGTGAATGGCCGGGCCAAGTTGGCGGACGTGGGGTTGGTGGCGCCGGTCGGGCGGCGGAGTTTTGTCGGGACGATGGGGTTTGTCCCTCCAGAGGGGCCGGGTACACCGGCGGCGGACGTGTATTCGCTGGGGATGGTGTTGTATGAGATCAGCAGCGGCAGGGACCGAATGGATTTCCCTGAGTTGCCGGAAGATTTTGACGATGCGGAGCAGTGGGCGTTGTGGCGTTCGCTGAACGATGTGCTGTGCCAGGCGTGTGCGCCGGTGCTGGATGATCGGTTGGATTCGGCGGCGGTGCTGGGTGAGATGCTGAGCGATGTGGCTGAGGGGCGTGAGGTACGGCGGGTGAATGCGCGCAAGCGTCGCGTGCGTTGGGTTGGTGTGGTGGGAATGGTGGCGTTTGTGGCCTTGGTCGGGGTATTGGTTTCGACTCTGGCTGGCTGGCAATCGGCAGGTGATGCCGTGGGCGATGTCGATGGCTGGCGTGACGGGCAGCCGGTGATTTCTGCCGAGGATGCGGCGCGTCGTGGCGGTAGTGGGGGCACGGGAGTTGAGATGCCGGACGTGGCGGAGATGACCAGTGTGGTGAAGTTTATCTCCGAACCGGAAGCGGCGGAGGTCTATCACAATGGCGAGTTGATCGCGACGACTCCACAGACGGTGGATGACTTGGGGGTGGGGCCGCAGGTTTTTGTGTTCCGCAAGACGAACCATCGCGACGAGGTGGTGGAAGTGGATTTGCGCGATGGTCGGAGGAATGTGGTCGCGGCGACCTTGGGCAAATGGCAGCCGCCTCGTGCCGGGGTTCCTTGGCGCAATGAGTTTGGGATGTTGTTTGCGCCATCTGGGGACGAGCATGTGAGCATCACTCCGGTCACGACTGATGTGTACCGTGAGTTTGTCGGTCTGGGACCGGACATGCTGCAGTCGACGCTGGTGGAGGTGGTGGCCCCGGATGGAGGATCGGAGTCGGTGGATGTGGTGATGCTCAGCGAGCGCAAGATGAAGCCATTTGCCGAGTGGTTGACGCGTCACAGCATTCTCGACGGGTTCATGAGCGAGGAGGACTACTATGTTTTTGCTGCCAATGACAAAGTGCCCGCGAAGACGACGAGCGGTGGTGAGGTTTTGCGGGCGTATGATTTGGTGGTGCGCAAGCGTGTGTTTGGCGGGGTGCATTTGATCACGTCTCCGCCAGGGGCGATGGTTTCGGATTCGGGTGGGCGAATTTTGCCAGGGGTGACGCCGCTGGTGCTCGAGCGCTTGAAGCCGGGCAGCCGTGTGTTTGAATTCCATCTCGACGGGTATGAGACCCGCACGGTGACGGTGGACATCGAGGCGAACGAGGTGGCGACGGTGAATGTGGACCTGCCGGAGAGTCGGGGCGTGGTGTTCAGCCGCCCTTGGACCAACAGCCTGGAGATGAAGTTTGTGCCGAACGGGGGCTTGATGTGGTCGATCTGGGAGACGCGGGTGCAGGATTGGCGTCGGTTTGAGGAGGAAACTGGTCGCGAGGCACTGCGTGCTCCGCTTTTCAAGCAGGGGCCGACGCATCCGTGGGGGCGTGCCAGCCGCGAGGATGCTGAAGCGTTCTGCGAGTGGCTGACCCGAAAAGAGCGCGCCGAGGGGCTGATCCGCAACAGCTACGAGTACCGACTGCCGACCGACCGCGAGTGGAGTCTGGTGGTGGGGCTGGACGAGGCACCGCACAGCGAACCTGTGGAGCTTGATGGCGTGGATACGCGGCAGTTCCCATGGGGGCGGCAGTTCCCGCCGCCGAACCGGGTGGGTAACTACGCGGATGATGATGCGCCGCCGTTTTTGCAGCGGCTTGGCGTGTTGGATGGATATGTGGACGGTGCGCGTTTCACGGCGCCGGTGGGATCGTACGCGCCTAGCAAGTCGGGCTTGTATGATTTGGGTGGCAATGTGTGGGAATGGGTGTCTGATCCGTATGGCGGCCGGATGGCCAACCATGCGGTGTGCCGTGGGGCGAGCTGGGGCGATGCGCGGCGGGACACGTTGTTGAGTTCGATGCGCAATGTATTCAGTCCGGATTACCGTGGGGACGGGTTGTATGGATTCCGGGTGGTGATCGCCCGGGTGCCTGCTGAATCGTTTGACCCATTTGCTGACGGCCCTGCTGGCAATGGCCGTGAGCGGCGCGGTGAGGCTACCGATTTGGGTGGTCCGCTGAGGGATTCCGGCGCGGATGTGGGGACCTCGATTTTTGATTTCGACTCCGATGAGATGTATGAACGTACATCGGAGTAGTCGCAGGCGAGTTGGGGCCCGGGCACCGGTCTGTTGGATTCCGATGGATTGGTAGGCAAACTTGCCGAACTTGCGCGTTTTCTCATCGGGTTGTGGCTGCCGTGGTTGTTTACCGTGGCAAGCACCGACATACTCCAATTTCCTGTCGGCTGTGATGGCTGGCAATAAATAGCAAACACTCCATCCCAATGGTACAAATTGACATTACCTACGAAGGTCAGCTGCGTTGTTCGGCTGTTCACACACCATCCGGCGAATCGCTGACGACAGATGCGCCGAAAGACAACGAGGGCAAGGGCGAGAGCTTTTCGCCGACCGATCTTGTGGCGACGGCGCTGGGCGGTTGCATGGCGACGATCATGGGCATCTACGCGCGACGTAAAGAGATCCCTCTCGAGGGAATGAAGATCACGGTCAACAAAGTGATGTCGACTGATGCGCCGCGTCGGATTGCCAAGCTGGAGACGGTGATCGAGGTGCCGCTTGAAGAAGGTCACCCGGATGCTCCGGCTCTTGAGCGTGCGGCCTTGAGTTGCCCGGTGCACCAGAGTCTTCATCCGGAGATGGAGAAGCCTCTGACCTTCCGCTACGTTGGTAGCTAGTGACGGGGTTATCCGTTAGAGAGATCATTGATGGCAGGCAGCCCACAGGAGCAGAGTCCCGAGCAGGCGGACGACTTGGAGTTGGTAGCGCGTTCCCAACAGGGGGATACGCGTGCCTATGACGAGTTGGTGCGCAGGCACTCGCGGCGCATCTATGGTCTGCTGTATAACATGACCTCAAACCACGAGGACACGAACGACCTGATGCAGGATGTGTTCTCGCGGGCTTACCGCATGATTGACCGCTTCGAGGGCAAGTCCGCGTTTTCGACGTGGCTGCACTCGGTGGCGGTGAATCTTGCGTTGAATTTCCTCAAGAAGCGGAAACGGCGCGCGGCGATGAGCTTGGATGACGTCGACAATGGGATCGTGAACGACCCTGCATTTGTCGACGATCACCATGTTAGTGACCCGGTCCGGCAGGCGAAAATTAAAGAAATTCAAAAAAGATTGAACGATGCGCTTCAAACATTGTCCCATGACCACAGAGCGGTAGTGACCATGTTTGACATCCAAGGGATGCCACACACGGAAATCAGCCAAATTTTGGGTGTATCCGAGGGCACGGTCCGTTCGCGATTGTTCTACGCACATCGTCAGTTGCAGACGCAGCTTGGTGATTTGCTGTGAAGTTAGAATCCCCCAAAAAGCCCCCCTATTATGAGCCAGCAGACCGACCCAAATCACGAGAAGCTCTCCGCCTTGTTAAAACTCAAGCGGTATGAGCAGCCGGATCTGGGGTACTTCGATCGCTTTGCTGACGAGTTTCGTGCGACAGAAGACGCGAAGGCATACAAGCCGTCTCTGTTAGAAGTGTGGAAGCGAAAGGTGGTGCAACTGGTCCAGCGATTAGAGGACAGGCCGCGTTTTGTGTTGGGCACAGCGGTTGCCTATGGCGCGATTGCGCTGGCGGCGGTGATGACCTTTCAGCGCGGGGTTTCCGGTGATTCGGTGGCGGATGGAGTGCACGAGGACCTGCTGGTGACTCCAGTGAGCCTGACGGCGCCGAAGAAGGTGGTGGTGCCGGTGGTGGAGTCAGTCTCCGAGAATGAGCGCCGCAAGGCGACGCAGGAGGCTGAGGAGAAGTAGCATACGCAGCGTTGATTTTTCGAGCGGTTGTCCGGGAGCGTACCGGGCAGCCGCCTTTTTGTGGCTATTCCGGCACCCATTCAAGGGTTGTTTGAAGGATCAAATCCCATCACAGGGCTGAAGCCCTGTGCTTTGTTCCGGCCTCCATTCAGGAGGGGGGCGTGATGCCTGCCCAGGGCGGAGATGAAGGGCGGGGCGCGACGTTGAGGCGGCCCTTCAGGACGCGATGCGTGTTGACCTCGGCCTGGCGCACGGGGCATTACCGATGGGAGCGCTTACGGTGCGGATCGCTCGGTCAATCTTCCAGCGGCTGGGCTTGTTCCTGCTTGGTGAAGTGGAGAGCTTTCCACTTTGGATCGTCGATGGTGCCGCGGGCTTTGAACTCGAAGATGTAGCTGAAGAGAATGGTAGCGACCTTGGCGACGCCGCGGGCGTTGAGGCGGGCATTCATGTCGAGGCGCTGGGTGGCGCAATCGACCGTCCCTTTCACCATCATGCGGAACGCGGGGGTGAGCGCTTCGAAGTCGTCGGTTTTAAAGACGCCATCCTTGATGGTGAAGTTGGCTGTGGCTTCGCGGGCTACTGAATAACCAACGCCCGCCTCGGGGAGGGCGGCCTCGACCAGTGGCGAGAGCGGCCCGAAGAGAGCGAGTGAGAAGATATTGCCATTGAGGATGGCAGCCACGCCTTCGCCATTGAGGGAGCGCGGGTCTCCGGCGTCGCATGAGAATTCGATGTGTCCGGTGAGTTGGCCTTCACTACCGTCTGCTTCAGCCGAGTCCTTGGCCGGGGTGTCTCGATAGAGGTTGGTGAGTTTTGAGAAGTCGACATTGCGGACTTTGACTCCGCCTTTCATGCCGGTGGCCTCTGATGCGAAGTCTACGGTGAGGTTGGCCTGGAGCGGGCCGCCGAGCAGGGTGCCCTTGATTGTCGGGATATCGAGCACGTTGCCGACCATGTGGAGCTGGGTGTTGGCTGCTTTCAGCGGGAGCGGCGTGCCGCAGACGGGGATGAAGGCGGTGCCCGGAGTCGTGATGGTGGCTTGGAAGTTGTTGAGTCTGCCGAGTCCGCTGGCGATGACGCCGTCGAGCGTGACCTTCGGTGGCTGGGAGAACTCGTAGCAGCCGAGGATGTGGGCGGCGTCCGGTGCTACCAAGCCGAGCAGGGTGACCGGGCGGACAGTTCCTTTGAGGTCGGTCACCTCGGTTAGGCTGAGGGATGGTTTGTGGACGATGCGTCCGGCGGTGACCGTTCCTTCCTCGGCGAAGCGAACGGATGGTTGCGTGATGATGTGCTCGCGGTTGAGGAACTGCCAATGAAGCGACGCTTTGCTCACCGAGGTTTCGTTGAACCGAACGTCCTCGAAATTGCCGGCGGCCTGCAGATCCCACGTGCCGATGTCATCGAACTTCCCGCTGCCAGTGAGCTTGCCGGTGACTCTGGACGAGCGCGTGCAGTCGAAGCGTTTGAGGAACCGCTCCACACCGCGGCTACCGAAGGCGAAGCAGGTAAGCTCTTCCGGGTGGGCAGTGACCACGGCGCGCGCTTTGAAGCGGTCGTCCTCACGCAAGAAGTCGCCTTCAATTAATCCGGATGCATGGCGCAGTTTGATCGATCTGGCAAAGGTTGTGGTGCCCTCACCGGCGAAGTGGAATGAGACGTAGTCGAACGGGACCTCGCAGATACGGACTTTGCCGCAGGCGATTAGACCTTCGAACTGCCCAGGGAGGTTGGCTGGCGTGATGGGTTGGGCGCAATCCAGTTCACCGGCGAGTTCGAGCAGGGGGGAGTCCTTCCACGAGACGTAATTGTTGGCGAGGTCAGGTGCTGCGGACGTGATGAGGTCCCACAGCTTCGTCTGGCTGCGCAGGCTGAAGCGGAGGCGTTTGGTAGCGCGGACAAACTCGAGCTCGCCGTCGAACTCGCCGTCCGTGTCGCGGTAGGTGCAGCGGCTGACCGAGGCGACTCCATCGACGTAGGTGGCTTGAATGTCCAAATCGTTGAGCGTTGCGTTGCGCCAGTGAACGGCGGGGGCATTGAGTTGGAAGTCGACTGTGGCTTCTTCCAGGGCGTCGAGCTCGGCTTTTGTGTTGATGACGAGGCGTGGTGAGCCGTCTGGGAACTCGAGTTCTCGCAGTAGGTTGACGGATTTTTGCAGGCGGCTGAGGGCGGTATTGATCGACTCATTCCACTGGTCAGAGCCCGGCTCGGGTAGGTTGGTGGTTTCCGATGAATCCGGGGGCGTCTGGATTCCTCCGTCTGTGGTCAAGGCGATGTCCGGGATGCCGTCGTCATTAGCGTCCTGATGGAGGAACTCTCCATTGAGGAGAAATTTGATGCCGAGCGCCTCACCTTCCGCATTGGTGACCGAGATGCGGTGGTTGTCCAGGTGGATGCGGCCGTTGAAGCCGGTGATGCGGAGTTCGTCCTTGCCGTCCTCCGACGGTTTCTTGGATCGTTGGCGCTTGGGGGTGAGGGGGATGGTGATTTGAGCCTCGGTGACCTCGATGTGGTTGAGGAAGAGCTCATCGCGAGCGAGGGCAATGAGGCTGACGTCGAGTGCCAGGCGGTCCATCGATGCGATCAACGCTTCATCGTTATCCTTGTGGTAGAAGCGCACGTCTTTGGCGACGAGGCCGTGGAAGGGGTCGAGCGTGAGGCGGCGTAGCGACACCGAGATCCCGTGACGGTGGAATTCCTCCTGCACCATGCCACGCCACTTCTTTGTCAGGCCTTTGCTAGCTCCGTAGACGCCGGCCCAGATGCCGAAGAGCAGCAACAAAACCGCAACCATGGAGAGGACGCGTTTGATCCATCTGAGCGAGCTGACGGGCATGCGGTAAAACGAGGGTGGGACTTCAGGTTACGGTGCTGTGTTGAAATCGCAAATCACCATGCGGTGGTCGGTACCGGGGACTTGAACGGAAGCCATGGTCAGCGGAGTGATCTTGGCATTGGTCCATACCTGGTCTATGCGGTGAACGGGGAGGTGGGCCGGGTAGGTGTTACCCCAGCCGACGCCGGCCGTTTGCCATGCGTCGGTGTGAGTGGTACGCAGCGGAGATGTGGCGGCGTCTCCGGCTGGGGCATTGAAGTCGCCCGCGACAATGGATGGCAATGGGTTGTGATCCGTATGGTCAACGCCGTCTACCGAGGGAATGAGGTGCCGGTGTTGCAGGATAAAATAGAGCGAGTGGCGTCGGTTGCGGCGGTTGGTCGCGTGTTGGCGCCAGGTTTCGCGTGACCAGAGCGAGAGCTTGGTGGTGGCGTGGTCGAGGTGGACGTTGACGAGTTCGATCACTCGCCCGTCGAGCAGCTCAAGTTGGGCGACGATCCCGCGAGGTGACGCAGGAGTGCGTCCGGGGCTGACGGGAACCGAGCGCAGGCGCTTGCCGCGGGCGATGATGGCGCATTCCCGTGAGCGCAGGAAGACGGCGTCGCCTCCGAACCATTCATCGCCCATCTTTTTGAGGTCGTTGAAAAAGGGCGCCTCCTGCAAGAAGACGATGTCCGGATTCCATTGGGCGACCTGCCTTGCCGCGGCAGTGTTGCGGGCCTGGCAATTGAGCGAGACGAGGCGCAGTGGGGCGGGGGATTCGGTGGTGACGGTGCGCTCGGCGGCCGGACGTTCGCTGCCGGTGACCGCACGTAGCACGCCGCGGGATTCATCGACGAGGAATGGAACCGAGGCGAGCCAAATGACCGCGACAATTGCGGTCCATCGGTTGCGGTTGATCAACGCGGCGATGGCCAGCATGGCCAGTGCGGTCAGAACGTAGACCCAGACGGGAATGACCGTCGCCAGCGCGAGTTTGTCCCAGCGGAAGTGAAACAAAAGGAGCGTGACTCCGTGGAGGAGAAACGCTCCCAAGGTCAACACCACAGGGATCCGCTGGCGAAGATTTGCTGCCATGAAGATGTGTGGTGCTGCGATAGTTGAGATCCAATGTCTGGCTTAGAAGCCCATGCCCGGAAGGCCCATGCCGCCGGTAATCTTCTTCATTTCACCTTCGGCGCGCTCGCGGCCCTTGGAGATGGCGGCCTGGACGCCCGAAAGGATGAGGTCCTCGAGGAACTCGGTGTCTTCAGGATCGACGACCGACTTGTCGATCTTGATTGCGACGACGTCGCCACCGCCGGTAGCGGTTACGGTGACTTTGCCACCGCCGACGCTGGCTTCCACTTGCTCGGCAGCGAGTTTCTCCTGCATTTCGCCCATCTGCTTTTGCATTTGCTGGGCCTGCTTCATCATCTTGGCAATGTTCATAATGGTAAGTTTGGTGTGAGTGTTGGTTGTGAATTCGTGATTACTTTTTGGCTTCCTTGACCACGCGCAGGCCGAATTCTTCAGCGAGCTTGGCGATGGCCGGGTCTTCGTAGAAGCCTGGCATTTGTGCGATCAAAAGCGGCTCATTCGGGTCCGGTTCGTCTGCTGCAGGTGGTTCTTCTTCAGCGACGGGCTCGGGCTGTTCTTCTTTTGCCGGACGTTCAGGCATGAAGTCGCTGAGGTCTGGTGTGCTGAGGTCGACTTCCGGAGCTTGGAGCTCGTCGCTGAGTTCGATTTTCAGGGTATCGCCAAAGTTGAGTTCGCGCACGACTTGTTTCAGCGCTGTGCTCGGGCGGACGACGGTGTCGATTTCAAACTCCGCTTCGGCTGGGAAGGCAACGGTGACGCCTTCCGGGCCGAACTGCGTGACCTCCGCACCTTCGAATGCGGCGACGACCATACCCTCGGACCGGGCGTCGAGGCGGCGCAGGATTTCTGCGAGCACTTCCTCGTTGGTGTTCATTTCCGGTGCGGGCTCCGCGTCGGGAGCAGGGGTGGTGTCTTCAACCGGAGCGACTTCGACTTTTGCTGCGGCTTGCTGTTGTTCGGCTTGTTTGTCGAGCTCGGCGAGCAAGTCGCCGGTCAGATCGAGGCCGAGCAGGTCGGTGTCCGGAGTTGGCGTGGGTTCTCCGGCGGCCGGTGTGTCGGCGCTTGGTGCCGGTGTGGTCTCGGCGATGGGTTCCGCGGGAGTTGGCTGTGATTCTGGCTCTGCAGCAGGTGTCGGCTCTGCTTCGAGAACGTGTTCCGATGCGGCAGGCTCGGGCGCTGGAGTTGGTTCTGGCTCCAGCAGAGGTGCTGGTTCCGGAGCCGGCTCGATACCGAGAGTTGGCTCAGGGCTTTCTGTCGGCTCGGCAGATGCGACTGGAGCTTCCTCCGCCGCTGGTTGCTGTGGGGGCTCCGCATCCGCCTCGGCTTGTGGGCTTGGCACTGCAGGGGTGACTTCTTCTGCTGGAGTTGGAACCCGTTCAGGAGTCGGCTCTGGGGCTGGAGCGGGTGTTGGCTCCGGCTGCGGAGCTGGCTCAGGCTGGGCTGTCGGCTGTGGCGCGCTTTCAAGAGCAGGCTCTGCGGCTGGAGTTGCCGCTGGAGCTGGAATTGTTGCCGGTGCTGGAGCGGGAACCGGCTGGGCTGGTACTGGAGCACCGCCCGCCACGTCGCGCAGGATGCGAACCACATCGCCAATCGACGACTCCTCGAAAATCTGGATGGTCTTGATCGCGGCGAGCTCGAAGTGGAGCTGCTTGTCCGCCGACCAGCGCATTTTGTTCTGGTATTCGGCCAGGTTGTCAGTGGCTTCGAGCAGGCGGTCGGTGGTCGTGTGGTTGACCAGTTGATCGATCCGCTGACGGGTTTCTGGAAGTAGGTCCGGCAACGCATTGGCCGGAGAAACTTTGACCAAGAGAAGGTTGCGGAAGAACTGGATGAGCTCCGAGAGGAGGCTGCCCAAATCGCGGCCGCCGGTGTGTTCCGCGTGGATGAGCTCCAGCGCTTCGGCGGTGCGGCGCTCCAGCAGGCACTGGGCGAGGCGGGCGATGGTTTCCTGCGACGAGAAGCCGAAGATTTCGAGTACGTTTTGCTCGGTGATGGTGTTGCCACAGAAGGCGACGAGCTGGTCGAGCATCGACTGGGCATCGCGCATGCCGCCGTCGGCTCCTTTTGCCACCGCTTGTGCCGCGTTGGGCTCGAGGACGACTCCTTCGTTTTGAGCGATGTGGAGCAAGTGCTTGGCGATGATTGCTTCCGAGATCGGGCGCAGGTCGAAGCGCTGGCAGCGGCTGAGGATGGTCGGAAGAACCTTGTTCGGCTCCGTGGTAGCGAAGATGAACTTCACATGCGGTGGTGGCTCTTCCAGCGTTTTGAGCAACGCGTTGAAGGCCTGGGTGGTGAGCATGTGCACCTCATCGATGTAGTAAATCTTATACTGTCCGCTGGTAGGGGCGAACTTGACGGTGTCGCGCAGTTCGCGGATTTGGTCGACGCTGTTGTTCGAGGCACCGTCGATTTCGAGCACGTCGAGTGACCGGCCTTCGGCGATTTCGATGCAGACCGGGTCGTTTGGATCGAAGTCGATCTTTGGTCCGCCCGGGCAATTGAGAGCCTTGGCGAGGATACGAGCGGTCGAGGTTTTCCCGGTTCCCCGTGGTCCGGCGAAGAGGTAAGCCTGGGCAATCCGGTCCTGCTCAATGGCATTGCGGAGTGTGCGTACGACGTGCTCCTGGCCCAGGACGTCGGCGAATGTAGTGGGGCGATATTTACGTGCGAAAACCTGATAACTCACGCGCCCAATTTACGGGGAGCGGAAGGAATGAAAACCCTTTTTTGAGGATTCTCTGGATTCGACTCCTTGGGCTATGAGGATCAAGGGATTACCGCTCCATTTCGCCGCGTACCGGACTGTCCTTGATGCCGAGGAATGTCTCTAGTTGTTGCTCGATGTAGAGAGCCTCGTCTTCTTGGTTGAGGCTCTTGATCAATGGCTCGCGGTGGTTGTCGGTGCTGACGACCTCCACCGTGTAGGTGGTGTTGCTGCCGTTCTTGGTTTGTCTGGTGACTTCGCGGCAGAAGATCTGGGCAATTTGGTGGCGCGGAATGCTTTTGTTTCCTGCCCACGGGAGCGGGCCGTGTTTCACGCTGAGAGCGCTGGCTCCTACCTGGATGGTGGTGCTGTTCATGATGCCTGCGGCCACGGCGTAGAGCATGCCGATTCCAATGGCAACGAAAGGCAGGCCGAAGAGCCCGAAGAATCCGCCGACTGCCGACGCTCCGATTACCCAAAAGACCGAGAAACCGGTCCAGAAAAGCGCGAAGAAGAGAAAGAAGAGAATCGCAGGCGAGAACCAACGGCGCTCAAGAATTAGATCGCCGCGTTGGGTGGAGACGTTGATGTTCTTTGGCTGGCGCGCTTTTGGACGGATTTTCGGTTGCTCAGGGGGCTGAGGTGGAGCGCTCGTGTGGGTCGGGATTGCGAAGAGCGAGTTGCAGTGCGGGCAACGGGCGGCGGCCAGTTGGGGCGAAATGTTCTGGGGATCGAGTTGGGATCCGCAGTTGGTACATTTGAGTTCGACGAGAGCGGGTGCGGTCATGGGGGGAACAAAAGAAACGGCCGCCGCTGCGGGAGGTGCAGCGGCGGCCGATACGTTAGAGGGATGGTTTGCGGTTAGTCGAGTGTCGTTTCCGCATTTTCCTCGTGCCATTGGCGGTAGACCTTTGGCGAGATCTCGGATGGCTTGATCTCCGAGCGGCCGCCCCAGAAGACGTTGGTGTATTCGACCGGAATGCCGATTTCCTCGAGGTGTTTGTCGATCGCTGCCTTGTGTTCGAGGACGCGGTCTTTTTCCGTGCCGTGGACAACGCCCATGATATTGACTCCGCCAAACTGTGGGCCGCCTTCGCGCCAGTAGCAGTGGGTCATGATGAGGTGGCGTCCGACTTCGCTGCCGGCTTTTTCTTCCATGCCCTTAGGAACTTTCCAGTGGAAGAGACCATTGAAACGCGTCACGCGCTTGCCGGTGGTCGATGGCTTGACGTGCTCGAGGAATGTGGAGAAGCGGCCGATGACTTTCATTTCGTCGAGCTGCTTGGCGACTTCGATGAAGCGCTCCAACGAGACACCAGCGATCTTGGCACGACCTTCCCATGGGTTTGGTCCGACTTCATCGAGGGTGAGCTCTTCTTTCAGGGCCAGCAAGACGTCCCACTGTTCCGGGGAAAGCTCCACGGTTTTGGTGGTCATCATGGTGGCTGGCTCATCGTATTTCGCGCCGAGTTCGAGTGATTTGCGGCGGACGTGGCCGACACCCAGGGCGAAAACGCCGTGGGCAGGCATCAGGATGTAGTCCTCGGCACCGACGATGCGCTTGAGGACGTCGGCGTGTTCTTCGAGCGACTCGCCTTGTGGCACTTTCAAGGTGGTCCACAGTTTATAGTCCGACCCGGAAATCTGGCGGTCGGTCGAGCGGATCACTACGTGGCCGGAGAATGGATCGTTTTTCGCCATGAAGTCGAATGCGGTATCGACTTTGTCGTCAGGCAGCTTCCAGGCGCAGAGGGCGCCGTGGGCGAGCTTGGTGGCGAGGAGAGTTTGGCGCACGCGGCGGATCACGCCGGCTTCCAGCATGGCGCGGATACGGGTGACCACCGTGTCGAAATCCACGCCGGATTGTTCGGCGATGTCTTGGAATGGGGTCGCGGTGAACCCGCCGATCTTGTCCTCGGAAACGGCAAGAATGCGGGCGTTGATTGGATCGTCGTGCTCTACAGGCAATGTTTCTGCGCTCATGTCGGGCGCAAGGTAGACGATGGAGCAACGATTGCAATGCGATCGATGGGTCCGGTAGACGATTGTGAGGATTGGTGGTGTGGGTGGGGAACGATGCGCGGCGTTTCTATTTGCGCGGAAGGTAGGGATTTGTTGAGGTTGCGCGGAAATGCGAGCGGATCCATGTTTCGCCCACGCATCATTAATCGATGAATTTTTTGTTATGACTGACCAAGCTGCCGCACTGACGACCGCCCGCGAGATCCTGGACACGATGCTCGGTACCCTCGGGTTCTTTGTTACCATCCATGAAGAAAACGATGAGCGTGGGCCGGGTTTGCAGATCGAAACCGAGGACTCCGCGATCCTGATTGGCAACAAGGGGGACCGATTGGATGATATCCAGTATCTGGTGAACCGCGTGCTGCAGGAGAAGCTGCCGGATGCTCCGCGGGTTCGCGTGGATGTTGGGCACTACCGCGAGCAGCGCGAAAGCGAGATGGTGGAAAAGGTGAAGGCGGTGGCGTCGCGTGTGGCGGCGGGTGGGCGCCCGGTGATTTTGAACCCGTTGAACTCGTACCACCGCCGGATCGTTTACGGAGCATTGAAAGAGTTCCCAGAAGTCGAGGCAACGAGCCCACAGGATCGCTCGCGCATGAAGCGGATTACCATCCGCAAGAAGCAGGGCTAATGCGGGAGGCTGTTTGATGCCTGGCGGCGGTTTGGCGGCGGTTTGGCGGCGGTTTGACGGCGGCAATCGGGCGGCCATCGGGCGGGTTCGACGGCGACGCCCGCTCGGCCAATTTTGTGTGCGGGCGGAAATCCCCAGAGGGAGGTCGCCTTTCCGCAGTGTGAAGTCGCCGGAGGCTCCCTTCACCGCTGGGCTGGTCTGCGTTTCCCTTTCAGGGAAAGCTCTGTTGGGCGTCGTTCGTGCGAGAAGCGTAGGTAGCCGCAGGCGTCTTTATCCTTATCGTTATCCATATCCCAATCGGAGGCGCAGCGCCTTCACGCCAGCCACGGGCAGGGTGGAATGGTGGCTGGGGTATTGTACAGGTCGCGGCGGAGCATCTGGGCAATGTGCTTGCGCGAGTCGAGTAGTTGGCCGGTGCGCCAGAGGACTTGTCCGGGCGCCGGGGCCTGACGGGTGGTGCGGGTAATGCGTACCTGGCGCGAGACCATCGAGGTCGCGTGTCCGCGCTCGCCGGTGATATCGATCCCAGGCCAGATGTGGCGGCCTTTTGGATTGATGCTTTGCCACCATTGAAGGAGTGCGGAGAAGGATTGCTCACCGCCGTCAGCCCAGTAGAGCTGTGGGCTCATGTAGTCGACCCAGCCTTGGCGGAGCCAGAAATGCGAGTCCGCCGCCAAGTCGTTGTAGGCGTCAAGCATGGCGTTGGTGCCGGCTGGTACGCCTGGGCGCCAGATCCCGAACGGGGAGATGCCGACTTTGACGCTTTGGCGTGTTTCGTGGACTTGATGGTACAGGTTCTTGACGAAGTGGTTGATGTTGGCTCGGCGCCAAGCGTCCCGGTTGGTCATGCCGCTCTTCTGGAATGCGTGCATGTCTGGGAATTCTTCGATACGGCGTCCGGCTTTCTTCTTCGGGTAGGGGTAGAAGTAGTCGTCGAGGTGGACGCCGTCGATGTCGTAGCGGCGGACGACATCGGTGATGACTTTCAGCGCGTGGTTTTGGACGCCTGGCTCCGCGGGATCGAACCAAATGTGTTTGCCCATGGTGCGCACCCAGTCCGGCCGTCTGCGGCTGAGGTGTTTGCGGGATGGTGCCTTTTTCAAACCCGAGAGTGCACGGAACGGGTTGAACCAAGCGTGGAGCTCCATGCCGCGGCGGTGGCATTCTTCGACCGCAACTTCAAGAGGATCCCAGCTCAGGCGTGCGCCCATGGATCCCGTGAGCCAGTGGCTGGAGGGCTCGATGGACGAGCGGTAGAGTGCGTCGCCATTCGGCCTCACTTGAAAGATCATGGCATTCATGTGAAGGGCCTGCATGCGGTCGATGAGGCGGATCAGTTCCGCTTTGGCCGCCGCTGGTGAGAGCCCGGGACGGCTCGGCCAGTCCAGGTTGTAGACGGAAGCGACCCATCCGCCGCGGAACTCAGCCGGTCCGCGGCGTGCGGGGGCGGCTAAAGCGGTGAGTGGGGCAGGGACGAGAGCGGATGCTGCGGCGAGCGCGGACGTGGTGATGAATTGGCGGCGGCTGGTCGTCACGGTCGGGGTGGGGCTGGGGTTCTGCGCAATCAAGCGTCGGTGAGGAGGTTCGACGTTTTGAAATCTGTGGGGTGATGGCGATAAAAAAAATCCTCCGCCGCCCGGCGATCGGGTGGCGGAGGATACGCACTCCAAAGAAATGGGATCGGGCCAGCCTAAATTAGTTGGTGGCCACAGCGTCCGAGCCGGTTTCTCCGGTACGGATGCGGATTGCCTGGTCTACAGGCGAGACGAAGACTTTGCCGTCGCCGATCTTGCCGGTGTTGGCGCTCTTGACGATTGCATCGACGACGTCGTCGACACGGTCGTCGTCCACCACGATTTCGAGCTTCACTTTTGGCAGGAAGTCGACGGTGTACTCCGAGCCGCGGTAGATTTCGGTGTGGCCCTTCTGGCGGCCGAAACCTTTGACTTCGGTCACGGTCATGCCTTGCACGCCGATCTCCGAGAGGGCTTCCTTAACGTCTTCGAGTTTGAAGGGCTTGATGATGGATTCGATTTTTTTCATGCCTGGGCTAGGTGCGGATAGATTATTGAGTGGTTGGAATCTGCGGCAACGGGCCGGTTGTGATCACGGCGGATGTGAAGCCTTGAGTTAGGGGTAAGCGGATACCGTGCCAAATGTAATGGATGGAGGAGATGCCGGCGTGCGCAGCTCGCGCAGCGCCAGCTAATAGGCAACTTACGTGGTCAGCGGGTCATCAACAACCTTAATTGGCGCGATGTCCCAATTTGGGCATTGGGACAGGAACCTGCATGGGTTGTTGTGGAAGATGTCGAGGAGTTCCTGACGGTCGAGGCCGCGGCGCCGGCACTCCATGACGCATTCCTGCAGGGTGAATGGGTCGCTCGGGCCCCAGTCTGCCGAGGAGTTCACCAGCATGCGGTCCCAGCCGTACATCTCAAGGATGTCAGCGGCGCGTTCGCCGGTCATTTTGGTTTGTGGGTAGAGGGTCATGCCAGCCCAATAGCCGGCATCGAGCACCATCTTGACGGTGTGTTCCTCGACGTGGTCGATCCAAACGCGTTTGCGATCGAGGTCTGAGAAGTTTTCGAGGATCTCGAGAGTTTTCTTGGTGCCGTGGAGCTTGTCGTTGAGGTGCGGGGTGTGGATAAGAATGAGCTGGTCGTGATCCAGAGCGAGTTGGATTTGTTGCTCAAACCCAGCGATCTCGTTCGGTGTGGATTTATGGAGTCCGATCTCGCCGACACCGAGCACGTTCTTGTTCTTGAAATACTTTGGCATCTCGGCGCAGACGGCGTCGGTCAGCTCTGGGTTTTCTGCTTCCTTCGGGTTCACCGCGACCCAGCTGAAATGGCGGATCCCGTATTGAGCGGCACGCGTTGGCTCGAATTCAGTGATCTGCTTGAAGTAGTCGAGGAAGGTTTCCGGGTAGTCGCGGTCAAAACCGGCCCAGAAGGCGGGTTCGGCGACGGCGACAACGCCAGACATGGCCATGCGCTCGTAGTCCTGCGCGGTTCGGGCAATCGCGTGGTAGTGAGGTTGAATGATGAACATGGGAGATTGGGTGAGGGGTGGGGTGGTTGCGGGCGGATGGAGTCCGGGCTGGGGTTAGTCGAGATCGGAGAAGATCAAGGCGATGCGTTCCGCCCTGTTGGGAGTCTCTGCCTCCGATATGATGACTTCCAGCGCCTGACGGCAGCGATCGATGCGGTCGTCTTCGGTGAGTTGCGGCGCGTCCGGGTGGCTGGTGCGTGCGCGGTCGAGGCGGTCGAGCATGGCACCGATCTCAATCAGCCGGATCCGCATTTCCAGGTAGTCATGGCCGAAGGCTTGTTCCGGAGTCTGGCGTGAGGTTGCTTGCTGGGGAGTGCTCATAATTTAATCGGGGGGATTCGTGACGCCCTTATCTACTGGCTGGCTACAGGGGCGATCAATCATTCGCTTTACTTTTTTCATCATCTCTTGATGATCGCCCGTGAATTACCAGATTCGTTAAAAACGGCCCACAGACGATGATCAATTATCCAAAACAGATCAGCAAATCCGATCAGGAGCGCTTGAGGGCGGCTCCCGTGCTCATCTTTTTGTTGCTGGTGGCGCCGTCCGGTCAGGAAGCTGCGGAGCGACAGAAGCAGGCGTTTTCGGCGGTGTTGCGTGGAGCGGATCAGGTGCCGTCGCCGTTGTTTGCCGCGGCGTTGTCGGATGCGGCGGAGCACTATGAAATGATTCGTGCGGCATTTGCGGGGCGTGTGTTGGATCCGTCTGTGGAGTTGTTGGTGGTTTGCGGGGTGTTGAAGCGCTTGCCTGTGACTTCGGATGAGGTGGAGGAATACCGGCAGGGCTTGGTGTTTTTGGCCGATGCCGTCGCGCGAGCCGGGGCGCGGCGTTCTTGGTTCGGGAGGCGTGTGAGTCGCGAGAACCGTGAGCTTCTGGCGTTGCTGCGCGGGATGTTGGCGGCGTAATGATTGATGTTCATCCAGTGGGCGTTGATCGAGATTTCACGGTGCTTCGAGCGAAAAGTGATTGCTTTGCTGCAGTCCCACCACAAACTAAGGGCTACCATCCGGAAGCTGAACCGGCATTAGGTTGGTGACAGATCCTCCTTTCCTTTGGTGAACAATTCCTGCTATCCATGACCCATCAAATTCTTGAATTCGAAAAGCCGATTGTGGCATTGGAAGAGAAGCTCCACCAGCTTCTGGACGAATCCCAGCGCAGCGATATCGATCTGAGTGATCAGATCAACGAGATGCGTGCGCGGCTGATCGAGACCAAAGAAGAGATTTACGCCAACCTCACACCATGGCAGCGTGTTCAGATCGCTCGCCACACCCAGCGTCCGTTCATGCTCGATTATGTAGGCCATTGCTTCGACGACTTCCTCGAGTTGCACGGCGACCGTCACATTGGTGACGATCAGTCGATGCCTGGAGGCATTGCGCGTTTGGATGGAATGGCCTGTGTGGTGCTCGGACATCAGAAAGGCCGCGACACCAAGGAGAACCTGCTGCGCAACTTCGGCAGCGCGCACCCGGAAGGGTACCGCAAGTCGCTGCGCCTGATGCGCATGGCTGAGAAGTTCAATATGCCGATCGTTGCCTTCATCGACACCCCGGGTGCTTTCCCTGGTATCGGTGCTGAAGAGCGCAACATCGCTGAAGCGATTGCTTTCAACTTGCGTGAGATGATGCGGATCAAGACTCCAATCGTGGCTGTCGTGATTGGTGAAGGTGGATCGGGTGGTGCACTGGGTATCGGTGTTGCCGACCGTGTGTTGATGATGGAAAACGCATACTACTCGGTGATCAGCCCTGAAGGATGTGCTGCGATTCTCTGGAAGCACCGCAAGCACGCGCCCGAAGCTGCCGAGGCGATGAAGATTGCCGCTCCTGATCTTGCCGAGCTTGGCTTGATCGACGGAGTGATCAACGAGCCAAAGGGTGGCGCGCACCAAAACCCAGAGAGCGCAGCTGCTGCGTTGAAGGGTGCCATTGCCGCACAGATCGCGGAGCTCACCAAGCTCGATGACGAGGAATTGCTCAACCAGCGCTACGAGAAGTACCGCAAGTTCGGTGAGTGGACCGAAGCCTGATTCGGTAGATTCCAGGAGAAAATGACTTTGATTGCCGGGTGTCCTCTAAGCTGAGGGCCCCGGCAATCGTCGTTTCGGGGGCGCCCTGAGGCCTGATGTTCGGGGTGTCCGGCACAAGGTGAATGAATCGGAGCTTGTCTGTCGCTGATAATCAGTGCCTGAAGCGAGCCTCGGTACGTATCCTTGGCACGATGCCGTGTGAGTGGATCGGAGGGCCGATTGACCATCCTTCCAGCCCCGCATGGTGATTCGGATAATTGAGATTTTACCCTTGCAGGGATTTGGAGGTTTGCGCACCTTGACCCCGCTTGCACCATAGATTGCAACTGATCTTCCCTATGAAAAAACCACCTAGCTTTCTCAAACTGATCGCAGCCGCCAGTGTGATGGCGGCAGGTACAGTGAGTATTCACGCTCAAGACATCAATAAAGACTTCTCCAAGGGGGTGACGTTCCTCCAAGACGGGAACTCCCAGGCGGCCTACGAGACTTTTGATGCCATTATTCGCGCTCACAGCGGCAAAGCGAATGAGATCGGACCTGTGTTTGGTTCGATTTACTTTCACCGCGGTGTGGCAGCGATGCGCAAACAAGACTGGGAAAAGGCGGCGTCCGACTTCACGACCTGTTTCTCTCAGTTCAAGAACGTCGCGGATGCCAATAAGTCGAAGAACATGTACCAGACCATGGCGATGTACCAAGCCGCTGTCTGTCAGCGGATGTCTGGTCAGTACGCCGAGGCGCTGAAGAATTTCGAGGCCTTTGAGAAGCGCGCTGGTGACAAGAACATTCCGGACCGTCAGACGGTTGCCTTTAACCGTGGCGACCTGAAGGCGCACATGGCGTTCTGCTATGCCAGCGAGGGTAAGCCAAAGCTGGCAGCTGCCGCGCTTCACGACAATTACACGGATGACGGCAAGCGTGATCCAAAGACGGGTAGCCAATTCAAGGCGAACCCAATGCTCAATGAGCAGTCGCTGATCGCCACGCTCAAGGCATTCCTCGATACCGAGGACAGCGAGGGCGGGATTGAGTTCATCCGTGAGAACCGGCAGTACATCAACCGCGACGCGGGTCTGCGCTATCAGTTCGCTCAGTCGATGGGCGCACTCGGAGCTGTCGCCAATCAGGCAGGCGATTACGGTTACGCGATGGCATTGCTTTCCATCGTGCCAATGACCGATGAGTCGCTCGAGTGGCTGCGCCAGGCGAAAGGTGGAGTCGAAGCAATGGATCGTCCAGGGGGCGTGAAGTCACCACTTGGCAAGCAGATCGAAGCGATTGAGGCGAAGATTGCCAAGGATGTGGCCGAGGGGAATCCAATCGAAGTGTTGGTTCTTGAGACCATGGGGGCGATTTACGAGGCCAACCGCAACTTCGAAGGAAGCTATGCCGTGTTTGAAGAGTTGCTGGCTAAGTTCCCCAAGGCGGAGCGTCGTTCGTTCCTGCTCTACCGCGCGGCGAATGCGGCGTACGTGACTGGCCGTGTGAACGAATGCCAGAAGTACGCCGATGCGTTCATCCAAGAGTTCCCGGATCACGAGCTGCGCGATCGTGTGGAGAACATGCGTATCCTGGGGATTTTCCTCAATGGTCAGTACGAGCGTGCGTTGACTGTGTTGGAGACGGCCATCATTCCTGAAGGTTCGGATCTTGAGGATATGGCGATGTACGTCCGTGGTGCTTCGAACTATTTCCTCGGCAACTGGAACGAAGCGGCGACCGTACTCGGTGACCACGTCAACAAGTACAGGGAGTCTGAGAGCCAGTACGTGGAGAGTACCATGTTCTTCCTCGCGGACACGCAGGCGCGTTTGGGTGACTTCCGTAAGGCGGGAGCCATGCTCGACAAATATTTGGAGAAGTACCCTGAGGGGCAGCTACTCGACCGCGCGCTCTACTCGCGTGCGATGGCGCACTTCTACCTCGACGAAACGGATGCCGCTCAGAAGCGTCTCAACGACTTCTTCAGCCAAGCTCCGGACTCGCTGGTGCGTGACGAAGCTTACAAGTTGTTTGGTGACGTGATCTACAGCAGCGAAAACCCTGACGTGGAGTCGGCGCGCAAGCAGTACCAGCGTGCGCTGGAGACCGCTCAGGAGTTCGCTCACGACAACGTGGCGGCTGATGCTTTGCAGAGCTTGCTGATCTTGTCCAATGACGAGCAGGAGTGGGACAAGTCGGTGGAGATCTACGAGACCTACTTCGAGAAGTATCCAGAGGGCTTCAACCGCGCGAAGATCGCGGTGAACGGTCTCAAGCCGCTGGAAGAGGTGGGGCGTCTCGATGAAGGATTGGAAAAAGTTGCTGAACTGATCGTCGACCTCGGAAGCCAGCGTGACGCGTTCGGTGTGGAAGATCTGATCACCGCATACTCGCAGACCGCGGTGAAGGGCGGCATGGAATTGGAGGAGTTGCGCGACAAGTTGCTTAACCTCCCAGTGAGCGGCAGCGCCGAGGTGACTCGCGCGATGCTTCTGATGGCGGTGATCGACGCCTATGAGGACGCGATCAAGCAGGAGAAGGACGAAGCGCGTAAGCGTTTGCTCGCAGGTACTGTTTCCGCGCTCTACCGTCAGATGGAGGATCGTTTCGCTCCGGACCGCCTCTCCAACTACATCCTGATCCGGGTTGGCCAGCAGCTGGTGGATCGTGGTCGTAGTGCGGAAGCCGAGAAGTACCTCAAGGAGATCCTTGTGCGTGACGACACTGCTTACCAGACCGACGCGCGTTACGCCTTGGCTGAGCTCAACATGAAGCAGGGCGGTGCCGGCGATTTGGATGAATCGGTTCAGATTCTGCGCGACTTGCTCGACAACAACCCGAACGAAAAGGCAGCCAGCCGCGAGAAGTGGACTGTGCTGCTGGGTAATGCGTTGATGAAGGCCGAGAAGTGGAAGGAAGCCGAGGCTGTCTGGGATGGCTACCTTAAGGAAGGGTGGAGAAGCTTCGTGATCGAAGCCACCTTCAAGATGGGGGTCAGCCGTCAGGAGTCGGGCGACGACGGAGGGGCTCAGGCCTGCTACACCAACGTGGTGGCTTCGGATCCCGGGTACCTTGAGTACTCGCTGCCATCCTGGAAGCGCATGGCGGACATCTTCCGCGATAATGGTCGCAACCAAGACGCTTATGACACGCTGCACAACATGATCAGCCGTGTCGGCCACTTGGAAGAGAAGGATGAACAAGGCATCATTCGTGACGCCCGCGTGACGATGGAAGCCCTCGCCGCCGGTGGAGGCGTGGTGGAAAAGCCACTGCCTGCCGAGTAGCGATGATTTGATGCAGGGGCTGGTGGTTCGCCACCGCCCCTGCCGATTCGAGCAATCAACGAACTAACGAAACATTTTTAGAGTATGAAATCATTTGGACGAATTGTCAGTGGCCTGGCATTGGCAGCTGCGGTGGTGGCGCCTGTGACGGCTGTCGCTCAGACTGAAGACGAGCCATTTTATCTTGAGGCTGTGATCCGCTTCACCGAGGGCGGGTCTGCTGAGAAGGTCGAGCGTACTTATGTGCGCGATGAAAAAGGTGGCACCATCACCTACTTCCGTGGGCCGAACGGTGGCACGCCTTATACCATCGAGGTGGACAACGTAGTCGGCGTTGGTTACTACCCGGATGGGGAGCTTAACGACGCTCGAGATGCCTTTGAAATGCGCAAGTTCCGCGTTGCAGCCAAGGCATTCGCGCCGCTGGTCAAGCGCTATGAGCCTTACAAGGGCATGCCGATGTCTCCGTACACGGAAATCGCCTACAAGCACGTCTTCTCGCTGCAGGAGTCGGGTCAGTACGACGAAGCGATGACGGCTTGGAGTGAGTTGGACAAGAGCCTCCTCTCTGACTACCAGAAGGGGATGATCTCCACAGTCCCCGCCTGGGTCGCATTCCAGAAGAAGGAATGGGATCGTCTGGTGACCGTTTGTGAAGGTCTCAAGGAGACTGAGAAGATGTTGCCACTCGGCGCTGATGTGCGGATCTCGTATCTCCTTGGTTATGGCTATAACCGCGGGTCGAAGAAGGACGCCAAGCGTGCTCTCTTTGAGTTTCATCGTGCGATGACGCTCGATGCGGCGGAGTCCGAGGAGATCGTTTACGATGCGGCAATTGAGGCGCTCAAGATCTATGAACGCGACGAGCAGGTGAAGGAATATTTCCTGCTGGAAGGGCGTCCGGAGTTCAATCCGAACGCGGGCTACACCATTCCAGCCCGTTCGGCGGCGTGGATCGCCAAGATGGTGGATTCGCAGAAGCCTGCCGGTAAGAGCCTTCCTGCGGATTACCTGCGTTTCCTCGACGTGTATAAGTCCTTTGCTGCAGAGCCTACCGAGGAGGCAGCCGCCGATGGGGAGTAATCTTTGCGGCGATTACAGCCGATGATTGAGGTCATCGGATGTGTCATTTCAGTCGGGCGACGGTCGGTGACGATCGTCGCCCGATTTGTGTTCTGAGGGTGGGGCGATTCCCGCCCACTTTCAGGGGGCATCGAATGGGGGGCGGGGATTTCTCACAGGGCTGAATCCCTGTGTTTTGGTCCGTGCTCCTTTCAGGAGCGATTAGTTGGAACTACAGATCGGACGGATCGTACAGATCCGAAGGGGCGGACGGATCGGACCGGGAGGGGCGTCGCTGAGCGACGGGTTACCGGCTAGCCGGCGGTTTCAACCGCCGGGCAGCGCAAGAGTGAGAAGTGCGTCCCGAAGGGACGGTTTACCGGGATACGACCAGGGAGGAGGCGACTGGTGGCGCTGATGAGCCCAAGCCAACGATCATCGGGAGTGGGCCAGAGCACAGTCGGCGGAGTGATCGTCCATCATGCCGATGGCTTGCATGAAGGCATAGATGATCGTCGAGCCGACGAAGTTGAATCCGCGCTTCTTGAGGTCCTTGGAGAGTGCGTCGGAGATCTCCGAGGTGGCGGCGTATTCCTCCAGGGATTTTGGCCGGTTGACGATGGGTTGGCCGTCCACCCACTGCCAGAAATAGGTGTCGAGCGAGCCGAACTCAGCGATGACTTTCTGGGCTGCCAGTGCGTTGCGGCGGGCGGAGGTGACTTTGAGCCGGTTTCGGATGATACCTGGATCCAGCAGTGCCTCCTCGAGCTCGGTATCGGTCATGGCTGCCACGCGGTCGATCTCAAAGTTGTGGAAGATACGGCGGTAGTTGTCGCGCTTTTTGAGCACGGTCAGCCATGAGAGCCCGGCCTGAGCACCCTCAAGGATCAGCATCTCAAAGAGCATCCGGTCGTCATGCACCGGAACTCCCCACTGATGGTCGTGATACTCAATGTAGATCGGGTCGTCGGTGACCCACGGGCAGCGTTTCATGGCGGATTTCTGTAGAGGGGAGTGCGGTTAGTCGACCATTTTTTCGAAGCTCTCTTCATCGAGGACTTTGACGCCGAGGGATTCGGCCTTGGTCATTTTCGAGCCCGCGTTGTCACCGGCGAGGAGGTAGTCGGTTTTGCTGGAGATTGAGCCCGAGACTTTGCCACCAAGTTGTTCGATGCGCTTCTTAAACTGTGGGCGCGGGGCGCTCAGGGTGCCGGTGATGACGAAGGTGAGTCCGGTCAGTGGGAGGTCGGACGTGTCTTGCTCCGCGGGCTTGGGAGCGAAGTTGTCCGACTGAGGATTGATCCCAAATTCGCTGAGTTTGCTGAGGATGGCCTGGCCGGCGTCGGACTGGAAATAATCGAGGACGCTTTTGGCGGCGATGACGCCGAGGTCTGCGTTGATTTGGTAGTCCTTGAGCAGCGGATGGTTCTCCTTTTTGCGCTTCGAGACGGAGAGCGCTTCGTAGTTCGGGAGGTCGGCCAGAGCGGTGATGACTTCCGAGTTCGGGATGTCAGTGAGGGATTGGTGTAGGCGCGACAGTTCTGCGGCCGCGGATTCCCCGATATTGCGGATGCCCATGGCGTAGAGCCAGCGGGAGAGTGGTTGGCTCTTTGCTTTCTCCAATGCGTCGATCACCTTTTGGGCGCGTTTTTCACCGAACAAGCGGGGGACGTACTTGGTGCCGAGGTTGAGCGAGGCGAGTGTGTAGACATCCAACGAGAAGAGGTCCAGAGGTGTCGTGGCGAGCTTCTGGGAAACCAGCGCCTCGGCGACGCTTGTGCCCAGGTTGTCGATGTCCAGTGCCTTGCGCGAAGCAAACTGCGTGATGCTGGTGACGGCTTGGGCCGGGCAGGCAAAGTTGGTGCAGCGCCAGGCGACAAAGCCTTCCTCTTGGCTGATCGGCGCGTGGCATGACGGGCACTGTCCATTGACGAAGTCGAAGAGCACGAAGGGCTGACTGTCCGCCGAACGCTTTTCAGTCACGACTTTCACCACGGCCGGAATGATCTCTCCGGCTTTTTCGATGATCACGGTGTCGCCAATGCGCACGTCCTTGCGGTTGATTTCATCCTGGTTGTGGAGTGTGGCCCGGGAGACTGTGGTGCCGGAGACGAGGACAGGCGTCAGTTCCGCGACAGGGGTCAGGACGCCGGTGCGGCCGACCTGGATGGTGATGTCATTGAGCGTGGTTTCCGCTTGTTCCGGCAGGAACTTATAGGCAGCGGCCCAGCGCGGAGCGCGGGCGGTGGTACCGAGTGTGTCGCGCAGGTTGCGGTCGAGCACCTTCACCACGGCGCCGTCTGTGGCGTAATCGAAGCTGTGGCGCTTCTCGTTGAGCTCGGCGACGGCCTTCAGGGTGTCGTCGAGGGTGCTGGCGTGCCAGATCGGGTGGTTGCGTGGGATGCCGAGGGTATCGAGCAAAAGGTGAAATTCATCCTCCGAGGCGAGGGTGGGGCCGTCGTAGGCGCCGAGGCCGTGGGCGAGGAAGGCGAGAGGGCGCTTGGCGACTTCCTTTGAGTCGAGTTGTTTGAGGGTGCCTGCTGTGGCGTTGCGCGGGTTGGCGAAGGTGGGTAGCCCTTCTTCGTCGCGTTCCTCGTTCATCTTGGCGAACCCGCTGTTGGGCATGAAAATTTCGCCGCGAACTTCAAGCAGTGCGGGAGCGGAATCCGGCAACACCAGCGGTACCGATTGGATGGTCCGGACATTGGCGGTGATGTCGTCGCCCCGTTTGCCGTCGCCGCGGGTGGCTGCGTAATCGAGTGCGCCATCCCGGTACACGAGGCTGACCGCGACGCCGTCGAGCTTCGGTTCAATGGTGACCGGGATTTTCTGCTGGCCTGTGTTTTTGCGCAGGCGTTGGTAGAACTCAATCAGTTCTGCCTCGCGCGGGTGCCCGTCAGGGAGGGTGGACAATTGATCATCGCTGAGCTCGAACACATCATCGATAGAGAGCATCGGTACGAGGTGTTCTACCGAGGTGAACTCATCCAAAGGAGCGCCGCCGACGCGTTGGGTTGGCGAGTTCGGGTCGGCGAGTTTGGGGTGTTTGCGCTCTAGCTTTTCGAGTTCGCGGAAGAGCTTGTCGTACTCGGCGTCGCTGATTTCGGGTTGTGCCTTTTGGTAGTAGAGAACGTCATGGCGGCGGATCTCATCGGCGAGTTCCTGCATGCGCTCTTGTGGCGAGTCCGAGTGGTCCGAGTCGAGGTTGGCGAAAAGGTCGTCCATGGGAGAGGTGGGAAAGTAAGATCAGCTCGTTGCGTCCGTGTCGGTATCCAAGGGCGCGGTTTTGCGCTCGATGAAGCGTCCGATCGGGCGGGCGATGACGACCGAACAAAGCCCGCCGAGGACGTCGGCGGTCCAATCGTAGATGTCATTGCCGTTACGCTGAGCGGTGGTGCTTTGGTGCCATTCGTCGAGCCATCCGAGCAGGGCGATGGTGAGGGTGACGATGGCGATGCGTTTCCACAATGCAAGCTCCCGTGAGCGTGGGTGGAATCGCAAGAGCAAGTGGAGCCCCGTGCCGCCGCCTGCGAAGTAGAGGAAATGGATGATTTTGTCGGCGTGCGGGATTGTCCATCCGGTGCGCACGGTGACCGGGCCGCTTGAGAGGTAGTAGAGCAGAGCGTACCAAGCGATGAAAAGCAGCCCCCAGAATACGGGGCGGCGGATCCAGCGGGCGAGGAGTGGGGGGATGGATGGCTTTTGGGTTCCAGCAGCGGGCTCGGTCATGCAGGTCAATTGGGGGCGTGGCGTCGGCTTACGGGCGGTCTTGTTTGTTGAGTTCTTCCTCCATGCGCTCGGCGAGCCATTGTTTGATCATGCTCTGGTAGTTGAGGAACCGGCCTCGCGCAAGGCGCTTGATGCGGGCGAGCATGCGTGGGTCGAAGCGCAGGGTGATCGACGTTGATTCTTTCGAGTCAAAGCGGTGGACCGAGGAGTCGATGAGTTTGGTGTCGAGGGTGTGGTTTTCCCAGAAAGCGGCTTCGTCTTCCTCGGACTCGAATGGGGGTATCTCGGACCAGTGCTGGATGGCATTCATGGCGGTGGGAAGTTGGATGCTGGGGTCAGAGCAACTCGGCGTTGCGGCGATCGTAGAAATGACTTTCCTGCTCGGTCATGTCGCGTGCGGCGATGACACGGACTTTTTTGCCGTCCGACCAGAACACGACAAAAAGCGAACGGGAGTCCAGCGTGCGGCCGAGCAGGATGAAGCGCGACTCTTCATCTCCGTAGGGGCTTTCCGGTAGGACGCGGATCGAGAATGGATCTTCGAAGGCTTCTTCGAGTTCACGCGGTTGGATCTTGGAGGTGTCGATCGCGATGTCCAGCCAGTCGAATTCCATGAGTGAGAGATGGGCGTAGGTGGAAGGGGCGGCAGTGACCTGCCGGATAGGTTCGCGGATGTTTGTAGGCTGGTCTGGTTGGGGTGGCAAGGATTCCGGCCGACGAATTACGAAATTTTTGGGATTGGAGGAGAGGGCTGGAGCCTCTGAGGAATTGGTGACGTCGGATGTTGCCTGATGGGTGTGTGACGGCGTAGCTTGTTATCGATATGAGTGAATTTTTGCGTAGTTGGGTAATGCGGTGGCTGGCATGTTGGGTGGTGCTGTGGGGTGGTGCGATCACCGCTGCGGCCGATGATGGCGGCGTGGAGTCGGTGGCTGTGGTGAATGTGGGCAACGACGAGGTAAGCCGGGCTGCGGATTGGCGCCGGGTTGCTGATGTGTTGCAAGCGTTGCAGGACGCGGGGGAAGAACAAGTCGTGTTGCAAATCCGGACGACGACAGGTTTCGACCAACGTGTGGCTGAGCAGATGGTTCGAAAACTGCCTGCACTGGAGATGCGGACGGTGGGTTGGGTGGATGGCACGGCGTTGTCCGGCGGGGCGATCGCCGCGTTGTTGTGCGACGAGCTCGTAGTTTCTCCATCGGCAGTGATCGGTGATGTCTTTGATCCTTCGAGTGTAGCGGGACGCGCGCCGGACGACAGCGGCGAGGCCGCGGATAAAGAGCGAGCGAAGGATGTGCGCGATGCCAAGCGGGTGGCGCGGTTGTTGGCGGCGCAGTTGGTGGCGGTTACACGGGAGCATGCGTGGGCACGGCCTTTGGTGAATGGGTGGTTTGGTGACCAGGCTGCGGCGCGTGAGAAGCTCGGGTTGGAGCCGGCCGCCAGTGGTGAGGAAGATGCTCCGCTGGTATTGATGGCGGATGAGGCCGTGGCAGTTGGGCTGGCGGTGCGCAGTGCGGACTCGTTGGATGATGTTGCGGAGGGTGAAACTCAGCAGCTGCGTACGGTGCGCGAGGTAGAGCGCTGGGCGGCGGAGAAAAAGCAGCGTGTTGATGCGGCCAAGGAGAAGCAATTTGCCGAGGACAAACAGAGTGCGGACTCCGCATCGGGCGATGTCCAAGTGGCGGAAAGTGACGAGCAAAAGTCCGGACCCGCGGTGCCATTTGGCAATGTGGATGAAGTCTCGTACACCGATAAGATTGTCGTGATCGAGGTGGGGCAGGATTCGTTGGTGAATCAGGCCAACTTTGAGTTCATGGAGCGCGCTTTGTTGAAAGCCGACAAAGATGGAGCAAAGGCGATTGTGTTCGATATGGACACGCCGGGGGGCTTGGTGTGGCAGACCAGTGAGCTGATGCTCAAGACGCTGATCAATTTGAAAACCCCGACCTTCACCTATGTGAACACGCGAGCGATTTCGGCGGGATCGCTGGTGGCGGTGGCGACCGATGCGATTTACATGGCGCCGGGCGCGACGATCGGCTCAGCCGGTGTGGTGCAAGGCGGTGGTCAGGATTTGGCCGAGACCATGGAGCAAAAGGTGGTCAGCATGGTGATCTCGACCGCACGCAACGCGGCGATTCAGAATGGCCACAACCCGGATGTGGTCGAGGCGTTTATCGACAAGGATAAGGAGGTGGTGATCGATGGAGAGGTGATCTCGAAGGCTGGCGAGATGCTCAATTTGAACACACCAGAAGCGACGCGGAAGATCAATGGGCGACCAGTGCTGGCGAAGGGAGAAGTGAACAGTATCGAGGAATTGCTGGCGGCCGAGGGGATCGAATACGCCCCAGAGGATCTCATCAAGGCCGAGCAGATGGGCTTTGAAAAGTTCGCTTTCTGGGTGGTGAAGCTGGCGCCGCTTCTGATCATGCTCGGCGTGATCGGTGCGTACACCGAAATGAAAACCCCAGGGCTCGGGATTCCCGGGTTGGTGGCGATTTGCGCATTTGGGATCTATTTCTTCGGCGCGCACTTGGCTGGCAAGCTTGCAGGGTTCGAACTGGTCGCGCTTTTCGTGCTTGGGATGGTGTTGATTTTGCTCGAGATATTCGTGATCCCGACGACCTTTATTTTCGGGCTGATCGGTGCGGTGATGGTGTTTGCGTCGTTGGCGCTTGGGTTGGTGGACAAGGCACCGGTGATTGCACCCGATGGTGGGGATATTCAGTGGGGGGAGTTGCTTGGGGATGTGTTGATCGACCCGTTGTTGATGGTGAGTCTGGGGTTTGCCGGAGCGATGGCTGTGATTCTTGTGTTGATGCGCTATTTGCCGAGTGTGCCGTTGTTCCACCGGTTCATCTTGGAGAAATCGGTGCCGGTGGGTACGTCGTCGGCGTTGGGCAATGAGCCGGCCGACCAGACATCGCAGGGGGCCAAGTCGTATGTCGGGCGTCGTGGTGTGGCGGACTCTGTGCTGCGTCCTTCCGGGCGTGCCATGATCGACGGCGAGGTGGTCGATGTCGTGTCCGATGGCGAGTTCATCAACCAGGGGGCAGCGGTAGAAGTCGTTGCTCAGGAAGGTTTGCGTGTGGTCGTCAAGGAAGTGGAACCGGATGCGTAGCGCGCTACCGGGCCTCGGATTTGATCACGATCAGTAGCGGGCGGTGGTCACTGGCCTCGGCGGTTGCCGGATGGTCGATTACTCGCGATTGGTCCATCACAACGAAGGGTCGTAGTTGGCGGCTGACGAAAACGTAGTCGAGTCGCGAGTACAGTTCGTTGTGCGCCCAGAAATGAGTCCAGACATGGCCGCGGCTGTCCTGCAGTCTTACGTCGCTGAGTAGGTGCTCCGGGTTGCCTGCATCGCGGATCATGTGGACGGCGGTCGATTGCTTCGTGTCATTGAAGTCGCCGAAGAGAATGAGGCGGGTCTTGGGCGCGGCGTTGAGCGAACGGATGACGTGGTTGCGGACGACGAACGCTTCCTGGTTGCGGATCTCCTCCTGGTCGAACTGGGGAACTTCGCGTTTTGATTTCAGGTGGACGCCCATCAGTCGGAGTTCAAAGTCTGGGCGGATTGTCACGGTGGCGTCGAGGATGCCGCGGTTGATAGGCATGCGGGTAGCGCCAATCGGAAATGTGGGCACGGGATCGAGAAGGTGGGGGACGATGGGGAAGCTCGAAAGCAGGGCGAGATGGCGGTGAGGGTCTGGCGCGTCGAGCAGGAGGCGGTGCGGGAGCTCGATGCCGGCGGCCTTGAGTCGGCTTTGCAGGTCTGCCAGATCGTTCTCGGTACCTATTTCACAGAGGCCGATGATGTCTGGTTTGGAGGAGGCGATCACTTCGACCAGTGCGGTGATTTCGCTTTCGGGTTTGGGCTGGGCGGTGACGGTGCCATTCTCAGCCGTGCGCTCCATGGTCAGGTAGTTCTTTACGTTGTAGGCTAGGAAGCGAACCTCCGAAGCGGTGGCCATCGTGGCGAGAGTGAGCCACAGCAGGGAGACGAGTGAGACAATGCGACCTAACTGAATCATGGAATGTCATTCGTGACATGGATTGCGCGGGCGATCAATGCAGGGGTGGAGGAAGCTGCGGCGCGGTCATTAAGCTTTCCTAAATATTTCCTTGGCGGACTTGCTTGACAGGAGGGGAATCGTGTCTACTTTGCCCTCTCTCACACCGGGATTGTGCCTGTGGGCAATGCTGCCTGGTCTGACGAGACAGTCCCTTTTAGATTCACATCAGCCTGTTTACCAACCATGTCCAAGCGCACCTACCAGCCGTCGAAACGCTCCCGCAAGAACCAGCACGGGTTCCGTGCACGTATGAAGACCAAGTCCGGTCGTGACATCATCCGCCGTCGTCGTGCCAAGGGCCGCAAGCGTTTGATTCCGAAAGGTGCGGAGCTTCAGTACAAGCGTCACACCACCCAGCACTAAGCTACGCTTGATTTTTGACCGTCATCCAGTGGCGACTCCGTTCGCGGGTCGCGCCGGGTGGCGGTATTTTTTTGGCTACGAACGAGCGTGTGACCGAGGCAACTGGCGGTCGGTGAGTGTCCGGCGGGTTGCGAAAGTTTGGATGCGTTGTTTTGTAGGGGGTGGTGTCGTTGAGCTTGCTGTGATTGGTGGCAGGGACGACGTTGCGCCGAGCTTGCGGGGATGATGATTTTCCCGGGGCTGAAAATGAGAGTCTCGTTTTACGATGAAGCTGCCCAGGTCTCGAATTATCCGAGCGTCGACTGATTTCGCCAAAGTGCGGAAGATGGGTCGGACGTTTGCCGGGCGCTATTTGTTGATTGGTGTGGTGCGCCGTGAGGGGCGGCCACATCAAGGCGAGCGCCCGCGTTTTGGGTTTGTGACGCCGAAGTATGTCGGTGGCGCGGTGCAGCGCAACTTGGTGCGCCGTCGCTTCAAGGCGTTGGCGGTTGAGTTGGGGGATTCGATCGATGGGCCGTTTGATGTGGTGACCGTGGCGCGCCGACCCGCGGGGAATGCGTCATACGCGCGATTACTGAACGATTGGGTCAAGACCGCGCGCAAGGCAAAGTTGTTGCCCAAGGATTTTCGTTTGCCCGAGCCATCGCAATCAAAGGAGGGCGAGGCGTGAAGTGGTTGTTGATCGCGTTGATCCGGTTTTACCAGATCGTCATCAGCAAGCCCTTGCACTTTATCTGCGGGCCGTTTGCGGGCTGCCGCTTTGAGCCGAGTTGCTCAGAGTACGGGTTGCAGGCAGTTCGTTATCACGGTGCGATCCGAGGTGGTTGGTTGGCGCTTGTGCGGATTTGCCGGTGTAACCCGTGGGGAGGATGTGGTTGGGACCCTGTTCCGGGTGTTCCCGAGGTTGACAACGGGCAATCCCGGAGTCCTGTCTCTACCTCCAAGTCGTGTGATCACTGTGGTGATTGAGTGACGTGAATTTTTGGCCCTGGAGATCGGGGCGCAGTTGATTTTTTAGACCAGAATTTTCATTCCAGAGAGAACTTAGCAATGGACCGTAAAGCGTGGATTGTCGTTATTTTGTGTGGCATTGGCTTGATTGCCAATATGTGGTGGAGCTCCGAGCAGGCGAAGAAGTACGCCGAGCAGCAGCAGAACCAGCCTCAAGTTGAACAGACTTCTGAGGAAGCTGAAACCAACCCGGTGATCACCGCGCCTGGCAGCTCTGCCGCTCCGGCGGAGGTGGTGAAGCCGGAGTCCGTGGTTGAAGCTCAGGAGTTCGAGATCGTCGCTGAGACCGGCTATGGCGAGGACAAGGAAGCCGAGCGCGTGAAGTACGTCTTCACCAACATTGGTGGTGGCTTGGCCCGTATCGAGTACTTGGATGACCCGTCCAACAAACACACCAATGGACCGAAGATCGTCAACGAGAACTCGAACTTCGCTATCGGTGCACTGACTTTTGGCAATGACATCGAGCGCGGCGGCTACGAGGTGGTTGCGCAGGGCGAGCGCTTCATTGAGTTCCGTGGCAACACATTCCAGGGAATGGTCGCGACCAAGCGCTACGAGCTGGTTGAAGCGACATCGAAAGAAGGCGCGAACTACCGCCTGACCGTGAAGGTCAGCCTTGAGCTTCCGGGCGAAGGGGTGATCACCACTGATTCGATCGGTATGTTCTTCGGTGAGATCGGACCGGAAATCGCAGAAGAGGGTGTGCAGCTCAGCGGTTTCGGCTGGTTGGTTGATGGTGAGACTGATTTCACCAGCGCGACCAAGTTCAAGGGCGGTATGTTCAGCGACGATCGCGACGAGATCAGCGAGACACTGACCAACCCGACCTGGGTGGCGGTGATGAACCAGTTCTACGCATTGGTGCTGTCGCCGACCAGTGGCCTCGAGGGGGACGCTCGTCTGATTGCCCGTCCGGTGAATGTGACCGTGGAAGGACGTCAGCCTGGCGATGCCAAGGATGTCAAAGCGGTGAGCGGATACCTCGGGCTCGGGAGCGTGAATGTGGCTCCAGGCACCAAAAAGGATTTTGAGTTCGAGCTCTACGCCGGACCGAAGAACTACGAGATGCTCAAGAAGGTGGGCGGTGAGCGTCAGTTGGTCATGTTCTACGATGACATGCCGGTGATCGGCTTCATCGCGGCTCCGTTCTCGCGCTTGCTCAACTGGGGGATGCACAAGATCCAGACGGTGAGCGTGAACTACGGTATCGCCATTATCTGCATCACCTTGCTCATCCGCATCGTGCTTTGGCCGCTGTACGCGAAGTCGCAGAAGACGATGAAGCGGATGTCGAAGCTGGCTCCAATGATGCAGGAGATCCGCGAAAAGTATGCGGATGACCCGCAGAAGATGAACATGAAGACCATGGAGCTCTACCGCGACTACGGTGTGAGCCCAATGGGCGGCTGCTTGCCAATGTTCCTCCAGATGCCGATCTTCTTCGGCTTCTACCGCATGCTCCAGTACGCAGCGGAACTGCGCCACGAAGGATTCTTGTGGGTGCCTGACCTTTCCCAGCCGGATACCCTTGATCATGTCTTTGGCTTCCCGATCAATGTGCTGCCATTGCTGATGGCTGTCACGATGTTCATCCAGATGAAGATCACGCCGAAGACCACGGACAACGCGCAGCAGAAGATTTTCATGTTCCTGCCGTTCGTGTTCCTGATCATCTGTTACAACTTCGCCTCGGCGCTTGCGTTGTACTGGACGACACAGAACATCTTCTCGATCGGTCAGACCTGGTGGGCGAGCCGCCAGCCGGACGTGGAGTTGGTGAAGAAGCCAAAGAAGAAGCGCCCATCGCTGGCTGAGTTGCAAAAGCAGCGCGCAGCAATGAGCCAGGGCCGCACGGTGGACGAAGAACCGAAAAAGCCGAAGAAGCGCCAGCCGCGCACCGGTGGTTAATCCGCCGCAATAGCTGGAATTTTACAAAACGCAGTCGGAGCTCAATCCGGCTGCGTTTCTTGTTTTTACGGCAGGACGCGAACTGGGTTCAGAGGTGGGAACCACGAAGAGCACGAAATACACGAAGGATGAAACGGAGCAGCGGGCTCCAGTCCCGCCACGGGTTCAATCGGGCACAGCCACTCAGGAGATGAGCCATGTGGAGCTCGTGAAAATTGAAGACACCCATTAGCGATGAGCGATCAAATGAAAGTGACCAAAGTTCCAAAGCTTGCAACGAATGCCGCCTGCGGAATCGTTGCCGATACCATTTCGCATTTTGGATTGAGCCAGGCAGAAGTGGCGCGCGCGATGAACGTCAGCCCTGGTTTGATTTCCGATATCGTGAAAGGGAAGAAAGGGGTAAGCGTCGAATTTGCGATCCGCTTCGAGAAGTGCTTTGGCGTGTCGTCTGAGTGGCTGGTGAAGACCCAGTCATTCCATGACTACTGCACGACCTGGCACAAGAAGGAGGCCGCGATCGCCTCGGAGGTGAAGCCGGTCGAGCAGGCAGTGTAGGAAATGCTCGCTGCGCTCGGTGGGGCGGTTGTCGACAGGAATGTCAACCCACCAGCGGTGCGTGGCTTTCGCGCGGCGCTTCAGGAAGAGGCTATCTGTGCCACATCCGTGAGCATCTGTGGCCGGTTGAAGTGAATAACGTGCGGTGCTCTACTATTCAAACTCGAGCCACGCGTTGTGGAGGTAGGCTGGCGCGGTGAAGTCGAGCGGCATCTTGGTGTGCACGACTTTCGCTTTGCGGCCTGCGGCGCGGCATCCGGTGGTGAGGTTGGCGGAGAACTCAGCCGGGCTCATTTTGCGGCAGTTGGACGAGCAAAGGATCCACCCGCCAGGTTCGACGACGAGGGCGGCTTTTTCGACGAGCAATGGCAGGTCGCGCTCGACGCGCCAGGTGGTCGACGATTTTGCCTTCGACTTACCGCGGCGTGATTTGTTCGAGTTGACGCGTGAGAAGGTCGGTGGGTCGAGGATGATGCCGTGGAACGTGCGGCCTTTACGGGCGAAGGCATCGAGCCATTCCAGTGTGTCGCCGCGCACGAAGTACTGGGATTGCGGGTCGATTCCGTTGTGCTCCAGGTTGCGGCGGCCCCAGTCGAGGTAGGTCTGGGAGAGGTCGAGGCTGGTGCTGGTGGCACCGGCGCTGGCGGCAGCGACCGAGAACCCGCACGTGTAGGCGAATGTGTTGAGCACGCGGTGGCGTGGGCGCGTGCGTTCGATGACGCGGCGGCGGTTGTCGCGCTGGTCGATGAAGATGCCCTGGGAGTAGCCGGCGGCGAAATCGATTTCGAACATCAGTCCGTTTTCTTCGATTAGAAATGGTTCATCGACCTTAGGGCCACAGAGGTGGGCGGGTGGTTGTTTTTGATCGATGCTGAGTTTCTTCCAGTAGGTAGGCGCGCCGCGCGACTGAAGTTCCTGAACGAGTGCAGGTGGGAGCGTGTCGCCCTCCGACTGGACGAGCAGGCGGCCTGCAAAGCTGTCGATGGTGATGCCGGGAAGATTGTCGCCAATTCCGTCTAGCAGCCGAAATGCGGACTGGGTCGAAAATTTTCCGTCCTTTCTTTTTTGTTCAGCTATGTTGAGCATATTACTGTGCATCGGCGACCTGGGTTGGGGGACTGAATTGTCCGCCTGGGTTGATCGGAATTTTCCACACCCTCATCGACAATGTCCACACTTCAAGAAAAACTCACCGCAGCCCGTGACGGAGGTCAGATCCTCGAATCCACCTTCGACAACATTCACAGCTTGCTAGATTCGTCGTCGAACCCATTGGCGGAAGCATCGATCACAGAACTCGTCGAAGGCGGTGAGTGGGCGGAGCTGAACGACCGCTTCTTCCGCAAGCTGGCATTTGGTACCGGTGGATTGCGCGGGCGCACGGTGGGCAAGGTCGTGACCTCCGCCGAGCAGGGAAGTGCTGATGAAGGTGCGCGTCCGGAGTATCCATGCGTGGGCACCAATTCGATGAACTTCTTCAACCTGTCGCGCGCGATGCAGGGGTTGGTTAAATTTATCCAGCGCGAGCACCAGGGTGAGGGCAAGCCAAGCATTGCGATTGCCCATGACACGCGTCATTTCTCGCGCGAGTTCGCTGAGTTCTGCGCCAAAGTGGCGACTGATCTCGGCGTGGACGCTTATCTTTTCGCAACTGCCGTGGCGACGCCTGAGCTGTCGTTTGCCGTGCGTCATCTGCGCACCTCTGCAGGTGTGGTGTTGACCGCATCGCACAACCCGTCGCACGACAACGGATTCAAGGTGTCGTTCAGTGACGGGGCGCAGTTGATCGAGCCGCAGGCGACCCAGTTGATCGAGCTGGTGAACGAAGTGCGAAGCGAGCAGTACGATCCAGTTGCGGACCAGGGGACATTGCACAGCGTGGGCAATGAGATGGACGAGGCGTACATGAAGACGCTGGAGTCGCTTTTGCTCAACCCGCAACTCGTCGCGGATGCCGAGCCTCCGAAGATCGTCTTCACCAACCTGCACGGTGTGGGTGGCCATATCGCGGTGCCGATCCTCGAGCGACTTGGAATGCCATGCGACACCGTGGCCGAGCAGGACGTGCAGGACGGTGCGTTCCCAACCGTGGCCAGCCCGAACCCGGAAAACGCACCGGCCTTGCAGATGGCGGTCGACCAGGCGAATGCCACAGGAGCCGACATTGTGATCGGAACCGACCCTGACTGTGACCGCATGGGCGTGGCCGTGCGCGGCAAGGATGGTCAGTTGCATTTGCTCACCGGCAACCAGACCGGATCGCTGATGACCTACTACCGAGTCAAGACGATGATCGACCAGGGGATCATCACCGACGCCAACCGCGAACAGGCCGTGGTGATCAAGACCTTCGTGACCAGTGCGCTGCAGGACGCGATTTGCGAGCACTACGGAGTGGGCTGCGTCAACACATTGACCGGCTTCAAGTACATCGCCGCCAAGATGAAGAAGTACGAGGCCGCGATCCCTACCGACCTCTATGACGATTATCGCTCGTTGTCGGCGGAGAAGAGCCGTGAGCTGCGCTTGGCCCACTCGCGCTTCTATATCTTCGGAGCAGAGGAGAGCTACGGTTATCTCGGGAATGATGCGATCCGCGACAAGGACGGCAATGGTGCCGTTGTGATGTTTGCGGAGTTGGCGGCGTACGCCAAGTCGCTAGGCAAAACGATCATCGAGCTGCTTGACGATATCTACAAGCTCTTCGGGTACTTCCTGGAGGTGAACAAATCGAAGGTGTTCGAGGGGGCTGAAGGTGCGGCGAAGATTGCCAAACTGGCGGCTTCCTACGCGGACAATCCGCCGGCCGAGGTGGATGGCTCGAAAGTGGTCAACGTGCGCGATTTCTCCAAGGACGAGATTTACGACGAAGAGGGTGATCTGATCCCGAAAGAGAAGATGCTCTTTGTTGACTTGGAAGACGGGCGCAGCTTTGCGGTACGTCCATCCGGTACCGAGCCGAAGATTAAATATTATTTGTTTGCTAACCGTCGCCCTGACGAGGGAAGCTCACTGAGCGACGCCCAGCTCGCCACAGCCAAGGCTGAGGTCGGAGCCTCGATCGATTCACTGTGGGCGGCGCTTGAATCAGACATCGACGAGCGCCTCGCTTAAGCGGGGGCGTCCGTTAGGAATCAAACTCGCGCGTACCAGCTTCATTATGGCAAAATTCAAATCAATGGTGACTGGTACGCGCGGACTGCGCTGGGTTCGGCGGATTTTTGCCGTTGGTTCTGGCGCGGTTTTGGCGGTGGCCTTTCCCGGGATTGATATCGGGGTGGGGCTGTGGTTTTGGCTCCCGTTGTTGTTAGCCTGTTTTGAGATCGGCGGGCGGAGTTGGGCTTGGCGCAACTTCCGCACGGGGTGGTTGGCTGGGGTGACGTTTCATTTGATCACACTGCGTTGGTTGAGTGACATTTGGAGTGCCGGTCCGGTTTTGAGTTTGTTGGGCTGGTTTTTGTTGTCGTCGTATCTGGCGATGTATTTTGGGGTTTGGTCGGCGTTGGTCGGGTGGCTGGCGCGGACTGATTGGCAGTTGCTCGAGCCTGAGGAGAAGAAGAAGTTTTCCGGTGTGACGGTTGCGCCGGTCGAGGGCGGCAAGCCGACGCTGGAGAGCTGGAGTGAGCACGTGGAAGCTCGCAAGCGCCCGGCAATGCCAAAGTGGTTGCGTGGTTCGTTGATGGTATTGGGCAATGCGGCAATCGCGGCCGCGGCGTGGGTCGCCCTGGAGTGGGTGCGCGGTTGGTTGATGACCGGCTTTGGTTGGAATGGCTTGGCGGTCGGGATGCATCAGAATGCAACGTTGATCCAGGCTGCCGATTTGGTCGGGGTGACCGGGCTTTCGTTTGTTCCTGTGTTCTGTGGCTATGTGTTGTATGTGACGCTGCGGCGGGTACATCTGGAGATTTCACGTGGCCGGTGGCGTCCGCATCCTGAAGTCGGGGTGGCGGTTTTGCTGGTGGTCGCGTGTTTTGTCTATGGCGTGAGGCGGCTGTCGGAGAAGCCTGAGGTGATGTCCATGCAGGTGGCGGCGGTTCAGCCGCTGATGAGTCAGGATCAGAAGCACGACAGGCGGGCGGCTACCGATAATGCGATCTCGATCGTGGGGTTGTTGCGCGACGAGATGATCGCGCGCGAAGTGGAGATGACGCAGGTGCTCGAAGCTGCGATTTTGAGTGGAGAGGAAGTCGAGTTGCAGTCGCCACATTTGGATCTGGTGGTGCTGCCCGAGAGTGTGGTGCCGTGGGTGATCCAGGACCCTCATAGCTATGAGTTCGCGCGCCAGGTTCGCTTGGTGAGTGCGGGTGCCAGCAGCGATGTGGTGATGGGGCTGATGGGCCAGAAGATCGATGCGGAAGACCCGGAGGAGTATAACTCGGTGGCGGCTTTTTTGAATGGGCGCGACTACGCCGACGAATACCACAAGATGCGTTTGGTGCCGTTTGGTGAATATTTGCCCCTGCGTTGGATCCCGCCGATCGAGTGGATTGCCGGCCGTGCCGTGCCGGGGGACTTCGACCGCGGAACGAGCACCGAACCGCTGGACTTGCTGTTGCGCAATGGCGAACCGTCAGCAGACATGATCCCGTTGTTGTGCTTCGAGGACACGATCGGTGAGCATGCGCGCCAGTTTGTGCGTGAGGGGCGGCCTCAATTGATGGTGAATGTCACCAACGATGGGTGGTTTGCCGGGCAGTTGGCGGGGCGTCAGCATGCGGCGAATGCCATGTTCCGGTGCATTGAGTTGCGGCGGCCTATGGTGCGGGCGGCGAACACGGGGATGACGTGTATCATTGACTCGACGGGCAGCTTTTATGATCGGCATCGCGACGATCGGAGTAAGCCGCAGGTGCTGCTGGACGCGAGTGGTGAGACGACGCAGGTCGAGGGCGTGTTGTTTGGCAATGCGTACCTGCCGGTTTCTGGTGAGATGACGTTGTACGCGTGGGCGGGCGACTGGTTTGCGATGGTGTGCGCCGGGAGTGTCGGTCTGGTGATCCTTGGGCGCGGAGTGGGCGCGTTGCGCAATCGGGGGGCGGACGAAGGAGAGGAATAGCGGCCGCGTTGCTTTTCCTAGCGGCGGCGGGTGATGCGGTGTTTGCCGTCGCCTACGCTGAGGACTTTGATTTCGACTTCGGTGATCCCTTGTTTGTAGAACCCGAGGCGGCGAGCTGCTTTCGGGGTGACATCGAGGATCCGGCCTGGGATGAACGGTCCGCGGTCGTTGATGCGGAGGATGGCTTTGCGGCCGTTGCGCAGGTTGGTGACTTTTACCACGCAGGGGATGGGCAGCGTCTTGTGGGCGCCGGCCATGGCACCGGCGCGGAACTTTTCTCCAAGTGCGGTGGTGCCCGATGAGAAGAATCGGCGTTCGTCGTACCACGAGGCACCGCCTTGTTGTTTGATGCCTACGGCGTGGTTGGGATGGATAGGGTGGTAGCGCTGCCCTTTGATGGTGTAGGGCTTGTGTTTGTAGCCCGGGTAGGGGCTGCTGCACGAGGTGATGGCGGCAACGAGAATTAGCGCGCACAGCCAACGAACGGGGGATGGCTTCATGCGCGTGTCAGAGGGCTGGTGTGGTTTGCTTTCGGGCGGCGGAGTCCTTTGTGTATTCCCAGTTTTCGACGATGTCGCGGAGGTCGTCGAGGAACTGATCGGCCACGGACGCCCAAGAGAGCGACTGCGCGGTCTCGAGCGCGGCAGTGCGGAGTGGCTGGTCGAATGCGCGGTCCATGGCCTGGCGTATGGCGTGGACGAATGCATCCGGTTGGTTGAACTCAGGAGCATAGCCATTTTCGCCGCTGCGGATGTAGGCTTTGCCTGCAGCGTAGTTGTAGGCTACCGGCGTGACGCCACTGGCCATGGCTTCGAGGATCACATTGCCAAAGGTTTCCGTCGTGCTTGGGAATGCAAAGACATCTCCCGATGCGTAGTGGCGGGCGAGTTCCTCGCGCTTGCGCATGCCGGCGAAGTGGATGTCCGGGCGCTTCTTTTTGTAATCGTCGAGCTTTGGGCCACCTCCGACAACAACGGCTTTGGCCGACGGATGGTCTGCTTTGACCGCATCGTAGGCCTTGAAGAAGAGCGGCATGTTCTTCTCCGGAGCCACGCGTCCGACGTAGAGCATGACCGGGTCGTTCGGGCCGGCACCCCATTCGGCGCGAAGAGCCTCGTCGCGCAGGTTGGGGGAGAAGCGTTCCGTGTCCACCCCGCGGCCGAGACGGCGGACGTTGTGGAAGCCGTCCTTGGTGAGTTGCGCGATGACGTCGTCGGATGGAGCGAATGTGGCGAGGGTTTGGTTATGCACCATGCGCAGGTAGTCTGCCGCCATGTCTTCGAGCATGGCCAGATTGTAGTCTGCCATGTACGTGTGGAAATTGGTATGGAAGCCGGAGACGGCTGGAATATTGAGCTTGCGGGCTGCCTGAACAGCGGAAAACCCGAGCGGGCTTTCGGTGGCGACGTAGATGAGGTCCGGGCGGTTTGATGGCTTGCGCCAGAATGGTACCAGCAGTTGTTTGGATGGGAGCCCGAAACGCAGTCCTTTGTAGCCGGGCAGCGGAAGTGCCTGAATGGTGATGGGCGGCTCTGGCACGGGTTCGCTGACGATCTCGCCGGCTCGGATGCGTTTGGTGGCCTCTTTCAGTCCGTCCTCGTAGAGCTGGTAGGGCATCAGAACGGTGACCTCATGGCCCAGCTTGGTCAGTTCGCTCTGCAGGCGACGGAGGGTAAGCGCCACCCCGTTGACGTCGGGTGGAAATGTGTCGGTAATGATAGACAGTCGCATCGGGATGGAAGATGAGCGGGTTCCGGAAATGCGTCAATTCCGAAGCATGCGTCGGTTTAGTTTCAAGACTTGCTGAGTGTGATGCTTTGGTGGATGAATAGATCGTTATGGGATTTGGCGACCTCAGAGGAATTCTTCAATATGTTCCGCAGTTTCGGGGCAAGACATTCGTGATAGCGATCGACGGCGAAGTTGCGGCGTCGGAGGTGTTCTCGAATGTACTGTTGGATGTGGCTGTGCTGGAGTCCTTGAGTGTGCGTGTGGTGTTGGTTCTGGGGGCTGGGCGCCAGGTGGTCGATTTGGGCAAGGCGCGTGGAGTTGAGTTGAGTTCCATTGACGGGCGTGGTGTGACGGATGCTGCCACGCACGAGGTGGTGATGGATGCAGTGTCGCGGTTGAACTTGGAAGTTCTGCGGCAGTTGGCGTCGAGTCGGATTCAGGCGGCGACGCCGAATGCGATCCACGGGCATTCCGAGGGCGTGGTCAAAGGGGTGGATCATCAATTTACCGGACGGGTTTCGTGGGTCGACAGCGAGGCTCTGACCAGCTTGATTGATAGCCGGATGGTTCCAGTGATTCCTCCTTTGGTGATCACATCGGGAGGAAACCAATTGCGAGCGAACTCGGATGCAGTAGCGCGGAAAGTGGCAGCGGCCGTTGGTGCTGATAAGTTGATCTTTCTTTGTGGCGGGCCGGTGCCGATTTTGACTGGTGAGCGGCCGCACTATGCGGTGGCCAAGCACGATGCAGCGGCGCTGGCGGAGAAGCTTGACGACGAATGGCGGTCGCGGATCGACCATGCGCGGCGGGCCTGTGAGGATGGTGTGGCGCGTGCGCACTTCCTCAATGGTATGGAAAGCGATGCTCTGCTGGCGGAGGTCTTCAGTAACGAAGGGGTGGGGCTGATGGTGTTTGCTGACAATTATCTTCAGCTGCGCAAACTGGAAGAGCGCGATGTGCCCGAGTTGGTTTCAATGATGCGTAACTCGGTGGCGGACGATGCCTTGGTGGCCCGGTCGGCGACCGAGATTCTCGAGCGGCTCGATGATTACCGTGTGATCGTGGTCGACGACAACATTGTGGGGAGCGTGGCGTTGCACTTTTACGATGGCTCGGATGCTGCGGAGTTGGCCTGTTTGTACGTGAAGCGCGACCACGAAAACCAAGGGTATGCGCGCAAGCTGGTCGAGCATGCGTTGGCGTTGGCTGCGGATGCCGGAGTCTCGCGCGTGGTGGCATTGACCACGCGTGCGAAAGATTATTTTGTGGAGAGTCTGGGCTTCAGTTTGGGGAGCGAGAGTGATTTGCCGACGGAGCGTGCGGAAAAATTGCAAGTAAGTGGTCGTCGTAGCTTGGTGATGATCAAGCAGGTGCGGTGATAAGGGTCATTTTTTGAGGGGTTCTTCTGTAAAATTAAGTTGCCGTCGGCGCGGGCGGGTGTATGGTCGCAGTCCCGTCACGAGACGACCAAAGCGCGGTTAGCTCAGGGGTAGAGCGCATGCTTCACACGCATGATGTCGCAGGTTCAAATCCTGCACCGCGCACCATTTTCCATGATCCGCCCGAGTGTTTCCGCTCGGGCTTTTTTGTGTTCATTTGGCAGCGGCCTCACATCCCATGCGACGCGGGGCTGATCCCGTGCTAGCGTCATCGCAGGAAAATCGACGACCAACACGCTATGAACAACAACGACATTCTTCGCCGCCTTCGCTACATCTTTGACTATTCGGACGCGGAGATGGCTGCGATCTGCGCGGAGGCTGGTGAGGAGGTCGCGACCGAGAGCGTGACGGGCTGGTTGAGCCGGGAAGAGGATTCGCGTTTTGCTGCGTGTTCGGATCGTGATCTTGCAGTGTTTCTCAATGGTTTGATCAACCGCTTGCGTGGGAAAAAGGACGGGCCGCAGCCGGCCCCTGAAAGCAAGCTTACCAACAACGTCATCTTTATGAAGTTGAAGATCGCTCTGAACCTACAGGCGGATGCGGTTTTGGAGATTTTGAATCTGGTCGACTTCCCGATGAGCAAGCATGAGCTTAGCGCCTATTTCCGCAAACCGGGGCACCGCAACTTCCGCGAGTGCAACGACCACGCGCTACGCATGTTCTTGCAAGGTTTGCAGAAGAAGTTGCGCCCGACTCCCTACCGCAAGTAACAAAAGCTGAGGTAGGTGCGAGCTGAGTGGGGGATTACAGCTCGAGGGGGGGGGAGGTGGCGAAACGTTGTTCGCAAAAGGTTGCAGGACTACACCTTGCGATTGCAGTTCGTTTTTGTGTGACGTTTGTGTAGCACTGGTGGTCGTGAGGCTGGCGTGTTACCCCGCGCGCCGCGGATTATGAGGTGAGCTTGATGAATGGACTATCTGCTGGGGCTTTTGTGATTATGAAAACCAGTGCCATCCTTTTATCTTTTATGTTCTGCTGCGCCGGGGCGGCGAGCGGAGCTCCTGTGATCTCGGAGTTCATGGCATCGAATGACACGACGATTGCCGATGAAGACGGTGAGTTCGCGGATTGGATTGAAATTTACAACCCGGGGCCGGGCGCGGTCGATTTGACGGGATGGCATCTGACGGATGATGAGGCGGTGCCTACGCAGTGGACATTTCCGGCGGTGAGTGTTCCGGAGGGCGGCTATCTGGTTGTGTTCGCGTCTAAGAAGAACCGTGCGGTTACCGGGAGTGAATTGCACACCAACTTCAAGTTGTCTGCGGGAGGTGAGTATTTGGCGTTGGTGATGCCTGACGGGGTAACCAAGAGTACCGAGTTCAATCTGTATCCGGCGCAAATTACCGACATCTCCTATGGCTTACCTCAGCAAAGCCTGGTGGCGGAGACTGTGGTGGATGAGGGGGCGGACTTGCGGTATCACGTTCCGACCGGCCCGGTAGCGGATTGGAATAGCGCTGCATTCGATGACTCAACCTGGAGCGCTGCGGTCTCAGGTGTGGGCTATGAAAGGTCGGCAGGGAATGAGTTTGATCCGTTCATCACGACGGATATCGAGTCGGATACCTATGGAGTGCATACGTCCATCTATTTGCGTTACTTGTTCGATCTCGCCGACAAGGCGGCAGTTCAAGAAATGCGCTTGCATACGATTTGTGACGACGGGTTCGTCGCTTATCTGAATGGTCAGCTTTTGGTGAGTCAGAATGCTCCGAGCCCGGCAAACTGGGACAGTGCCGCCCTCGCGTCCGAGACGGATCCTAATACGTTCGATAGCTGGGACATCTCTGAGCATCTGGCAAGCCTGAGGGACGGAACCAATGTGCTCGCGATCCACTTGTTGAATCACAAGACGACGAGCTCGGATTTGCTGATGTTGCCCAAGTTGGATTTGCTGCGCGCGGCAGACACTACGCCTGATGCGTATTCGTACTTTGTGGAGCCAACTCCCGGAAGTGTTAACAATACCGAGCCCGGGTTGCCGTCGGGGGATGTGACGGTGTCGGTGCCCAGTGGGGTGAAGTCCGGGGCGATCAGCGTCACGCTGAGCACGCCTGCAGTAGATGCGGAGATCCGTTACACGCTGGATGGTACCGACCCGGATGAATCGAGTGCATTGTACAGCGGACCTCTTGCGATTTCGGATCCTGTGCAGTTGCGGGCCAGAGCTTACGAGCCCGATAAAACAGGTGGCCGGGTGGCGAAGGGTGACTACAGCTTCCTCGATGCAAGTTTGCTTGAGTATGCCTCGGATGTGCCGGTGATCGTGATGGACAACTTCGGCGCAGGTGCCTATCCGAACAAGGGAAGGTCTGCGGATGGCAATAATGTGGTGAAGTTGCCGTGGCAGGGGAATGTGGTGAGTTTTTACGATGTTGCTGGAAACGGTCTGCCATTCTCACAGTCGCCGTCGCTGGAATCACGGACGGGGTGCCGGGTGCGCGGTTCGAGTTCGAGTACCTTCCCTCGCAAGTCGCTTTCAGTTGAGTTCTGGGACGACAACGATGACGACAACGACACGATTTCCCCCTTGGGGATGCCGGCGGAGGCTGACTGGGCGTTGTACGCGCCGTATCAGAACTACGATAGAACCTTGCTTCACAATTTTGTGAGCTTTGAGTTCGGGAAGCTGATTGGAGCGGCGGCACCGGAGAGCCGGGTGGTGGTGGTTTTCCAGAACAAGGATGGAGGGAAGATCGGGCTGAACGATCTGGCTGGTGTCTATGTGCTGATGGAGAAGGTCGAGCGTAACCGAATTGGTACGGACTTCGAGGAGATGAGTGCCGATGGGATGAGTGGTGGGTGGATGATTGAGATCGACCGGTTGGACTCCATCCCTGTGGGGATGCCTGCGGATACGGTGCAGCCTAACTTCCACTGTGCCGGGCCGAATGGGATCCTTGAGATTCCTGATGATGTCGATGGGGATAGCAGCCCGCAATCCGAGGACGATATCTCGACTTACTATCATTCGTTCCTCAACTTCGCCGAGCCGGACGGCTACGAGATCCTGCCGGATCAGCGCAACCAGGTGCAGACGCGGGTTCGGGCGATGGACGCGATGATGTGGTCGGCTGGATTTGGCAACCAAGAGACGGGGTATCCTGCGGTCATCGATGTCGACAGCTGGGTGCGTTATTACCTGGTGCACAACTTCTCACGCAATCAGGACGCGATCGTGCTCTCGACCCGGATCTTCCAGCGCACGCCGGGCGCGAAGATTGAGATGGGGCCGCTGTGGGATTTTGACCGGGCGTATGCGTTTCAGGGAAGTGCTTCGGCTCATCCGCTTTGGGCGTCTGACCGGGATTGGTATGCAGCATTGTTTGGTGACAGCAATTTCCGTCAGTCTCATCAGGATGCCTGGCAGGAAGCGCGTCGGACGACAATCACGGATGACGCATTGCGTGCATTGGTCGACCGCGGGGCAGCAGGTCTCAAGCAGGATCAGATTGAGGCGAGTGGTGTGAGCTATTCGACGTGGTTGTCGGAGTTGGAGATTATGAAGGATTGGATGGTGACTCGGGCTCGGTACTTGGATGCTCAATACGAGCCATTGCCGACGGTGAGTCCGACCCAACGTGAGTTTTCCGACAGTGTGAGCGTGACGATGGCTCCGCTTGATGGCGGGGTGGTCTACTTCACGACGGATGGTTCGGACCCAAGGGCGTGGGGCGGAGCGGTGGCGGCCGGGGCGAGTGTGTATTCCTCGCCGTTGGTTGTGACGCAGCGGACGCGGGTTGTGGCGCGCACATATGATGGCGGGCGGTGGAGCGGCAAGGTGGTGCAAGATTACTACCAGGCAGCGGAGTTGCCGGAGTTGGTGGTTAGTGAGGTTGCGTACCACCCGGGGGCTCCTACGGCAGATGAAGTGGCAGCGGGGTATTCGAGCGACGATGGTTTTGAGTATGTCGAGTTTCAGAATATCGGTGCGGGGGCTGTGGATCTGTCTGTGCTCGCGCTCGGTGGTGGCGTGAGTTTCGACTTTGCCCAAGGCTCCCAAGCTCAGCTGGCGCCAGGTGGTCGTGTGTTGGTGGTCGCCAACCGGAGCGCATTCGAGACTCGTCACGGTACAGGCCATCCGGTGGCGGGTGAGTATGTGGGGACTTTGAGTAATAGCAGCGACCAGATTGTGCTGCGCGACTCGCATCTCGGCTTCGAGTACCAGAACTTCACCTACCAGGATTCTGCTCCGTGGCCTGAGTCTGCGGACGGTGCTGGTTACTCGCTTGTGTTGAAAGAGCCCGAGTCCAATCCGGATCACACGGTGGCTGAGAACTGGCGGGGAAGTCAGATGCCTAACGGAAACCCAGGGGCGACAGACGCGCGGGCCGCATTCACGGGCACGGCCTCGGCCGACAATGATGGAGATGGGGTGTCGGCATTGGTTGAGCATTTTCTTGGAACGTCTGACTCTGTAGCGACGGAGGGAATGAACCGCATGACCGTCGGTCAGGCCTTGGTGAGTGAGCTCGGTGAGGTTTTTCCTACCTTGGAAGTGCGCTACCAGATCGGTGCGGACGATGTCATTGGGCATGTGGAGTGGTCATCGACGCTGGATGGTTGGGATGCCGGTGATGCGTATTTGCTGCTGCTGAGTGACACACCGAATGGAGATGGTAGCGCGACCCAGGTGTGGCGGTCTGTGCGGCCACTTGAGCAAGCGCCCCAGTTCTTCCGGGTGAAGGTGTTGGAGCGGTGAGTCGGAGGCGGGGGCGTGATGTTCGGACGACGGGTGACCGGGTTGCTGCGCCGACTCTTGGTTGACTTTGTGCGGATTTTGCGTTTTGTGGCGCGGTAGATTGCAATGTCCGGGTGTTAATGAGGTTCGCTTGGCGGGCGGCCCGGTTATCGATCTGAGTTACCAAAACGAAATTACCCATGTCAGTTCTCGTAGGAAAACAAGCACCGGCTTTCTCTGCCAAGGCAGTGAAAGGGGAGACCATCATTGAAGATTTCTCGCTCGAGCAGTTCCTCGGTGAAAAGTACGTTCTTCTTTTCTTCTACCCGAAGGACTTCACCTTCGTCTGCCCAACCGAGCTTCACCGCTTCCAGGAAGAGCTTGCTGAGTTCGAAAAGCGCAACGTGCAGGTTGTGGGTTGCTCGACCGATACCGAGTTCTCGCACTGGGCATGGCTCCAGACCCCACGCGACAAGGGGGGCATCCAGGGTGTGAACTACCCAATCGTTGCCGACACCAACAAGACCATCTCGTCGGACTACGACGTGCTCGCTGGTGAGTACGTTGAGAACGAGTTCGGTGAAATCGAAATCGAGGGTGAGCTCGTTGCTTACCGCGGCCTCTTCCTCATCGACAAAGACGGTGTGGTGCGCCACCAGGTGGTCAACGACATGCCTCTCGGCCGCTCGATCAAAGAAGCGATCCGCGTGATTGACGCTCTTCAGCACTTCGAGCAGCACGGTGAAGTTTGCCCAATGGACTGGCAGAAGGGCGACGACGCCATGACGCCTGACCACAGCGGCGTCTCGAGCTACCTCTCCAAGTAATTGGAATTGTTGATTTTCAATCAACCGCCCGTTCTCTGGATCTCTCCGGGGAGCGGGCGTTTTGTTTTTGCGGTGGGTGTGGGAGAGCGAGGCGGGCTCTCATTTCCGCCTCGAGGCGAGGGAAGCTGGATTGGTTGGTTCGGATGAAGCCACTTCCCGGGCGGTCGAAATCTGTGATGGTTTGCATGATGGCTGCGATCGACAGGATCAGTGCGGTCATGCGCCAGCGTCTAAGGTTGTTGGCTCTTCCTGCGCTGAATCCAGCTACCGAGAGCGCGGCTGCAGCGATGAACAATAGCATGCATAGGATCGCGGTGGGAAGGCGGTCGAGGCCGGCGTGGAGGCGCAGATTCATCGAGTCGAGTACATCGTTGATCGACGTCGCAACGGCCACCTTTAGAGGGCCGGGGGAATCGGACTGGGCGATGAATTCCTCAACTGTCGGCCATAGCTTTGCCTCAAGCGCACTGATCTCCTCGAATTTCGCTGCGCGTTTCTCGCGGGTGTTCATGGATTCGGCTCTGATCTCCAAGGCAGCGGTGTAATCGAGGAGTTGTTGGCGCAGTCTGGTGCGGTAGGGCTCATCGATGAGTCCGGCGCGATCGAACGCGGTACCAAGAGCGTTGGTTTGTGAGATGACCGCGTGTTTCCGGTTGTCTGCCCGAGTGACGGTATAGGAGTAGGTGAAGGCGAGGACCAGTGCCAGCATACCAATCATCGCGCTGAGGATGGAGTCGCCTCTGGAGTCCTGGGCTGAGCCTTTGCCTCGTTTGTACTGCCATTTTCCAACGCGGTAGCTGAGCTCCGCGCAGCCGAGAAGAATGACGACTATCAGAAGGCCGCTAGCGACGATCGGTATCTCGTAAATGACGGGGATCTGCATAGCGTGGATAGGGGAATTGCCGGTGGGGTGCAGAAGCCTGAGGTTCGGGGTTGACCGGTGCAGGGAGGATTGGTAGTTAGAGCCGGTAATTCGGGGACGGCCCTGGATAATAACTTGATTTCTATGACTACAGACTCTGTTGAAGACCCGGGCTCCGCGATGGTAGTAACTGGGAAGATTACGCCGTGGTTCATCAAACGGATGTTGATGATGCTCGGCTTGTTTGTTTTCCTCTCCGGATTCTTCTTTTACGACTGGAAGGTGGGCTACCCTGCGAAAAAGGCGGAGTATGAGGCTGCGATGGAGGAGTATACGAAGTTCAGCGACGAGAAAGAGCGGCTTGTGGCGATCGGGGACCAACAGGGAGTGGAGGCTGCGCAGAAAGCGTGGGTCGATCTGTCGGCTGAGAAGGAGTGGGAGATTGACCGAGTGGATTTGTCTCCTGACAACGAGGTGACCAGCGATGACATTCAGGAGCAGTTCAACTTTGGTGTGGGCTCGGGCGTGTTGGCTGTGGGTGTGTTGATTTGGATGTTCCTCAATCTTGGCAAGAAGCTCTCGGTGGACGGGGACTCGGTGACGCTGCCCAACGGGCGTAATGTGAAGTTTGCCGACATCCATAAAGTGGATACCCGCCGCTGGGGCAACAAGGGGTTGGCCACGATCTACTACAAGGATCAGGCGGGCTCGAAAGGGAGTGCACGCATCGACGGTCTGAAGTACGGAGGCTTCATCAAGCCGGAGCCGTTCATCGCCGATCAGATCCTTGGACGCATTGTGCAGGGCTTCGATGGTGAGCTGATCGAGCTGCAGGAGGAGGACGAGACAGCGCCTAACGAGTAGGTCGTTAAGCTGTCTTAATTTTCGATTTATTTAGTTGCCAACCCATGGGGTCACCGTTACCCATTGTTGCGTTTTCATTAAACCAATCCAACCATCCTATTATGTCCGATAGCATCGAGCAAAAAGTCAAAGACATCATCGTGGAGCAGCTTAGCGTGACTCCTGAGCAAGTGACACCAGAAGCCAAGTTCATCGATGATCTTGGTGCAGATTCCCTCGACACCGTCGAGCTGGTGATGGCCTTCGAAGAAGAGTTTGGCATCGACGTGCCAGACGAAGAGGCAGAGAAGCTGACTTCGGTTGGTGCTGTGATCTCCTACGTTGAGTCGGCACAGGGCTAATCCCCTCACGCCACTCGACTGACGAGTGAAATTTTCGATCCGGCTGTGTGATTTTCACACAGCCGGATTTTTTTTATCAAGGTGTACTTGATGACTGGTGGTTTATCCGCCAAAACCAGACCAGCGTGATGCCTGCCGGGCTGGCTGGTTTGTGCCACGTATAATTTTTCTAGACGCACTCATGGATGACAATTTTGACCAGGGGCGCCGGATCACCGATCTGAGCGTCGATGATTTTTTGAAGCGCTTTGGTGATGAGTTGTCGCTGGAGCGGCAGGGAGCTGCGGTTGGTGGTGATCGGCGGATCGGTGAGCCTACAGTGAACCGTCCGGGCTTGGCTTTGGCTGGCTTCTTCACTTATTTTGCTCGCCACCGTGTTCAGGTGCTGGGTAACTCCGAGATGTCCTACCTGCGGACCTTGGGGCCGGAGCAGCGAGAGGCGCGTTTTATTGAACTCTGCCGCCGCAATCTGCCGATGCTGGTGATTTCGCGTGGAGCGTCGCTTGAGCCGCGATTGGTTGAGGTGGCGAATGAGGCGGGGATCGGGGTGTTCCGCACGCCGATGATCTCGATGCAGTTCATCAATCAGGCAACGCTGGCGCTCGAGTGGGAGTTTGCTCCGATGACGAGTGTACACGGGTGCATGGTGGACGTGCAGGGGATCGGGGTGATGGTGCTCGGTAAGAGTGGCAGCGGTAAGAGTGAAACGGTGGTCGGCTTGCTCGACCGTGGAGCTAGTTTGGTCGCGGACGACCTGGTGAGGCTGCGTGCTGTCGGCGGTGAGGTGATTGGCCGTTCGCCTGAACTGGCCCGTGCACACATGGAGGTGCGTGGGCTGGGTTTGATCAATGTGGCGGCCTTGTTCGGGATCGCGAAGATTCGGCTGGAGAAGCGGCTGGACTTTGTCGTGCGTATGACTCCGCAAGGGGATATGGAGGATATCGAGCGGGTCGGTGTTGCGCGTAAGACCGTCAAGGTGCTGGGGCATGACATTCCGTACGTGGAGTTGCCAGTGGCGCCGGGTCGTGACATGGCGCGGATGGTGGAAGTGGCAGCGCTTGATCAGAAGTTGCGCGGCTTGGGTTATGATACCGCCGAAGAGTTCAACCGCAGGTTGATTGATTTGATGGAAGCTCAAGGAAACGAAAGAAATCGTTAGCCAAAATCCAATTTCTGAATAAAGTCGAGTTCACCAAACCGCTATGATCAAGAAGGAATTCACCGTCGTCAACAAGTTCGGACTGCACGCTCGCCCGGCCGCGCAGCTTGTGAAGCTCGCCAATACGTTCGAAAGCGAGATTTGGGTCGAGAAGGACTCCGAGCAAGTGAACGGCAAAAGCATTATGGGGCTGATGATGTTGGCAGCCGGTCATGGCTCCACTATCACGGTTTCTGTCGATGGTGGCGACGAGGAAGACGCTCTCGCAGCTGTTGAGGAGCTGATTAATAGCGGCTTCAAGGAAGAGTAAGCGCCCGCGCGACTCTCAAGTACAATTTTCACCCGCCCGCAGAGATGCTGGCGGGTTTTTTGTTAATAAGGATTTAATAAAATGTGGGCGTGGGTGGGTTCCAAGTGGTTGATCCTGTTCGGGGTATCGGGTTGTGCGGGTGGGGTGGTTGTGGGCGGCTTAAGAATTATCTTGGCGTGGTGAGGGGCGATGGCTTTTAGTGTTCTGCACGGATTTCCCTATGAAGAAGCTTCACGAAGAAAGAACGACACCGATCTCGCTCCGGGCTGAGCGACGTTACCAGGGCGTGGGGCTGTCTGATGGGATTGCTCAGGGTGAGGTTTTAACCTTGTACCGCGGGGTTTCGATTCCGCCGAAGGTTCGGATTTCCGATGACCAGAAAGCGCGTGAGCTGGAGCGTCTGGGTGAGGCACTGGAGAAGACGCGCCAGGATTTGGATGCGCTGCGGACTCGGATTGAAGAGGCCGGAGGCGGGCGTGAAGCGGGTATTTTTGACGCCCATTTGATGATCCTCGAGGATCGGATGATTCTGGACGACGTTGAGAAGGCTGTGCGTGAGCGCAATGTCAGCGCGGATTGGGCATTTTACCAAGTGACCAAGCGCTACGTGGAAGCGATGGATGCGATTCCTGATGAATTCCTACGTGAGCGCATGGGAGATGTGAAGGATGTGGCGCAGCGTGTGTTGCGGCACATGCTGGGCGAGGGGACACCGCTGGTCATGCGTGAATTGTCGCGCCCGCACATTATTGCGGCGCGTGAGTTGACGCCGTCCGATACGGCGGCCATGGACCGCGATCTTGTGTTGGGCTTCCTGAATGAGACGGGGAGTCAGACGTCGCATGCCGCGATTATTGCCCGGAGTCTAGGGCTGCCGGCGATTGCCGGGATTCCTGATCTGACTGACGAGATCAGTAGTGGTGAGGAGGTGTTGATCGATGGATACCGTGGCCTGGTCGTGGTGAATCCGTCGCAGGAGACGCTCGACGAATACGAGCGGATTATCGAACGTCACGCCCAGACGCTCGGCGGTCTCAAGGGTGAGGTCGGCAAGCCGACGGATACGATCGATGGCAAGCATATCGTTCTTTCCGGCAATATTGAGTTCAAGCGTGAGATGGCGATGATCACCGAAAATGGTGGCGCCGGTGTGGGCTTGTTCAGAACCGAGTTTTTCTATCTGCGTGACAATGCGTTGCCAACGGAAGCTGAGCAGGCTCAGACCTACGCTGAGGTCGCGGCGGCTTGCGAAGAGCATGGCGTGATCATCCGGACATTCGATCTGGGTGGAGATAAACTGCCGAACTCTCCATTCGATGGACCGGAGCCCAATCCGTTTCTGGGATGGCGCGGGATCCGGGTGTCCCTCGGGCGTCCTGAGGTTTTCAAAACTCAGTTGCGCGCGATTCTGCGGGCGTCCGCACATGGTAAGATTCGCATCATGTTCCCGATGGTTGCGTCGCCGGAGGAGGTCGTTCAGGCCAAGCAGATTCTTGAGGCTGCCAAAGCGGAGCTGATTGATGAGGAGTTGCCTTTCGATGAGAACATTGAGGTGGGGGCGATGATTGAGATCCCGTCCGCAGCGCTTGTGGCGGACCTGATTGCTCCGCATGTCGACTTTTTCAGTGTTGGGACCAATGACCTGACGCAGTACACCTTGGCAGTGGACCGGGTGAATGATCGAGTGGCGCCGTTGTTCCGCTCGACGCACACCGGCGTGGTTCGCTTGCTTCAGCACGTGGTGAAAGCCGCGCATGACGCAGGGATCTGGGTTGGCGTTTGTGGGGAGACTGCAGGCGACCCGACATTCACGCCGTTGTTGGTGGGAATGGGCGTGGACGAACTTAGTGTGGGGCCGCGTCAGATTTTGACGATCCGCCATGCGATCCGTCAGCTCGATTCCAGCGAGTGCGCCAAGTTGGTGCAGCGCTTGGTGGCTGGAGCTAGCACCGATCGGATCGAAGAGGATTGTCGTGCGATGGCGATGCGTTGTTATCCTGAGCTGTTGTCCTAGTTTTTATGGTGGGCGCGGGTTCAGATCAGTTCGACGACGGGGTGCTGTCCGAATTGCGGGCGTTTCGCCCCGAGTTGGGTGTGGTGCTTGGATCCGGATTTGGTGGTCTGGTCTCGTCTGTGCGCGAGGTTGGGGCGTGTTCGTTTTCTGATGCGGAGTTGCCGGTTTCTTCCGTGCCTGGGCACGTGGGGAGGTTGGTTTGGGGGTGCTTTGCCGGGTTGCGGGTGGTAATGGCATGTGGCCGCGTGCATCTTTACGAGGGGTGGGCCGCGCGGGATGTCACGGCGACGGTCCGGTTGTTTGCTGCCGCGGGTGTTGGTTCGCTGCTATTGACCAACGCGGCCGGCCGGATTAGCCCAAGGCTTTCGGTTGGTGGGCTGATGGTGCTCTCCGACCACTTGAATTTGACCTCAGTCAGTCCGCTCGACGGGGCTGCCGGCTTTATCGATATGACCAACGCGTATTGTCCTCAGTGGCGGGGTGAGTTGCTTGATGCGGCGGCTTCCTGCGGTGTGGGGGTGGGTGAAGGGGTTTACGCGTGTGTCCGTGGGCCACAATACGAGACTCCGGCGGAGGTCCGGATGTTGGGTGCGCTGGGTGCGGATGCGGTCGGGATGTCGACGGTGCTTGAGGTGATCGAGGCGAGGGCCAGAGGGCTGCGGGTCGCCGGGGTTTCTTGTCTGACGAATGTGGCTGCGGGCCTGGACGGGGCGAACCTTGACCACGATGAGGTTGTGGCGATTGCCGGTGGCGCGGGGGGCGGGTTGGTAGCAGTCTTGGAGTGTTGGAGTGCGCGTCGGAAATCTGGCTGATTTTCGCTTGATAGGGCGGCCTTGGGAGACTACTTTGCCGCAGATTACTCCAAGCCGTAAACTGGATTGGGGAGTGGGACGCTAGTGCCCACTCCTTTTTTTGGCGCTACTCGGCATTATCCCAATTTCCTCAGACTTATACCCACCACCATGACCAGCGACCTCTTAGCCGTCATCGAATACTTCGAAAGAGAAAAAGGAATCGACCGTGAAACCATGGTGGAGGCCATTGAAGGCGCATTGCTTACCGCGTCCCGCAAGAGCGTGGGGCCAGCCCGTGAGCTGCGTGTCGATATCGATTCGGCTAAAGGGAAGATCAAAGCCCTGGCGACATTGGTCGTGGCTGAGAAGGTGACCAAGCCCTACGAGGAGATCGCGCTGCCAGTGGCCCGCCGCATCAAGGAAGATGCTGAGATCGGCGACGAGATCGACGTTGAGGTGACGCCGAAGGATTTCGGTCGTATTGCCGCGCAGACAGCACGTCAGGCGATCATGCAGCGTTTGCGTCAGGCGGAGAAGGAGATGATTTACGAAGAGTTCAAGGACCGCGCCGGTGACATCGTTCAGGGCGAAGTGCGTCGCTTGGACCGTGGCGATGTGGTTGTCAGCCTCGGTAAGTTCGAGGGTGTGATGACCTCGCGTGAGAAGGTTCCGACCGAGACTTACAACATTGGCGACATTCTTCGTTTTTACGTTGTGGCGGTTGAGAACACACAGCGCGGACCAGAGATCGTGTTGTCGCGTTCGCATCCGAACTTCGTGCGCCGTTTGTTTGAATTTGAAGTCAGCGAGCTGGCGGACCGTACCGTGGAGATCCGCGGTGTGGCGCGTGAAGCGGGTTACCGCACCAAGATCGCTGTGTTCAGTGCCGATGAGAAGATCGACCCAGTTGGTGCCTGCGTTGGTTTGCGCGGTGCCCGCGTGAAGAATATTGTGCGCGAGCTGAACAACGAGAAAGTCGACATCATCCACTGGAGTGACAATCTGCGTGAATTCGTCAAGGAGTCACTCAAGCCGGCTCAGATTCAGGACGACAAAGTTACAATCCTCGAAGACGAGCGCAAAATCGAAGTGCGTGTCGACGAGGAAGAGTTGCCGAAAGCTGTGGGGCGTCGCGGACAGAACGCGCGTCTGACCTCGCGTCTGCTTGGCTGGGATGTGCAGGTGCTCAAGGATGAGAGCCAGCACGAGGAGTTCGAGCGCAAAGTGCTCGAGGCGGCCCAGGCAATTGCTGACGAGCTCGGTATCAAACTTGAGTGGGCAGTGGAGCTCGTCCGCGGTGGATTGAACTCCATCGGTGTGATCGCCACCGCCGATGCCGAGGACATCACGATGATGACCTCGCTCGGAGAAGAGGAAGCCCAGAGCATCCTCGAAACATTGGCTGCCAAGGCGGCGAATGATGCGGCTTCGGACGAGTGATCGTGATCCTCGCTGGTGTCACTTGATTACTGGCGGGAATGACCGACACTGCACGACAGAAATCCCATTCTAGAAATTTTCATCACTACCACCATGTCGATCCTACCGAGGGAGAATGATCCCCGGGGGAGCGGCAATCTCTAAAGACCGCCTGACGGTTGTCCCATCGAATAATTCATGCCTGAAGAATCCAACGGAAGCGAAAAGCCGAAGAAGAAGGAAGTGCTCGACCTGCTCGAGGACAAGTCTAAGATTGCGTCCCGCCGCCAGCGTCGTCGTGCTCAGCTTGAGCAGGAGGAAGCTGCAGAGGAGGAGCGTAAGCGTAACTCGGTTGAGGAACAGAAAAAGAACGCGTTGGATTTGTTCAGCGATGACAAGCCGAAGAAGAAGCGCGGTGGTGCGGCACGCAAGGCCAATGTGCTGCCTCCGATTTCGAAGCTGAAAGAAGAGGAAGCCAAGAAGGCTGAAGCAGCGTCGTCGAGCGACACACTTGCTGCTGTGTTGGCTAGCGCCGGTATCGCACCTGGTGCTGAGAAGAAGACTGATGAGCCAGCTGAAAAGGATGCTCCAGCACCAGCTGCAGAGAAGGCAGCCGAGGTCGCTCCAGTTGAGGAGTCCGCTGCAGCGGGTGATGAGAAATTGATCAGCCTGAAACCGCCGGTGGTGATTAAAGATTTGGCGGCTGCGATGGGCTTGAAGCCGCTCTATCTGATCAAGGACTTGATGGAGATGGATGTGTTTGCCAACCCGGATCAGAGCATTGAGCCGGACGTGGCAGCGAAGCTGTGCGAAAAGCACGGATTTGCCTTTGAGCGCGAGAAGCGTGAGAAGGGCGGCGGTGTGCACAAGGTGGAAGAGGTGATCGAAGAACCGGAAGCTCCAAAAGAAGAGCCGAAGGAGCAGCTTCACCTGCGTGCGCCAATTATTACTTTCATGGGTCACGTCGACCACGGCAAGACCTCGCTGATCGACCGCATCCGCGATGCCAAGGTGGTGGCTGGTGAGGCTGGTGGAATTACCCAGCACATCGGCGCCTACAGCGTGGATCACAACGGTTCGAAGATCACATTCCTGGATACTCCGGGTCACGCCATCTTCACCGAAATGCGTGCACGCGGTGCTGGTGTGACCGATATCGTGGTGCTCGTGGTGGCTGCGGATGACGGCATCATGCCGCAAACCGAAGAGGCTATCAACCACGCCAAGGCGGCTGGGGTTGAGATCATTGTGGCGATCAACAAGATGGACCTGCCGGCAGCCAACCCGGACCGTATCAAGGCGCAGCTGCAAGAGCGCGACTTGTCGCCGGAAGATTGGGGTGGAACCACCATCTGTGTGCCGGTTTCCGCCCAGACTGGTGAGGGGATCGACGAGTTGCTCGACATGATGGCGCTTCAGGCCGAGGTGCTTGAACTCCAGGCCAATCCGAAGGCCAATGCTCGTGCCACTGTGATTGAAGCACGTCTTGAGCAGGGGCGTGGTGCAACTGCGACCGTGATTGTGGATTCCGGTACCTTGCGTCCGGGCATGCCATTCATCTGCGGACCTTACAACGGTAAGATCAAGTCGTTGATTAACGATCGCGGCGAGAAGGTCAAAGAGGCAGGACCTGCGATGCCTGTCGAAGTGCTCGGCTTCAGCGAGACGCCACACGTGGGTGACGAGCTGGTCGAAATGAAGAGCGACCGCGATGCGAAGAAGCTATCCGCCGAGCGCTTGGAAGAAGCTCGCCGTCAGAAGCTCGAATCGCCGAAGCGTACGCGCCTCGAAGATATTTTCTCCAACATTCAGGACACTAGCCAGAAGAAGCGCCTCAAGGTGCTCCTCAAGGGTGATGTTCAGGGGTCGGTGGAAGCGATCTGCAACGCCCTCGGCGACATCAAGAGTGACAAGATCGATCTGGACATCATCCACAGTGGTGCCGGCCCGATTTCGGAAAACGACGTGCTCCTCGCCAGTGCCTCCGACGCGATTGTGCTCGGATTTAGCACCAAGCTCGAGAGCAGCGCGGTGCGTGTTGCCAAGCGCGAAGGCGTTCAGGTGAAGATCTTCTCGATCGTTTACGAACTCATCGATCAGGTGAAGGACGCGATGCTTGGAATGCTCGACCAGGAGACCCGCGAGAATGTGGTGGGGCACGCCGAGGTCAAGCAGGTCTTCAAGTCGAAGAAGGGCAAAGCAGCAGGCTGCTTGGTCATCGACGGCAAGATGGACCGCACCGGTCACGCTCGATTGCTGCGTGATGGCATGGTCGTGTACGATGGCGATCTCGGAACGCTGCGTCGCTTCCAGGACGACGTCAAGGAAGTCAAGACTGGTGTCGAATGTGGTATCCGTCTTGGTGACTACAACGACTACGAGGTCGGCGATATCATCGAGTGCTACCACTTGGAGAAGCTCAAGCAGTCGCTCTAAGTCGGGATTTCCCAACCGTTTGATAATTTAGATCTCCGGGTGGTCGGGGTGTCATCAGTGACTGGTGATTCCGGCCCCCGGAGATGATTTTCGTTCACTAGTTATGAGTAAGCGCGTCAAAAGAGTTTGTGAGCTGATCCACCGTGAGCTCGGCCAGATTGTCCAGAAGGAGATCGATTTCCACGGGGTCTTTGTTTCGATCCAAGGGGTGGATATCACGCCGGATTTGAAGCAGTGCCACGTGTTCATTGGGGTGATTGGTTCCCCTCGGGACGAGGCCAAAGTCCTCGAAATCTTCGAGAAGAAGCGACGTTTGTTGCAGAGCCGTCTGAGCAAGCGTGTCGTGTTGCGTTACACGCCGATTTTGCATTTCAAGATCGACCACTCGATCGAGCGCGGGGTGCAAACTTTGAACGCGCTGCAAGCTGTCGATGAGCTGCCGACCGCGCCGCTTGAAGATGCCGAGGACGAAGAAAAGGGTGAACAGGAGAAGTAACCGGTTCCGCGGGGTGTAGATTTGTTATGAGTGATTCTGTTGAACTGCTGTACAAGCAGATTGGAGATGTTCTGAAGGAGCGCGATGGCTTCTTGCTGTCGGCTCATGTGCGACCGGACGGCGATGCGATTGGTTCGGTGCTGGGGCTTGGGCTCGCCCTCGAAGCGATGGGCAAGCGCGTGTTGATGGTCAGTGAGGACGGTGTGCCTGCGAGTTTGGAGTTCCTTAAGGGCTCTGACAAAGTGGTGCACGTCCCAGACGTCACGCCCGAGATGCTTGAGGGCCTTGAGGTGATGGTTGCATTGGACACCGCAACCCAACCGCGCCTTGGCGAGGGTGTGAATGCGTTGTTTGTCGACAAGGGGATGCAGGTGATCAACATCGACCACCACATCAGCAATCCGGCGTACGGCGACATCAATCTGATTGATTCCCACTCTCCGGCGACAGGGCAGATTGTCTATGACTTGCTGAAGAGCCAGGGGCTTGGAGTGCCGGCCGGGTCGCGTGATGCGTTGTTCGTGGCAATCTCCACCGACACGGGATCGTTCCAGTTTCCATCGACCACGGCGCGCACGTTCGAAGTCGTCGCGGCGATGACTCGCGATGGATTGAACATCGGGGAGATCTCATCGTTGACCTATCATCGCCAGCCATTGCGCAAGGTGCGTTTGTTGCAGGATTTGCTCAACTGTCTCGAATTGAGCTCCGGTGACCGCGTTGCCTCGTGGTCGTTGCTCAATTCAACCAAAGAGCGACTCGAGTTGCTTCCTGATGATTCTGAAGATCTGATCGATCACATCCGCTCCATTGATTCAGTGGTGGTGGCTGTGTTCTTCGAAGAGTTGCCGGATGGAAAGATCCGTGTCAGCAGTCGTTCGAAGGATCCGAAGGTGAACGTGTGCAATGTGTGTTTGAAGTTCGGTGGTGGTGGCCATGCCATGGCTGCCGGTGCCCGCATGGCTGGGCCGATCGAAGAAGCTCGAACCAAGTTTTTAGCAGCAGTTGATGATGAACTCGCAGCGGCATCCAATTCCTAAGGGCAAGAAGCGCCCGCAGCTTCCGAATGTGGACGGGGTTTTGTTAATCGACAAAGGCCCTGATATGACATCGCATGACGTGGTGGCGATCGCTCGTCGAGCGCTCAACCAGAAGAAGATCGGTCATTGCGGGACATTGGATCCGATGGCGACCGGTTTGCTGATTTTGTTGCTCGGCAAGGCGACCAAGCTCCAGGATCTGCTGATGGCGGAGCACAAGGTCTACGAGGCAACGATGACGCTCGGTGCGACGACTGATTCGCAGGACAAAGAGGGCGAGATCGTGGAAGAGCGGCCGGTTCCTCCATTGACTCTGGATGACGTGACGGCTGCTTTTGACAAGTACAATGGCGACTTCTATCAGACGCCGCCGATGGTCTCAGCGATCAAGAAAGACGGTGTTCCGTTGTACAAGTTGGCGCGTAAGGGCAAGACGGTTGAGCGTGAGCCTCGCTTTGTGCGCGTGCTGAAGTATGCCATCCGTCGTTTTGAGTCGCCTGAGATCGATTTTGCAGTTGCTTGCAGCAAGGGGTTCTATGTTCGCACCTATGCTCACGACATTGGTCAGGAGTTGGAGTGCGGGGCGCACCTCTCTGCGTTGCGCCGTACACGCAGCGGTAAGTTCTCCGTGGACCACGAGAAAGTGGTGACCGCTGAAGAGCTTAAGACTGCCAACCGTGAAAGCCTTGCAGGCCGTATTCTCAGCTTGGCTGAGGTGTCGCTGATGCGCGGTGCCTAGGGGGGGGGGATTGCTTCGATAGAGTCTCATTCATTGGCCGCTGCTCGGAATGTCCGGGCAGCGGCCAATTTTTTTTGCAGTGGGATCGAGAATTGGTTCGACTTTGTCGAAATGCTTAAGGATCCGGTGCCGTAGATTGTTGTCTATCTGCTGCAACATTCTGTGCAGTGGTGTTGATTTCTGAGGTAGGGGCTCCAATTGGTGAATCCGTATGATTGCAAAGATATTTCTTCCTGTGTGTGTCGCCGCGCTGTCGGCGCTTCTGTCGGCCAACGGTCATGCAGATGGCGCAACGCGCCCTAATGTGCTCGTCTTGTTTTCCGATGATCACCAGGATGCCGCGGTGCGGGCGATGGGGTGTGACGAGATCATCACGCCTCACCTCGACCAGTTGGCGAAGCAAGGGGTTGTCTTTCGCAATGCGCATGCTGAGATTCCGACGTGTCAGCCGAGTCGCGCATCGATTTTGACCGGATGCAGTGCCTTTACCCATGGGGTGATGCACCCGCGGTACACGGAGTCGTTCCGGCGGCCGTTGGCCCCGAACAGCTGGACCGAGGTTTTTCGTCAGGCCGGCTACCGGACGTTTTGGACTGGTAAGTGGAACACGTGGGGCAGTCCGTCCGACTTTGGTGTCTCGGAGACGTCCCGTGTTTTCAAAGGGGGGATGGGCTCGCACCAGCTGAGCTTTGATGAGGGAGGTGAGGTTGTTCGTGGATTCAGCTCCACTTTGTTTGCGGATGCTGCGATTCGCTTCCTGCGGTCCACATCCGGCGATGACCGGCCGTTTTTTGCCACCGTTGCCTTTACCGCTCCGCATGATCCGCGGACACCTCCTGCTGAATACCGGGCTTTGTACCCGGATGGTGAGGTTTCATTGCCGCCTGCGTACCTTGCGGAGCATCCGTTTGACGACGGCTACTTTGGGATCCGTGATGAAAAGCTGCTTCCACGTCCGAGGACGAAGGGAGCCGTGCGTGGTGAGATTGCGGCTTACTATGGAATGATCACTCAAATGGACGCGCAGATTGGCCGGATCCTCCAAGCGTTGCGCGATGCGGGAAAGACGGACAACACCATCGTGATCTACTTGGGGGATCATGGGCTGGCGGTAGGAAATCACGGGCTGCTCGGCAAAATGTCGATGTACTCCCACAGCGTGCGCACTCCGCTGATCATTGCGGGGCCGGGCGTTCCGCAAGGTGGTGTGCGTGATGCGTTGGTGTATCTCTACGATCTGTTTCCTACCACTGCGGCGATGGTTGGCGTGGAAGTTCCCGAGTCGGTGGAGGGTGTGGACTTCAGTGAAGTGATTCGTGGTGAAAAGGCTGATGCGCGTGAGTTTATCTACGGGGCGAATGCGAACTTGCAGCGAATGGTAAGGGATGCTCGCTACAAGTTGGTGCGCTATTATCGTGATGAGGCTCGGGGGATCGGTAGTGACCGCTATGTGTTCTTCGATTTGAAGGAGGATCCCAACGAGTTGCGCAATCTTGTTGATGAAGGGGAGCATCAAGAGCGGATCGCTGCGTTCAAGCGGTATCTGCGTGATTGGCAGGTTCGGGTTGCTGATCCCTATCGTGGGCGCGAATGATGGTGGTGGAGCGGTCCATCTTTGTGTCGCTGCCGGTATAAAAAGAAAGCCGCCGCCCAGGGATCCGGACGGCGGCTTCTTAATTGGTTCGCGCTATCGCGAGGGAAGCTTACTTGTATTCAGCTTCGACCTCAGCAACGGTGCGGGAAACGCGCGAGACGATCTTGTACGGATCACCCTGCGAGTTTGGACGACGGTCTTCGAGGTAACCGCGGTATGCGTCGTTCTTGACGAACGAGTGAGGCACGCGGATCGAAGCGCCGCGGTCTGCAACACCCCAGCTGAACTTGTCGATCGACTGGGTCTCGTGGAGACCGGTAAGACGCAAGTGGTTGTCTGGGCCGTAAGCAGCGATGTGCTCGTCCTTGTACTTTTCGAACGCGTCCATGAGCTTGAGGAAGTACTCCTTGCCGCCGGTTTCGCGCATGTAGTCGGTGGAGAAGTTGCAGTGCATACCGGAACCGTTCCAGTCACCGAGGACTGGCTTACAGTGCCACTCTACATCAACGCCGTACTGTTCGCAAAGGCGGAGGAGGATGTAGCGAGCGACGTGAACCTGGTCACATGCGTTCTTCGATCCTTTGCCGAAGATCTGGAATTCCCACTGGCCCTTGGCCACTTCGGCGTTGATGCCTTCGTGGTTGATGCCGGCAGCGAGGCAGAGGTCGAGGTGCTCTTCAACGATCTCGCGAGCGATGTCGCCGACGTTGTTGTAGCCCACACCGCAGTAGTATTCACCCTGTGGCGATGGGAAGCCGTCTTGTGGCCAGCCGATTGGGCGGCCGTCCTTCTGAAGGAAGTACTCCTGCTCGAGGCCGATCCAGAGACCTTCGTCGTCAGGGATGGTGGCACGTGCGTTCGATGGGTGTGGGGTGCCGTCTGGAAGCATGACTTCGCACATCACGAGGAATGCGTCCATGCGTGCGGCGTCTGGGTAGAGAGCAACCGGCTTGAGGATGCAGTCCGAGTCGCTGCCGTCTGCCTGACGGGTCGAGCTGCCGTCGAAGCCCCACTCTGGGCAGTCTTCGAGGGTGAAGGAATCGACTTCGCCTTCAGCAATCTTGGTCTTGCTGCGGAGGTTGGCAACAGGCTCATAACCGTCGAGCCAGATGTATTCGAGTTTGATTTTAGCCATAATTGGTTCGGGTGTTCAGGTATTCGCTGAGTTAAGCAATGTCTGAGGCGCTTACCTAGAGCGAGGCTTAGGAAAGCACAAGACAATTCCGGTGAAAGCAAGATGCATGCCAGATTGATCGATACAAGAGGGTTTTGAAAAGATCTCGGGAATCGCCCATCATCGGGTGATGTCGTCTTGCAATTTGGGGCCGCATCGAGGGATGATGCGAGGCGATGCAGGAAGCGAAGAACACAGTAAGGGCGACGGTTAAGATTGGCTACGACGGCCGCGTACACAAGACGTTCAAAGGTCCGCAAGCCAAGGAGCGCTACGAGAATGAAGTGCGGGTGCTTCGCTATTTGGAGGAGAAGGGGTGTCAGTTCGTGCCAAAGATCCTCGATTCGGATGATGAAACGCTCTATCTGGTGACCTCAAACTGTGGTGCACGGGTGGACAAGATGAGCGGCGAGAAAAAGCAGCAGATCTTCGCCGAACTTGAGAGCTTCGGCGTACGGCATGACGACGCAGAGGTGCGCAACATCACCTACAATCACCGTGACGGACGCTTTTATGTGATCGATTTTGAGTTCGCCACAATTCTTGAGCCGGGTTACCCGCCGTCGCCAAAAATGCTCTCGCATCCGGACCGGAGTGAGTTCATGTAATGCGTGCAGTGCCGGAGGATGATGTTCCGGCACGCCAACCGCAGTAACCGCTACAATTCATGAGCTCAAACGAAGGATCGGAATCGACGAACAGGCCAAAGGGCGTGGAGTGGTCGGGCATCACGGATGTGGGCCGCTACCGCAAAAACAACGAAGACGCATTCCTGGCGCTGACCGTGGATGCCCACGAGGTGCGCTACCTCGGCAAGTACGGTGAGGGGAGTCTGGATTCGAATGACTTTGTCTTCGCGGTGAGCGACGGCATGGGCGGTGCCAACGCTGGTGAGTTTGCCAGCAAGATCGCGGTGGACCGGATTACCAAGTTGTTTCCAAAGAGCTTTCAGGCATCGGCGATGGGGATGGAAGTGGGTTTCCAGGATATTCTGCCCCAGTTGTTCGACGAGATCCACGAGGAGGTCACGTATTTGGGCAAGTGCTACCCCGAGTTGTCGGGCATGGGTGCCACCTTGAGCCTGTGTTGGTTGCGTCCGGGCTGGATGTACTTCGCGCATGTCGGTGACAGCCGGATTTACTATCTGCCGAAGGATGGTGGGATCGAGCAGTTGACCCACGATCACACGCACGTGGGCTGGATGTTCCGCGAGGGGAAGATCAATGAACGGGAAGCCCGCAGTCATCCGGGGCGGAATGGATTGCAACAAGCCATCGGTGGCAAGAACCAGCACTTGAACGCACAAGTCGGAGCCGTGGCCTACGAGGCCGGGGATAAGTTTGTCATCTGTTCGGACGGCTTGGTCGAGGGGCTGTGGGACAGCGGCATCGAGCGCTTGGCGCGCAAGCCGTCACCATTCCACAAGGGAAACCCAGCCGAGCGACTGGTGGCAGAAGCGGTCCAGACCGATGGCAAAGACAACACAACGGCGGTGGTGGTGGAGATCCTCTAGCGCCCCGGTGCTCAGAGAGCTGGATTGGAATAGAATGTCGGTCAGCCGTCGGACGTGCTGAGTGTCTCGGGCGGTGGGAGATCTCAATTTAAACATCAAGCCGTCCTGCAGATCGGTAGGCATCTCACGCATCCGCCCGAGCGTGCTTGCGTAAAAGTCACAACAATCTGCGGATCGCTCAAAGCCACGGCGAGTGGTGGCGATCGTGTGGATCGCTCCGCATGGTTGGGGTGTCAGGAGGATACAAAAAAACGCCCGCGAGCCGGTGATGCTGCGGGCGTTGGGATGATTGTTCTGGGCTGGGTGTTAGTTTGCCAGCCACTGGTCGCGGGCTTCGATGCAGAGCTGTGACCAGGTTTCGAGAGGGAAGTCGTCGCCGGCCAGGTCCGCTGGGTCGTGGAATGCGAGGTTGGCGATCGAATCTTCGTTGGCTTTGACGTTTGGTGAGTCGGCGGTGAATTCGACCAGGTGAACGATGCCGAGGTGGACTTTGCCGACGTCATTGGTGTCGTCGTTGATCAGTCCGATGACCTTGTGGGTGAAGTCGCCGTCGAATGCGAGTTCTTCGCGGATCTCGCGGTCGACTCCGGCGTTGTAAGTGGCTTCACCGAGGTGGCCGTCTTCGGCATCGACATCGGAGAGGTTGACGTGGCCGCCGACTCCGATCGAGCCCTTGGCATGCAGGCGGGCTTCGCCGCCGGAGCCGCCGCGGGTGTAGTGGAGGATCTTCCCTTTATGGGTGAAGATGCAGTATGGGATGAGCTGCTTGTGGCTTGGGTCCTCTTCGGCGTCGTCGCGGTCGAGGAAGAAGTTGTTTTCTGCGGAGAGCAGCGTGTGGAAGTATCGGCCGCTGTCGGGCTCGAAGCCGTTGAATGCGCCGAGCTCGTCAAAGAGCGCGCGTTTGACCACCAGCACCTTTTCGCCTCCGTATCGGGATGATTTCGACATGCGAGGAGGAGACTGCGGGTGGGGCGATCATGCAAGCATTATTCACTAGCCGGCCCGGGGTGATCGGCGGTCTAGTTGCCCTCCGGTTCATCGGCTAGATAGCCGTCGAGGTGGTTGCGGAGGTGGGTGCGGGCGCGGAAGAGGAGGCTTTTTACTGATGAGACCGAGGCTTCGAGGATGTCGGCGATCTCCTCGTAGGCGAGATGTTCGCGCCAGCGGAGAATCACGGCGAGGCGTTGTTTTTCCGGCAGCGACTCGAGTGCGGCGTCGACTTTCCCTTCAAGCTCGTGGAGTAGGGCGTCGTCCTGTGGTGATGCTTGGCGGGTGTCGTGAAAATCGGGTGTCGAGCCGTCGTCGTCTACTACGGAGAACTCATTGCGTCGCCAAGCGCGGCGGGACTCGTTGAAGACGAGGTTTCTGACGATGGTGTAGAGCCAGGTTGTGAACTTGGCGGTAGGCTGGTAGCGAGGCGCGGACTTCCAGACACGAAGGAAGACCTGCTGTGCGAGGTCCTCGGCCAGCGCCGAGTCGCCCTGCATCTTGGCGATGGTGCCGATGACCGCGCGTTGGTGGCGCGCCATGAGTTCAGCGAAGGCTCCGTGGTCGCCGTTGGCAATCCGCTGCATCAAGGCAAGGTCGATCGCATTCTCGCGGGCTGCGAGCTCATCGTCTGTGAGCTCGCCGCTGCGGTGCGAAGGAATTGCGTCTTGTTTGGGGGCCACGTTGGTCGCGAGGGTACTGGATGGCGACGTTGCGTGGCAATGCCTGATCGCCGGGGAATGGGAGGCAGGCTGCGCGGCGGCCGTCGAAGTCATGCAGCAAACAACCCGCGAACCGGTGTCCGGTTGCGCGGGTTGTCGATAATTTTCAGATAGCGGGCCGGTGTGGCCTAGTTGGCCTTGTCGACGATGTGAGCGGTCAGCTGTGCCGTGACCGGTGGCAGTTCTTGTTTCTGACCGAGCTTGAGGATGTCGGAAAGAATGAAGAGCGCCTCGCGCTTGGCAGGGCTGAGTCCGAACGGATACTCGAGCTTCTCGGCGTCGTCGGCATCCTCTGTGGGCGATTGACGCATGGTCTGGGTGCCGGTGGTGAAGTCGGTGACGACCGGGAGCTCGTCTTCCTTGAGGGTGTCGAGCGAGACTTCCTTGATGACCATCGACTTCTCGAGGTGGGCGCGAAGTTGTGCGAAGCGTGCTTTTTGCTCGGCCCGTCGGGCGTCACGCAGCTCCTTCATTTCGGCCTTTTCTTCGAGGCGCTCGCGCAGGTTGATGACCAGTTCGTTTTCCTCGACCTTCGATTTCAGGCGGTCGATGTCCGAGACGATGTACTGGAATTCCTGGCTGGCTGCGATGCGCTCGGCGCTGCGCTTGGCGAGCAGGTCGCGGGCGAGGGAGCTCGGGTCGTAGGCCTTGTAGGTTTGTGGCTTGATGCTGTCGTGAGGCAGCGGCTTGGTCAGTGCGTCTTCCCCGATCTCCAGTGCGTCGAGTCGGGATGGCAGGACGATGTCCGGCTCCACGCCTTTGAGCTGGGTCGATCCACCGGCGATGCGGTAGAACTTCTGGATCGTGACTTTCAGCGTGCCGGCACGGTCGCCGTGGGCCAAAAGCGGCATGGCGCGCTTGATCGGCGCTACGGTTTGCACGGTGCCCTTACCGAATGTGGACTTGTCACCCACGATGAGTGCGCGGTTGTAGTCCTGCAGGGCGGCTGCGAAGATTTCGGATGCCGAGGCACTGGTTTTGTCCGTGAGCACGATGAGTGGACCATCGTAGACGGGGAAGCGGTTGCTTGAGCGACGCACTTCGACGTGGCCGAATGTGTTCTTGGCCTGGACCACCGGGCCCGATGGGATGAACAAACCGGTCATCTCCACAGCTTCGTCGAGGGAGCCGCCGCCATTGCCGCGCAGGTCGATGACCAATCCGTCGATCCCTTCGGCCATCTGGCGTTTGAGGATCTGATGGACGTCGCGGGTGAGGCTGGTGGTGCCGTTGTCGAAATCGCGGTAGAACGATGGGACGGTGATCCAACCGACGTTGATTGGTTTGTCGTCGCTACCTTGCCAATGGATGAGTTCACCGGTGGCGAGGTTGTCTTTCAGTTCGACGGTGTCACGCACGATGGTGACTTCCTTGATGGTGGTTTCGTCTGCGGCAGGGATGACCTTGAGGCGGACGGTGGTTCCCTGGTCGCCACGGATGAGTTCGACCACTTTGTCGATCTTCATGTAGGTGATGTCGACCATTTCGCCGGTATTGTTGTGGTCGACGCCGATGATCTTGTCATCGAGTTCGAGAGCGCCTGCCTTGTCGGTCGGGCCGCCAACGACGATGCCCTTGATCTGGGTGCTGCCGTCGTCATTGGACTGGAGCAGCGCACCGATACCGGTCAATTTGTTCTCCATGCTGGTGCGGAACTGCTCCTCCTCAGAGAACGAGAAGTAGTCCGAATGCGGATCGTACATGCCCGCGATGGATGAGAAGAACATATCAGCGACGTCCTCGAGGTTGGTGTCTTGGACGTTCTCGAGAATGCGGCGGTAGCGGTTGAGGAGTTTTTCGCGAGCATCGGCGAGATCGACGTGTTCCTTCCATTCGCCCGACTCAGCGATGGCCGGGTCAATTGGGTCATCGCTCTCCTTACCGACGGATTGGTCGAGCTGGCGCAGTACCTCTTCGAGCATGCTTTCCTCGATGCGCTTGTGCCAGATGGCGTCGGCTTCTGCAGCATCCGCCGGCCAATCGGCGTCTTCGCGCGAGAGTTCGATGGTTTCGTTGCCATCGAAGTTGAACTCACCATTCTTGATCAATTCGGTTATCTTGTCGTTGCGCTCGGTGACGCGTTTGACGAAGCGTTCGTGGATTTCGGCCGCGGCGTCAACGCCTTCGGACTTGAGCAGGCTGACGAGGATCTGCCCGCCGTATTTGCGCTGGAACTCATCGACGTCGCTCTGAAGGAAGTAGAGCTTGTTCATATCGACAAACTCAAGATACGAGGTCAGCAGCTCGCGCTGGAAATCGGCGGTGAACTGCCGCTTCTCGAAGTGCATGTTACGCAGCATGATGAGCAGCTGCCGGCCCACTTCGTTGTAGTTGGTTGCCGCGACCGCTTTGCTTGGCGCGGTCAGGCTGGTGATCGCCACCAAGGCGCAGGCGATGGCGGTGCGGATCCTAGGAAATCTCAATCTCATGAATGGTTGGGAATTATGGGCAGAGGCGCTGGGCCTGCAGCCGCTGGGTTGGGACTTATGCCGGAATCCCCGGCTCAAGTCGATGATTTACATGTAAATTTTGGGAAATTGGATGACTGCATAGCGTCGCTGAGGAGGGATGCTGTGCGTCGGGTGTGGGCTCGGGCTAAAAAACCATGGGAGTCCCTTCTTCCATCACCACTACCCGTTCGTGAATGCCCCTGTGGTGGGCGTTGGCGATCAGGCGTTGCTCGGGCTCGAGGGCGCTTTCGTTGCCCAGAGGGAAGGTGCCGTAGTGCATCGGGATCATGGTTTCGCCACCGAGATCTTGGAAAGCTTGGAGTGCTTCTTCCGGGTTCATGTGCACGTCGCGGCCGCTTGGGGCGTCGTACGCGCCGATGGGGAGAATCGCGATGTCGATATTGTGTCGGGCACCGATGGTCTTGAAGTCGTCGAAATAGGCGGAGTCTCCGGCGTGGTAGACGATCTTTCCGCCTGCGTTGAGGATGAACCCACCGAAGTTGCGGTGGGTGTCGTGAATCATGCGTGCGCCCCAGTGGTGGGATGGGGTGTGGGTGATGGTCACACCACCGAGCTGCAGTTCCTCCCACAAGTCCATTTCAAAGACCGCAGGGAACCCAAGGCGGTTGACCAGCGGGCGCAGTCCATTGGGTACGATGATGCCGTAGCGCGAGTCGATCATGCGCAGTGACTTCTTGTGCAAGTGGTCGTAATGCGCGTGGCTGACGAGAATCAGGTCGATCGGCGGCAGGTGGTCGATCGGGATGCCTGGCATGCGGGTGCGTTTGACGATACCGTGCCACAGCGCCCAGTTGGGGTCGATCAAGATGTTCATGCCCTCGAACTGAATGAGGAACGAGGCGTGGCCGATCCAAGTGATGCTCACGGATTCTCCCGCCACGGGATGGAAGTCGGGGCGGACCGTGTTGCCGCTGCGTTTGCGGAAGATACCGGGAACGATCTGGTGGCGCAGGAAGCGATAGTTGCGTTCAGGCCAGCCTTTCTTCGGGAGCAATCCCGAGTTCTTCATGCCTGAGGATGAGTTGCTGGGTGGTGTGGTGCTTTCCGCCATGGGCTGATGCAAGTCGGGCAGGGGGGAGAGAATGTCCGTGCTAATGGGAATGATGTGCAAATTCAAGCGAGACGGGCAAGGCCTTCGGTTGTAAAAAGGAAAAATGTTACGCTCGCGGGCATTTAGTACGTCGCCCAACGGGGGATAGGACACGCGATGCTGCGCGGATCATCGGAATCTTTGCTGGGTTTAACGAGGCCATGTCGTGTCCAGCCAGGCGTTGCAGCTTTGAATGCGATGGTGCATGTTGCCAGCATGACACAAGCGATCGACGTATTCACCGGCGGCATTGCCCAGACCAATGGTTATTTGATTGAAGCTCCCGATGGCTGGGTGCTTTTTGACGCGCCGGAGGGCGTCGCCGCGTGGCTCGAGCAGAAAGGGATCAAGCTGCAGGCATTGGTGCTGACCCACCAGCACTATGATCACGTGATGGATGCGGCAAAGGTGGCCGAGGCGCACGGGTGCCCGGTGTATGCGCATTCGGATTACCACAGCACACTGACGCTTGAGCCGATGCTGCGCGCGGCGGGCATGCCGGTGGAGGTGGAGCCATTTGAGGTGGAGAATGTTTTGGCCGGGCAATCTGCGGTGGAGGTCGCCGGTGAGCGATTTGTGCTCAAGTTTGTGCCGGGGCATTCGGCCGACAGCATGTGTTTCGTCAGCGAGGGGCGCCAGGTCGTGTTCTCGGGGGATACCGTGTTTGCCGGGTCGATTGGGCGTACTGACCTTCCGGGGGGATCGCATCCGTTGCTTATTCACGGGATCCAGACGCATCTGCTGACGCTTGCGGACAATTTCCGCTTTCTTCCAGGGCACGGGCCGGAGACATCAGTTGGGACCGAAAAGACGAGCAACCCGTACTTGCGGTAGGTTGGACCGCCCTTGCAGGGCTCTGTGAGATTGTTGCGGCGGACCCCATGGCGTTGCCATGGGCTGCGTTGGGGAGCGCCTCCGGCGCGGTCGTGCAGTCGTGCAGTCGTGCAGTCGTGCAGTCGTGCAGTCGTGCAGATGGGCGGATGGGCGGATGGGCGGATGGGCGGATGGGCGGACGGCTCGGACGGCTCGGACGGCTCGGACGGATCGGACGGATCGACGCTGGATTATTCTGCGGCGGTTTCCTGTGTGCTCAGTGATCGCAGCACGAGTTTGGCGGCCATCCAGACGTCGTTGTCGAGGTAGAGGTCGGAGGTGAGGTGTTGCAAAAGTACACGGGAGTCTTGCTTTTGGCCGGTGCCTGCCAGCGCGATGGCGTGGAGCAAGGTAGCGGTTTCCTGGTCGTGGAGTTGGGCCTTGGCAGTGTGCTTGAGCATGGTCTTGAAATCACCGCGGCGCCAAGCGTCGAGCGCGTGAAGCGTGTGGGCAGTCGTGGCGTTGGTGCGGGAGATCAGCCAGGGTAGAAGCTCGGCGGGGATCTCTTCGCTGCGGCCGGTGAGAATAAGCGAGGCGATCTGTGATCTGATCGCTCCAGGGGCTTCGTACCACCAGCGGTCGATGTTCTGATCCAGCACGGATAATTTCAGTTCCTTCGCAACGTCAGCGACCGGGGAGTCGGTGAGAAGAGCCAACGCCATGAGTTTTCCGAGTTCCGGCTCTGTGGATGTTGCCTCCGTATTGCGTACCGTCTCAAGCGTGGCTGAGCGGGTGGCCTCGTCTCCGTAAGCCAAAGCCAGAGTCGGCTGGAAGAAGTGGGCGATGGCTTCCCTGAACGCATTGAGTTCTTGTGCATCAAGAGATCCAGGCGCGGGCTTTTCTCCAGCGGATGCCAGGAAACCGGTCCGAATGCAAGTCACCATGGCGCGCAGGTGCTTGTGTGGTGATTCGGTGTGCGGCTCAAGCACATCGGCGATGTGCTTCCGCATCGCACGGTCGCGCGGCACGAGACTGTAGAATCGGATCAGGCAGTCGGCTTTAAGGTCGGATTCGAGTTTTGATTCCATCATTGCCTTCACTGCGGCTCCGTAGGTTTCCGCTGCACCTTCGTCGCTGGCGGCGGGCCACAGCCTTGGGGACATGAGGAATTGCGAGAGATGCGGGGTTGAGTGAATCATCGAGCGTTCGAGGATCCGCTTTGCCAGGATGCCGTCGATAGCGGCTTCATCCAGACCGGTGAAGGGGAGACCACTGTGCATGGTGGTCCTTGAGCGCCATTCCCGCCAGTCACGCGGTGCCTTGGTGGCAGCGAGCTCCAGTTGAGGCTGGAGCAGCGTAGTCCATTCATCTGCCAGCGCCATTTCGTGCTGGAGTTGATGACTCGCTTTGCGCAGCCCCATCTGGAGACCTAGTTTGAAGGTAAACGAGTCATCGCTGAGCTTCCATGACTTCACCGACTTGATGACTTCCTCGGCAGCTTCCACTTCTCCAAGGATCCACAGCCCGCGCAACTCGGTACTGATGAGTTCACGCAGCGCATCATCGATTTCATCCACTTGCGTGAGGCTGTCGATATTGGCTAGGTGCTGGTCAGCGTCGCGGTAGCGCACGGCGGCGGCGTGGTCCATCAGCCGTGGCGAGAGATCGGTCAGGATGTGAGCGTTGAGCTGTTGGAAGGCGGGCAGGTTGCGCAATTTGCGTGCGGCGCGGGGGTGCCCTTGATAGCAAGCGTAGGTGTATGCGCGCCAAATGGCCTGGGCTTTCGTTGTGGCGGGGATGGCTTCAAGTCGAGCGGCCTGGCTGACGACGTCGACAAAACCTGCCCACTGAGGCTCCTGCTCGGCAATGGTGAGCACGGCGTCCTGCCACGCTTTGAGTCGCTGTGCGGCAGGAGCAGATTCGTCTGCGACCAACTGGAGGTGGAACTTGAGACTCGCTGCGGTTGGGGCGAACTCCAACGAGTCTGGAGTCGGGGCCTCCACCAAGTCGTACCAGACCGGGCGGTTCTGCTGTGCCCAATCGAGCAATGCGGTGTTCAGCTCGCCCGATGATTTGGCTTCCGCCTGGATGGTGGTCACCAGTTTTCTCAAGAGGTTGGTGTATGCCGGTGTGTTCGTCTGTAATTGGAGAGCTGCTTGTGCCACGGCGAGAGCGTCGTCGTTGCGTCCGGCTTCCCTCAATGCCCAGCCCAGCGAATTGCCAAACTGGTGGGGATCCATCTGGCTGATCCCGTTTTGCCACACCTTCAGGCCCTCGGCGGAGGACTCCTCCAAGTTCTCTCCCGACTGGACGGATGCCATCATGTAGAGCCAGATCAGACGTTCGATGTGGTTTCTGTCGTAGCGTTGCATTTGCTCGACGTAAGTGCGAGCCAATGGCAGCGCCTGATCCGATTGCCCCCCATCAATGAGAAGCGCGACGTTCAGGCGCTGGGCGTAGGGGATCAGCTCCGGATCGCCGAAGTCAACCACTGCGCCAGCGATCGATTGAGCGATTACGTTGGTGTGTTTTTTGAGCCTCGGGTTGTTGTCGATCGCTGCGATCTGGAACTGATTGTAGATCAGCTCAAGCCCATTTGGCGACCAACGCAGGTAGTCGATGAGCGGCAGCAAAGCGGTCAGGTAGGCCTCTCCGTCGTTGCCTTGCGCGCTTCTCATGATCGCGGACTCAAGGGCAGGTGCGGTAGCGCTCAGATAAGGCTCGATGCGGTGATCTTTGACTGAAACTCCACAGGCCCCGAGATGGCGGCGCGCTACTTTCTGCCACCATTGTTCTGCTGCCTTCCAGTAGTTGAGCAGCGCCTCCGGGCGTTTGCTCAGCTTGATCGCCTCCTTCAAGTCCACTTCAGCGCTGGAGCGGGTGATCACTGATTCCGGTACGTCGTGCAACAATGTCCACGTCGCCAACGCCTCGTCGTGGCGTCCCTCGCGCGCTTGCAACACACCGGCGCGCATCACCGCGGTGGCTGCGGTTGGCAGCGTGGTGTGGGAGCCTTTGAGCTGGAGATAACAGTCGATCGCCTTATCCCAGGCTCCGAGAAATTCGTGGCATTGGCCTTCCTGGTAGATGGAGGAGGAGCGGAAGTCGGTGTTGAACTCCGGATGGGCGCGCTGGGCTTGGAACATCTCAATGGCTTGCTGCCAATTCTTGTCGTGGAACAGCCACTTGGCGCGAATGAAGTCGAACTCCCAACGATTGCTGTTGCTGAACGGGATCTGCTCGCCGAGAGCAATCAGCTGTGGTGTCAGCGGGGTTGCAGGCGATTGTTTGAGTTCTTCCGAGCTCACAAATGCTGCCATGCGCCAGAGTTGCTCAGGCAGGTCGGTGCATGGGTGTTGGCTCACGTAGTGGGCGATCGCGGCGACGATCTGTTTGTCGTCGGCAGTCATCAGCTTCTCGATGCGGGCTTTGTGCTCATCGGCGCTGGCGTTGGCCAGTGGGTCCAAATCCGGAGCGTAGGCGACGAGGCGTTCACGGTTTGATGCGACGAACTTCTGGAATTGTGGTCCAAGCACCAGGTTTGCGTGGCGCGCGGCGTGCATTGATTTGAAGAACGCGGGGTAGGCGGTGGCGAAGTTCTGCGATTCCTCGATTTCATCACCTGCGGGGGCTGCACAGACCGAGTCGATCACGCGGGCCGCCAGCAGCAGCGCGTCCTGCGCATCTTCCTCGGGGCGGAACTCGTCAAAAACAGTGTAGGCCGCACGCATGACCGGCTCGAACTCGGCCAGTGGACGGCGCAGAGCATTCGTCAGCCATTGTGTTGCCGCTTCCTCGTTCGCTTCGAAGCAATGCAGCACAAACAACAGGGCGTTCGCTTGGTCGCGGTGCGCTCCGTCGATCTCCAAGGCGCGGCGCAGGTACTCATCGGCGTTCTCAACGGTGGCTCCATGGATCGCGAACTCACCGGCACACGTGAGGCTCCAGCCCAGGCGGTAGTCGCTGACTCCTTTGGTCTCCAGCAACGGGCGCAGCGCGGCGAAGGCCTCGTCATGGGAACCGTTGTCGGCGTGGGCTTGCGCCAGCATGTAGCGGGAGAAATGCGCGCTTGAGTCAGGGATGTCGGCGGGGCGGTTTGCGACCAGTTCGCTCCATGTCGTGATGGCTTGGTCAAACCGATTGGCGTAGAAATCAAGCATCGCGAGTTCGTGACGCACCTGATACTGGGTGGCTGTATCGTCAGGGTAGGCGGCACGCACGGCGGTGAGTTGGTCGCGGCGTGCGTGGCGATCGCCGTGGATGGGGAAGCGCGCGTCGATGTAGGCGAGCTGTCCCTTGGCGGTTGGAAGTTTCAGCGTCTGGCGCTGGTCGGCGGCAGTGTCCGCTGGTTCTTTCGGTTCCAGAATAACCGGTGCCTGTACCCAGGTGGTCAATGCGCGTGTGGTTTCCAATGCCGTGGCGACCTGGTTTTTCGGGATCACCGAGCGGCCGGTGGTGTTGGTCAATGTGGCCGCCAGAGTATGGGTGGCTTTATCGAATGTCCACTGTCCCCGGGCAGCATAGTATGGGTTGATCGATTCCAGAGGTGCCGGGAGCGAGGCCGGGGTGAGGTGGTTTGGAAGGCGCAAAGTGACCGTGATCTCGGTGGTTTCCGGCCATTGGAAGTAGTTAGTGTGGCGCTTTTCCGTGTGGCCGTAATCGTAGAGTAGTCCACGCGGCATCGGGAACGGAAGGTGGATGCGGTTCTCCGAATCGGTTTGCAGCGACGGGGTGATCAGATAGCTGCGGTTGGTGAACGTGTCAGGCGCGGTGATGACGTCGGTTTCCGGCTCTTGGTAATCGATGGCCCACGCACTGGGGAAGAAGGCACCAACGAGGTCGTGCAGATTGCCCAAAGCTGCGTCGCGGCCGGCGCCGCTGTGGCGTCTGAGTTCGCTGATCGAGTAGTAGCCTGAGCCGGTGCTTTCGAGTGTGCCGGTGATTTGGTAGCTGTCGCTCAAGTCCAAGCTGAGCGCGTAGTGGTACTTCAACCCGGTGGCTGGTGGCGTGCGCATCCACTGGGCACGTTCGCCCACCACTACCAGCACCTCGCGGTCCGAGCTCGACGGGCTGAGCGTGCCCGGGCGGCCGTGCTCGATGGTTGGGTCACAGAAGATCCATTTCCCCGGTTTGAGCTCAACGGCGAGAATCGCGTGATCGAAGCGGCGGAAGTCCGCTACTCCTTTTGGCACCAGGCCGGCGTGGCTGGTTTGCACGAGCGTCAGGTAGGCGTTGATCCCCTTGTGGGCGAGCATGGCACGCAGGAGGTTGGACTTGTCTTTGCAGTCGCCATATTGGTTGTCCCACACCGTGTTGCAGGCATAGGGACGAAGGCCTGAGAAGCCGAATTCGAGTCCGGTGTAGCGCACATCGTTGGCGGCCTTTTCAAAGAGTGCCCGTAGGATCTGCTCGTCGGAGTCGAGGCCTTCGGTCCAGCTGTCGACTTGTTGTTTGAGCTCATCCGAGAGTGTCGAGCGCTCCGCCAGCACGCCGCTGTACCACGTAGTGAAGGCATCCCAGTCGGGGAGGGTGGAAAGGAACACACAAGGCCCGGTCTGCGAGCTGGGAGCTTCCGAGCGCTCACTGAACCCGCGATCGAGGTGGTCGGCGCTCCAACGCAGACGTGTGCGGCCGGCCATTTGGCTGACGATTTCCATCTGAGGGACGTCGTCGCCTAGCTGGTCCTGATTGAGCTTCTCGAAGAGCGGGGTCGGGAGATCGATCTCGCGGCGGTCGTGGGTTACGGGCCAGCCGGTGGAAAAGCCGAGGACGGTGGTGAATTCACCGGGGATTTGTTGTTCGACCTCTTCATAGACGAGAATGGTTTCGACCAGACTCCCCATTTTCACATCCGGGTAGATCACGACCACCGAGTGGTCGGAGTTGTAGAGTTGGGTGGCATTTTCCTGACGTCCTCGTTCGATGAAGGCTGCGTTATCCGCGACTTCTTTGACTGTGCCGTCGGCGCCGATGGTGCGCGCGGCCGCCAGATGCACCCGGGTTAATTTGGCATCGAAGGCGAAGCGGTCCTGAGCCATGGCCTCGACGCCGTCCTGGGTGTGGGCGTGGTAAACAGTGTGGAAAATGCGGTGGGACTTGCCGTCCTCGTCCACCCAATAAAGGTATTCGCGTAGGAGCACCTCGCCATCGATGGACTCCTTGCTCTCGGGATGACCGCCTTCCAGCAGATCGTCCAGCTTGGTGAGGCGCTGGTCAATTAGCTCCCGGTAAACGTCAGGCACATCACGCGACACCGGAGTCTGCGCCCTGAGCCCTCCAACACAAATGAGACTCAACAAAAGGGTGAGCAACCAGTGGGCGCGGAAGAAGGACGGAAACGTGCGCATGATAAATCTTAGGGCTGTCAGACTGTGGTCTGATCCGTTCTAATGTGCCATGAGCGGAAAAGCAAAGGCTTGTTGCCGCTTTGTAATGAGTTGTCGGAGGTTCGTGCTAATCGACCCTGAGGATCTCAATTTTGTCGAGATACACGGCAGGCCTGGCTGTCGTGTCGGCGGGATCACGAGCGGGGGCGATCCAGAATATGTGGTGGTCCTCTGGTATCCAGTCTTCGAGTTGGTACCACGCGTAGTCGGTGCTTGAAGACTCGGGCTTTAGTTCGACAATCGCGCTTTTGGACCTTGGGTCATAGATCCCAGCTGTGAATGCCGGCGCGTTTTGTTGCGAGTGATTTTTCCCCCGCAGCCGGATCCGGAGACGGTAGGTTTTGCCGTGATCGAATGCGACGTGATGGAAGTCGAGGGTGGCGGGGCGCTTGCCGTATGAGTTGAAGAGTTTTAGGGCGTAGCCGTCGTTGGTGCGGTTGTCGGATATGGTGTCTCCCCAGACGCCGCGGTTTGTGAGGTCCAGGACGGTGTCTTCCACGAGGGCTTTGGTTTGAGGGGCTGGGACCGACGGCGCTTTCGGTGTGGCGGCCCAGTGTCGCCACTGATTCAGGGATTTTTGTTCCAAGTGCCAGGCTTCCGAGAGGCGGATGTCACCGGCTTCGTCCATGCGCTTGAGTACTTCTGTGGCGAGGGCGTGGCGGGTGGCTGGTGCTTGGTAGAGCTGAGGTGCCTCTGTCACCCAAATTTTGATCTGGTCGGGGTTGGGCATCCGCATGAGCTGGGTATAGAGCACAGGCAAGGCACCCATCCGCACGTTGTAGAGATGCGCCGGTGAATCATGGACAGCAGCTTCGGCTTGTTGCCAGAGTTTCGCGGCGCGGGCGTAGAAAGCATCAGGGATCACGCGGTCGGAGATGTGATAGTAAATGCGAAGAGGTGCGGATTTTGGATTGTCATAGAAGCTATGGAGTTCGTCGAAGTAGCGGCGAACAAATGGGGCTGCAGCGCCGTAGTAGCCACTGAAGAAGTCGTCGATCAACGGTTCTGCGGGGAGGTCAGGATTCCACATCCACTTTGAGAGCAGCCAGCCTTTGAGCTCTGCGAAGTCGGCATGCCTACCTTGGTAGGCTCCCTGTTCCAACAATCCAACGACGCCTTGATCGCGGAAGAGTTGGATGTTCTTCTGGAGGCTGAGGACGTTGGGAAATGGTGCCAGATAGTGGCGGTAGTTGGTGGTGTAATCCCAGATGAAGAGCTGGTGGGAGATTTTGCTCCAGCCTCGAAGATCGGAGACGAAACTCTCATTCTGCGGGTAGTTGCTGACTGCCAGCGGTTGGGAAAAGTCGCACTCGATAGAACACAGCCGGGGCACGACGTTGTGGCGTGGGCGGACCGTCTTTGGGGGCGTGCGGGTGTACTGGTAAGCTAGGGTTTCTATCCATACGTCGGGGAATTCCTTTTCCACCGCGGTTGCCACTTGATTGACGAAGTGGATCAGCGACCCCGCGTGCGAGCCCTCTCGGTCGTCGATCGCCTTGCAGTAGCTGCAGGTGCATGGGTTGCCCCAGTCGTTTTGGCTGACACTGAAGAGCTTGGCCTCGGGATCCTCGCGGATGTGTTCTAATAGACGCTGCGTAACGATGCGTACGACGGCCGGGTTGGTGAGGCAGAGTTGGGTACGGTGATGAATACGTTTGCCGTCGACCTCGCTGAAATACTCCGGATGGTGGTCGAAGAACTCGGATGGTGGGCACAGTGTGTTGAAAGTGTGAACGAATAGTCCTCGGCCAAAGCGGACTTTGCCGCCGTGATGGGCACCCAGCTCCATTCTACTGCCGTTGATTTTGTTACGGGCCGCCCAGTCACCATGAAAACAATCGAACCACAAAGGCTCGCGCACGGAGAATGCCGGGCGTTGGGTTTGATCAATCTCGGGCAGAGTCCAGGATTCCAGCTGCGGGATGACATGATGCCAGCTGCTGTACCAACGGCATCCGGCAAATTGTTCGAGTGTTTCGTATACTCCGTAAAGCGTGCCTCGTTCAGGACCTCCGATGATCAAGAGATGGGGAGGCTTGGTGGTGATGCGAAATCCATCGGGGCCGAGTGATGCCAGATCGGAGGAACTTTCGAGGATGGTTTCCGTGTGGCGGGTTGAGCCAAGTACGATGGCATGCTCCGGGAGGGGGTGTGCGTCGGAGATGATGGGGAGCCGCACTCCGGTCATCTCTTCGGTGAAGCGTTGTAGTTCGCGTCCCGCGTGATGTTGTGCTGGGGAGGCCTGAGCGGGAAGAACGATGGTATAGTCGGCCGGCTCGCCGCGAGTGGCGATAGTAATTTGCGCGGGCGCGATTGTGCATGCCACAAGGGCGGTGAGAAGTAAGGAAATCAGATGCTTCATCTACGGGATGCGGATCATGGCAGTTGATGACCGCGGATACAAGAGAGGGATGAGCACAGAACGCGCAGGAGGTCCGACTGTGGGGTGCTTCGGCTGGTACGATGAGGTCGATTGCGTTCTTGAGTTCGGGGGCGGTGATCGGCGGCGGGTGCATTGGGATTGGTTTGGGGCGATTTGGCAGGGAGGAATTGGAGACGGGGGCAATGTGGCAAAACGGACAAAAAACACCTTGCTATTGAGATTCAGTCTCGCTATCTGTCCGCTCCCCAATTTGAGCGGGGCAAATCAAGCACACGATATGATGAACAAGGCACTAGTAGTGGCAGCAGGAATGGGGATCGCTGGATCGGCGGTTGCCGGCACGGCGAGCGAAGATCTCGACGCCTCCTTCACCAAGGAGAAGTCGTTCTGGGATCATTTTTCGTTTGGATCTTATGGTGAGTTTCACGCCAACTTTGGCGACGGAACCGAGACGCTCGACCTGCATCGCGCAGTGCTTTTTGCCGACGTCCACTTCACCGATAAGCTTGAATTGGTCACCGAGACCGAGATCGAGCACCTGGTGCGCAAGAAGGAAGGCTCCAGCTGGACTGCCGATGGCGTGGAATTCAAGATCGAGCAAGCGTACTTCAACTACGCGCTGACCGACCAGCTCGCTGCCAAGGCTGGTTTGATCATCCTGCCTGTGGGCGTGATCAACGAGGTGCACGAGCCGACAACCTTCTTCGGTGTGGAGCGCCCGAACGTGGAGAAATACATTTTGCCGACCACTTGGACCGAGCTTGGTGGTGGCGTGGTGAAGACCTACGACACCGGCTGGCAGATTGATGCCTTGGTGCACTCGGGGTTGGATATGGAAGGCGACAGCATCCGCGGTGGTCGTTCCGGTTACGAGTTTGAGGAGTTCGCGATCAATGGCGACCGCTGGGCTGCAACGACCCGTGTGAAGTACACCGGAATCGCCGGTGTTGAGTTGGCTGGCTCGGCTCAGTACCAGTCGGACGTCGATGGAAGTGTGGACGGCGACCAAGATGGTCTGCTGCTTTCCACCCACGGCATCTACCGCAAGGGCGGCTTCCAGTTTGTCGGTCTTGCCGCTTACTGGAACCTGGACGTGGAAGGTGCCGCCGACGAGCAGTGGGGGGGATACCTCGAGCCGTCCTACACTTGGGAAACCCCAGTGGGTAAGATCGGTGTGTTCGGCCGTGCATCTCAGTACGAGTACTTCACCGGCGGTGCGCTCAAGGAAGTGACCGAGCTGAACGCAGGTGTGAACTACTGGCTGACAGAGAACATCGTCCTCAAGGCCGACTATCTCAACGCTGATCAGGCCGGCAAGCCTGGTACCACCGAGACCTACAATGTGGGCTTCGGCTGGTATTTCTAAAAAAATCCTTTCATGGACTGGCTGTCGCAGGGCAGCCAGTCCATGTTGTTTTGTATGGGAGTGAGCATGCGCCATCGTCTGAGCCGATCCGTTCTACCGCTTTTGGGTAGGGCGTTTGTTTTGTGTTGGTGTGTGATGTCGGTGGGCGTGGCGGGTGCGCAGGAGAAGGTGTACGAGAAGCCGTCGGCGTTCATGAAGCGTCATTTCGGTGGGGTGCCCAAGACCCAGGTGTTGAAGCTCAATGCCAAGCAGTCGGCGGGGTTGAAGAAGATTTTCGGGCACAAGTATCCGGAGAAGAAGATCCGGTATTGGCAGGGCAACGGGCGCACGGCGTGGATCCTGCAGGAGATCGGCAAGAGCGAGCCGATTACAACCGGTGTGGTGGTGCGCAATGGGAAGATCAGCGAGCTTAAGGTGCTGATTTACCGGGAGAGCCATGGCTGGGAGGTGACCCGGCCGTTTTTTACCAAGCAATTTGTGGGAGCCTCGCTGAAGGGCGACCGATTGAGCACGCGAGTGGATGGTATTGTCGGCGCGACGTTGTCGGTCAATGCATTGAAGAAGGTGGGGGCCGCGGCCTTGTACCTGACGCAGCAAGTTGGGAACTAGAGCCGAGCCGGAATGTCAGAAACAAACAACGAACAGGATCCAAAAATTTCCTTTCAAGCCGGGTGTTCGCCCGTGTGTGATGTGGTGAGGCGCAAGCCGGCGATGCGCAAAAAGCGCAAGGCTCGGCCGGGGCACCGGTTTTTCGGGCTGATTGTGGCCTTGCCGTTGGTGTGGGTGTTGCTGACTGGCGTGGTGTTGAACCACAGTGAGGATTGGGGGCTCAACGAGCGCAAGGTCAGTGCTTCCTGGGTACTTTCGATGTATGGCATGAGTCCGGCGGGTGAGCCGCGCGAGGTTGCGGGTAATGGCCATCGGTTAAGTGTCTGGGATGGCGTGGTGTTTTGGGATTCGCAGGCGATGCCCTGGGATGGCGATCTGGTGACAGCGGTGCCATTGAGTGGATCTTTTGCGTTGGTCTATGATGATGCGGTCGTGCGGGTGGGCCTGGATGGCGAGGTGGTCGAGCGGCTGGATGAGTTGAGTTTGCCGGGCACGCCGTTGATGGCTGCCGGTGTGGCGGACGAGCGGTTGGCAGTTGCGACGGCCGAGGGATGGTCTGTGATCGATGAGGATTGGATTGAGTTCACCGCGATGGACGAGCCCGCGAACGAAGTCGGGTTGGCTGCGTTGAGCAACTCTGATCAAGTGGATGAGTTACGCCGAAACTGGTCGGGCGGTGGGATCCCGGTGGCCCGGTTGGTGCGCGACTTGCATGCGGGACATTTTCTAGGTCCGTGGTCTGCGTACTTTTATGATTTTGTGGCGTTGTGTACGCTGTGCCTGATTGGCTCGGGGCTTGTGTTGCAGGTGCGCACGATGCGCCGCGCCAAAGCACATGGGCAAAAGGCATGACTCAAGCTGTGAACCGAAGGCACTTCCTGCGCACGGGCGCACTGGCGTTGGTTGCGGGGATGGGCGGTGTCGGTTGCCGGCACGGGAGGCGGGAGCGGGCGGCGGCAGCTTCCGATGGGGGGCAGTGGAGCGGGATTGGGTTTGGCATCGAGATGCAGGCCCAGTGGTCGGGCAGCTCCGGGGCTGCGGATGTTGGTAATACCATAGAGCGTACGATCCAGCAGTTGGAGGCGGCTTTTAGTTTGTACAGCGACCAATCCGAGCTGAGTCGGCTCAATCAGTCGAGGGTATTGGAATCGGCCTCGCCGGTCTTCTTGAGTGTTCTGGCGCAAAGTCGGCAGTTGGTCGAGCGCACGGGAGGGTTGTTCCAGCCGGCATTGCGCAAGGCGTGGGAGCAACGCGACGATCGAAGCCTCCGGGCGGGGCTTTTGCGTGCGGCGGATATGCGTTTTGTGGAAACCGATGGGCGGAGCGTGCGCGTGACCAACCCGGACACCGAGCTGAGCTTCAACGCGCTGGTTCAAGGTTTGCTTGCCGACCGAGTGGCTGAGAGTATGCAGCGTAATGGGGTGCGCTCCGCGCTGTTGCAGTTGGGCGAAAACCGGGCGATCGGTGAGCATCCTGATGGGCGCCCGTGGATGCTGGGCGTGAGCGGTGAGGACGGCGCTGGCGAACCCGGGCTGGTCGGTTTGGTGGAGTTTGCCGATGCCGGGATGGCGGTGTCGGCTGTACGTCCGGGGGCGCCCTGGTTGCATCCATTAACAGGACGGATGGTCGATGGGAACCGCGTGGTGGCCGTGGTCAGCCGCGAGGGAGCTGCGGTAGCCGATGCTTTTGCCACGGCTTTCGCGGTGGGCGGGGGAGCGCACTTTGATGCCTTGGTGGAAGCCCTGGGGCAGGGAGGTGATTACCAAGTGATGGTTTGGGAAGATGCGCGACTTGTATTTGAATCGGGTGATGTGTTGATGCCGATAGGCTAATTCTGTGTATTCTAGTTTGGTGTTGTTGTTTTAAGGTTGTTTGGCGGTTTCGATTGTGTGCTTTGTTGTGTGTGTGGACTTCTGTGTTCTGAAAAAAAAAGATCAAATTGTCACTTGATTTGTCAATGGGTCGCGTGTCAGTGTGCCGGCGCTCACCTCTCATTGACGATAATTAACACATAGAACATAGAAAGAGCACACATGGATATAGGGATTTGGATTAGTTTAATAGCATATTTTGGATTGATGGTCGCGATTGGTTTTTACGCGGCAAAGAAGTCTACTTCGAACTCAGAGGAATACATGTTAGGTGGCCGGAGATTGCATCCGGCGGTGGCGGCCCTTTCAGCCGGGGCCTCGGATATGTCTGGTTGGCTGTTGATGGGATTACCCGGTGCGCTGTACGCGACGGGGATGGTGGAGGCCTGGATTGGTATTGGTCTATTCATTGGCGCTCTGGTGAACTGGATTCTGGTGGCGCCGCGGTTGCGCGAACAGACCGAGCGCTATGACAACGCGTTAACGATTCCTGAGTTTTTAGCGAACCGCTTCCCGACAAAGGCGATGGCGCTGCGGATGACCTCGGCGGTGATTGTGGTGGTATTCTTCATTGTTTACACCGCGTCAGGTTTGGTTGCAGGTGGTAAATTGTTCTCCAGCGCCTTCGGGGATTTGATCAATTTGAGCTTTATGAGTGACTATGCATTTGGTGTGTGGTTTACGCTGGCGATTGTTTTAACTTATACAGTGGTGGGTGGGTTTCTTGCAGTGAGTCTCACCGACTTTGTTCAGGGTTGTATTATGATGTTGGCATTGATTATTATGCCGATTGTCATCTTGACCACAGGCAAAGGAGAGGGAGTGGGAGCTGCGACCGATCGTTTGAGTGAGATTGATCCTACTTTCTTTTCGATGTTCGAGGGGCTGACTTTTGTAGGATTTCTTTCGGCGGTCTGTTGGGGATTGGGCTATTTCGGCCAGCCACACATCATTGTGCGATTCATGGCGGTGCGTTCCATCAAAGCGGTGGCTACAGCGCGCAACATTGGCATGAGCTGGATGGCGGTGTCAGTGCTCGGAGCGGTTGGTCTTGGGGTTTTCGGTCGTGCCTACATCGAGCGCAATGGGATGTCGATTGAGGATCCGGAGACCATTTTCATCATGCTGGCGGAATTCTTGTTCCACCCGCTGGTGACAGGCTTCCTTTACGCTGCGTTGTTGGCGGCGATCATGTCGACGATTTCGAGTCAGTTGTTAGTTTCGTCCTCGTCGCTGACCGAGGATTTCTACCGTCTGTTTATGAACAAAGATGCGAGCCAGAAACAGCTGGTGCTGATTGGTCGCATCTGCGTTTTGCTGGTGGGCATTGTTGCCGCGTTGATGGCAGGCGATCCGAACTCGAAAGTGCTCGGACTGGTTTCCAATGCATGGGCCGGGTTTGGCGCGGCCTTTGGTCCGATGATCATTCTGGCGCTGACTTGGAAGAAGATGTCTGGCGCTGGAGCTGTGGCCGGGATGGTCACTGGAGCGGTGACTGTGATTGCCTGGATCAACCTGGGCTGGGGAGACTCGTTCCTCGGTGGTCCGGGGGTGTACGAGATCATTCCCGGCTTTGTGCTCGCCTGGCTGGCGATCGTGGTAGTGAGCCGCATCGCACCTAGCACCAACGAATACCGATGCCCGTCTGAGGCAACGCGCTAGGTCGAGCGCATCACAGTGAATTCATCACAGATGTGAGCAATGCGCCGGCAGGAGTCAGTCCTTCCGGCGCATTTTTGTGGTGAGGTGAAAGGGGATCAATGTCCCGTCGAGCTAGGCGTGGAGGCCGGCGCTCATTTCCACCGGGGTGCCGTGCTCGTCGAGGAAGAGCCAATGCATGCCAGCGGCTTTCGCGCCCTCGATTCCCGGAGGGCCGTCTTCCACTACCAGGCAACGTTCCGGAGCAATGCCCAGACGCTCGGCAGCGAGCAGGAACATGTCCGGAGCCGGCTTGCCGTGTTCGACATCAAATGGAGTGATGATTAGTTCATCGGGGAAAAGCGGGCGCAGGCCGGCTGCGGTGAGTGACGCGCTGACGTTGGCTGGATGCCCACCGGAAGCGACGGCGATGGGGGTGTTGCCGAAGAGCTTGCGAGCGAACGTGGCGATGACTTCGATTTCCTCTGTGTTGACGAGGGCGTGCTCCAGGTGGGACTGCTTGGCCACGCGGACGTATTCGGCATCGAGCATCACGCCGTGTTGATCATTCAACATGCGCACGACTTGGGTGGCGGCGATGCCTCCCCATTGGCGGAAGGTTTCCCAATCGATGGAAAACTCGGCGCCGTTGACGGCGAGGGCGTGGTTCCAAGCGGCGAAATGGGCACGCATGGTATCGACCAATGTGCCATCGCAGTCGAAAATCACAGCGTCGATGAGGTCGTGGTCGATCAGGTGGTCGAGGTCAGTCATGATGGGTCCGTGGGGTGGGAGTGGGCTACGGGTACTGTTGATTGGGGCGGGATGCAACGGACGAGCGGGAATGTGCGGGATCTGTCACGGCGGCGTGGCTCTGTGCGGGGTGTGGGATTCGGGGCGGTGGTGAGGCCTGAGATTGGCTCAATTGGCATGATTCGCTGTGGGTTGGCGTTGCGTTCTTGGTGTGATTGGTGGTAGGGGTTTTGGCGATGCCCCGAGACGACCGATTTTCCACCTCCTATTTTCTAGATTTTTCGTGGTGGCGAGTTGTGGTTGTCGCGTGTTGTTGCCTGATGGTTGTGGGCTGTGGCGACCGTGAGAACTCGAGGATCGGCGATCTGACTTCGCGTGGTTACGCGTTTTCCGTGGGAGAGTATCACCGTGCGGCAGCCGCTGGGGATGTGGCTGCGTTGCAGACATTCTTGGACGCTGGCATGGCGGTGGACGTCACGAATGTGGAGGGGAACACAGCGCTGCTTAGCGCGGCCTTGGCCGGAAATGCCGGAGCGGTGACCTTTCTCATCGATCATGGGGCGGACGGGGCGTCGCTGGTCGACAATGGAGGGCGCAATCTGTTGATGATGGCTGCCGCCATTGGTGAGGATGATGTGGTGCAGGTGTTGCTTGCCCGTGATGTGTGTGACCCGAACGAACGGGATGAGGAGGGGTACCACGCGCTGGGATTGGCAACGGTTGCTGGACATGGCGAGGTGGTCGAGCTGCTGTCGCGTCGGGCCAGTCGCGACATGCTGGATGACGCTTTGTTGTTTTCTGCTGTGTTGGGCGACGTTAAGACCGCAGATTTGTTGTTGGCACGGGGGGCATCAGTGCTCGCGCGCGATGCTCGTGGGCGCACCGCCTTGATGCATGCGGCACGGCGTGGGCACTTGGAGATGGCCCGTTTGTTGATGGACAATGGAGCCAACCGTTATGCAGTGGAGCTTGAGACTGGGCGTACCGCAGGAGCTTATGCGGTGGACGTGCATAGGGACGCCGTCGAGCAAGAGGTGGCTGCAAGGCGGGTAGCGGATTTGGCGACACTGGCTGAATTGTTGAATGGAATGCCGGAGGGCGTGGGGTTCGAGGTGGCCGGAACATTGGTTGATCACCGGGAAGTGGTGACCGTGGGACCGGATGGTCGTTTGCCTTATGAAGAGACGCCAGAGCTTCACGACCGCGTGCGCATTGGCGAGCGGCTCGACGGTGCGGTGATCGGCGGCAGTTCGAGCGTGGTCGTGACTTCCGAGGGAAGCGGTGAGCTGTCGGCGGTGGCCGAGGTTACGGAGAGTAGTGAGGATGCTGCGCTGGGTGAGGCATTGCAGATGATAGAATACCGGGAAAAGCCAATGCCGGTGATGGTCACGGGCGTGACGCGGGATGGGGCGGTGGCAGTGCGTCTGCTATACGGCGACCAGCGGGAGGTGGTGGCGGCCCAGGGAGACTGTATCGACAGGCTGCCGTTGTTGGTTTACGGAGTGAAGCGCAAGTATGTGCAACGCGAAGCAAGCCAAGGGGGCGGGATGGTCGATGCCTCAGTGGTGACTTTTGAGAACATCGAAACAGGTGAGCGCTATCACCTCACCGCCGGGGAGGAGGGGACGGCCGGTGAACCTTACGCGGTCCTCGAGCGCACGGGCGGGGCATTGTTCAAGGTGATGCGTGGCGATACCTTTGGCTCGACCCCAGATGAGCCTAAGCGCTACCGCGTGATTGACATTGAGCCGAACCGGGTGTTGGTCGAGGATGCTCGGACGACTGATGTGGTCGTACTCGAGCGCGAAAAACGATAGGCCAGCCGATCCATTCCTTTCATCCCGTGAGTTTGAAGAAATCCATCCGAAGAGCGCGCCGCGCGGTCGCCGCCAAGGCCATGCCTGCGCTGATTGCCGGCATGATCAAATTGCTCGGCAGCACGTTGAGGATCCGGGTAGAGGATCCCGACAATGTGGCGGGTGGCGAGCACGGACCTATGATCTGGCTTTTCTGGCACAATCGCTTGCTGGTGATGCCGGTGGTTTACAAAAAGCACCTGCGTTCGCGGCAAGGCTCGGTTCTTACCAGTCCGAGCGGCGATGGTGAAGTGCTGGCCCAAGTGATTGGGAAGTTCGGTGTCGGAGCAATCCGTGGGTCGAGTAACAAGCGCGGCGCTGCAGCGCTCCGTGAGATGGTGAAGTTGGTGCGTAGTGGGTGCGATTTGTGCGTCACGCCGGATGGTCCGCGTGGGCCGAAATACCGACTGAATCCGGGTGCGGTGCAGGTGGCGGCGATGACAGGTGCGCCGCTTTTACCTTTCCGCGTGCGTTACGACAATTGCTGGGAACTCAAGACTTGGGATGCGTTCCGTATCCCCAAGCCGTTCAGCAAAGTCGAGGTGGTGATCGGGCCATTGCAGCCTGTGGAAAATACCAAAGACGCCGATTTGTTTGAGCAACGGCGGCTTGAAGTGCAGACCTTGATGGTCGACGGCGAAGAGTAATCTCTACTGAGCGCCGGTGGGCGGCGGAGTCATGCGGCGGCTCGCATCGACGATGCCGGGAGAATGGAGCGGATAGGCAGGACTCCCGCGGCGCAGCCACGCATTGCCGGGGCGTGGGAAATGGTCCCGGTGCGAGGGCTGAACCCATTCGTGTTAGTGTGGTGTGCGTCTTGGATTGGACGTGGTGGCGTATTGGATATGACGTGCCGTGGTCTCTGGAGGCGGCGGTGCGTTATGAGGCGGTTGGCGCGTGAGATTCCGGCCGCCCGGTATTCGAGCTATTACGATGCAAGCGAATGGATCCAGTTGGTTGATGCGGCGCGAAGGTACCGGAGGGGAATCCGGTGGCGGGCGTGGCGAGGGCACCCGGCCCAAGGTCGGGTTGGCTTTGTCTTCCGGCTGCGCGCGTGGGTTAGCCGACGTGGGCGTGATAGCGGTGCTTGAGCAGGCGGGGGTGAAGATCGATGCGGTGGCGGGAACGAGTATGGGGGCTTATATCGGAGCCTTGTTTGCAGCAGGGTATCGGAGTGAGCAAATGGAGTTGATGGCGCGCCGGATCAAGACCATTGACGTAGTGCTTGGGGTGTTGGATGTGGAGTTGCCTCCGGTGAAGGGGCTGCTCAAGGGGCAGAAGGTGGAGGATGTTTTCAGGCGCGAGTTGAAGTCATTGCATTTTGAGGATCTGCGGCTGCCCTTGTACGTGGTGGCGGCGAACCTAGAGACCTTGGAGCGGGTTGTCTTTTCCCAGGGGCCGGTGTTGCAAGCGGTGCGGGCGAGTTGTTCCATCCCGGGAGTCATGTGCCCATACGAGTATGGAGGTGTGCGTTATGTGGATGGTGCGGTGGTGGATCCGCTGCCGGTATCGATTCTGCGCCATACCGAGGGGTGTGACATCGTGTTGGCTGTGAACACAATCCCAACGGTGGGTGATCTGGGTGCCTCGGCAATGGTCGACCGTGATCCAGATGCGAAGCAGTCGCGGATCGAGCAATTGGGACGTTGGCTGGGGCAGTGGGCCAACCTGGCGGCTCCCGGTAACATTGGGGACACCTTGTCGCGTTCGGTGCTGGCGTTGCAGATCCGCTTGGCGGACAAGGCATCGCGAAAGGCGGATGTCTGCATGCATCTGAAGGAGACCGGTAACCATTGGCACGACTACCACAACCACCAGCATTACATCGAACATGGACGCGCTATCGCGGAGGCCAAAATCGATGAAGTAAAGCGCGTGATCGCCGAGTGGCAGCCTGCCGCTACGGCTCGGAAACAAGACGATGAGAGGGACGAATTATGAGTCGGATTTTTGGTAATGGGCTGCGGTTGTTCCGCGATTGGGCGAACCTAGGCGGGATCGGGCTGGAAGAGCGCCAGATGGCGATGTTACGCAAACATCTGCGCGAGGCGGTGGTGCCATTTTCCCCGTATTACCGCGAGCGGATCACGGCGAGAACGATCAACAACTTGAAGAGTTTTGCGGATCTCCAACGCCTGCCATTTACCCGCAAGCGTGATTTGGAAAACCCACGGGACATTGTACTTCAACCCGAGCCAGCCGAGCTGGCGCGTCGTCCCATGACCATCGCGCGTGGCTTGGTGCGGGGACCTCGCAATGCGAAGGCGCATCTGGAACATGAGTTCCGTCCGGTGATGATGACTTCGACCACGGGCCGCTCGGGAGCGCCGGTTCCATTTGTCTACAGCGGACGGGATTTGGATCTGTTGTCGGTGACGGGGACGCGGATGATGGAGATCTGCGAGTCGAGCCCGGAGTTCCGCCACGTAAATTTGTTTCCTTATGCTCCCCATTTGGCGTTTTGGCAGGCGCACTATGCCGGCACCGGGTTTCGCACGTTCATGTTATCGACAGGTGGGGGCAAAGCGATCGGATTGGATAAGAACCTGCAGATGGTGGACCGGGTGAACCCGGACGCGGTGATCTCGATGCCGACGTTCTTTTATCATCTGTTGCACCAGGCGTCTGAGAACGGGCTGCGCTGGTCCAACATTAAGCGGGTGGTGTTAGGTGGAGAAAAGGTGCCGCTGGGGATGCGCCGCAAGCTGCATGAAATGCTTGAGGCGATGGGTGCTGAAGACGTACGGATCATGGGAACCTACGGGATGACCGAGGCGAAGATGGCTTGGCCCGAGTGCCCGGCTGCGCCCGGGAGCGAGGGTACCGGATATCATTTGTCACCGGATTTGGTTCTGGTTGAGGTGGTGGATCCGGAGTCAGGAGTACCGGTGCCGGAAGGACATCCCGGAGAGATCGTGGTCACGCCGCTTCAAGCGCGCGGCAGTGTGGTGGTGCGCTATCGTACCGGCGATCTGATCAGTGGCGGGATTGAGTACACGATGTGCCCGCATTGCGGACGCAATTGCCCTCGCTTGATGGGCTCAATTTCGCGTGTATCCAACCGCAAACGCCTGCAAATCGGGAAGGTGAAAGGCACGCTGGTAGACTTCGATGCGCTGGAGGTGCTGCTTGACGATGTCAGTGGCCTGGCTTCGTGGCAGATCGAGTTACGCAAACATCGCGATGATCCGTTGGAGACGGATGAGATTGTTGTGTATTGCGTGACTGCTGGTGGCAAGGAATCGGCGGCTGTTGAGCGGGCTGTCTATGATCGCTTTGACAAGGATACCGAGATTCATCCGAACGAGGTGCGCTTTGTGACAATGGATGAGCTGAGCGAGCGGCTTGGCGTAGGGGTTGCGTTGAAAGAGGAGCGGGTGGTTGACCGGCGGCCCCAGTTTGATGACGCAAGTGGTGGAAGTGAGAACAACGAAGAACAGGAGGAGGCATGAACGAGAGTAAGAAATTGGTGGTGGTGGCTGGTGTGCGCACGCCATTTTGCAAGATGGGGAGCGATCTGGCTGCTGTGTCGGCGGTGGACCTGGCAGCGGGTGCAATGCGCTCGATGATGGCGGATGCCGGAATCCGGATGGACGTGGTGGACGAAGTGATTCTGGGGTGTGTGTGCCAGCCCTTTGACGCGGCGAACATAGCCAGAGTGGTGGCGCTGCGTGCGGGTGTGCCGATGGATCGTCCGGCGGTCACGGTGCAGCGCAACTGTGCCTCGGGTATGGAGTCGGTGATTTCCGCGGCGGTGCGGATGCAAGCGTGCTGTGGTGATGTGTTTTTGGTGGGTGGTGTGGAATCAATGAGTACCGTGCCTTTGTTGTTCCGGGCGCAAGCGGCGAAGAAGTTCGCGGCGCTGGCGCGGGAGCGGGGAGCGTTGGGCAAGTTGAAGCGGATGGCTGCGTTCCGACCGTCGGACTTTGCGCCGGTGATCGGATTGCAGTTGGGCTTGACCGATCCGGTTTCTGGATTGGGGATGGGGCAGACTGCCGAGTTGTTGGCAAGAGAGTATGGGATCAGCCGCGAAGCTCAGGATGAGTTCGCCAACCAGTCACATCACAAGGCGGCTGCGGGAGCGGAACAATTCGCCGCGGAGATTGCGCCGATTTATACCGCGAAGGGAAAGGCGGTGACGACGGACAACGGGGTGAGATCGGATTCGAGTGTCGAAGGGCTGGGGCGGTTGCGTCCCGTGTTTGACCGGAGTTTTGGCTCAGTGACAGCAGGTAATAGTTCACAGATCTCCGATGGAGCTGCGGTCATGTTAGTGGCATCCGAGGAAAGGGCGCGGAGTGAAGGTTGGCCGGTGCTCGGGCGGGTGGATGCATTTGCGGTGACGGGCTGTGATCCGGCGCGGATGGGGCTTGGTCCTGTGCATGCGATCCGGAAGATTGCCAAAGAGACAGGGGTGAAACCTGACGCCTGTGATGTGGTGGAGATCAACGAGGCGTTTGCGGTGCAGGTGCTTGCGGTGCTCAAAGAGCTTGAAAATGACGGGCTGGCGGTGCGGGCGGATCAACTCAACCCAAATGGTGGGGCGATCGCGTTAGGTCATCCGGTTGGAGCCTCGGGAGCGCGACTTCTTTTAACCTCGCTGCAAACCTTGCGGCGTGGAGGGGGCAAGCGGGCTCTGGCATCGTTGTGTGTCGGAGGTGGCCAGGGCGTGGCGGTTTTGATGTCGGCAGAGAAAGGGGGGGCGAATGAGTGAACAAAGCAAAGATGTAGCGGCAACACGCCGGACGGTTCATTACGCGATCGATGCGCATGGCGTGGTGACGATCACGTTCAAGCGAGATGACGGCGGAGCCAACCGGCTGGACGAGGAAACAATCCATGAGTTGGAGGAGTTGCTCGCAGCGGTGGAAGGTCGCGGTGAGTTGTCGGCGGTATTGATCCGATCTGAGCACGAGCGCATTTTCGTGGCGGGAGCTGACATCAAGCGCTTGGCGGAGTCGGTGCATGGTCCGGCGACGGATCGCGATGATTTGAAGCAGTTCATCCGGCGCGGTCAGGCATTGTTTGACCGCGTGATGGAGCTGCCTGTGCCGACGGTGGCGATGGTGCACGGTGCGTGTTTGGGCGGAGGGCTTGAGCTGGCATTGGCGTGCGATTGGCGTGTGGCGTCGGTGGCGAAGGTGACCAAGCTCGGCCTACCTGAGACTCAGCTGGGCATCTTACCTGCGTGGGGTGGTTGCATGCGTTTGCCTCGGTTGATTGGAATTGACCGGGCGCTGGCAGCCGCGACTACAGGCAAGCAATATCCGGCGAAGCTGGCGCGCAAGCTGGGGATTGTCGATCTGGCGGTGGAACGCGAGCACCTCGATGCGGCGGCGATGAAGCTGGTAGCGAGAGGGAAGCGGGAGAGGTCTGGAACCAAGCGGGCCAACCTGCCTGGTGTGCGCACGTTGATAGGAAATATTGCGACCAACAAAACGAAGGCGAAGACGCGGGGCAACTATCCCGCGGTGGAGCGGGTGATCGAGGTGATGGTTGGTGGCTTGACGATGACCCACGAACAAGTGCTCGCCGCTGAATGCGAGGCATTGTGTGATCTCGCCTCTACCAATGCCTGCCGCAATTTGTTGCATTTGTTCTTCCTGCGCGAGGGGGCGAAGCAGGCGAAGATGCCCAGTGAGCCTACTCGTGATGCGAAGACGCTGGAGCGGGTGGGAGTGATTGGTGCGGGGATCATGGGTGCCGGGATTGCCCAATGGAGTGCGACGCGCGGTCATCCCACGGTGATGCGCGACGTCAAACCCGAGGCGTTGGCGGCAGGAATGCGGACTGTGAATGCGCGGGTGGATGAGGCATTCAACCGCAGGCTCTTGTCGCGGGCCGAGCGCGAGGCGGCGCTGGCGCGGGTCACGCCATCGTTGCGGATCGAGTCGATGCGCACGGCCGACTTGGTGATCGAAGCGGCGGTTGAGAGCTTGGATCTCAAGTGCGCGATTTTCAAAGAATTGGCGGACGTGACAGAGCCGGGTACCATTCTGGCGACCAACACATCGGCGCTCCCCGTGACCAAGATCGCCGAGGCGACGTCACGGCCGAATGCGGTGCTCGGGATTCATTTCTTCAACCCGGTTCACCGCATGTCGTTAGTGGAGTTGGTGCATACCGAGCATACCGACCCGGATTTGTTGAACGATGCGTTCCATTGGATCAAGGGCATTGGAAAAGTGGCGGTGGTGTGCGCCGATCGGCCGGGGTTCGTGGTGAACCGTATCCTGATGCCGTACCTGATCGAGGCGGGGCATTTGTTCTCGCGTGGCACCGAGGCGCGTTTGATCGACGAGACGATGCTCGATTTTGGAATGCCGATGGGGCCGTTACGCTTGCTCGATGAAGTCGGGCTCGACGTGGCGCTGCATGTGGCGGCGACTTTGTCGGAAGCGATGCCTGGACGGTTTTCGGTGCCGCGTGTTTTACAATGCCTGGTGGACCGTGGTGCGCTCGGGCGCAAGTCCGGTGCGGGCTTTTATCTTTATGGCAAGAGTCGAGGCAAACGGCCGCCGGAAGTAAATCCGGAGGCTCTGCAGTGTCGTGCGATGCCCGATGAAGGTGGGATGAGCGATGACGTGGCTTTGAGGCGCCGGCTCTCGTTGCTGATGTGCAACGAAGCGATGTACTGCCTTGAGGAGAAGGTGGTGGCGGATCCGGAGTCAATCGATCTGGCGATGGTGCTGGGGACTGGGTTTGCTCCATTTTTAGGTGGGCCACTGCGCCACTGCGACACTCGCGGAGTCGCGAAAACAGCCGAACAATTGCAGGAACTTTACGAGTCCACCGAACGCGAGATTTTCAAACCTTGTGCACTGATGGCGAACACATCGTGCATCTTTAAATCGTGAACCAGGAGAGGCTTATGGGATCCGTAATTGATACATCGAAAATGAACGCCGGCGAGCGCGCCGCTTTGGAAACGGCGGAGGCCGCCCGGGAGGAAGTGGCGGCTGGCGGCGGCGGATTTGCGGCGTCTTTGTTTCTCGGGTCGCCGCGGTTCTCGCAAGTAGCGCCTTATCCGACCCAGCATGCGGCGGACAAGGAGGAAGGCGATGCATTTCTACGTCGGTTGGAGCAGTTCTTGGAGACGACGGACCCGGATGCAATCGACCGTGAGGGCGAGATTCCGGATGACGTGTTGTCTGGATTGGCAGAGCTCAAGGCGTTTGCGATCAAAGTACCGCAGGAGTATGGCGGACTCGGGCTGAGCCAGACCAACTACGCGCGGGCTGCCGAGCTATTGGGCGGGTGGTGCGGAAACCTGACAGCGCTGCTTTCTGCTCATCAGTCGATTGGGGTCCCTCAACCGGTGCTTACCTTTGGTACCGAAGCGCAGAAGAAGAAATATCTGCCGCGCTTCGGAGAGGGCGAAATCTCCGCATTCGCCCTGACCGAGCCTGGAGTGGGATCTGATCCCGCCGGAATGAAGACCATGGCCGAGCCTGATCCGGATGGTGAACATTTTATCATCAACGGCGAGAAGCTGTGGTGCACTAATGGCGTGAAGGCCGGTGTGATCGTAGTGATGGCATGCACGCCGGCGCCCGAGGGAAGCAAGTCGGGAAGGCGGCCGATCACCGCATTCATCGTGGAGATGGATGCTCCGGGGGTGGAGGTAACGCACCGCTGCCATTTCATGGGGCTGCGCGCATTGTACAACGGTGTGGTTCGCTTCACCGATGTGAAGGTGCACCGTGATGCGATTCTGCACGAGGAAGGCAAAGGGTTACGGGTGGCGTTGACCACGCTGAACACCGGGCGGCTGACGCTTCCTGCGGCTTGTCTCGGGATGGGGAAGGCCTGTCTGAAAGAGGTTCGGCGATGGACCGGCGAGCGCGAGCAGTGGGGGCGCAGGATCGGCGGACACGCGGCGATAGCCGATAAGGTGGCAAGGATTGCGGCGCGGGTTTATGCGCTCGAAGCGATGACTTCGTATGTTTGTGCGCTGGTCGACCGCGATAAGAAGGCGGACATTCGAATTGAGGCTGCGATGGCGAAGATGTGGGGGACGGAAGTGGCGTGGGAGATTGTCGATGAGACGATGCAGATCCGTGGCGGCCGAGGGTATGAGACTGCGGATTCGTTGAAAGCGCGGGGTGAGCCGGGCTTTGCGGTTGAGCGCTTCTTCCGGGATTCTCGGATCAACACAATCTTTGAGGGCTCGTCGGAGATCATGCGTTTGTTTATCGCGCGTGAGGCCTTGGATCCGCATCTGAAAATTGGTGCTGCGGTGGTGAACTCGCAGTTGCCGATGGCCCAGCGTGCGATGGCCGGAGCCAAGGCAGCGGCGCACTATGCGTGGTGGTACCCGTCGCGGTGGTTGCCGCTCCCGCGCGAGGGGTCGGTAGGGGCGACATTTGGCAGTGTGGATCGGTTCATTTGCCGCAGCTCGCGTAGGCTGTCGCGCTCGTTGTTTCATGGCATGGCGCGTTACGGGCCGAAGCTTGCGGACCAGCAGTTGATGCTCGGGCGGATCGTTGACATAGCGACCGAGTTGTTTGTGCTCGGCTGTGCTGCTTCGCGTGCGGCTGCTCAGATTGGCAGCGGAATCGAGTCCAGAGAGCGCGAGGAGTTGCAGCGTATCGTAGGATTCCTGGAGGCGGATGCGAAGCGTCGGGTTTCGCGGTTGTTTTCCGAGTTGTCTGCGCCTGGAGATGGAGTGGGTTATCGGTTGACCAAGGATTTATTGGATCATCCGGAAGGGTATGATTTTTTGAGGTAGATCTTAGGAGATGGTGACTGCGAGGAGGCTGTTACAGATTGGAGGGACGGCGATCGACACGCGTGTTCATCGCTCTTGACGCACTGTGATCCGTGACCCACCGTCATCGCCATGAGCTTTTCAAAATCTCTTACAACCGAACAGAAGCAGACACTCGCCGATTGGGCGTCCGAGGGTATCGGGCTCTCCGGGATGCAGAAGCGGATTGAAGCCGAGTTCGGCGTGCGCATGACGTACATGGACACGCGTTTTCTCGCATTGGACCTTGGGTTGAAGGTCTTGGAACCTGCGGATATTGAGGCGGCGAAAAAAGCGGCTGAGCCGCAGCCTGAGGTGGTCGAGGAGGAGCTCGAGCCCGAGGTGATCGCGCCTCAAGGCGTGCAGGTGTCCCTGGATGAACTCGTGATCCCAGGGGCTGTGGTCAGTGGTAAGGTAAGCTTCAGTGACGGTGAGCAGGCATCCTGGATGATCGATCAAATGGGGCGCTTTTCGTTGGTACCGAAGACCGAAGGCTATCAGCCATCGCAGGACGACTTGCGTATGTTCCAAGCCGAGCTTTCCGATCTTTTGAAGCGCAAGGGAATGTAGGCATTTGCTTCTCGGAAGCAGATCCTAGATGGATTGAAATAAAAAAACGCTCCCGGCGCATGTGGCGACGGGAGCGTTTTTTGTGTCTGTGGGGATGGTCTCCCGCAGATGATGACAAATAATCCTAGATCCAGGTGTCGGATGGGATCACCGCACCTTTTGGAATCACGACAATGCCGTCGCGGATGAAGAAGTTCTCGCCGTCGAATGTCTCGGGCTTGCCTTCCGGTGAGATATGAACGCGGTCGCCGATGCGGGCGTTCTTATCGATAATGGTGTGATCGATCTTACAATCGCGGCCGATGCCGAGTGCCGGCACGTTGTTCTCTGTGGCCTTGGCTCGATCGTCGAAGTGGTCGGCACCCATGATGATGGTGTTGGAGATTTCCGAACCTTCGTCGATGAACGAGCGAATGCCGATCACGCAGCGGCTGATCTTCGCTTTGGTCACGATGCAGCCATCAGAAATAACGGCTTTGTTGATTTCGGCGTTGTTGATCTTTGATGCCGGCAGGAAGCGTGCGTGGGTGTAGATCGGGTGGAGGTAATCGAAGAAGTTGTAGGCAGGGACGTTCTCGGTGAGGTCCAAGTTGGCATCGAAGAACGAACGAATGGTACCAATGTCTTCCCAGTAGCCTTGGAAGATATAACTGAAGACTTTCTTGCGCGTGATGGTGGTTGGAATGACGTCCTTGCCAAAGTCGATCTTGTCGTTGTCCAGCGCGTCGAGCATGGCGTCGCGGTTGAAGAGATAGATGCCCATCGATGCGAGGTAATGCTCGCTGTCTTCTGGGAGGTTGTTCTCTTTCAAACGCTGGGGTGACATTTTGAGTTCATCGAGAATTGCTGGATCCGATGGCTTCTCCTCGAAGCGGGTGATGTCTCCGTCGTCGGTGGTGAGCATGATGCCGAACGACTTGGCCGGCTCGCGCTCGACCGGCAGGGTGGCGATTGTCAGTTCAGCCTGGCTCTTGAGGTGTTCGCGCATGATCTTGCGGAAGTCCATGCTGTAGAGCTGGTCACCACTGAGGATCAGGTAGTACTTGTAGCGCCCGCTGGTGAAATAGCGCAGGTTCTGGCGCACGGCATCCGCGGTGCCCTGGTACCAGGCCTGGCTGCCCGGGGTTTGCTGGGCTGCGAGGATCTCGACGAATGAATCGGAAAAGCGGTCGAACTTATAGGCCGAGCTGATGTGGCGGTGCAGCGAGGCGCTGTTGAACTGGGTGAGCACGTAAATGCTGCGGACGCTCGAGTTGATGCAGTTGGAAATTGGAATGTCCACCAAGCGGTACTTGCCGGCGAGTGGCACCGCAGGTTTCGAGCGGTCTTTGGTCAGAGGGAAAAGTCGGGTGCCAGCACCGCCGCCCATGACGATGGCGAGCGTCTGATCGAGAGCGACGTGAACTTGATGTTCGAGATCATTGTTTGTCATCGGAGGGATTTTTGGTGCAATCCCCTCGGATTGTCACGCGGATTGTGCTCTCTGTTTCGAAATTAAAACATATTCTCGCAACGTTAGTGGCGTGTGATTGCTAGGTCTCGTTCGGGGGCGCGAGCCAGCCGTTCATAGGGTGTGCGATTGAGTGACGGGCGCACCTCATGCGCGGTCCCTGTGGAATCATCGCAAAGCTGACTGTGGGCGATGGCATACGTGATCGGTATCGCAATCGCCGTGCAGCGCTTTAGCCTCGGTTGGGCGGGAGGAGGTCCGAGAATCCGCAGAAGAGCTTGGAGTTCTCCGGGGGGAGGTCTGGCAGTGGGGTGTCGTGATCAAGGTGCAGGTCACAGCATGCCAGCAATTCCTCCTTGGTGGAGACACGTCGAATGCGGTAATCGAAGTCGGGATCCAGGCCTTGGGCGATGAAGACGAGGAATTTCTTGAGTCGGTGGATGATGCGTTCCGGTGTTGGTGGGCGGCCGACGGCTTCGAGTTCCGCGTGGAGCGCGAGGATGTACTCGCGCAGGTCGCGGTGGGTTGGTTTGGGGATCGGGCGTCCTGCGAATGCGGCGCGCAGTTGGTCGAAAAGCCACGGGTTGCGGATCCCGCCGCGCCCTATCATCAAGCCGGCGGCCCCTGTGCGTTGGATGTATTCCAGTCCGCTGCAGGCATTGACGACGTTGCCATTGGCGATCACCGGGCAGTCGAGTGCGTCTACCGCGGCTTTCACGCAGTCGGTGTGAACGGGGGACTGATAGCGTTCGGTTACGGTGCGCCCGTGGATGGTGAGGGCGTCGATACCGTGTTTGCGAAAGATTTCCAGCAGGGCTGGGAATTCCTCTTCCGAATGGTACCCGATCCGGGTTTTTACGGTGAACTTACCGTTGATTGATTCGCGCAGTGTGCCGATGAGTCGGTCGGTATGTTCGGGCAGACGCAGGAGTCCGCCGCCGGCGTCTTTGCGGCAAACGACAGGAGCGGGGCAGCCCAGGTTGAGGTCGATGCCGGCGACAGGGAGCTCCAAGAGCTGGCGGGCGGTGCGCACCATTTCAGGGATATCCATCCCGATCATTTGAGCAAAGAGTGGTCGACCCGTTTGATTGTCGGTGACCGCCGCGAGGATATGCTTTTCCAAATGGGAGTCGCGGTGCACGCGGAAATACTCCGTGACGTAGTAGTCCGGCCCGCCGAGCCGTGAGATCACGCGCATGAAGGCACGGTCCGTGATGTCTTGCATGGGAGCGAGGGCTAAAACCGGGCGGTCCGATGGGAAATCTGGGATCATGCGGGCTGTGAGTTCGATGGTTGCGCGATCGTGCTAATTTGAGTACGGTGTGTCCGTTGTTGGTCCGTACCTGATGTGGGGGCGGGTCGAGATTGTCAGGAATTCTCCATCAATTCGCTATGAGTTCGCCCATTGTAAAGCAGCCCGGTGATCCTGTGATGCAGTTTTCTGTCTTTTTGCCGAGCAAGCTTGGGACGTTGATGCGCTTGGTGAAGCTTTTGGAAGGAGCTCACGTGCAGGTGTTGGGGATGAGCCTCCATGACTCCACGGATGCGACAGTGGTGCGGGTGGTGGTCAGCGACCCTGACATTGTCGAGCAGCTCTTTTACGAGCGGGGGATTCCGTTCAGCAGCTTGGAAATGATAGCGGTGGAGTTGGCAGATGGCGCAGCCGGTCTGGGGCGATGTTTGTCCGCCTTGTTGGAAGGGGAAGTGAACCTACTCTTCTCCTACCCGCTGATGAACCGTCCCGGGCTGGGCACGGTCATCGTGATGCATGTTGAGGACACCCCGTTTGGGATCAACGTGCTGCAACGCAATGGTTACAAGGTGTTGTTCCAAGGGGACCTGACCCGCTGAGGGCTGGTTGGCTCTCGATTATTTGGCGAGGAACTCGGCGAGTTCGGATTCCAGCTCGGCGTGGGTGGACGGCTGGTAGTGGTGGGTGGTGAACCCATGGCGTTCGCCTTCCGCGATGTTCTCCAACACATCGTCGATGTAGAATGTGTTGGCGGGATCGACGTTGAGACGTTCGACGGCGTCGACGTACATTGGGGGAGCAGGCTTTGAACCGCCGACTTTGAAAGAGAAGACCGCATCGTCGAAGAGCGAGAATTCCGGATAGCGTTCGAAGATGTAGTCGATGTGGATCGCGCTGGTGTTTGAGAACAAAATGCGGCGGCACTTGCCCTTGGTTTCACGCACGATTTTCCACATCGCGTCATTTGGCATGAAGATATCGCTATAGGCATCGACGAGCTCGGTTGCGGTGCCTTTGAAGTCGAGCAGCTCGGCGAGCTTTTCGATGAAGATAGCGGGGGCGATTCCACCCATTTCCACCTGGTCGCGCAAGGTGTAGAACTTTTCCATCAGCTCTTGGTCTTTGTTCGGATCCGGAATTCCCAGGCGGGTGAGCGCACGGTGGAAATCGAAGAAGAGCAAAACGTTACCGATATCAAAGAGGATGGTCTTTTCCATAAAGCAATGGGGTGGGTTGATCATTGTACCAGCCAGCGGGCAATGTTGCGCGCGGCATCCGGCTTGGCGACTTTTTTCAATGCGGCTCTTTGTTTGTGCCACAGCTCAAAGTCGTTTGCCGCGAGGCTAACGATAGCGTCGCTGAGTTTGGTTGATTCATTGAGGCAGGATCCGCCCCCTTCCGACTCAAGAAGGATTGCGTTTCCTTCTTCCTGACCAGGTACCACGTAGTGGATCAGCATAGGGCATGCTGCAGCGCGGGCTTCGTGGACGGTGGCGCCGCCCGCCTTGCCACAGAGCAGGTGGTGGGAGGCTAGGATTTCGGGGACTTGGTTGGTCCAGCCGAGGAGGTCAACACGGTTCGAGATGCCCGAGAGCCTCATTTGCTCCTCGATAGGCTCGCGCAACGTGGGTTCATGTTTGCCCATGACCAGAGTGGCGCGCCAATTGATGGAGGCTGGGATGGCGGCGAGTTGTTCGACCAAAGCGCAGGCCTGGGTGCGCGAACCCGTAGGGAAAAGTGCGATCTTGAATGGCGACGGCGCGGCATCATGTTCCGGCGATTGCGTGGCCACTGCCTCGGCAATGCTGGGATGGACCGGGAAGCCAAAGGGATGGATCCGCGCAGGATCTACGCCTGCCGTCTCGACGTGCTTGGCGGTTAGCGGGTCGGTCACCACGAAGCTGTCGGCGGGTCCCTTGGTCCAGACGGAGTTGATGGTTACCGAATCTGTGACGACGGTGATGAGTTTGAACCGGTTGTCAGCGTGTTCGCGGTAGAGGCCGGCGCGCCGCAACATGAATGGGTAAAGTGGGTAGGTCGAGATGATGGTGTCCGGATGGAAGTCGCGGATGGCTTGCTCGATCATCTTTTTCGGTCGGCGCAAAACCATCAATGGGTCGCGACTGACGTCGCTGGTTCTATCCGACAATGTGTACATCTGCTTCCACAGCTTCGGCGTGCGGTGAATGGTCAGCAGGTAGAGCTTTTTTACCAGCTTGTTGATGCGCGGGCGTCCTTCATGGAGAGGGTCGAGCATTTGGACCTTGCAGCCCGGGGCTTCGGCTTCCAGGGCAGCAACGATTGCACGGGCAGCCGCATTATGCCCTTCGCCGAAACCTGCGGTTAATACCAGGATACGGCGTCCGGATCCCGCAGGGGCTGGGCTGGGACATGGGGTTGCGGAGGTTTGCATGGGCAGCAGAATGACTGGAAGGGGTGAGTCAGGCCGACGGGAGTGTGACTGATAATCCGCTCAATGCAATCATCGGCTGCGTTGAATTCGTGCATTGTTGGGAGCGGTGTGAGCGCGCGATTGATCCGTGGCCGGAACGTGCGTAGTTTGTCTTCATTGTGATCAAAGCGAGCGAAATTTCCCTTCTACAGACTCCATTGGCAAAACGAGCGGCATCCGGCCTCCGGTGGTCCGTGTGGAGTGGGCTGGTGTTGTTTGGCGTTGTGTCTTGCGGCGATGCGGGGAAGAAGGCGCAGGGTGGTGCAACGGTGGCACCCGTGTATCCGGAAGTGGTGAAGGTTAATGGAGACGCCGGCTTGGGTGGGCGTGAAAAGAATGCCATCCAAGTTGAATCGACGGTGGATATGAGCGAGCCGGTGACCGGCTTTGAGATGTTGGGGGCTGAGGTGCGCACGCTCATTGATCAGGGAATCGAATTGAATGGGCGTCCTGACTGGCGGGGTGTGGTGATTCATTCATCGGGTGAGCCCGCGGGCAGTGCGGCTGCATTCAGGTACTATCACGAGCGGGTGTTGGGTTTTGACGAGGGAATGGGCTACCACTTTGTGATCGGCAATGGCCGGGGCGCGGCGGACGGTAGTGTTGCGGTGGGCAGTCGCTGGCTCGAGGGGAAGGAAGGCGGAGCAGTGCGTGAGTCTTCGGTGCCGCGGATCGACATCTGCCTGGTGGGGGATTTTTCGGAAGACCCTCCGACCAAGGCACAGATGCTCGCATTGCGGGAGTTGCTGGCGGTGCTTGAGAGTCGTCTGGGTGAGTTTGCTCTCGATCAGGTGCGCGGTCACGACCATGTGGAATATAACCGCAGGCCATGTCCGGGGCCGCATTTCCCGATTGAAAGTGTGCGGGCGCATCGCAAGGCGGTGCCGGTTCGCTAGATTGGTGGATATGGGCGACTGCGGGATTATCCGCTTGCACCGCTTGTGGCGCATTGGTCATGGTGGCGGGTGAATGGCATCCGCACCGCAAAACAAAATCGCGATCGTCTACGATTACGACCTGACGCTGAGTCCGCTTTACATGCAGGACGATGTGTTGTTTCCCCACTTTGGGATCGATCCGAAGCAATTCTGGCTCCAGTGCAATGCTTTGGTTGAGGAGGAAGGGTACGACAACGAGCTGGCGTACCTGAAGGTGATCCTCGATTATCTGGACATCGACCGGCCGACCAACCGGGATCTGGAGGAGCTTGGTGCGAAGCTGCACTTCTCGCCTGGTGTGCCTGGCTTTTTCGACGAGCTCAACGGTGTGCTCACCGATCAGCATCGGATTGCCGGTGTGGAGGTCGAGCACTATATCGTTTCCAGTGGGCTGAAGGCGTTGCTCGATGGCAGTCGTCTGGCGCCTCAAGTGAAGGCAATTTTCGGATGTGAGTTTGCCGAGGGCAGCAATGGAGCCATTGCTTTTCCCCGCCGTGTGATCAGCCACACCACCAAGACCCAGTATTTGTTCCGGATTAACAAGGGAATGCTCGACCACCGGGACGATGTGAATGATCACATGCCCGCGGAGCAGCGGCCGGTTCCGTTCGAGAACATGATCTACGTGGGCGACGGCCCGACCGATGTACCGTGTTTTACGCTGATGAAGCGCTATGGCGGGCATGCGATTGCGGTCTACAACCCGAACGACGGCAGTGGAAAGAGCTTCCGCAAGTGCTTCCAGCTGGCGGCTCATGCCGAGCGGGTCAAGCACATCGCGCCGTCCGACTTCCGGGGGGGGAGTCATCTGCGCATGTTATTGGATGAAATGGTGACCGAGGTTGCTGACCGGATCACGCGCAGGATGCGTGATGACCGTGAGGATGGTCGGGTGAGAGCACCAGGATATTGATGGGGCTATGAATCTGTTTGGTGCGAAATGGAAAGGACCTTGGTGGAGAAAAGTAATGATCCAGTTGTTCAGGCTTTCACTATTGTACGGAGTTTATCTGATGATCCTGAGTTCTTGTGAAACATCCATGTTGTTTCCCGGGGCGTCGCGGCCAACAACCGCGAATCGGGAAAACATCGCGGCCAACGAGACCCGTGTGTTGCACGAAGTGGCCAATGGCGCGACCGCCGAGGCGTGGCTGATACGTCATCGGGTGCGTGATCCGCAGCCACCGTTATTGGTCATCAGTCACGGGAATGGAGAGATTTTGGATGACCATTTGCCTGCGGCGCGCACGCTGGCTCGTGATGGCGCGGATGTGTTGATTGTCGGCTTGCCGGGCTATGCAGCGGGCGAGGGGAAGCCGACTGCCGCCGGGATGCGGGATGCAGGGAGCAAGGCGTATGACTGGGCGCAGGCTCAGGTGGGTGGACAACCTCCGCGGGTGGTTGGATTTGGATTCTCAATCGGTTCGGGGATGGTGTGTTTGGTCGCGGATGAACGGGAGGTCGACGCGTTGGTGCTTTGTGCGCCCTTCGACTCGGTGGCGGCGGTAGCAAAACGCATGGGGGTTCCAGGATTTTTGATCCGCAACAAAATCAACAACATGAAGGCCCTTGAGGACTACCAAGGGGAGGTGCGTATTCTACACGGCGCGGAGGATACCATTATCCCTGTGGCGCACTCCAAGGTCTTGGCAGAATCGCTGACCAATGTGACCCACGTGATCGTAGAGGGTGTAGGACACAATGATTTGTTCATGAGTGCCGAGGCCGCAGAGACTGCGGATCGATGGTTGGCCGAGCTTTTACGAGGGCCGCGTGTAGAGAACGGAAATGATTAACCGATAGCTGATGCAACTATGACCAAAGCGCGGGCCATCTACTCCAAGTATGCGCTCGCGATCTGGACGTTTGTGGCCATCGTGGTGGTGATTGGCGGTGTGGCGCTGGTGGTGATCCCGATGATGCTCAAGCGCTATGAGCGGCAATACCATGCGTTGGTGCACCAGCGGCTTGAGCATCGGGCGCGGGCGCTTTCCCGGTTTGCCGAGAGGCAGTTGAGTGATGGACGCGACCCGAAGGACGTGTTGGTGGAATTGCAGTGGATTGTCACAGCTGCCAAGGACGCCAATGGGTTCAGTGCGGTGGTTGACCGCAACACATCGACGGTGGTGTGTCATCCAGACGAGAGCTTTGTCGGGTTTGTGCTGCAGGGGGATATTTCACGCTATGCCTTGCAGGATCGGAAGGGCAAGCCGATGCCGATGAAGGAGATTGAAACGTGGGACGATATTGTCGATTCGACTGGTTTTGGAGCCTTGGTCTCCGACGATGTGAATGACGTGATCATGGTCCAATTCGTCATCGGGCAGCCGTGGGTTGTGGTGTCGGCGTCGGACACGGACCGGATTCAGGCGAACATGGACGCGACGCGGGCGATGTTTTTCGGGGTTGGTGCTGTGTTGGCATTCGTCATCGCAATTCCGGCATCGGTGGCGGCGCGGCGGGTGAGCGCGCGGTATGAGCGGAGAATTGAGGCCAGGGAGCGCAAGATCCGCGAGGAACGCGCCAAGTCGGATGCGTTGTTGCGCAACATCTTGCCCGAGAAGGTGGCGGATCGGCTGAAGGCGGGGGACTCCGTGATTGCCGAACGTCACGAGGACGTGGCGATTTTGTTTGCAGACTTGGTGGGGTTTACCGATCTGGCGGGGCAGATGAACGCAGCCCGCTTGGTTCCGGTTTTGAATGAGATCTTCAGCGGCTTCGACGAATTGGCCGACGCGCATGGGGTGGAGAAAATCAAAACGATCGGGGATGCGTACATGGCTTGTGGCGGGCTGCCGACTGCCGATCCCGAGGGCGCGCGGAAGATTGCGAGCATGGCGTTGGACATGTTTCCGGTGATCGACGCGGTCAACCGTCGCCACGATCTGAATCTGGAATTGAGGGTTGGAATCCACAGCGGAGAGGTGGTGGCCGGAGTGATCGGCAAGCGTAAGTTTATCTACGATCTGTGGGGCGCTGCGGTGAACACGGCCAGCAGGCTGGAGTCGTCGTCGGTGCCGGGCCGGATCCAAGTCAGTGCCGAGGTGCGTGAGCGGCTTGGCGATGGATTCTCATTGGATGAGCGTGGGGAGATCGAGCTCAAGGGCGTGGGGGCAATTCGCACGTGGTTTCTGACAGGTAGGGCGCGCAAGGACCGAGCGGGCGCGGAATACCAGCGGAGCTGACGAATACGCGGTGGCAATGTGGCAATGAGATGGCGTCTTTGAGCCCTTTACTTTCGGCGCGGCGCGGGTAGGTTTCAGCCTCCCGAACCATTCGGGACACGAACTTGATTCATTATGGGCACAGAGCTGACACGTAACTTTTCGATCATTGCACACATCGACCACGGGAAGACGACCCTTTCCGACCGCTTGCTCGAGTTGACCCAAACGATTTCCGAGCGCGAGAAGCAGGATCAGTTGCTCGACTCGATGGACTTGGAGCGTGAACGAGGTATCACCATCAAGTCCCACCCTGTGACCATGGCGTTCCCATCCAAGGACGGGAAAACCTACCGCATGAACCTGCTCGATACTCCGGGCCACGTGGACTTCTCTTATGAGGTGTCGCGAAGCCTTGCGGCATGTGAAGGTGCGCTGTTGTTGATCGACGCCGCTCAGGGCGTGGAAGCCCAGACCGTGGCCAACGTGCAGTTGGCGTTGAATCAAAACCTGACCGTGCTGCCGGTGATCAATAAGATCGACCTGCCGAGCGCCGATGTGGACAAGTGCAAGCAGCAGCTTGAGGACATTCTTGCCATCCCTGCCGAAGAAGCGCTGCTCACCTCTGGTAAGACGGGGATTGGTATCGAAGATTTGCTGGAAGCGGTGGTCGAGCGCGTGCCGCCACCGAAGGAGTGGGACGACGATATCCTGCGTGCTTCCGTGTTTGACTCTGTGTTCGACACCTACCGTGGCGTGATTTCCTACGTCCGTGTGATGTCTGGTAGCATTGCCCGTGGCCAGCGCATCAAGATGCTTGCCACCAACAAGACATACGAAGTCAAAGAGGTGGGTGTTTTCACTCCGAAGATGCTCAAGCAGGATGCTCTCAACGAAGGCGACGTGGGCTACATCATCGCCAACGTGAAGTCGACCTCCGACGTGAAGATCGGCGACACCATCACCGATTCGATTAAGCCGGCTTCCGAGCCGCTGCCAGGCTTCAAGGAAATCCAGCCGATGGTTTTTGCTGGTATTTACCCGGTGACCACCGACGACTTCGAGCAACTCAAGCTCGCCATGGGTAAGTTGCAGATCAACGATGCGGCGCTCTCGTATCAGGCGGAAAGCTCGGCCGCCCTCGGCTTCGGCTTCCGCTGTGGCTTCCTCGGACTGCTCCACATGGAAATCGTGCTTGAGCGTCTGCGCCGCGAGTTCGACATGGACGTGATCTCGACCCACCCGGGCGTGATCTACGAGGTGGATCTCACCAACAAGACCAGCATCACCATCGACAACCCGACCCAGATGCCGGAGCCGCAGGAAATTGAAGAGATCCGTGAGCCGGTGGTGAAGGTCTTCATTCTTATCCCGAACGATAATATCGGCGATGTGATGCAGCTGGTGATGGAGAAGCGTGGCGAGGTGGTGAATACCGAAACTCTCGACGACACGCGAGTGATGCTCACCGCGGTGCTGCCGCTCAACGAAATCCTTATCGACTTCAACGATCGTCTCAAGAGCATGACGCGTGGATATGGCTCGATGGACTACGAGCACGACGGTTACCGCGCCGCCAACCTCGTCAAGATGGACATGAACATCTCCGGCGAGCCGGTGGATGCGTTCAGCACCATCGTGCACCGCGAAAAAGCCGAGAGCTACGGACGTCAGCTCGCCAAAAAGTTGCGCGAGGTGATTCCGCGTCAGTTGTTCGTCGTGGCGATCCAGGCATCGGTTGGTGGCAAGATCGTGGCGCGTGAATCGATCAGCGCGATGCGTAAGAACGTGACCGCCAAATGTTACGGTGGTGACATCAGCCGTAAGCGCAAGCTGCTTGAGAAGCAGAAAGAGGGTAAGAAGAAGATGAAATCCATCGGACGGGTGAACATTCCGCAGGAAGCGTTCATTCAAGTGTTGAAGTCGACCGACTAATCGGCGCATCCTCCATCCGTACACGACATTTTCCTCCATCCCCCAGACCGTCCGATGCTCAAGACCAAAACCCAGAAAGAAGCGGAGCTGACTATCAAAGGGTTGCGCAAGTTCATTCACTACAAGCGCGACCTGCTCAAGCCCGAGCAAATCGACCAGCTTGAGCAGTTGGAGGCCGATCTGAAGGCCGCCCGACGTGAGCGCGACGATGATAAGGCGCGGGAACTGATGAAGGAAGTCGAGCAGGTTTCTGACAAACTGACGCCACCCACGGAGAGGCGCAGTGGCTTCCTCTACGAGAACGTGGAGATGTTGTTTGTGGTGATCGCGATCATGGTCGGGATCCGTGCGTACATTGCCCAGCCATTCAAGATCCCTACCAATTCGATGTATCCCACGTTGAATGGGATGATCGCAAAGTCGGTGGACGACCCGGCAGAGGTGCCGAATTTTGCCACCCGTACGTGGGAGCGGTTGTGGAATGGGCGCAATTACGTCGAAATCAAGGCGCCGTTTGATTCGGTGATGATGGTGAGCGACAAGACATCGCTCCCATTGATCTCGCTGGCGAGCCTCCACTTCGTGAATCCTGTCACCAAGCAGGAGGAAAAAATGACCGTCAATACATCGGCGGGCGCCATTTTGAGTGATCCCGGATTTGGACTCGCGCCTCGAGTTTTCAAAGTTGAAGGGCCGAATGGTAAACCGGCGCATGCGGTGCAGGTGCGCGAAGGTGAAGTGATTGCCCGAGGTTACTCGCAGGCCGGGGACCAGCTGCTGGTCGATAAGATTTCCTATCACTTCCGCAAGCCAAAGCGTGGTGAGGTGTTTGTGTTCACAACCAAGCGCATTCCTGAATTGCAGTCGTCCGATCCGAAAGTGGACATGCAACATTACATCAAGCGCCTCGTCGCGGTGCCTGGCGACCAATTTGAAGTCACGGATGACAATATTCTGGAGATCAATGGCAAGCCTGCTGAAGAAGAGGGTATCGCACGGGTCAATGGTGCTGAGGGCGAGTACAAAGGTTACGTGAAATATTCACCGCACGAGGGGCGCCCGTACCCACACTATCGCGGCAAAGTGCCTAACAAAGCTTTCGTGGCAATGGGTGACAACTCGAACAACAGTCTCGACAGTCGCGCCTGGGGCTATGTGCCGGAGATGAACCTCGTCGGCCCGGCTTTTGCTGTTTATTTCCCATTCGGCAACCACTTCGGTGGGGTGAAATAGGGGCGTAATCGAGCATAACTCGCCTCAAGCAGGAGCCGAGCTTTAAAGGGGGCTCTGGTGGCTCGACATGAGGGTGTCGAGTTTGTTGATTGAAACTCGGTGCCATGGTCCTAAAGTGGGCCACTCCGCGTCGCTGACTAGGCTGGGCGGAGGTAGTGAATCTGTAGCGAAAGCCCCTGATATTCCCTATGAAATCCAAGCGTCTCATCACCAGTATCGTTACCGCAGGCGCACTTGCTAGTGCAGCACAGGCAGCAACGATTAGTTACCGAATCGACACAACGGTTGATCTTAGCGGCCAGGGCTTGAGTGCGACTGAGGCAGTCAGGGTGGTTTATTCCTTTGATGACGGATTGTTGGATCAGAGCGGGCTGTCGTCGCTAGGTCAGTATGAACCGATCAAAGTTGAGCTTACGGCCGGAGGTGAGACGGTTTCGTTTTTTGACGGTGATGGCCGCACCTATAACCGACTTAACCTTCAGGTGAGGAACGATTTCACAGACGAGAGTGGAACTAGGGATGGTTATTCCTTGTACGCTGACCCACAGACACCAACGCCATTTCTCTCCGATTTGTCGGGCGGATTGGGCGGGGACAAGAATCTGCTCAATAGTATCAGCTTCACCATGCAGTCGGTATCCGACCTTTCGGCAACTGATAGCACGGCTCTCTCTACGGATCCCATCGCATTTCTGCAGTCCGCTGACTTTGTCTCGCTCAGACTGTCGTTCGGTACCGGCGGCGGCGGGGTGTCTAACGGTCCTGTCACTATCGCAAGTGTTCCTGAGCCTATGTCGATGAGCTTGTTAGCTCTGGCTGGAAGTGTGTTGCTTCGTCGCAGGCGCAGGTAGGGTGTCATTATTTTACCAGTGCTGCCATTGAGCAATGGGGCCGGGGTTCGCGCCTTGCCCGATTGCGAGGAGGCTGTAGGTTCCAAACCATGCCTGTTCCCGATCCTGCGAAAGTTCTGTCCTTTGCTTCCCCTTACCATCTCGGGCGGTGGCTTGAGGTGAACCACGCTAGTGAGAGTGAGTTGTGGGTGAAGATGTTCAAGAAGGGGGCTGGGGTTGCCAGCGTGACGTGGGATGAGGTGGTCGTCGAGTCGTTGTGCTGGGGGTGGATCGACGGGGTGAAGAAGTCGCTGGATGAGATGTCGTATCTCCAGCGGATCACGCCGAGGAAAGCCAAGAGCAACTGGTCGAAGCGGAACCGTGAGCACGTTGAGCGGTTAATTGCTGAGGGGCGGATGAAGGAGCCTGGTCTGGTGCATGTGCGTGCGGCCCAAGCGGATGGCCGGTGGGAGAATGCCTATGTGGCGAGCGAAATGGAAGTGGCGGAGGATTTCCTCGCAGCGCTGGAGAATGAGCCGGTGGCGAGGCGTTTCTATGAGACGCTGACGAAATCCAGTCGGTATGCGATTGCCTACGGATTGACGAGCGCCAAGCGTCCGGAGACCCGGCAAAGGAGGTTTGCGAAGTTTATGAGCCAATTGGCGGCTGAGCAAAAGCCGGGCTAATACGGTTGGCGCCGGGGGAGAGGGGGCGCCAACGCGTAGATCGGGGATCTGTTTGGGCTAGAACCCTTTGGTTTCATGAATCCATCGGGCGGCCTCGAGGGTGAGTTCGGGTGTGGGCATGACGTGCCCGCCGGGGAAGTGCCATGCGCGAACTTTCGCGCGCGTTTTCTTCTCCAGGAAGTTGGTATCCTTGGTTTCGTAGGAGATGGCGTTCTTGTCCTTGTCGCCATTGATGATAGCGACCGCCATTTTGCGCGGGTAGGATTGGTCGTACATATTGCCCATCCAGCCGCCATGGGAGATCACACCAGCGGCTTCCGGTGCGATTTCGGCGGTGGACTGGAAGGACCACCATGACCCACCGGACATGCCGGTGAATACGATCTTGTTTGGGTCGAAGTTGACGGCTTGCTGGGCGCAGGCGAATGCGGCCTTGGTTTGTGCGAGGCGTTCGTCGTAACGATCTTCCAGGGATTTTGTGTTGGTGTAGGCGTCGACTCCGACCACGACCCAGCCGAGTTCGTCGGCGGTGAGTTTCATGTGTTCGACAATGTCCTGGGATTTGCCCCGATAGTGGTAGACAAACACGACAGGTCTGGTCTTGCTGTCGGCTGAGTTGTCGATGTAGCCGGGTGGGCGGTAGATGTGAATTTTATGGCCGCCTCCATTTTCAGGAGTGAGGGATTCCATCCGACCGTGCTTTGAGGCTTCTATGCGCTTGGCTTCTTCTTCGGCGAACTGAGCGAGGCGTTGTTGGTCGTCAGGTGAGAGAATGCTGGCGTCGAACGTGCTTTCCTTGCCGGATGAGAGTTTCAAAGTGACGCGGTTTGTCTCAGCGTTGAAGGCGAGTAGGTCGGCTGTGATGGTGCGCCCATCGCTGGCGCGGGTCCAGGTGTCGGCGGAGAGAATACTGGTGCCTAGTGCGAGGGTTGTGAGTGTCAGTGCTGCGAATTTCATGGGGTGTGTGTTGAGGTTAATGGTTAGTATGGGTGGTGGCTGGAGGTCAATGAGGGGATGCGCGGCGGAGCCGATGAGGCGGAATTTGAAGGTCTAGCTAAACTTCATCACTGCGGGCGTCTCGGAGTGAGGCTGGCGGCTGATTGGCGGGGGCGTTGCCAACGCGATGGTTGGCGTTCCTGCCTGAGTTGGTTGTTGAGGGGCTGAAAAAGGGGATCTATGAACATCCGTGATCATCTGTGGCTGGGGAAAGGGGGGCGTTTGATCTCTGTCGCATGCAGTGAGATAAACAAATTGGCTGGTGGATGACGGAGTAATGGCTGCCGACGGAGGTTGGCTGTGAATTGAGCTAAAGAATCAGTAGAGATCCGAAATCATGAGCAAGACGCATTGGACGAGCGTGCGCGCGTTGGGCGCGGGAGTGGTGGCAATGGGACTGGCGGTGGTTTGTCTGACCAGCGCCCGTGCCCGCGAGCCTCAAGCGATGGATGAGATTCAGGTGTCGGCCGAGGCGCCGATCCGGACTGGGCCGCTGGGGGGGTATTCAGCGATTGTGGAGAAGGTGTCGCCCTCGGTGGTGAGTATCGCTACCTCCCGGATGGCGCGGCAGTACCAGCGCGACTTACGCACCGGGCGTATTAATATGATCGAAACGCCTGTGCCGCAGGGGCTTGGCTCAGGTGTGCTGGTGAACCGATCCGGGATTGTGGTGACCAACAACCATGTGATCGAGGGGGCGACGGTAGTGAATGTGCAGATCCAGGGGCGGAAGGAGCCGGTGCATGCGCGCGTGTTGGGTGTGGATCCATCGACGGACCTGGCGGTGCTGAAGGTGGAGGGCGATGATTTGCCTGCTGCGGTGTTTGCCGACAGCGACACTGTAAAGCCCGGGGATTTGGTTTTGGCGATCGGTTCGCCGTTCGGGCTCGAGCAGAGTGTGACTTCGGGGATTGTGAGTGCGACGGGGCGATCCGACTTGGGGATTGTGGCGCGTGGTCAGGGGTACGAGGACTTCATTCAGACCGACGCGTCGATCAATCCCGGGAATTCTGGCGGCGCGTTGATCGACAACCGCGGTCGGGTGATTGGGATCAACACCGCTATTCTGTCGCGCAGTGGCGGGAATGTCGGGATTGGCTTGGCGATCCCAACTGACATGGTGCTCGATGTGGTTGAGCAGATTGTGAAGTTTGGCGAGATCCGCCGCGGGTACCTGGGCGTGGTGATGAACGAGCTCGATTTGGAGGCCGCGAGGCGGGTCGGTTTGGACGACGCTGGGGTGGTGGTGCGTCAGGTGGTGATGGATTCGCCGGCATTTGTGGCAGGGATCCGCGCGGGGGACGTGATTTTGTCCATCAACGAAGAGCCGGTGGATGAAGTGAACCGATTGCGCTTGGAGATTGCCAAAGTGCGACCGGGCGATGTGATGAAGTTTTCCATCTGGCGTGCAGGTGAGATTGGCGACGTCGACGTGAAGGCAGGGCAGCGTCCGGTGATGGGGCAACAGCGACTGCGTTGGAGGTAGCACTGAAATTTGAAATGGAGATCAGAAATGGGAGATCGGTAGCCTGTGATTTGCAGGGCGGTGGTGAGTGAGAAGTAGTGATTCTGGCGCACCGGGGGCAAATCCCTCGGTGTTTGTCTTGCAAGCGGGCGATTCGCGGGTAGAAAAGTGCCCATGCTCGAATCCGCCGGTCACGAACCTGTCACTACTCCGCCAAGTTTCCATTTCATCGGGATCTGTGGCACCGCAATGGGCGCGGTGGCCGCTGCGATGAAGAGGCGGGGGTACCGGGTGACTGGATCCGATCAGAAAGTGTACCCGCCGATGTCGACTTTCCTGGAGTCCGAGGGGGTCGAATTGATTGCAGGTTTCAGTCCGGAGAACATTCCGGCCGACACGGATTACGTGGTAGTCGGTAATGCGATGAGCCGTGGGAATCCGGAGGTGGAAAGCGTGCTCGAGCGCAAGCTGCGCTACCTTTCGCTGCCTGAGACACTCAAAGAGTTCTTCCTGCGAGGAAAGCGCAACTTTGTGGTGACCGGCACCCATGGCAAGACGACCACAACATCGATGGTGACGTGGTTGTTTGAGAACGCGGGACGTGATCCGTCGTACATGATTGGCGGGATTCCGCGCAATTTGTCGACAGGTGCTCGTTTCAACGGCGGCGATTTCGTGGTGCTTGAGGGCGATGAATACGACACTGCGTTCTTCGACAAGCGCTCCAAGTTCCATCACTACCTGCCTGAGGCGGTGGCGATTAATAACATCGAGTTCGATCACGCGGATATTTACAACTCGCTCGACGAGATCAAGCTGAGCTTTCGGCGTTTGCTCAACTTGGTGCCGCGCAATGGAATCGCTGTGATCAATGGCGACGATGCGAACTGTCTCGACGTGGCCAGTGGCGCGCCGGCTCCGGTGGAAACCGTGGGCTTTGCCGAATCTTGTGACCATCGGATTGTCGATGTCGATTATCGCTCGGGTAGCAGTGCGTTCACGCTGGACGGCGAGCGCTACGAGGTGCCGATGGATGGTGAGTTCAATGTGCGCAATGCGGCGGTGGCGGTGGTATTGGCGCGGTTTGGTGGGTTGTCGCCTGACGAGGTGCATGCGGGCTTGGCGTCGTTCCGTGGGATTGCGCGTCGCCAGGAGGTGCGTGGCGTGGTCAACGGGGTGACGGTGATTGATGATTTTGCGCACCACCCGACCGCGGTGGCGTTGGCGATCAAGAGCATGCGCCAGCGGTATCCGGACGGCCGGATTTGGGCAGTGTTCGAGCCGCGTTCCAATTCCACTCGCCGTAAGGTTTTCCAGCAACCGTTATGTGCCGCGTTGCAAGGGGCGGATCAGGTGGTGGTGTCGGAGATTGAGGATGCGACGAAGATCCCGGTGAACGATCGCTTGGATGCGGCCCAGTTGGTGGATGATATCGCGGCAGCGGGGACCGATGCTGCGTTGTTGCCAGACGTGGATTCGATCGTGGCGTATATTGCCGAGGATTCGCAACCGAACGATGTGGTGTTGGTGTTGAGCAACGGCGGGTTTGGTGGAATTCACCAGAAGTTGCTGGATGCGCTGGCCTAGGGGAAGTCTTGAAGTCTTGAAGTCTTGAAGCCGGGCCGCACTGCAGCACCGCCGAACTGCCTCAGTCGTAGCGCAGGTCGGAGGCTTTGCCGCGGAAGATCCAATAGGCGAGCGCGGTGTAGCCAACGAGGAACGGAACCACGATGAGCGTGCCGACGAGCATGATCATGAGCGACTCGGGGGCGGCTGCGGCATCGACGATGAGGAGGTGGCCCGGAATGATGTATGGGTAGAAGCTGTAGACGAGTCCGATTCCTCCGAGGACGAAGATGTTGATCGAGAGCACCAGCGGGAGCCATGCGAGGCGGTCTTTCTCCAGTGGGAGTACCCCAAGGATGGCGTGCATGACCAGGGTGATCACGATCGAGAGCAGGGGCATCGCGATGAGCAATGTGACCTCGGGGAACGAGAACATGCGGTCATAGACGCGCGTGGCAACGAACGGTGCCGTGAGGCTGCTGAGTAGCGCGCAAAGCACCATCGCCCAGATCGCGCGTCGGGCCCAGCGGATGGCTTTCTTTTGCAGGTCACCTTCGGTTTTCAAGATCAGCCAGCAGGCGCCCATCAAAACGTAGCCGACCACGACAAGCAGGCCGAAAAAGCAGGCGAAGAGTTGGGCGCTGATGCCTTCCTGGAAGCCAATGACGAAGCGTCCGACCATGTAGCCCTGAGTGAGTGCGACGGTCAGCGAGCCAAGGAAGAATCCGAGGTTCCAGCGTCCTTGTTGTTCGATCGGGACTTTCTTGCGGAAGTCGAACGAGACGCCGCGGAAGATCAGAGCGATCATCATGAGTCCGACCGGGAGGTAGAGGTGGCCGAGTACGACGCCGTGGGCGGTGGGGAAGGCAACGAGGAGCAGACCAACTCCGAGCACGAGCCAGGTCTCGTTGGCGTCCCAGAATGGCCCGATGGATGCGATCATGCGGTCGCGTTCTTCCGGTTTCACCGAGCGCGAGAGCATGCCGACGCCGAGGTCATAGCCGTCGAGCACCGCGTAAAGGAGCATGGAGACACCAATGAGGAAAGCGAAGGCGTATGGGAGCCAGTCGCCGTTTTGAAAGATTTCCAGGTTCATGGTTGGGTCTCCTTGCGTTGGGTGGTCATTTCCTTGCGGGCCAGGTAGAAGAGCGCTCCGATGTAGGCGGCACCAAGCACGGTATAGGTGACGAGATATGCGGTGAGCGTGAGCGCGACGTGGGACGGTGGAATGTCCGCCACGGCGTCTTTGGTGAGCAGGATGCCTTGGACCAGCCACGGTTGACGGCCAATTTCCGTGACATACCATCCGGCAACCGATCCCACCCAGCCCGAGAACGTCATGGCGATCAGGACTTTCAGGAACCAGCGCGGGAACTGCTTGCGGCGCCAGAGGAGGAATGTGCCGAAAAGCGCAACGGCGATCATCGTCATGCCAACTCCCAGCATGATGCGGAAACTCCAGAAGACCGGGCCGACGCGCGGGTGAAGGCCTTCGAACTCATTGAGGCCTTGGACGTGGCCATCGGGATCGCGGGTGATGATCAGGCTGCCGAGTTTCGGGATGCCGACCTCGAACTTGTTGGTGCGGTTTTCCTCATCGGGCACGGCAAAGAGCAAAAGGTGCACGCCGTCGCCGCTTTCCCACAGGGCTTCCATGGCGGCGAGCTTCGCGGGTTGGTGGTCGCGTGTGTTGACTCCGTGGAGGTCGCCCACGAGACCTTGGAGTGGTCCGAGGGCAGCGGCGATGAGGATGCTGGCGGCGATGCCGGCTTTCACGGCCGGCCGGGTGTCGCCCTTGAGCGCGCGATAGGCGAGCAGACCGGCGACGAGGAATGCGGCAGTGAGTCCTGAGCCGATGAGCGTGTGGGTGACGCGGTAGGGCATCGATGGGTTGAAGATGATGCGCAACCAGTTCTCCGCGTGGGCCACGCCGTCGATCATGACGTGACCGGTGGGCGTTTGCATCCAGCTGTCGAGTGTGATGATCCAGAATGCGGAGAGTGTGGTGCCCGCGGCGACAAGGAATGTGGCGAGCGTGTGAAGCCAGCTGGGGACGCGGCGGAAGCCGTAGAGCATGACGCCGAGGAATGTGGCCTCGAGGAAGAAGGCAGTGAGCACTTCATAGGCGAGCAGTGGTCCGGCGATATTACCGACTGTGTTCATGTAGCCGGGCCAGTTGGTGCCGAACTGGAACGACATGGTGACGCCGGTGACCACGCCCAGGCTGAAGGTGAGGGCGAAGACCTTGGTGAAGAAGAAGTAGAGCTCCATCCACTTGTAGTCGCGCGTTTTGCGGTAGCGGAGCTTGAAGAAAAGCAGGATCCAGCCCAACGAGATGGTGATCGTCGGAAAGAGGATGTGGAACGTAATGTTTGCCGCGAACTGAATGCGGGATAAGAGGAATTCGTCCATGGTGTCCTTCTCTCTAATTTCTGACCGTGGGTGCTATACATCCTTTATGACAGGGGCGATAGGCAGTGGTGCGTCCGGGCTGGCTTCGCGGTGAAGCTGGGAGCTGTAGGTGCGGCCGGGGGGATGCGCCAAAGATTTTCGCCTGCCGTGCAGGATGAGGCGGTGGCCTCTACGGATTCGGCAGGACGTGACTTTTCAGTTTTTTCGCTCGTAGCATGTAGGATGTTGCCGGCTATGGATATATTTGCCTCGTTCATGACCCGGCTGTTTGATTTGCCGTTGATGCACCACCCGGTGTTTGTGGTGTTCAGCGTGATTGCGATCGGGCTGATTGTCGGGCGCTTTTCCGTGTATGGAGTGAGCTTGGGGAGTGCGGCGGTGATGTTCGTGGCGTTGGTGTACGGGCACTACGGGGTGACGTTGAACCAGAGTCTGACCAGCTTTGGGTTGGTGTTGTTCGTTTATTGCGTGGGGATTGGTGCGGGCTCGCGTTTCTTTGGGGCCTTGAAAGAAAGAGGTGTTCAGTTTGCGGTGATCGCGCTGGCGGTGGTGGCCGTTGGTGGTGTGGCGACGGCCTTGGTGGCCGGAGCGTTCGGGGTGTCGCCAAGTGTGGCGGCGGGTGTGTTTGCGGGTGCGTTGACCAGTACGCCGGGCTTGGCGGCGGCTCAGGAGCATTTCTCGTCTGGGGTTGATCAGGGGTTGGTTTCGGCAGGGTATGCGATTGCCTATCCGTTTGGGGTGATTGGGGTGGTTCTGTTTGTCCAGCTGTGGCCGCGATTGAGGAAGGCGGACCTGGCGGAGATCGGGAGAAAGCTGGATGAAGAACAAGAGCAGGCTCATAAGATCCTGCCGGTCTTGGTCAAGATGACGAACCCGAAGTTTGTCGGGCGTCGGATCGATGAGCTGAGCATTCTCGATCGGCTGCGCTGCCGCGTGATCCGCACGATGAAGAATGGTGTGCTGGTGCCGATTGAGCACGGGCATGTCTTGGAGCTGGATCAATTGCTGTGGGTGATCGGGCGCGACGATGAGATTGACTCGCTGCTCGATGTGCTGGGTGAGCGTGCCTCGGTGCCTGTTGTGATCAACACATTCACCGAACAGCAGACCTTCGTGCTGACAGAGCGCTCTCTGGCCAACCGTCGCATCGGCGACCTGCGGCTGCTGCGTGACCATGGAGTGTCTATTGCGCGCATCTTGCGCTACGAGTACGAACTTGTGCCAACGGATTCCACCGAGCTCAACGTGGGCGATCAGCTGGTGGTGGTGGGTAGTCCCGAGAACCTGCAAAAGTTTGCCAAAGTGGTCGGCCACCGGGCATCGGTGGTGGATGCGACCGACTTGGTGTCGCTGGCCGTGGGCGTGGCGATTGGTGTGGTGGTGGGAATGATCCCATTGGGGAGCTTCAAGCTGGGGCTTGCGGGTGGTCCATTGTTGGTTGCACTGGTGCTCGGACACTTCGGGCGTGTTGGCGCGATTGCCGGCTATGTGCCGCGTCCGACCCGTGTGTTGCTGCGCGAGCTGGGCTTGTGTTTGTTTTTGGCTGGAGCTGGGATCAAAGGTGGCGCCAGCGTGGTCGAAACGTTGCAATCGCAGGGGGCGGGGATCTTTATCGTCGGTCTGGTGGCCACGGTGATGCCCATTGTGATCGGTCATTTGGTGGCTACCAAGATCTTCAAGTTCGACCTGCTCACGGCATTGGGCACGGTGTGTGGCGCGATGACGTCGACTCCGGGGCTTGGGGCTGTGTCGGGCAAGACAGACTCGCAGGCGCCGGTGGTGAGTTATGCGGCGGCCTATCCTGCGGCGTTGTTGTTGATGGTGGTGGGAGTCGGCCTGCTACTTGAGATTATGGCGGCAATGGTGTGATGAGGGGAGTGTGCCTGAGTGTGGGTTGTAAGTTGCTGTCGTTCTTTGGGTTTGCGTGATCGTGATTCCCCACTTGACCCGAGCCGCGGTGTGGCCGATCTCAGGTAGGGCGGGTTGGATGATCGGAAATTCTGCATTTCTCAAGGATTTCCATTTTCGGATCCGCCATTCCTTGGCTACTGTCCGACTTCCCATCCAAGACCATGGAACCTATCTACGAAGGTAAAGCAAAGCGGCTCTTCGAGACCGACAACCCGAATGAACTTCGCATGGAGTTCAAAAACGATGCCACCGCGTTCGACGGCAAGAAGAAGGCGAGCTTCGACGACAAAGGGCGCCTCAACGCGGCGATCAGTAACCTGATCTACGGAATGCTTGAGGAGCGAGGGGTTCCGACCCACTTCGTCAAGGCGCTGAGCGACACCGAGGTGATCGTGAAGAAGGTGGATATCCTGATGATTGAAGTGATCATCCGCAACGTGGCAGCGGGCAGCTTCTGCCGCCGCACCGGAACCGATGAGGGATGGGAGTTTTCTGAGCCGATCGTGGAGTTCAGCATCAAAGATGACGAGCTGGGCGACCCGCTGATCAACGAGGCTTATATCCGCGAGCTCAAGCTTGCGACTGCTGATGAGGTGGCCCACCTCAAAAAGGCAGCTCTCGAGGTGAATGACATCTTGATTGAGTTTTTCCAGAAGGCCGGACTTCGCCTGGTCGACTTCAAATTGGAGTTCGGGCGACTGGCTGAAGATCCATCCGTGATCGTTCTTGCCGATGAAATCAGCCCGGACGGATGCCGTCTGTGGGACCTGAAGACCGGTGAGAAAATGGACAAAGATCGTTTCCGTCGCGACCTGGGTGGTGTGATGGAAAGTTATGCTGAAGTATTGAAGCGTGCGACTCATGCAATTGAAAATCGAGATTGAAGACCAGTTCGACCGGCGCGAATCCGGTGCGGCGTTGTTGTACGCTCCGTCTAATGACGGGGTGACTTTCCGCCGGACCCGCCTGTATGTTTTGGAAGTCGGAGGCGACACCGCCGCGGCGACCACTTGGATGGAGCGCGTGGTGCTCGACCAGGTCAGCCAGAAACTCCACGTACTTGAGGCCGATGGCGTTGCGTTGAGCGACGCCGATGTGGTGCTTGAGTACGGAATGAAGCCAGGGGCGCTTGACCACGAACGTGAGATCCTGCTCGACGAGTTTGCCAAAGAGCACGCCGAAGAGCTTGGATTCCAAATCACCGACGTGCGCGTTCGCTCCCGCATCTACCTTTATGCCAAGGATGGTGACGTTGATACCGCGCCGTACGTGCGTGACGTCGTCAACCCAGCAGTCCACAGCCACGAACTGATTTCCCTCTCATGAGTATCCACACCACCGAAGCGAACTACCGCTCCGTTCCAGTGCGCGATCTCGACGCCGATGCCCTGGTGGCACTCAGCGGCGAGATGAAGCTGTCGCTCTCGCGCGAGGACATGCTTGCGGTCCAGGCCTACTACAACGAAGCCGGACGCGAACCAACCGACGTCGAGTTGGAAGTGATCGCCCAGACATGGAGTGAGCACTGCAAGCACCGTATCTTCAGTGCCAATATCGAACACACCACCGCCGAAGGAACCGAGACGGTGGACAGTTTGTTCAAGACTTACATCATGAAGCCGAGCCTTGAGCTCATGGAGCGCAAGCCGGGCTTCGTGCTTTCCGCGTTCCACGACAACGCGGGCTTCATCCGTCTCGACGACGACAAGGCGATCTGCCTCAAGGTCGAGACCCACAACCACCCGTCGGCACTTGAGCCATACGCTGGTGCCAACACCGGTATCGGTGGCGTGGTGCGCGACATTCTCGGTGCGGGTAAAGGCGCCAAGCCGATCGCATCGCTCGATGTGTTCTGCTTCGGTGCTCCGGACACCCCACAGGGATCGATCAAGGGCAAGGATGTGATCCACCCACTGGGTGTGATGCGCGGTGTGGTGCGCGGTGTGCGTGACTACGGCAACCGCATGGGCATCCCGACTGTGGCTGGTGCGATTCAGTTCGACCCTAGCTACACCTACAACCCATTGGTTTTCTGCGGAACCGCTGGCGTGATTCCAATCAAGGACATCGACAAAGAGATGCGCCCTGGATTGAAGATCATCGCTGTTGGTGGCCGTACGGGCCGTGACGGCCTCAAGGGCGCGACCTTCTCGTCGGCCTCGCTGACTGGTGACTCGCACGCCGAGGACCAGAGCGCGGTGCAGATCGGTAACCCTATCGAAGAGAAGAAAGTCGGTGACTTCATTCTCAAGGCTCGCGAAGAGGAACTGATCGTCTTCGTGACCGACTGCGGTGCTGGTGGTTTCTCGTCCGCTGCAGGTGAAATGCTCAGCGAGACCGGTGGTGAGTTGTTCCTCGAGAACGCACCATTGAAAGAGCCAGGTCTCTTCAGCTGGGAAGTGTTCCTTTCCGAGAGCCAGGAGCGCATGGTGCTCGCGGTGGAAGAGGAAGCTCTGCCACGCTTGCGTGAGCTTGCCGCAACCTACGAGACCGAGCTGACCGTCTTGGGGCACTCCGATGACTCGGGCATCCTCAAGGTGCTTCACCACGGTGAGATGGTTTGTGAGCTGGATAACAGCAAATTGCACAACGCTCCACAGCGCCAGATGAAAGCCCGTTGGGTGCCGGCTGAGACCCGCAACGACCACCAGTGGCCGGAAGGCGACTTCGGTATGGGCCTCAAGACCTTGCTCAATGGCTTCACCATCTGCTCGCGTTCGCCGATCATCCGCGAATACGACCACGAGGTGCAGGGCAACACATTGCTCAAGCCGCTCGCAGGCGCCAAGGGCGACGCTCCACAGGACGGCAGCGTGATCGAAATCGATGGATCCGAGCAGGCAATGTCGCTTGGTCTGTCGTTGCTCCCTGAGTGGGGTAAGTACGATCCGTACCGCATGGGTCTCGCATGTGTGGATGAGTGCGTGCGCTCGCTCGTGCTCACCGGATCAGAGCCGGACCGCATCGCGATCCTCGACAACTTCTGCGTTGGTAACCCGGACGACGAAGAGGAACTCGGCGCATTGGTGGAAACCGTGAAGGGGATTGCCAAGGCAGCTGACGCATTCGGCGCGCCATTCGTTTCCGGTAAAGACTCGTTCTACAACTACTTCGAAACCGAAGATGGTCCTGTCTCGATCCCAACCACCATCCTTGTCAGTGGCATGGGTGTGGTGGAAGAGAAGGAGAACGTGCTCGGCTCGTCGATCCGCCGTGACGACAGCGTGGTCGCCATCATAGGTAACGGCAGCAGCTCCATGGGGGGCAGCGTTTACGCCCGCCGCCAGTGCGTGACCGACGCCGAAGTGCCGGACACCGATCTGGACTTGGCTGTGAAGCTTTACAAGGCGCTTGCCAAGGCCCGCAAGGGTGGTGGCATTCTCAGCGCTCACGACGTATCCGAAGGTGGTCTCGCCGTGACACTGGCTGAGATGACCTTCTCTGAGAAGGCTGGTCTTGAGGTCAGCCTCAACGAGCTGCCAGGCTCGGCCGACGACGTGGATGCTGTGGCATTGTTCAACGAAGGACCATCGCGCATCGTGCTTGAGCTGGATCCAGCGAAAGTGGACGAAGTGGCGCAGGCATTCGACGGACTGCCATTTGCGGTGATCGGTCAGACGACTGGTCAGCACAAGAACCTTATCGTGACACGTGGCAACGGCTCCGAGCAGCGCGTGTTGATTGACGAAGACATCGACTCACTCAAATCACTATGGAAAACCGGCCTCACGCCATTCTATTAAAGTTCCCGGGCACCAACTGCGACGAGGAAACCGCACGCGCACTGGAAACCGTTGGCTTCTCCACCGAGACGCTGCCGATCAGCCGGGTGACCCCGGACTCGTTGGCAGGCGCCAAACTGGTGATGCTTTCCGGTGGCTTCAGCTATGGCGACTACGTCATGGCGGGCCGTATTGCCCAGTTGCGCACCGAAGCCGCGCTTGGCGATGCACTGAAGTCGTTCGTCGAGAACGGCGGCTACGTGCTCGGTGTGTGCAACGGCTTCCAGATTCTGACCAAGCTTAGCTTGCTGCCAGAGGGAAGTTTGATCCACAACGACAACGGGCGCTTCATCTGCCGTTGGGCTGGTCTTGCCGTGCAGGACAAGACCGCTCCGGTTCTCAGCCAGTTGCCGGACGTATTCGAACTGCCAGTGGCTCACGCCGAAGGTCGCTTCGTAGCACCGGAAGGCAAAGCTGCCGAGTATCTTGAGAAGGGGTACGCCGCATTGACCTACACCGACGACATCAACGGCTCGTCCGAGCTGATCGCCGGTGTGCGCGACGAATCCGGTCGCGTGTTCGGTCTCATGCCGCACCCTGAGCGTTTCCTTTACCAGCGTCATCACTACGACCAGGATTGGAACGACGCCGAGTGGGGCTGGGGATACTATTTCTTCAAAGGTCTTCACGACGCAATTGTTGCCGGATAACATCCGGAGGGCAGCGGGTTCACGCGGACCCGCTGCCAATTTTTTTTCTTACCATCAGACAGATTTGATTTTTGGCTTTCACTAGCCAACGCACCCGATACCACCATCCCATCATGGCTGACAAAATGACCTACAAGCAGGCTGGCGTGGACATCCACGAAGCCGCCGAACTCGTCGGAGATATCAACGATCTCCGCGCACGCACCGAGTCGAGCCGCAAGTTGCTGCAAGCCTTCGGTATGTTTGCCGCCTCGTATGATCTGAGTGACTACAAGGAGCCGGTGATTGTGACCGGCTGTGACGGTGTGGGCACCAAGCTCGAGGTGCAGCTCAAGTACGATGCGCTTGAGTCCGCAGGTAAAGACCTCGTGGCAATGAGCGTGAACGACATCATCACCACCGGTGGCGATGCGTTGATGTTCCTCGACTACATTGGCGTGGGCAAGATCGACAAGAGCAAGATCCAGCGCCTGATCGGTGGCATGGTCGAGTACCTCGAGTCGTGCAACTGCGTGCTCGCCGGTGGTGAGACCGCGGAGATGCCAGGCATCGTGCCAGACGGTATGATCGAGCTTTCGGGCTTCTGCATCGGTGCGGTGGAAAAGCCGGATCTTTTGGATCCAAAGGCAGTCACTCCGGGTGACGTCGTGGTCGGATTCGCTTCGGATGGCTTCCATGCCAACGGCTGGAGCCTCGTGCGCCGCGTGATCGAAGCCAACCGCTCCGAGTTCACCGACGAAGAAATCGTCTCCTTGCTCGCTCCGACCCGCTTGTACCACGACGTGGTGGCCGGCGTGCGCGCCGCAGGTGTGAAGCCACACGCGATGGCTCACATCACCGGTGGCGGATTGATCGAGAACCATGAGCGCTTCCTCGGCGACATGGGTGCCGAGCTCGAAATCCCATACTGGGACAACGACGCGGTGCAAAAGGTACTCGCCCATACCGACGACGAAGACCGCTTCAATACCTTCAACATGGGTATCGGTTGGACCGTCATCGTGCCGGAAGCCGACGCCGAAGCCGTCTGCGCGGCTGGACCTGGTGGCACCGTGATCGGCCGGATCACCGACACCAAAGGAGTGAAGGTCCGCGTGAAAGGGTAATCCAATGTCCGGTGACTATCGTGGCGCATGTGCCATGGTAGTCACCGTTTTTTATTTTCTGAAATCCAGCATCCGATCATGAGCGATTCACTCAAACACGAATGCGGTCTTGCTTTCATCCGATTGCGCAAGCCTCACTCGTATTTCCAGGAGAAGTACGGCACATCGCTTTACGGCTTCCAGAAGCTTTTCCTTTTGATGGAGAAGCAGCACAACCGCGGCCAGGACGGTATCGGTATCGGCTCGGTGAAGCTCGATATGCCACTCGGCCAGCCTTACATTTTCCGCGAGCGTTCCGCCAAGCAGAACGGATTGTCGCGTGTGTTCGCCGAGCAGTCGAAGCGCTTTGCCAAGATGACGCGCAAGGGGATCATCGATCCATCCGATCCGGACAGCGTGAAGCAGAAGTTCGACTTCGGTGGCGAGTTGCTCATGGGGCACCTTCGCTACGGAACGTCCGGCGTTTTCAGTCAGGGCTCGTGCCACCCGTACTTGCGCCGTACGAACTGGCTTACCCGCACGCTGATGGTGTTGGGTAACTTCAACATGACAAACGCAGGTGCGCTCAACCAGCGCCTGATCGAGCGTGGTCAGCATCCGGTTTTTGGAACGGATACCCAGACCGTGCTGGAGGAGATCGGCTTCCATCTCGACGAGCAGCACCAGAACCTTTACCACCAGCTGCGCGATGCCGGGCTGACCGGTCAGGAAATTCAGGAGCGCATCAACGACGCCATCAATGTGCCTGATTTGATCCGCACGTCGGCCGATGGCTGGGACGGTGGATTCTCGATCGTCGGTGCCATCGGTAATGGCGATGCCTTCGTCATGCGTGACCCACGCGGTATCCGTCCTTGCTTCTACTACGAAGACGAGGAGCTGATTGCCTTTGCTTCCGAGCGCGCGCCATTGATGACTGTCTTTGATGCCGATGCCGAGCAGGTGAGCGAGCTTGCGCCAGGTCACGTGGCTACCATCAAGAAGGATGGTGAGTTCACCTTCGACCGCTATGCCGAGCCGCAGCCAATGAGCCACTGCTCGTTCGAGCGCATCTACTTCTCGCGTGGTAACGACCCTGAGATCTACAGCGAACGCAAGGCCATGGGCGCTGCGTTGGTGCCTCAGGTGGTGAAATCAATCGGTAACGAGATCGACAAGACCGTGGTGTCGTTCATTCCAAACACCGCGGAGATCGCCTACCAGGGACTGATGGATGGTCTGCGCCTGCACCGCCGTAAAGAAGTCGCGGAAACTCTGCACAAGGCCGTGGCAGAAGGCGGTGTTAGCGATGAGTTGATCGATGATCTGATTCTGCGTAACTGGCCGCGTGGTGAGAAGATCGCCCACAAGGACATCAAGATGCGTACGTTCATCTCGCAAGAGTCCGGGCGTAACCAACTCGTGTCCCACGTTTACGACATCAGTTACGGTGTGGTGCAAAAGAACGACAACCTGGTCGTCATTGATGACTCGATTGTTCGAGGAACCACGTTGCAGAAGTCGATCTTGAAGATCTTGTCTCGCACCCAGCCGAAGAAGATCGTGATCGCATCGACCGCTCCGCAGATCCGCTATCCGGACTGCTACGGCATCGACATGTCGGAGATCGGCAAGTTCATTGCCTTCCGCGCCACGGTCAGCTTGCTCAAGCGTGACGGCCGTGAGTCCCTGCTCGACGAAGTCTACGAAGCTTGTAAGCGGGAACTGGACAAGCCGGTCGACCAGATGGTCAACCAAGTGAAGCGTGTCTACGAGGCGTACAGCGATGAGGAAATCGCCGCTGAGATCAGCCGCATGGTGTACCCTGAAGGGACCGACTGGGACGGTGAAGTGGAAGTCGTCTTCCTCTCGGTGGATGACCTCCACAACTGCCTCAACGTCGAGTGCGGTGATTGGTACTTCACCGGCGACTACCCGACATCCGGCGGCAACGCTGTGGTCAACAATGCCTTCGTCAACTACATGGAGAAGAAGGACGGCCGCGGATACGATCTGGTTTTCTAACCGGGTGTTCGTGAAGAATTTGACCCCGCGTCTGCAATGCCAGGCGCGGGGTTCTTTTTTGGCCGCAGATGAGCTCGGATAGGCCGCAGATCGGGAGGGGGCGACGGCGAATCAGGTGGGATGGTGGGTTTTGGTTGTCATTCATTGTTAGCTGGGCTTTGTGTGCGACTTGTGCGGATTCTCTGTTAGGCTCGTACGTCGATCGGCGCTCCGTGAGCGCGGCGATTCATTCAGGAATTTCCAGCTAAATGAGTGCTATATCAGAGTTTGCGTTGTGGTGTCGGCGAGGGGATCAGGTGATTCCATTTGTGGCCTCGGTCGGTATGCCTCGGCAAAATGGTGAGCTGTGGGAATGCGAGTGGTCTATGGGGGCACTACTGCCGCGGGAGGGACACCACGCAGTGAATATCAACTCGATGCTGGCGATGACCACCGCGCTGAATTCCGTGGCAGTTTTCCTCAAGGCACGTACCGATGCCGGTGATCGGTTTTACATCGATGAGGAGCTGACCCAGGAGATCGACGATGTGGCGGCGTTGTTCTGGGGTGCTGGTAGAAGTCCGTCCCAGAGGCAACGTTCAGATTGAGACAATGAAGTTAAGATCAACGGTTCCCTTCGATCCTACACCCGAGAACCCAAAGAAGAGTTGGGTGAAGTATGCGTGGCCAGCGCCGCTTGGATGGGCGTGTTATTTGGGTGTCTGGGCGGTAATCCATTTTGGGGGCATGCGAGCGTTCATGGCAACGCATGTCTTTTTTGAGGTCGGACTCGTGCTCGCGCTAATTGCTTCGGTCCACTATTCGATCAAGCTTGCCTTCGACGGGCGCGCGACTGCACCTCGCTGGGTGTTCTTTGTGAATCTGAGCTTCGGGCCGCTGATCATCGCAATCCTTGTGCTCAGGGGGATTCACAGCTGGCTGGTAGGCGGCTAGGGGGTTGCAAGGAACGGGGTGTCGTGGAGCGACGGATTTCGGTTTTTCCGGAGTTTGCTGGGCTCGATTACGATTGATGATTGTTCCAAACGGAGGGTAGTCTCCCGTGATCTATGAGAGTTTGGTGCTTTTCGGGTTTGGATGGCTGGCGATCGACACGTTAACTGGTTTTGCTAAAGATCGGCATACAATTTGGACGTGGCGGTCGCAGAACCTGCCCGCTGGAGAGGTTGTGGAGCGGAAGGCCGCTGTTGGGGCGATGCGGGAGCTCGCTCTGGAGCTGAAAGACCGCCACAGACTGGTGATTGCTCCAGGTTTGATGATGTTGGTAGGTGGCGGCTTGCTGTATTTGTCTTCTGGAGGACGGAAAGGAAGTAATAGCTGATAGCCAAACGGCGCGTTGACGTGAGTGCTGGGTGTGCGGGATGTGCGTCGATGGATGTAGCTCTTCGAGATGGCGTGTCGCGGAGCGACGGATTACCGGTTAGCCGGAGGTTTCAACCTCCGGTGCATGGGTAGAAACATACCACGTCCCGCAGGGACGGTTTACAAGGAGCTGCCGATCGACCCCGGTCAGGTCCGGGATGGGCGTAATCCCGATAGGATTCATGAGCTGGTAATAGCAAAAGAGCCACGCCGGGTTGCGGGATGGTGGATCCCGCTTGGCCTGGCGTGGCTCGGTGATGAGTGAGTTTGGAGTGGGGGCGCGTTAGCGCTTGAACCACTCCTTCTTTCGGTTGCCGTACATCCAGAGGGTGTCGTTGCGGTGGGAGTTGAGCACGAGGATGCTCATGATGTTACCGCAGTAGCGTTTGTTACAGTAGCCGTCGCCGCCCGTGTTGCCGCGGCCGCCGTAGTAGTAGCTGCCGTGCTTGTAGTTGGCGGGTTGGAGCAGGGCGAAGAACCACTTGTACTGCTCCATGTTCTTGCGGTAAGCGCTTTCCGAGCGGTTTTTGAGGCCCATGAAGCTGTAGATTGGCCCGATGAACGTCATGGCGTGGACATTGAGGTAGAGGTTGGGGTTGTCCTTGAGCCAGTTGCCCATGTCGCGTGCGTGTGACTTATTTTTGCCGGCCAGTGTGAGTGCGGTGAGGGTGGCGCCGGAGCGGCTGGCGCTTTGGTTTCCACCGCGGGCGCTGAAGTTGTAGCCCACTTCGCCCGAGCCACCGAACGATGCTTCGATCGACTTGTACGAGAGATCCCACGCGGTCCAATCCCAATCGTCCTCGCCGTGTATGTGTGCGGCAAGCGCCCACATGATGTGCGCGTGGGTGTTGGTGACGACCAATCCTTTGCCATCGTATGGGAGGTCAGTCCCATTGTGGCCGAGGCGCCCGGTGCCGGGTTGAAGACGTGCTTCCATACTGCGGCAGCAGTGGTCGAGCGCGCGGAGTACCTTTTTGTCGCCGGTGGCGAGGTGGTACTCGGCGAGGAACATACCGACGGTTGGGACGTGCCAGTTGCTTCCCGAGCCCATGCCCTCCGGAGAGGTCAGGTCCTCGTTGGATGGATTTTTGCCCAGGTCATAGCGCTCGGCGAGGTAACGGGCGGCGTCTTTGATCTCGCGGCGGTACTTCTGCTCACCGGTGGAGAGCAAGGCCAGTCCAGCCCATGCTTTGGTGTAATCATTGACCGGCCAATCTCCGGCGTCGCGCTGCATCTCGATCAGATACTCTGCAGCAGCATCGCTGAGCGCCTGTGAGCGCACGCAGCCGGCTGGGAAGTCCTTGCCAAAGTCAGGCAGCGCTGGAAGGTCGATCGACAACTCGAGTTCTTCGCCACCACGCTGAACGGTGAGCACCAACGGGCGGGCTTCGGATTGTGCGTGGATAATGGCTTCTCCAATCGCCATCGGTGCGCCTTCGCCGCCGCCTTCACTGTGCTGGCTGTATTCTTTGAACCGCTTGCCCGATGCGTGGGTAACCAAGTCGCCCGGCTGCAGTCCGGCTTTCCCGCCCGGGCCATCGTCCCAAACCGAGATGATCTTGAGGTCGCGCTGGTTGAAAAGTGCTGCGCCGACGGCAGCGATTGGTCCGAGAGGGATCTCGTGTTCAACCTTCTCGTTTTTGTTGTTCTTGGTCTCCGGCCAATAATCGTCGCGGAACTTACGACCGTACTTGCGAGGGTCGAAGTCGCCGAAATCGACGCGGCGAGCCTGGGCTTGGCGCTTGGCGTCTTCACTCAGTTGGGCGAGTTCGCGTTCGGCCTGTGGGCGGTAGGCTTCGCGTTGCGCGATGACCTGCTTTTCTGCTTCGGCGATCTTGTCAGCATAGAGGGCGCGAACGCCGTCCTTGAAGTCGGTTTGGTCGGTTTCCACGGCAGCGCGCAGACCCGGGGTATCGAGGGATTCGACGATCAGGCGAGAGCCACGGTAGGAAACAGGCTTCGCCTTGTGTCCGGCTTCGGCTGTGACGTTCTGGGTGCCTTCTTTGTCGCGGTAGCTGAGGGATACGTTGACTTCGACCTCGGCAGGGAATGCGCGCTCGGGCACGTTCTTCCAGTTGTCGACGATTTTCTCCAGTGGGGTGAACTCACGGAGTGGGAATTTTTCCTCAAGATAGAGGTCCACCTCGGTCTTTTCTTTGACGACCGGCTCTGGTTCCGGCTCAGGCTCTGGTTCCGGCTCAGGTTCGATGATTGGCTCTGGCTCTGGCTCGGGCTCTGGTTCCGGTTCAGGCTCGACAACGGGCTCCGGTTCCGGCTTTGGTTCGGGTTTCACCTCAGGCTCCGGCGCGACTTCCTCAACCGGTTCCGGCTTGGGATCCTCTTTCTCGAGTACTAACTTGTAGGCCACGAACAACGCGACACAGAGGGTCAGGAACAAGACCACGGGCAGAGCCGCATTTCCGGCGCGAGCCGCACGCTTTGTAGAAGGGGATGAGGGGATCATAAGCGGAATGAGATGGGCGATGGCGATGCGGGGATCGATACCACCGGCTAATCGGTGAAAGGGTGGTATGTGATTGGTCGGCTGTCAATTGGTGGGCGGACTACAGGGCACAGGTTGACCGAATCTGAGGTGATACCAAATGAACGGTCACCTTGTCGGAACCGATCGAAGTTCGAATGGTGGGAGATAGTGTGAAGAAAGTGATCTTGGCGGGATCCTTTTGAGTGATGCTGTGTTGCTTACAGCTCAGGCGAGCCCGCTGGCATCGCCGTTCGCCCTTGCCTCACTCGAAAAAGATCTCCGCCATTCCGCCAATTTGAACGTTCCATTGGTATTAGGCATTAGCATTGGCATTGGAGATCCTGAGTGCCCGAAGTTCCCATTCTTTTCGGTTGATCCGGTAGGGGGATCGGGGCACAGGTGCTGGCTCACGTTCCGCGCGGTGCGTTCCTTGCATCTCGCGCTGATTTCCAGTGATTTGCGTTCGCTTTTTACGCCGTTCGCATGGCGCGCCGCGCGCTCGGATTCTACGATTTGCTCACATTCCCATGTCTTTTGCCTCAACATTTTCCCGCGACGAATGGTTCTCGAATATCTACCGCGACCTGCTTGCGGGGACTGTGGTGGCACTGGCATTGATCCCAGAAGCGATCGCTTTCTCGGCGATCGCTGGCGTTGACCCAGCGGTCGGATTGTACGCCTCGTTCTGCATCGCGGTGGTGATTGCGTTCACCGGTGGGCGCCGCGGAATGATTTCGGCAGCGACCGGTGCGATGGCGCTGTTGATGGTAACGTTGGTGAAAGAGCACGGGCTGCAGTACCTGTTTGCGGCGACTTTGCTGACGGGGGTATTCCAGATCATTGCAGGGGTGTTGAAACTGGGGAACTACATGCGATTCGTGTCGCGATCGGTGATGACGGGCTTCGTCAATGCGCTGGCGATTCTGATCTTCATGGCCCAGTTGCCGGAATTTGAGGGTCAGGGGATCACGATGTACGCCATGGTCGCCGCGGGATTGGGGATCATTTACCTTTTTCCGTACCTGACCAAGAAGGTGCCATCACCACTGGTGGCGATTGTCGTGCTGAGTTTGGTCGCTTACTTTTTCAAGTTCGACCTGCGTACGGTGAAGAATCTTTGCGGAGAATCCGGAGGCCTGCCTAGCGGGCTGCCTCAGTTCTTCTTCCCGGATGTGCCGTGGAACCTGGAAACTCTGAAAATCATCCTCCCGTACTCGCTGCCGCTGGCGATCGTCGGTCTGCTCGAGTCCTTGATGACCGCGTCGATTGTCGATGACTTCACCGACACCGATAGTGACAAGAACCGCGAATGCCGTGGTCAGGGGATTGCGAACATCGTCGCGGGTTGCTTCGGCGGCATGGCTGGTTGCGCGATGATCGGTCAGTCAGTGATCAACGTGAAGGCAGGTGGTCGTTCGCGTTTGTCCACATTGTGGGCGGGTGTCTTCCTGCTGATCTTGTTGGTGTTCTTTGGTCAGTGGGTTGAGCGTATCCCGATGGCCGCATTGGTGGCCGTGATGATCATGGTGTCGATCGGCACCTTCAGCTGGGCGTCGATCCGCAACATGAAGCACTTTCCACGCAGTTCGAGCGCAGTGATGTTGGTGACGGTTGGTACCACGGTTTTCACACACAACCTGGCTTGGGGTGTGGGTGCAGGTGTGTTGCTGAGCGCGGTGTTCTTTGCTGGTAAGGTGGCAAAGTTGTTCAAAGTGTCGTCGCGTCTGGAAAAGGGGGGAGAACATCGAACCTATTTGGTGTCGGGCCAGATCTTCTTCGCCTCGGCCAATGCATTTGTGGAGTCGTTCGATTTCCGTGAAGTACTGAGCAAAGTGACCATCGACATGAGCCGTGCGCACTTCTGGGATATCTCGGGTGTGGGCGCGCTGGACAAGGTCGTGCTCAAGTTCCGTCGCGAGGGTACCGAAGTTGACTTGATCGGGCTCAACGAGGCGAACTCCAACCTCGTCGACCAACACGCCGTGCACGATAAAGAGGGCGCGGACGACCTGATGGGTGGGCACTAAGCCATCGTATCTGGCGAGGTTGCGGACTTTTCGCTCGGAAACCTCGCTGATTTTACCTGATGTGGATTCCGCGCTTGGCGCGCCCCTTTGTTCTTTTTACCAATAATTCCCTATGTCGAAGATTCTTGCCTGCACTGATGGATCGGTTTACGCCCTGAGCACCTATGACCACGCTGCTTGGGCGGCTCAGAAGATGGAGGCCTCGGTGGATGTGCTGCACGTGCTGGACCAGCATCGCGAGGCACCGGCGGTGAGCGATTTGAGTGGCAATCTGGGCTTTGACGCCAGTGCCGAGTTGATGCAGCAGATTGCTGATGTCGAAGAAGCCAAGGGGAAGCTCGCCATTGAAAAAGCGAAAGTGATCTTGGCGGACGCCAAGAAGCGCTTCACCGAGGACGGAATCGAAAACGTGAACGTGATCCAGCGTCATGGTTCGCTGGTTGCGACCGTTGAAGAGTATGAAAAGGGTGCGGACCTGGTGGTGATCGGCAAGCGAGGCGAGGCTGCGGACTTTGATACCATGCACCTCGGGGCGAACTTGGAGCGCGTGATCCGTGCGAGCAAGATCCCTGTGTTGGTGGCAGCGCGGAAGTTCGAGCCGGTTGAGAAATTTTTGATCGCCTTTGATGGCGGTCCAAGTGCTGAGAAGGCCATTGAGTTCGTGGTGAACAACCCATTGCTCCAAGGGCTCGAATGCCACTTGCTGACGGTCGGGCGCGACAAACCATCAGCTGACGCGAAGTTGGCCGCAGCCCGCGAGCGATTGAGTGCCGCCGGGTTCAAGGTGACCGCCGAGATCGTCGACGGTGATGCCGATGAGGTGATCAGCCGCGAGGTGAAGCAACGCAACATCGACCTCTTGGTGATGGGCGCATACGGTCATTCGAAGATCCGCCAGTTGTTTGTGGGGAGCACCACGACCGCGATGGTGCGCACATGCTGCGTGCCTGTGTTGATGTTCCGCTAGGGCGTTGCTCCGTTTGTCGGGATCGGCAGTCGAAGGCGAGGCACGCCCGAATGATATTAACTTGGGGTGCGTCGTCTTGTCGGGAGCGGCCGGCGGGTGGATGATGCGCTTCGACGGTGTCGCAGCCTTGGCCTGAACCGTGTCTGCTCGGGATATCCCAGGGTGTGGTCGCCTGAGGCTTCCGTCACCCTAGGCTGGTTTGCGTCTCGCTTTCAGCGAGGGGATCTTGTGCCTTGGTTCATAACGCGACGATTTTCCGGTGAGCCAGCGGACTCATCTGCTGGTGCGGCGCACATCGTTGACCCCGTCGCCCCTGTAAACCGTCCCTACGGGACGCCTCATCCTTGAGCCTACCTCCGGAGGTTGAAACCTCCGGCTAACCGGTAATCTGTCGCTTCGCGACGGCCTTGATTGCTCGCAAATATCGTCCAGCGACTATGGTTGCTGTTACGGGAGCTTCCCTCATCGACTGCAATGAGGTGACCTTTCAAGTGGTATGAGAGGTGCGTTCCGCACCATGGCGGCTGGGCACGACCGCGCGGCTCCAATCGGCAATTAAGGGTCGTGCTCGATTGCTGCCGCGTTCCCGGTCACACGACCTGTTGGTTCAGTTTGAGTTTGGCGATCTCTGTGCCGCAAAAAATCCACCCGCCGGAGGGAGATCCTCCAGCGGGTGGATTGCGTTTTCGATCAGATGGAGGCGGGCTCGTTCAAAACCAAGCCCGCCTGGTTCATCCGATTAGATGAAGAGGTTGGTGCCGGCTTTGCCGGAGGCTCCGAGGAACTCGGCCACGCCACCGATCTCGACACCGTCGATGAGCTCTTCCTGACGGATACCCATGGCTTCCATCGACATGGCGCAAGCGACGAGGCGGGCGCCGCCCTTCTTGGCGTCAGCGAGGAGACCTTCGAGGTTAGGCAGGTCTTTCGAGGCCATGCGGTCCTTCATCATTTTCGCGCCCATGCCCATGTAGTTCATGTTGCTCAGCGGCAAGCGGTGGATGCCCTGTGGCAGCATGGTGCCGAACATCTTGTCCATGAAGGTCTTGTCCTTGATCGGTGGAGCTTCGTGCTTACGCAGTGCGTTCAAGCCCCAGAAGGTGAAGAACAAGGTGGCCTTGCCGCCCATGGCGAGCGCGCCGTTCGCGATCACCAAGGCAGCGAGTGCTTTGTCCATCTCCTGCGAGAAGACAACCAAGGTCGCGTCGTTGTTGATGGCGCCGCCAGTTGGGGTTGCGGTAGCCAAGGCGCTTCCGGCTTCCGGCTTGCGCAGACCGCCGATGATGACTCCGCCTTCCTTGCGGGCACCGAGGAACTCGTACTGGTTGGCTTCGCAGAAAGCAGGCAGGTCGTTGGCGAAGCCGCCGTCGCTTGCGCTGATTTCGAGCGAATCACCTGGGGCGAGCTTTGATGCGGCTTCCTTGACTCGCATGATCGGGCCAGGGCAGGCGAGGCCGGTGCAGTCGAGTTTGGTTGGGGCGGATGTCGGGGTGGTCATGGTTTGTGGGGCAGGTGTGGAAGTAGTTGGTTGTGGGGTTGGGGTGGCGTCTTTGCCTGGAGCTGGCACCAATGCCAGACCTCCAACCACGCTGGCTGCGTTGAAGCCGTTTTGTTTGAGGATGCGGGTGGCGAAATAGCTCATCTTGCCGAGAGCACAGACGGTCACTACCGGACGCGATTTGTCGATTTCGCCGAGACGGCTGCGGATCTGCTCAAGTGGAATGCTCACCGCACCTGGGATCGGGCGGATTTGCGCCAGATCTGCCGGGCGAACGTCGATCAACTGAGTGTCTTCGTCGGTCGGGAATTCGTAAACCACGTCGGTCAATCCGTCGCGAATGTTGCAGGCGGCGAAGGCGGCCAGGTTCACCGGGTCCTTGGCGCTGCCAAATGGCGGAGCGTACGAGAGCTCGACGTGGCACAGGTCGTCGATGGTCAATTTACCCACGATCGCGGTCGCAATGACATCGAGTCGCTTGTCCACACCGTCGGCACCCACAGCGGATGCGCCGAGCACGCGGCCGTCCTTCTTGTCCCAGAGCAACTTGAGCGTCAGGTTCTGGGCGCCAGGGAAGTATCCTGCGTGCTGGTGGGCGTTGATGGTGACATGACCGTAGTCAACGCCTGCGGCTTGGAGACGGCGCTCGTTGTGACCAGTGCTGCCCAGCGCCAAGTCGAACACACGGACAATCGCGGTGCCGAGGCTGCCCGGGTATTCCAATGCTTTGTCGCCTTGGAAGATGTGGTCGGCTGCCGTGCGGCCCTGGCGGTTGGCCGGGCCACCGAGTGGAATCGCGGCACGCTCGCCGAGGATTGGGTCGGCGGTTTCGCAGACGTCGCCCACGGCGTAGATGTCCGGATCGCTGGTTTGCTGGAATGGGTTGACGCTGATGTGGCCGCGGGCACCGAGCTCGAGTCCTGCGTCCTTGGCCAAACCGCTCTCAGGCTTCACGCCGATTGAAAGGATGACCAACCCGGCAGTCAGCGACTGGCCCGAGTTCAGGGTCGCGGTGATCTGATTGCCCTCGCGCTTGAAGCCGGCCACGCCGTCCTGCAGTACGAGTTCGATGCCATTCGAGCGCAATTCGGCTGCGATTGGCGCGGCGATTTCAGGGTCGACTTGTGGCAACACCTGCTCCTGCAGTTCCACCACACTGACTTGTTTGCCGATGTGCTTGAGCTGCTCGGCCATTTCCAGACCAATGAAGCCGGCACCGATCACGAGCACGCTGTCGACTTCGGCAGCTGCCGCTTTGATGCGGTCCATGTCCTGCAGGTTGCGCAGGGTGACGATCTTGTCGTCCTGGATGCCCTCGAGCGGTGGCACGATCGGGCTGGCACCAGGTGCGAGGATCAACTTGTCATAAGCGATGGTGTCGGTCGATCCATCGGCAAGGCGGCGGACAGAGACTTCCTTCTTCGCGCGGTCGATCGCGGTGGCCTCGGTGAGGGTTTCCACTTCGATAGCGAGAAGCTCGCGCAGCGACTCCGGGGTCTGCACGGCGAGGCGCTCACGATCGGCGATCTCACCGCCGATGTGGTAAGGAAGGCCGCAGTTGGCGAACGAGACGTCCGGTCCACGCTCAAGCATGATAATGCGGGCGGATTCATTCAGTCGGCGGGCGCGGGCGGCTGCGGATGCGCCACCGGCGACACCGCCAATGATCAGGATGGTTGGGTTGTTGTTCATAGGGATCGTGTCAGTCGATATTTGAAATTTAGAATAAATGGGCACAGTGATCCTGTGCTTTCGGTGGGGGGAGTGTGCTTAGTTACCGCAGCTTGGGCGGTTGAGTGAGTTGCGGAACGCGTCGCAGAACAATTTGATGCGTTCGATGTTGAGTTCGTAGCGCACTTCGTTGCCGTGAGGTGTTGCGCTGACCAGATCGGCCTTGCGTAGTTCCGACAGGTGGCGTGAACAGGACGGCTGCGAGAGAGGCAGGTGGTCGACCAAGTCACGGCATGGCGCACCGGGGTGGTCGATCAAGTAGGTCAGTAGCGCGATGCGGGCGGGATGCGAGAGCGCACCAGCGAACTCGGCCATCTCGATCGTCTCGCGGTCAAAGTCATCAATCTTAGCGAATGCCATATTCGACATGTAGAATAGATCGCGGCGTGTGCAAGTGGTTTATTTTATTTTTCGAATAAAGAATAAACGGGGCGGTGGACGGTTGTTGCGCGCCTTGTCAACGGTCCCGTAAGACTTGTGTCGATTCTTGAAGTCGTTATTTGACCAACTGTCTAAGAGATGTCTAACGTGGGCGCATGCGAATGACTCCCGTGATTTCATTGATGGTCGGACTGGCTGCTTCCGCGGTAGCGCAGGAATCCGAGCAAGCCACAGAAGAATCGTTCATTCCGAACTTTGCCGTTGGCCGGATCGGGTACGATTGGAACGACACCGCCTCCTTTTCCGATGTGGAAGGCGCCTCGATGAAGTACCAAGAGGCCTCGGTGAGCGGAAACTTCCCGATTCTGATGAACGACCAGGTCAAGTTCACCGGTGGCGTCCGCTACCGCTACAACCAAGTGGACTTTGGTCAGGCTCCGGTCCCATTTGGAAATGAGACCTTGGATCTGCACCGCATCGAGCTGCCATTTAATGTGTGGGTCGATCAAAGCGAGCGCTGGAAGTGGTGGTTCAGCGTCCAGCCTGGGCTTGCCTCTGACTTTGAATCGATCGACTTCGACGACATGACAGTGACTGCGCTCGCCCTCGCATCGTACAAAGTGAGCGATACGTTGAAGGTGGCGTTTGGTGGTTACTACTCGCACGATCTGGGTGAAGCACGTTTGTTGCCCGCTATTGGTGCAATCTACCGTCCGAACAAGAACTGGATGCTGGCGTTGACCGTCCCTCGTGGGGAGATCGCCTACGCTCCAACACGTGACTGGCTTATTGCCGTGCGTGCTTATCCATCCGGTGGTGGTTGGAACGTGTCGACACCAGGTGACAAGGACCGTGACTTCAACTACGCCTCGGTGAAAGCCGGTATCGGGGTGGACCGTCGCTTGAGCGGCCGCTTCTGGGGTTATGTCGAGGGCGGTGTACGGTTTGCCCAGAATGTGGAACTCGAGGGGGCAAAGCCTTCCTTTGATCACGATCTGGACACCACGGCCTACGCCAATGTCGGGATCAAGGTGCGCTTCTAATTCCTGACAGTGGAGCCCGACCCAAATGAGCTTCAATCGGAGCCCTCACTGACCACTCCCTGGCGTCGCCGTTGGTGGTTTCGGTGGGGGCTCCGTCTGTTGTTGGCTCTTGTGCTGGTGATCGTGGTGGCCGACGTCCGGGTTCGACTTGCGGCACGCGGACGTCTGTACGATTCGGCCAGTGCTTTGCCGGATGAGGGCAGGGTGGCACTGGTGTTAGGGTGTTCTCCTCTCACCGTCGATGGGCGGCCGAATTTGTTTTTTGAAACACGCATGGACCGCGCGGCCGAGCTTTGGCACTCGGGGAAAGTGCGGGCGCTGATTCTCTCAGGCGACAACAGCGAACGTTATTACAACGAGCCCGCTGCGATGCGAGCAGCCTTGCTGGAGCGGGGCGTGCCGAAAGAATCGCTGGTCCGTGATTTCGCCGGGTTCCGGACACTGGACTCAGTGGTCCGCTCGTCCGAGGTTTTTGGGCAATGCGAACTGGTCATTGTGAGCCAGCGTTTTCACAACCAGCGCGCGATCACAATTGCGCGGCATCATGGAATTGATGCGGTTGGCGTGAATGCCTCAGCAGTTCACGGAGTGGGGGGAGTGAAGGTGTGGCTGCGCGAGCGCCTGGCGCGGGTGAAGCTGCTGCTTGATTTGTACGTGTTGCGCACCGAACCGCGGTTTCTCGGAGAGCCGGTGGAGGTGCCGCCGCCCGATGCTGCGAGCGGCGGCAGGTGACATACAGCGGTGATGGATGCCGTTATTTAGGCGTTGTGGCTTCCTCTTGTTCCTTGCGCAGGGCTTCCTGATCGAGTGCGCGCAGGCGGAGGGTCGCGAAGTAGGAAAGGATGGATTCCGCCGGGTCCTCCGGACGGACCACCGCTTTCGCTATGCAGCGTTCTAACACAAGCTTGAGTCGATCCGGAGCGACCTCGACGTGAGAGAAGCAGGCGTTGAAAAGTGGCCGCACCGCTTTCTCGAGCTCCTTGGTTTTGATGTCCCAGTCTACGGTGGCTTCGACGAGGAGTTTTTTGAACTCCTCATTTTCCATGTCTGCCAGAGCTTGGGGCATTTCCTCGAGCACCCGTTGGCGGCGTTTCGTGGTCTCCTGATAGGCATCGAAATCATCCTTGGTCACCATTCGGAACTCATCTTCGCTCCGTTCTTTCAGAGCTTTCTCGATCTCTTCTCTGTCTCCAACAAACCGCGCGAGGTTGCGCGTTGCGGCTGGTGCGTGATCAAGGGACGCCCGGTATCTCCCACCATAGGTGGTAAGCCACTGCACGAAGAAATCCAGGTCTTCCGGCACCTTCGTGGGATCATTTTCGTGGCCTCTCCATAACGCCACCAGACGACAGGTTGCCTTTACCTCCGCGTTGCGGGCTGCCATTAGAGCCTCAGTGGCTTGCAGGATGTTTTTACGCTGATCTTCTGGAACGTTTTGTTCCTCTAATGCGGCGGCGAGTTCTTCCAGAGCCTTCTCACCATCTTTCTTTGATTCGCTGATGCTCTTGGCGACTCCTTCTGGCGTCGGGTTGGCTGCCGTGGCGTTATGAGGTAGCACGACGAGGGAGGAGATTCCAAAAATAAGCGCGGTCATGACCGCGCCCGTCCGGGCAATGTATGTTGTTTTCATATAGTCCGAACGGGTGGTGTTTTTGTTGTGTTAGGGAGTCTTTCGGATTTGTGGGTTCGTCATGTTCCGAGGCCGACTTCGCGTTGAGCCAGTCCGGTGTAGTTTTCCGGGTGGCAGCTCAGAAGGATGATCTGCAAGCCGCTCTCAGCGCCTCGGTAGAGCACTCCTTGAAGCTTTTTGATCCGCTCGCGGTCGGCGTGAGTGAAGGCATCGTCGAGCACGATTGGTAATGAGCCGTCATGATCTGCCGCCAGCACTTTCGCCATAGCCAGTCGGAGCGCGAGCGCGACTTGTTCGCGGGTACCGTGGCTCAGCTCTTCGAATGGATAGATGCCGAGTCCTTGAGAGGATCGGTCGATGCGGATGGAGTCGATCGCGGTGGCGTCATCGTTCCATTGAATACGGACTTTTGATCCGACTCCGTAGAGGTGTTCCAGAAACTCGGACGTGGCATCTTCAAGCGGCTTGGCGAGCGCCTCGGATGTTTTTCGCTGAGCTTCCTTCAAGTGCTCGAGCAGGAAGCTTTTGGCTGCGTGGTTCTCAGTTTCCGCTTCGACCTGTGCGGTGACGCGTTCGAGTTCGGCTTTGGCTTCCGCCAGTTCGCGTTGTGGGTCTGACGATCCGGAGGTCTCCAACCGCGTGCGTGCCTCAATCGCGCGGCGGTTGGCGTCGTCAATGGCATGGCCGGTATTCTCCTGAGCCTGGGTGAGGCGACGATGGTCGGTTTCCAACTGAGCGGGAGCGAGCTCGGCGAGAGCTTCTTGCTGGGTTCGCTCTGCTTTGCGGGCAATGTCGAGCTTCCCCTCGAGCTCCAGAATGCGCTGGGTTCGTGAGTCACCGGCTCCGAATTGCTCGACCAGCACACTGAGTTTGGTCTTTAGGTCGCGCGCGGCGTATTCAGCCTGTTGGAAGTCCTTGCGCGCCGCGTCGATCCTCTCGCTCAAGCGGTTGATCTGCTGTTGCTGTTGTTCCCGCGCGATTGTGGCTTCTTTGGTCTCGGCGAGTTGTTTTTGAAGCGTGTCCTTCGCGGTGTCCAGGGCGGATCGTGCGGCGTCGAGAGAGTCTTCGAATTTGATTTCGCCGAGGGATTCCGTGAGACGGTCACGGATGGATTTCAAGCGGGTGATCTCTTCTTCAAGTTCGGCCATGCGTCTGCCGACGGTCTCGGCGTCGAGGGCGTGCAGCTCTGCGGCGAGGGCATTGCGGGAACTCTCCGCCCGTGCGCGCTGCTCCTGTTGCTCCTCGGCGTCGCCAACCGATTCCACGCCCAGCTTCTTGAGCATCGTTGCCAACTGCTCCTGAGTGTGGCGGGCATGTGTTTTGGCCTGATTCAGGTCGTCCGCGCCGCCTGGAGTCAACCGAATGCTGGTGCCGTCACCGACTGTGAGCGTCGCTGGTTGGTCCAGTGTCGCGCTTGCACCTGCAGCCAACGCGTCGCCGTCGATTGCCACCGCGTCGCTGGCGGTGAGTACATCGATCTTGAGAGACGTTGCTTCCAGCCGGGATTGGGCAGCGTCCGCCTCGCGCTCGGCGTCGCGAAGTGCCTTGATCGCAGTCGCGCTAAAGATGGCGAGCTTCGCTGCGGTATCAGATGCAGCCTTGCGATCCTTCTCAAGCTCTTGGATGCGTTGCTGTTTCTTTTCCAGTGATGCGACCTCCGCGCTGCAGCGCAGCAGGTTGACGTGTGCATCCAGAGCCTCGGCCAACAGTTTGGTATTTTCGCCAGCCGCGCTTCGCGAGCGCACCGCATCCTCCGCATGTTGCAGGGCAGCTCTGGCTGATTCGAGGTCTGATTGATGCCCGGCCAGCGTCTCTTTCAATGGGGCCACTTGTGAGTCGGCAGCGCTTTGCTGTTTCTCCAACGCGCGAATTGTCTGGTCGCTCTTCTGCAAGTCCTTGAGCTGGCTCTCTATGGTCTCGCGCTGCTCCTGCTTTTCCTTCAGCGCAGCGCTCACTGCCTGGGCTTGCTGTAGTTTGGTGGTGATTTGGCCAAGTTCCTTGCGCACCTCCTCAGCCCTGGCTGTGTGGCGTGTGAGATCGTGCGTCGCGTTGGTCAGTGAGTTCGCGGCACGGCTGAGCTGGTCCAATGCGTCCTGACGCTCGGCAACCAGAGCGGTCAGTTGTTGCTCGCTTTGCTGGAGTTTGTCCAACTTTGAGCCGGTTCTGAGTCGTCCGGTCGGGGTGTAGGACTCATCGTAAACCTGTTGCAGCCTGTTGATCACTGCGTTGTCGGTGTCGCTGATCATCAAGTCGTCACCGCTGAGGGATCGCAGCTTCTTTTGCAGGGTCTTCTGTTGCTCGCTTACAGCTCCTGCTGGCGATCCATTGCTCGATCCTTGCCAGACCCACAAGTGGGCCCATCGGTTCTGGAGTTGCTTCTCAGCGCCTCTTCCGCCGAGCGCGCCGTCGACGTGCAGCAACTCGGCGAGCGTGGTGTCCGCAGCATCGCTCGTGAGTGGAGCTTCGCCTTGTTTGGTCAGGGTGGTGGCACCACTTGAGCCGAACTTCTTGGTCAGAGTGTAGTGTTCGCCGCCGATCTCGAGTTGTAGTTCCACCACAGGCAGGTCGCTGCTGCCCGTGCGTTGCATTGAAGTGTGCACTGCACTGGTGCCCCTGGGCTTGAGGAAGAGGCAATGGTGAACCGCTTCCGCCACGGTACTCTTACCCGATTCGTTCGGGCCGTGGACCAACGAGATCCCTTGATCCAATGAGACATCGAGTTGCTCGTGGGTGCGGTAGTTTTCCAACCGGACGTTGAGGATACGCATGACTTGGTAGCGGGTTAGTGGCTAACGGCTTGAAGTTGGATGTGAAGTTCACGCAGCGCGCGTTTGGCGACCTCGTGCTCGGGGTGGTCGGGGTTGCTGGCAAGACCGTGGAGTGACTGGGCAACGCCGGCAATCAGTGGATCTTCGCGTTCAACCAGGGCGGCGAGCTCATCAGCCGACGGCTCCACGGTGAACTCACGGGTGAGCCGCAAGTCGATCAAGCGGGACTCCAACGACTCTACCAGAGCCTCGAGATCGTTCGCGCCTGTGAGGGACAGCGTGCCGCTGAGGTTGAGTTTGAGCAGGTGGTTGGCGCTATCGTTCTCCAAGATGGCTTCGAGCTCCCGCTTTAGATGGTCCAATGCGGCATCATTCGGAAGCTCCATCGAAAGTTCGTGCCATCCCATGCGGCCCGTCGACTCGACCTGGACTGCAGGGGGGGGGCTCTCATCCAGTGTGACGACGAGTGCATTGCCCGGTTGGTTGTCTCCTCCTTTTGCGTGACGGTCCTGTTCGGGAGTGCCGGAATACCAGGCCTGTGGGGTGATTTGTTTGGTTCCGTGCCAATCTCCCAGAGCAATGTAATCGTAGTTCGCGCCGGCGATCCGGCTGAGCTCCATCTGATTGGTCACATCCGTCGTGTCGTCGTCCGCGTTGGACGAAAACCCCTGGGTGCTGCCGTGCGCGAGCACAATGCGGGGGCGGTCCGACGGCAGGTCGTCCTGCTCCACGTGGAGCCACGCCGTCGAGTCGCCCGCGTTGTGGCGATGAAGCAGCGGGCAGGGAAGGATTACCGCATCTTCGAGAATGTAGGGCTCCGGCTTGAGGAGAACCTTGAAGTTAGGCGCAAGTGCGTCTCGTTCTTTGAGGAAGAACGGCTGGGTCCAGATCGTGCCGGGGCCGCCGTGGTCGTGGTTGCCGGGAATGGCGATCACCGGCACGCCTAGTTTGCCCACCGCTTTGCAGAACGCGGAGACCGTCGATTTGTCCGGTGTGAACGAGTCAAACAAATCACCGGCCACGACGACAAAGCTTGCTCCGTGTTGGTCCACCAAATCCTTCAAAGACGCGACCGTATCAATGCGTTGACGGCGCAGGTGTTCGCGCTTTTCGGTGCTGGCGATGGATTGGAAAGGTTTGCCGATTTGCCAATCGGCGGTGTGCAGAAATGTGAGACTCATAGGTGCGGTGGCTTGGGCTGGCTATGATGGCAAGAATGGCCGGATGCGCGACTCAAATGCAGCGGTGATGATGGCTTTTATCAGATCAGAGTGACATTAACCAAGAGGGGCGGACATTTTCAGGGGGATGGATTGACAGATTGCAGCGCTGATCAGTAAAAGGTTTACATGTTTGTTAGAGTGATTGCGGTGTCGGTTTTAGCAGTGATGGTGGGCGCGGCTGGAGAGGCTCCGGCGCTACAGCATGCCAAAACCTATGCCGAGGTGGTGAAAGGTGGGCGCCTCGAGTTGGCGGAGTATTGGGTGAGTGAGAAGCTCGATGGGGTGCGGGCCTTCTGGGACGGGACGAAGTTGCGCAGCCGGCAGGGCAATGTGATCCATGCGCCGCAGTGGTTCATCGAAGGTTTGCCTGAGAATGTTGTAATGGACGGTGAATTGTGGGCCGGGCGGGGAAAGTTCGAGCTTGTGAGCGGGACGGTCCGGCGGGAGGTGCCGGAGGATGAGGCGTGGCGAGCGGTTCGTTACTGCATCTTCGATTTGCCCGAGCACGGTGGGATCTTTGATGAACGCGTCGTCGCCATGCGCCGCCTGGTGGAAAACGAGGGCACTCCGTGGCTGGTGGCGGTCGAGCAATTTCGGGTGCAGAGCGTGGATATGCTGCACGCCAAGATGGATGCGGTGGTGCAAGCGGGAGGCGAAGGGCTGATGCTTCACCGGGGTGGTGCGCGCTATCAACACAAGCGCACTGATGATTTGATCAAGCTGAAGCCGCTTGAAGATGCCGAAGCGGTGGTCGTCGGGTACGTCCCGGGGAAGGGGAAGTTCGAGGGAATGCTGGGTGCGCTCGAGGTCCAGTTGCCCAATGGAGAGCGCTTCAAGATCGGTACCGGCTTCTCCGATGACGAGCGGCGTAATCCGCCCGCCATCGGGGAGATAGTAACATTCCAATATTCGGGGCGCACCGCGAACGGCATTCCCCGATTCGCCCGCTTTTTGAGGGTGCGGGTGGCGCACTAGGCGCCCGCCGGACTACAGCGCAACCGGAACCTGTACTGGATAGACCTGCTCAGGGTCGCCGCGCTCGGCCGTGCTGCGTACGATGGCCTCCATGCTGGCCTCAACCTGTCCCTTGAATACCTCGTCGCCGTTGATGCGGATGGTCACTGGCTTGGCGAGATCTGCGAGTGACTCGTCGAGATAGACGCGCAGCTTGAGGTTTTGTGGCTCGCTTAGCTTTCCGTCCTTCTCTGTGTGGGCGGTGAGGTTGATCACGTTGCCCTTCGTGGCTTCGGCAGTGAGTTTCAGCGGGAGGTCGCCCTGGTAGTCATCGAGTACGAGCCAGTAAAGGCGGTTGCGGTGACGGTCGTGCTGTTTGATCACCGTCCACGTGATGGTCTTCGGGGTTGGGGTGCGCTCGTATTTTGAGATCCAGCGCGGGCCGTGTTCGTAGTCGATGCCGTGGCCCATGCCTTTTTGTTCGTCGTGGAAATTGATGTACTGCCCAGGGTTTGCCTCCGCCATTTTTGCCAACTCTTTGAAGTAATCGCGCGCCAGAATGTGGCGGTTGAACATGGTGTCGTTCTCGCCAATGCCGCAGCGGAAGGCGACATGGCGCAGGTTTTCCGGAGGCGATGTGTTGAGAGGTTCGGAGGCGGCCATACCGCAGGCGCCGGCCCAGCGGTCTGCCATCATCGAGCCGAGGCGGAAGGCGGCGTAGCCCCCCTCCGAAATCCCCATGATGAAGAATTTGTTCGGATCCGCATCGTTGAAAAGGATCGCGGAGTGGATCATGCGGTCGATAAACTCCTGATTGTACCCGTAGTACCAGCGGCCATCGCGGTCGTCCGCCATGCGCGGGATGATATAGAGCCCCGGCGCATCCCACTTGGTGGTAGCGAGGTGCATTTGCGCCAACCATTCCTTTGTGTTCACCGGCCACGTTTGGGCTTCGGTTGCGTGTGGGTTGCGTCCGCCTCCGTGGAAGCAGAAATAGACCGGCCAGCCGTCTGCAGGTTTTTCGCCATTGGTAATGACGACATATGGCATGGTCTTCTCACCGAGCTTGGCGACCAGTGGTTTGATTTGGTTGCCGTTGATCCAGTCGTCCATTTTGCGGGCGTCCGTGGGGATGTTTTTATCCCACCCGAGCTTTGTAGCCGCCGCTTTGTACTCTTGCCACACTTGTTGTTTGGCTAGCTCGACCTTGTCACGGGAGTTGAGCTCCTGGCTGGCGAAGGATTCCGGCAGTTGGCCGCGCTCTGCGGCAGGGCTGGCAAACCAATCGGAGAGTGGAGAGGCCATTGCCGTGGCACAGCAAACAGTTGATGTAACAAGCGTAGTCGTGATCTTCATAATCTGGGAGTAGCGGCGCGTTTCTACGCCGGGGATCGACCAAACCTTGGTACAAAATCATGCGGCGTCGCGATTTGCGTGGGAGCCTAGCAGTTCACGTGTTGGTGGAAAACAAAAACTCCCCGCACCGGGCGCATTGCCGGTGCGGGGAGTGAAATGAATCGTCAAATGGGATTACTTCGCGGTGACACCGCCGCGTGCGTCATCGCCGAGGCCGGACTTCTCCAAGTAGTAATCGTAGCCGCCAGTGTAGCGGGTCACTTCGCCGTTGTTCACGTGGAGTGTGGTGGTGGCGAGGTTGCGGATGAAGTGGACATCGTGCGAGATGAAGACGAGCGTGCCCTTGTAGTTCTTGAGCGACTTCACCAGCGACTCAATCGAGAGGAGGTCGAGGTGGGTGGTCGGTTCGTCCATCAACAGGAGGTTCGGTGGATCGACGAGGAACTTCACCAGGTTCAAGCGCGACTTTTCACCACCGGAGAGCACCTTGACGCGTTTGTGGACGTCGGTGCGGCGGAAGAGGAACGAGCCGAGCACCGAGCGGGCGTCGTCTTCGTTGAACTCAGGGTTCGCTTCGAGCACTTCTTCGAGCACCGTGTTGTTCTCGTTGAGTGAGTCGGCGCGGTGCTGCGAGTAGTAGCCCATTTTGGTGAGGTAGCCCATTTTGATGTCGCCTTGATCGATCGGGACGATTCCAGCGATAATCTTGAGCAAGGTCGACTTACCGGCACCGTTTGGTCCGACCAGTACAATGCGGTCATCGCGCTCGATGGTGAGGTCCAGACCTTTGTAGATCTTCTTGTCGCCGTAGGCCTGGTGGATGTTGGTCAGCTCCACGACCTTCTGGTTCGAGCGAGGTGGCTCAGGGAAGTTGAACTTGAAGAGCTTGCGCGGTGGGTTCGGCTTCACCACCTCGGCACGCATTTTCTCCACCTGCTTGATGCGGCTTTGAACCTGCGATGCCTTCGAGGCGACCGAGCGGAAGCGGTCGATGAACTCTTCCACACGCTCGATTTCCTTTTGTTTGTTGCGGTAGGTCTGAAGCGCCTGCTCATAGCGCTTGCCGCGCTCTTCGAGGTAGTTCGAATAGTTGCCGGTGTAAGTGATGAACTTTTCGGCATCGATCTCAACGACGGTTTCCGCCAACGAGTCCATGAAGTCGCGGTCGTGCGAGATCATGAAAATTGCGCCGGGATAGCTGTGCAGGTAGCGCTCAAGCCACAGCAACGAAAGCAGGTCGAGGTGGTTGGTAGGTTCGTCGAGCATGAGCAAGTCAGGCTCCATCACCAGAAGGCGTGCCAAGTGGGCGCGCATCACCCATCCGCCGGAGAACTCGCGGGCAGGGCGGTTCATTTCCTCTTCGGCATATCCGAGGCCGCCGAGAATCTTCTTGGCCTTGGGTTCCAACTGGTAGCCGTTGTTCGCGTCGAAGACGTCCTGGGCTTTGGCAAAGGCTTCGGTGCCGTGCTCGCCCTTGGCTTCACCTTCACGCAACACGCGCAGAGCTTCCACCATCTCCGGATTGATGCCGATGGCGATTTCCAACACGGTCTCGTCGGTAGGGTCTCCTGCTTCCTGGGCGAGGAAGCCCACGATGGCGTATTCGTCGCGGTCGACGGTGCCTTCATCGGCGTCTTCCTTGCCGAGGATAATGTTAAAGAGAGTCGACTTACCTGCGCCGTTTGGTCCGACCAAGGCCATGCGCTCGCCCCAGTTGATGGTCATTTCGGCGTTCTGGAACAGAGTCCGTCCGCCCATGGTTTTGGTGAGATTCTTGATCGTAAGCATTGGTCGTAAAGATGGTTTTTCGCGCGCGTGCGGTTGCGCGAGAACCAAGCACACGATTGCACGGTTCTCCAGTGCGGAGTTTGGCGATCAGGCTCGCTACATCAATGGTCGGCCGCGACGTGTCCGCACTCCCGTGGCAAGATTGCTGCGGATTAGGGATCGTGAGTCGGAGCTATTTGGCAACCGATTGGGCGCGGGCGATGCGCTGGAGGAGGTCGAGCCTGCGGTTGGGGGGGACCTCGAAACGGCGGCCGTTGATGGTTTGGGCAAACCAGCTCGCCGGGGTGGATTCACTGGACTCGGTGGCCTCCACCGCCTGCCGGGGAACCAACAAGCCCCAGCCATCGGGAAGCTCATAATTGGCACAGACACCCGGTGGGGCCACGAGGATCATTTGGTTGGCGCAGTTCGCTGTGAACATGCGGCTCACGATGGATTTGCCGTACCATTTCTCCCGCATGGCGTGGATCTTTTCCTGCAGGCGCTCAATGGCTTGTTCGCTGGCGGCACGCGAGTTGGCGTCGCTGGCCATGGCAAACAGATCATCACCGGAGGAGCTGGAAGTGGACGGGCTGGCGGCCAACCCGCCCTGAAGTTGATTCAACTCATCCTGCATGGCGGAGAGTCTGTTCACGTCCGCGGTGCGGGGGCGTCCGGCGAACTCAAGGAACTCGTCGCGCGTGGCCACACAGGTGAAGATGAAGGTACTGCCGATCGGGTCGCCGCCAGGATCCGATGAGACGGCATAAGCCGCGCAATCGACAGTGACGTCACGCAGCATGGTGGCTACGTTCAGAGCCGCAGCGGTGAAGCCGGAGGCATTCGCCCATTCGAGCAGGCGCTTCTGCAGCTGGGCGTGGGCGTGTGTTGAGGGGGATTTGAATTGCTTCACGGTTAGAATGAGATGCCGATCACAAAGTGGAGGGTGCCTTCGGTTTCCCCATCGTCGTGCGTCATATTGTGGCCGTATTCAAGTCGAATCGGTCCTGTCGGGAGGTTCACCCGGAGGCCGGCGCCTACCGCGACCTCGCTGTTAGAGAAATTCAGTGGATCAGTAGATTCGGTGACATTTCCGGCATCGGCAAACAAGACGAACTTCACCGGGCCTTTGATCGGGCCTACCAATTCCGCACTGGCGAGTTTGTAAGAATTGCCGCCGATGGGTTTTCCGCTTGGGGAGTAGGGCGGGCCCCGACGTTCGCGGAAGCTGCGAATGCCCGACGCTCCGCCTTGGAAGAACCGTTGGTCGATGGGAACGGTGCGTTCGCCGTCTGGTTCGTAGAGGGCACCGCCGGCACCTACCAGTCGGATGTGGCTGCTATCTCCCAGCGGAAGATACCACGCGAGCCGGGCGTCGGTGCGGATCAGGTTCACATCGCTGCCGAGGAACCCTCCGGCCGCATCCACATTGAGCGCCGCTATCCATCCCTTGCGTGGGTTCACAGCGTCGTCCCGCTTGTCATAGCTTTGGTTGATGCTGACTTTTGAGAAATAGTAATCGGTTGGCCCTGTGAGTGTCTCGGCGATTTCCAGTCCGCTGATGTCGGTGAATGCACCGTCGAGCCCGAGTGAGAGCTTGTAGTGCTCGTTCGGGCGGAACTCGAGCACACTCTGCCAGCCGTATTCGAACTTGTCGTAGGCCGCGTAATCCCGCGCAATCGCAAACAACCGCGCCTGATACATCGTGCGGTCACCGAAGATCCAAGGAACGCCATAAGCCAGGTCGCCTCTGAGCCCCAGCGCCGAGTACTCGAACTCCACATCAAACCGATGCATCTTGCCCAGTACGTTGTGGTCGCGGTACTGGATCCCGGAGTAGCCACCACTTTCGCTGCTAACTCCACCGGAGACGCCGATGCGCTTGGAGGTGCCCTCGTGGATGGTCAATGTGTAGTCGATTGTGTTGTCCGGCTCGACGATTTCTTCCACGTCGATGCGGCTGAATATCCCGGTTCGATACAGCGTCTCGAGCTTGGCCTGGAAGCGATCGGCACTGTACAGCGTGCCCTTGAGGCTGCGGAAACGTCTGTCGAGTGCGCTTCGCTTGGTGCGCTCGTATCCGAGGAAGTTGATTTCCCCGACATTCAAAAGTCGGCCGGGGAGCACCGCCACAGTGAGGTTCATGCGGTTGCCCTCGATCTCTTGGGTGAAGCGGGTTTGTGTGTTGTAGTAGCCTTCTTTGTCAAAAGCTGCGGCAATCTCCTGCTCAAACTGAATCAACCGCTCGGCAGTTGCTGTCTCTCCTTTGATCTTCTCAATCGCGGGCTGAATCAACCGGCTCTCTCCCGTCTCCAGATCGACCAGAGTGACCTTGCCGAATTGAATCAGAGGGCCTGTATCGACTGATAGCTCGAGTGGATAACGGTTTTGTGCGTCGGCGGCCTCGGGGATCTTAAGCTCAACCGTGGCCAGCCAGTACCCTTGGGAATCCAGCCACGCTTCGACGTTTTTCGTTCCCCGCTGGATCAGCCTCTCTACAAACGGGATGAAATCGCGCTGGATGTCATCGCTGGTGATACTTGGCGCCAGCAGGATCTCCCGCATCAACTCTTCATCGAGGGAGGCCCCTCCAGTAGTGGTAATAGTGACCTCGCCCACTGCCGCAGCCGGTCCGGTATCCACATTGAGCCGGACGCTCATCGAGTTGACCAGCTCCCAATCGATCCGGGCTTCGGGGTACCCATGCTCGTGGAACAAGCGCTCGAAAATGAAAGCGAGGTCGTCGGCAACCGCCCGCGTTGCAGGTGGCTCCAACAAGTAGTCAATGCGCCGGCCCGCGAGCGCTCTCATATCCTCCTCTAACTTGGCATCTATCCCTTCGATGTTGAGTTGAACCTGGCTGGTTTGCGCCTCTGAGCTGAGGGATGCGCGGTTGATCCATTGCTTGATCTCACCTTCAAAGTTGCGCGCGGGAAGATCGTCGTCCTGAGCCGTGGCGGTAGCAATGGCAAGCCAAGGCGCCAGTACGGCAACAAGAGGAAGTGACAATCGGAGGGGAGTGGTCATGCGGGATGGAGGGCTCGCGACACGGAAGGTTAATCAAGCGGATAGTTATAGATCAAGGCCGCACGTGAGTCGCTCTCATCGTACTCAACACGGAAGCGCAGGCGGTCGGTGAGTTCTGCCTCTGCTGAGTTCGATCGCTTGCCGGTGAGCCGGTTGGTTTCGCCGATTCCCACTTCGATGTTGCTGATGAACCTCAAACTGCCCGCAATCCAGCGCATGATGCGCGAGCGGTCCTGGTCAGCTGCTACTTTTTGGGATAACAACATCACCGCTTTGAGTGCTGCGGAGCCACCGCCTTCCAGGTTGCTGCGAGTGGAGCCTGTGGCAAGAAGGGTAAGCACATCCTGCCGCGGGAGGTAGGGGGTGGAGGTGAAGATGACTTGGGGAGCGGTTGCGCTCCCGCTCACGAAAATCTGGATTGTGTGACGCGCCGCCTGGCTCTGGGCTTGAACATTGATCCTAGGGGTCAGCCCGTAGGCTGGCCGGAAGACGGCTGTGGCCTGTGTCACGTCGATGCGGGTGAATGGTAGTTGGGCAGAACCCCGCAATACCTTTGCTTCACCAAACAACTCAGGCTTCTTCAGCGATCCGCCCACGTGCACCGCAGCCACCGCATCTGCTGTCGCGATGTCGGTGCGAACCCGGGCCTTGTCCGCCGTGGTGACATGGACGTCCAGTTTGCAGGTATCCAGAAACGAGGGGGCGGGAGGCTCGGTGTTACCCTCATCGGAGTCTGTGGCAGGTCCGGTCGGCGTGGTGCTGAAGGTGGGGAGTTGATGGGGTGTTCCTGCGCCACCGGTGGAATCGGTGGAGAGAATGTTGAACTCTTTGTAATAAAGCGGGCGCACCAGTCCGACGTCTCCGGCGAGTGTCGACTCTGCTAGTGTGCCGGTGTACGTGAGGTTGGCATCGGCGCGGATGGTCATGGCGTCGTCTCGGTAGACCAGGGCTTCGTCGGTTGCGAGCCGAAGGTCGAACGCGGGCTGGGTCATCGTGCTCAAGTCGACTGTGCCGCCGAGTTCGTACTTTCCTCCGGCCGACTCGAAGGAGCCGTCGGTGATCGTGAGTTGGTTGTTCTCAGTGGAGGTCTTCAGGCTAAGGTCTCGCAGTCCTGGGAATACCGGTAGGTCAAAGCGGGCGACTGCCACCTGCAGGTTGGTGGAGCCTGATAACATCGGGTTGCCCACGGATCCGGTCATTCTCGCTCGCACGGTGAGCGAGCCTTTCAATTCTTCGATAACCGGCGCCAGCGGTGCGAAGGGCTCCAGCGGGATGGACTCAACAAGCGCATCAACCTCAAGGTTTTCACTGCTGATTTCACGCTCTTTCTTTACCCATGCCAGAGGCTCCCAAGGCATGCGGCCGGTCATCTTCAAGCTCGTCAGATCCCCGTATTTTACGGCGGCATCGAGTTGGGTCGATTGGTCTGCGCTGAGGTCGATTTGAATCGAGATCGGCTCGCCGATTGGGTCGCTGGCGATACGTAATTGATCGATCTGTGCGGCGAGATCCACTGCCGGCGCGTGGTCGGCACGCTTGGTCCGGGTGACGTCGACTTCCACATCGATTTCCCCGGAGGAGATGCCTAACGAATCGCTGGATAGTCCGCCCAATTCGAGCAGCGGGTCGAAGTCGGCCAGACTCGCAGCTTTTAGCGACAGCTTTAGTTCGATTGGATCGGCTGATTCGAGCAGCACTTCAGGAGAAGCGATCGATTTCAGAGGGAAGGGAAGGTCCGCAGTAAGGTCGAGTTTTGCCCCACTGTTGTCATGGGTCACGGTGAGGCGCGGGATCCCGAGACGCTTGTTCTTCCAGTCCACTCCGCCGGCTATGTTGAGTTCGTTGACTTCGGCCTCAAGGTTACGGGCGTAGGCGTGATTTTTGGCTAACCCGGCTTCGAGCGATGCGGTGAGGTCGGGGAATGACGAGGCGCCGATGAGCTTCACCGTGTTGACCCGGCACGTGCCGGTGTAGTGCGCGTTTTTCCCGAAGCGCATATCGAAGTTACTGGTGGCATCGAGAGTGACGTCACCGTCGATGGGTAACTGTGCTCCGCTCCAGGCGACCGTTTTTGCCAGCGGGAACTCAGGTGTGATCTGCAGCGCCAGGTCACCGGTGAGTCCAAGTGATTTGATTGTGAATGTTCCGCTGCCGGCAATTTCGGGATTGCCGATGGCTGGGGCGCTGACGTTATCGCGGACTCTAACCTGCCAGTCGATGGGGGAATGGAACGCGCCATCGCTGTCGACATCGACCTCTATGTCGAGATCCAAAGCATCAGCCAGCGGGCGGCCGAGCGCGTTGAGCGTGGCATGTGGGTACCACGCATCTGAATGAGGAGAGGGGGCTGTGGTGCCTTCGAGGACGACAGCCAACGCGGGCATCGCATCGCCCGGGCGGACGTGGTACTCAGACAGCGCTTCGTGAAGATCTGCAACTTCGAGGCGCAAGGACTCGGTGGTGATCTGCGTCCACGGGCGTTTGTGAGTAAGTTTCGATACAGGGAGGGTCGCGTTCTTTAACTCGAGGTGCTTATGAGGTGCTTTTACGCTTAAAACGTAGGATCTCAGGGTCGCGTTTTCGGCGCCGGCATGAAGCGAAATGTCACCTAAGCGCCGTTTCCCAAGTGCGAAGTCCACCACATTCAAGCGGGTGTCCGCCTCCAAGGTTTCGAGCACCTTGCCGGCTCCCAGTTTACCTGCGAGGCTCAGTTTGGTGATGCGGCCGGAGGGTAGGAACAGGCGCTTGTCGAACAGCGACTCAAGAAATTGATCGAGCGCATCGAAGTCGATTTCCCCGTTGGTGATCTCGAAGGCGAATGTGCGGTCCTCGGAGATCTCACCACTCAGGTCCCCGCCAAAGAGGTGGCTGTCGAGGGTGATCCTGAGCTGCTCGTCGTCGGCTAGTGTCAGGGCGGCCAGCTTCACTTGGACAGCATCACCGAGCGCGAAGTTTTGCAGGCGAACCCTCCGATCCTTGGGCTTAAGCTCGAGTTGGAACCCAAGCATCGGATCGAAACCAGCCACTGAAGTCTCAGCCAGACTGAGTGAGATGGCTTCGGCTCGGTCGACGGTCAGCTCAGCGTTCTCGACCTCGAAGGTTTGAGTTGATGGCGTCGTCAGGCGGAGGGTCTCGATCTCTATCCGGGCGCGGGTGCCGGCGGTGAAGCGTTGAATGGTTTGAAAGAGGTCGCCGGCTTGTTCTCCCGCAGGGCGTTCGTTTTTTTTCGGTTTTGGTGGCTCAGCTACCTTCTCTTGTTCGAGTAGTCTGGCATCGGTAGAAACGCCGAGTAAGTCCAGTCTAGTGACCGGCTGCGCCAGATTGCCTCGTAGCCACCGCCACCAGTCGAGGTCCACCTCAAGTGAGCCAGCGGTGGTTGAGGAAACCACGCCGGTGCTCTCGTTGGTCTCGACTGAGATTTCGCGGCAATTGATGCCGGACCACAAGCTCCCACCTGCCTCCCACTGGAGTGTGATGCCGCGTTTTTCCAATTGGTCGGGAACGATGGAGCCTAGTGCCCAGCGGAAGATCGGTCCGTTGATAGCCCAGACCGCGACGAGGATGAGTATTGCCAATACGGCCAGTCGTTTGAGCCAACGCCGCCTCTTCTTGGGCTGGGGCGGCGACGGTTCCGCGGGGGGATCGGTCGGCACCCGGCGATCTCGGTCGGATGGTGGATCTGATGGCATTGGAGTGGAGCTTAGTGGTTATACGCGCAGCGGGCGAGTGTCGATTCCCGCCATCTATGATTTCGTCGGCTCTGGTGGCGTGGCAGCAACTCTCTGATCCTAAGCCAGGTCGACGGCGCCTCGGGCGGTGAGGTGGGCGCTGTTTGTTTGGGTGTAGCTTCGCGTTTCTCCATTCTGCGCCGCGCCCGTTGGATTTTGGTTATTATCGTGGGTTGGGCTTGTCGAATTGGCCTAATGCGCGTAGTTTCTGCGCCTTCCATGAGGAGCCGGATGTGCCGCGCAACCATCGCCACTGAAGATGCGTGCACACAATGGAGAAACGAGCCCCCGACGTGATCACCAGTATGTTTAGTGACTTTCCAGGATTGCTTTCGAACCTTTTGCTTTTCGTGGGGCTGTTTTTACTGGTCCGTAATCTCGACCCGCAGAAGGGCTGGTTGCGGTTCGCTCTGGCTGGTCTGGCGATCTTCTTAAACGTTCGCTACTTCAACTGGCGGCTTGGCACGACAATGGATCCGTTCCTTTCCAGCGCGGAATCTGTGTGGCAGTGGGGCTTCTTTGTGGCGGAGTTGGTCGCGTTGTGCTCGCTCTCGTGGCACTTGATTGTTTTCATTCAGCGCCCGCGCAAGCCGGAGGAAAAAGGATACCGCCGTCTGGACCCGGATGGAGATTGCCCGTCCGTGGATGTATTCATCGCCACCTACAACGAGGAGTTGGAGATTTTGCGTCCCACGATTCTGGGCGCGAGTGCGATCAATTATCCAAACGTTAACGTGTACGTGCTCGATGATGGCGAGCGCGGTTGGCTGGAAGAATTGTGCGCCGATGCCGGTGTCCACTACGTGACGCGTCAGGACCGGAGTGGGTTCAAGTCGGGCAATTTGAACAACGCACTCAAGCAGGCCAAGGGTGACTTCATCATGTGTCTCGACGCGGATTTTGTGGTTGATCCGGACATTCTATTGGAGACGTTGGGCTACTTCGATGATGACGCCGTCGGTATCGTGCAAACGCCTCAACACTTCGACAATCCAGACGCCATTCAGCTCAACTTGAACGGCGGACAGTCGTGGCCTGAGGAACAACGCATCTTCACCGACGTGATGCAGCCGTGCCGCGACAACTGGGACAATGCATTCTGCTACGGCACGAACTTTGTGGTTCGTCGCGAGTGCATCGACCGCATTGGTGGGTTCCCGGTCGAGTCGATTTGTGAGGATCTCCTGCTCACCTACAAGCTCAAGGAGCACGGATGGATCACGCGTTTCCATCTGGCTCCGTTGGCGCTCGGCAAGGCGGCGGACACACTCAGTACCTTCATCACCCAGCGGGTGCGTTGGTGTACGGGGACCTTGCAATGTTTGTTTTTGAAATCCGGGCCGATCCGCTCACGCGGGTTGTCGCTTTTGGACCGCGTGTTCTTTTTCGACACGATGGGGTATTACCTGAGTTCGATCTGGTTCTTTTTCGTGCTGATTGCTCCGGCCGTTTTCTGGTGGACCGGGCGCGCGCCATTTGACTCCGACAACGGTCACCTGCTGATGATGTTCGCGCCGCGGGTGCTGGTTTCGACTCTGGTTCTCTATTGGCTTACCGAGCGAAAGGTGATGCCGGTGATCTCAGAGCTGGGGCGATTCGTCAGCGTCTTCCACATTCTGCGCGCGATCTTTGTCACATTAATCAACCCGCGTGGAGGTGTGTTCAAAGTGACGGATAAGAACCTGAGTCGTGACCGGGCCACGATCAACTGGCAGGTCGCCACACCGCATCTGGTGCTGCTCGCGGTAACGCTTGGCGGAATGGCGAAGACCTTCTTGTTTGGTCTGCCTGCCACGAATTTTGCCAACGAGAACCTCGGTCTGATTCTTGCTCTTACCACCTTCTACTTGTGGATGACATTCCTGGCCTTGCTGGCCTGCGTGGAGCCTCCATTCGCTGCGGATGGCAGCCGCTCGTCCTTGCCGGCGACCACCGGCAGTTTCCGTAAATCATTCTTTTCCCTGGCGCGCAAAGTCGCCCAGTAACCAATCCCTCATCGCTTATGTCACGAGTTTTTCGAATCCTCAAAATTGCCATCGCGCTTGTGTTGGTGGCGTTGTCGCTGTGGTCGATCTTGCTGCCGCCGTATTTCCCGTCGAGTAGCCACGCGGTGGTGAACACGCGCAAGGTGCAGATTAACAGCCAGACCGACGGCATCGTGCAGTCCATTGCTGTGGGGGCGCGTGCTGCCGTTACCAAAGGGCAGGTGGTTGCAAACGTGGAGCAGGATCAGTCGGCGTTGAAGCGCGAGGTCGAGCAGTTGCGCTTCTTGGAAAAGCGTCTGCAAACCCAGCTTGCGAATACCGAGCTGGCACTTTCGCAGCGCAACGCGGAGCTCGAGAAAGACAACCTCGAATACGCTCAGCGCACAGCCAAGACAGTCGCGACACTGAGCGCGGAATTGTCCGCATTAACCCAAAAGAAAGATCTGGCACGTCGCGAGCTTGAGCTGATGCGCGAGGAAGAAGACCGCATGGAGAGCTTGGTTGAGAAGGGGATTGTCACGCGCTCGAAGCGGCTTGAAAGAAGCAAGCTGGCGCTGGAGGCGGAGAAGCGGCTGCAGGCATTTGAGAGCGAGAGCCTGAGGGTGGCTGATAGCTTGGATCTCGCCAAGGCCGGGCTGCACGTTGCCCAAACCGAGAGCAACGACGCGCTGACCAGTGAGATCGCTTCGCTCCAACATGAGATCCGCGAGCTCAAGACACAGCGAGGCGACTTGCAGTTGCAGCTCACCGAGGCCCAGTCACTCATCAAGACCAACTCGGAGTACCTCAGTAGCCTTGAGAGTGTGGAGATCACCAGTCCGTCTGACGGGATGGTGTGGATGCGCCAGGCGGTCGATGGTCAGAATGTCTCCACCGGCCAGTCGCTTGTCCAGCTGGCGGATCGCGATGGAGTCTTCGTTGAGTCGTTCTTCCACCGCTACTATCAGGATACCGTTTTCCCTGGAGATCATGCCTTCGTTCAGTTGCGCGGAGACGGGCGGTTGATTTCGGGCAAGGTGGTCGAGGTGAAGCCGCAGGAGCACGGATCCAACGACCTGTATGTGGTGAACTCGGTGGCTCCTAGCAGTTCGATGCTGAGGGTGGTGGTTGAAATCAACGGGGATGAGTTGTCCGTCGATGAAGTGGGTAAGTTGGGTAAGGTGGTTGTCACCAGTAGTAGTCCCGGAGTGGTGAACCGCAGTCTTGTGCGCCTGACCTTGATGCTGCGCAACCAGCAGTGAGGGCGTCGCTGTAGCTTGCAAAACGTTGTTTTGTCAAAAAGAGCTAGACACGCTTGATTGATAAGCTAGTGATCTCTCGGCGGTTCTGCACAAAAGCGGAATAATCCCTACGAGATAAAAACAGACGCTCGCCCCCGGGGGCTCTAGTAAGATGATGACGAATACCAAGCATTTACTGCGACCTGTGGTTGCAGGTTTGATGGTCGCCAGCGCGGCCCTGACTCAGGCGGAAGCCGGAAAACTGAACAACGCCTACGAAAGCTTTTTGGCTGGGAACCCGGATTTGGTTAGCCAGAACTATCTGGTGAAGGCAGCCGGCCAGGAGGTGGTTAGCGAGAAGCGCGGCTACCTTCCTAAGATGGAGCTTGAGCTGCGACAGCTTGCCATCGGTCAAGACATTGATCAGGACGGTGAAGGGGTTTTCCAAGAGGGGAGCACCAACTATAACAATACACGCGCCAAGTTGGAGATCGACCAGCCGTTGTTGGACTTCACCCTCAAGCACAAGGTGGATCAGGCAAAAGCCAAGCAGCGCTATCAGTCGGCATTGCTCGAGAGCAAAGAGGAAGAGCTGACCGAGCAATTCGTTGAGTCGTTCCTCGAAGCGGTGCGCCTTGCCAACTTGGAAGCGTCGCATCAGCGTGTGGTTCGTTATTTGGAAGCCGAGCTCGGCCGCGTCTCCGAAGGACTCAAGGAGCGTGTTGCGACCGTTGAAGACGTGGAGAATATCAAGTCCGCGCTTGTTGCCATGAAGCAGGAGCAGCGCCTCCTCGGCCAGCAGCGTCAGCGTTTGTTGATGAGCCTTGGCTTGGATCAGAAGGCCACGGCGGGACTGACCCTCGGTGGTAGCCGTGAGTTGACCATGCCTGCCACGGCAAAGGGTGAGGTGAACGCGGATCCACAACTGCAGGCACTGCAGGCGGAGATCGACGCATTGGAGAGCCAGATCAAGAGCGTCAGCCGCAAGGATGTGCCGCGCTTGAGCTTGTACGGTCTCGCATTGCACGATGACTCGGATGGCTCCCTTTTCGGTACTGGTCGTACACTCAATGGTTACGAGGCTGGAGTGATGCTCAAGTGGGACTGCTTCGACCGCGGAATCAACCGCTCCGAAGCGAAGCGCTTGAGCTACATGAAGAAGGCGAAGGAAGCTGTGCTCGCCGCCTTGGTGGAGCGTAACAGCCGTCAGTCCAGCTTCAGTGAGCAGAGCCTTCAGTTGGCTCGCGTCAACCTGCGCAGCCTCGACGAGTTGGTCGCCCATCAGGCTACCATTCACAAGGCTACCGAGACCGCTTACCGCGAAGGTGGCGAGAAGGACTACATCCAGATGGTCAATGCCTTCCTTATCTACGAATCGCAGGTCCGTCAGCAGATCAACGGCCGCTTCAATTTCTTGAAGACCCAAGCGGATCTCTATGCTGCCAAGGGCGGTTGGAGCCGTGAGTTGGTCGCGCAGATCGACCGCGTGTTTGGCAAGTAAGCCATTCCTGCGTAGACTGCTGCCGGATTCATGAGAGCTCTTGTCTTATTTCTTTCGGTAGCAAATTTCGTTTTAGCAAACGAGGCGTCCCAGTGGCGCCTCGTTTGGAGCGATGAGTTCGACGGCCCCGAGTTGGACTTCAGCAAGTGGGCCGTTGAGGAGAACGGCCACGGTGGCGGCAATCAGGAGTTACAGTACTACCTCGACCGCAAGAAAAACGTCCGGACTGAGAACGGATACCTCGTCATTCAGGCGAACCGGGAAAAGGTGAATGTCGCCGGGGTGCAGCGCGACTTCACCAGCGGGCGCATCCGCACCAAACGCCGCGCCGCCTGGCAGTACGGGCGCTTTGAAGTTCGGGCGCGACTACCCAAGGGGCAGGGGATCTGGCCGGCTATCTGGATGCTGCCGGAAGACGAGCGCTACGGTGGCTGGGCGGCCTCCGGTGAAATCGATATCGTCGAAACCGTCGGGCACCAGCCGGACAAAGTGCACGGCACGCTGCATTTCGGCGACAAATGGCCCAACAACCGCCACTCAGGTAGCCATTTCAGCGTTCCCAATGGGGATTTCTCCAAGCAATTCCATGTGTTCTCCCTGGAGTGGGAGCCCACCGAGATGCGCTGGTATGTCGACGGCGAGCTGTATCAGACCATTAACAAATGGGACAGTACCGCGGCCCCGTACCCCGCTCCGTTCGACCAGCCGTTCCACCTGATCATCAACCTTGCGGTGGGTGGGAATTGGCCGGGTGTCCCGAATGCGACAACGCCATTCCCGGCCTTGATGCGGGTGGACTACGTGCGGGTTTACCAGCGCACGGAGCCGGCAGGAGAGGCGCCGGAAACCCAGGGCGTGGATAAAGAAGCCGCCGAATAGCGGGCTACTCTTGATGTTGCTTCGGGCTGTTAGTCTCTACAGATCTTGAGTGTTCCGGCCGAGTCGCCCCCCCCGACACCGCGAACTTTGGCTTTCAAAGTGTAGGCGTCGAGGTTGGTTCGAAGCTTCTTGAGGTCGAGGGTGTAGCGGTTGTCTTTGTGTTGCCAGCCGGTTTGTCCCGTGTGCCTATCCTGGGCGACGAGTCGATCGCCTTCGTAGAGTTCGACCGACTCGATCTCGAGCGCATGCGCACCGGACGTCCACTCAAGCGTGACGGTGTGGGTTCCGGCCTCGGTGATCGCGTCCGAGACATCCCAACTCAGAATCCCGGTGTGGTCTAGTTTCCATGGGAGCCCGTCGCGATGCTGGTGTGCGGTCCAGAGGAATTCGGCAAGCGGGCCGTACTTCTCCATCAAACGCGTGGCAACTTGGACCGGATCGCCGGTGGCGTGTGTTGGGTAGGTTTTCGTCAAATGCGCGAACTTGAGGTCGGTGGCCTGCTGTAATTCCGGATACCATCCTACCAGCGAGTCTGGGCTTCTGTGGCCGGCGAGCACTTCGCCATGGACATCGAAAAACGTCTGCCATCGCACCAGATAGTAATCTTTCATCAAGCCAGACCACTGACGGTGTGAATAGTCGTCAAGCGCGTCGCTTTGGTTGCTCCAGGTGGTGATCAACTTTCTCGCTGCCGACTCCATCAGGCGCTTTTCCTCGAGGGTGTGGCCCTTTGCCTTCGCTCTTTCAAGCCAGGTTCCCAGCAGCCAATGGTGGTCGCTGGCGAGGAGTGAATCCGTGTCGCGGATTAGATCAAGAAACCGCTGTGAATAGAGGTCAAATGAGGCAATGTCCTCGCGATCGTATGCTTCCATTGTTTGGGCGAGGATCGGGCGGGCCAGATCGGCCAATACCTGACGGGTGGTGTCTACCAGATCGTAGCGATAGGTGGCTTGGTCGCTGAGTTCGGGCGCGGCATCGAGTAATTGCTGCGCCGCATGCACGACATCCATTGGATCGTAGGAAATCCTGCCGGTTGCCCACGTCGATGCTTTGTTCGCGTCGCGCCGCGGTTTGGCGCAGAGAATCGACTCCGTGCATCCTTCCTGAATCCCCTCGGGCGAGTACACTGATCGGTTTAGAAGTTCGAGTGCAGCTACCGCCGAGGGATGCGCCGAGCCGTAACGACGCTCGGCGTAGGCCGGGATCCAACGCTGAAGATCGATGTCTTGTGCCCGCCAGCCGGCATCAAAGAACAGCGAATAGTAGAACGGGTTGGTCTCAACACCCTCTGAGAGCAGCGCCAGCCCGGCCATGTCTCCAAGCGGGCGATTCTCATTCAATAGCAACGAGGGCAGCGACGCGACCAGTGGGTTGCCGCCATAGAGGTTGTGATTGCCGCCGAAATTAGCGAGCTCTGCCCACAGCCACGGTCGCCCCTGGAATGTGCGCAATGGAGCGCCGTTGTTACCGTCGCGCATGTTGCGGCTCAACTGGAGAACGACGGTGTGTTGCGGGTTGGTGCCGCTGATGAGTTGGTCGCTTGGGTTGTGGTGCCAACATTGGAGGACCCACGTGCTGTCCGGGGACGCGGTTTGCATTGCATGCTGAACGGATTTGGCCGCAGCCTTGACGTTGATGTTGCCGTGGCTGCCTCCCTCGTGGAAGAGGTCCCCGCCAAATGCCTCGCCGCGAGCGCCGTAGACATCCTCCAGGTTCCGGTACCATACCTCGGCGATCTTTTGGAATGCGTCGGTCGTAGGGTCAAGCACGGTCGGGCGGCGGAACCCGCCAACCCAATGGCCTTGCGGGACTAACGTAAGTCCTTCCACGTGTTCGTCGATTCCATTGGGAAGAAGACCAACAAAACCCTGGTGCACCGGCGTAATCCCGAGCTCCCTCATGCGCTTGACGATCTTGCGCCCGAGTTCGGCCTCGCGGTCGATCAGCCCTTGGCTCAGCGGTCCGCCATGTCCCTCCAGATTGCCCATGTGCCACCACGCGGCGAACGCCGGGTTGGCGATGCAGTCACGGGTCTTTTCTTCCGGGTAGCCAAGCTCGTGCAGGGTTTGTTGCCATACTTTTTCGAGGCCCGCTGTGACAAGTGCATGGGTGTAGCCGTTGATCGCAAGATAATCGATTTCGCGTTCCCATCGCTCCCAGTCCCAAAATGCCATGGTGTATGAGAGCGTGCAGTAGTTGAAAGCAAAGCGGTGGCGGTACGGTGAGCTCTGGCTAATGGGTTCGTCTGGGAGCGGTGCGCCGGCCCGCAGGTGATCGCCGCTCCACGAGAGGTGAGACCGACTGACGTGTTTCAGATACCAGCCGTAGGCGGCCGCCTTTGCCGATGTGTCCGATCCTGCCAGCTGAATCTTTCCGTCTGCTGCGCTGATGGTGAAGCCTGACTTGCCATCAGTAGCAGGGATGGATCGAAACTCGATGCTCTCCGCATGATCCGGATGCACCCTTTTGACCATCTCCAGCAGGCTGGTGTCGTCAGCCAGGCCTGTGGCCGTGAGCGCAAGAATGGGAATGACTAGCTGCAATATAGGTTTCATGGGCGGTGGGGGGGGCGCTGTCATTGCGAGGGTCCGGGCGCTTGCAGGTGCAACCTGAAGTGTATTGGGCGCAAGTGCTTGGTTCCGTGCCGGTAGGTCGGATGCGGGCTCAAGTACTGCGCTGTTGCTGCTGATGTTGCAAAGAATCTGCCCGACCTTGGTTCGGGTGGCGCCGTGTGAGAACGACATGAGCCCCACCGGTCGTGGGACCAGTGGGGCTCATGGTAGATCAATTACGGGTTGTTAGTCCCGATTAGGCTTCAACCGAGAAGGTGTCTTCTTCAGGCGTGCTCGCCAGCGTGTGGTTGATACCCGACGCATTCGCTGCGGCGTGGACCAGCGCGTGGTAGGTGCTTTCCACATCAGCATCGATCCCCTTGGCAACATCGGTTGCAGTGAGGTCGGTGCCTGCGTTGTCGGCGAGGAACCCGCGGGCGGCCTTGAGCACCTCGAGGAAGCTGCCAGCTGCCTTCTTGCCGGCTTCAACGCCCGGCTGGTGGTAGGCGTTGATGTTGACGAGGCTTGCGTAGAACGAAACCGCACGCTCAAACAAAGCGATCAGCGAGCCGAGGTAGTAGGCGTTCACTGTCGGGATGCTGATGGTCATGTTCTCGCGGCCGGACTCGCTGAGTGCGCTGCGGGTGCCGCGCAGGAAGCCCTGAAGGAAGTCTCCCGTGGTCGCGCCTGGCTCGACTTCGTCGTTTGCTCCCAGGTTCTGACGCGCCTCGTGCACTTCGATGAAGGTAACGAAGAAGTTGTTCACGCCGTCGCGCAACTGCTGGACGTAGGCGTGCTGGTCGGTCGAGCCTTTGTTGCCGTAGACCGCGACGCCTTGATTGACGACCTTGCCGTCGAGATCGTGCTCCTTGCCGAGGCTCTCCATGACGAGCTGCTGAAGGTACTTCGAGAAAAGCACGAGGCTGTCCTTGTATGGCAGCACGACCATGTCCTTTTCGCCTTTGCCGTTGCCGGCGTGGTACCACATCAGGGCGAGCTTCATGGCGAGGTTTTCGCTGGTGTTCTTCTGGCGCGTCTTTTCATCGACGTCGCGGGCACCTGCGAGGAATTGATCGATGTCCACGCCCTGGAGGATGGCAGGCACGAGACCGACCACGCTCATGACCGACGTGCGGCCGCCGACCCAGTCGCCCATTGGGAAGCGCTTGATCCAGCCTTCTTGTTTGGCGAGATTGTCGAGCTTCGAATCGATGCCGGTGATGGCGGTGGCGTGTTTGGCGAAGTCCAGACCAGCGGCCTCGTAGGCGCGCTTGGCTTCCACCATGCCGTTGCGGGTTTCGGCGGTGCCTCCCGACTTCGAGATCACGAGGGCGAGGGTGGTGGCGAGTTCGTCGCCAAGACCTGCGAGCACTTTGTCGATACCGGATGGGTCGGTGTTGTCGAGGAACGAGAGTGCCATTGGTGCCTCGTGGTCGGTGAGGGCGTCTGAGACCAACTGTGGGCCCAGCGCCGATCCGCCGATGCCGATCAAAAGCACGCGGGTGAACTTCTCACCATTTGCCGCGGTGATGGTTCCATTGTGGATGTCTGCGGCGAATGCTTTGATGTCGGCCAGGTCGCGCTCGATCTCGGCCTTCTGCTCTGCTGGTGCCAGCTCCGCGTTGCGCAGCCAGTAGTGGCCGACCATGCGTCCCTCGTCCGGGTTGGCGATGGCTCCGCCTTCCAGTGCGTCCATGTCGGCGTAGGCACGCGCGATCTTCGACTCCATGTCGCCGAAGAAGCTGGTCTCAAATTGCATCCGCGAAATGTCGAGCGAGATGCCCAGTTCGCGGTAGCGGGTAATGTGTTGGTTGAATCGGGTCCAGTTGGAGGTGCTCATGGGGTGAAATGTTGGGCAGGGATCGCGCGCTGGCAAGCCGCGAGTGCGGGGGATATGCGGTTTCCAAACAACTGCGAGCGCATCCGGCAGGGGGCTCGTGCGCTGAGGCGTCGGTTAGGGCAGGAAGCCGACTACAACTTCTGATCAGACCTTCAGCGCCGAGGTAAGCTGAATGGACCGTCCACTCACGAGCGGATTTGCCTTGTCTCGCGGCAAGAATCCGGTTGGAGTTCGCGCAATCCGTGGCATCTGTTCCCGTCGATCGTCCCCATCCATTCTGTTATGAACCCACTGCTTCTTATTCTCAAAGGAATCGCCATCGGTGCTGCCAACGTCATCCCGGGGGTCTCCGGAGGAACCATGGCGTTTATCACCGGCGTCTACGAGCGTATCATCCGCGCCCTCAGTGGGTTCAACAACGAATCCGTGCGCTTGCTCAAAGCGGGCGATATTAAAGGGCTCGCCAAGCAGTTGGACTTTGGATTCCTCGCATTGATCTTCGGTGGCGCGGGTGTCGGTATTGTCGGGCTCGGCAAGATCTTGAAGCCGCTTTTCGAGCACTACCCACAGCTCACCTGGGCATTCTTCTTCGGCCTCATCCTGGCGTCGATCTACTTCGTCGGCAAAATGGTCAAGAAGTGGTCGGTTGGCGCTGCGGTGGCTTTGGTGATTGGGATCGCGATCGCTGGCGGCGTGGCCATGTTGCCTCCGGCCGAGCAGAGCGACAACTTCCTCTACCTGATGCTGTGTGGCGCGGTGGCGATGTGCAGCATGATCCTGCCGGGTGTTTCCGGTTCTTATGTGTTGCTTCTGATGGGGAACTACCAGCTGGTCATGCTCGATGCCGTGCCGAACTTCCGGCTCAAAATGCTGGTGCCTATCGGTATCGGCGCGGTGGCCGGCTTGCTCTTGTTTGCCCGTGTGTTGCGCTGGATCTTCCGCGATTTCCATGATTTCGCCGTCTCGCTTTTGACCGGCTTTGTCGCGGGCTCCCTGGTTGTCATCTGGCCATGGAAGAACGAAATCGTCACCACCTTCGAGCTGGGCGACAAGGTGAAGGAGAAGGTCACCGGCTACGAGTGGTTCCTTCCGGATTGGTCGGCTGGGGCCACTTGGCTTGGTGTTGGATTGATTGCGGCTGGTGCCGGACTCGTATTCGGTATTGAATGGTTGGGTAAAAACCTGACCAAGCGTCAAGGCTAGCGCCGCCCAACCGAAAGCCCGACATCATGAGCGATCCGACTGACCCCGCAGGCTCACACGAGCACAAGACGTGGATCTGCATCGTGCGCAAAGCACTGCTCAGCGGTGCGGCGGTCGTCCTGCCTCTGCTCGCCACGATCTGGGTGATCAGTTTCCTGCTCGTCCAGGTTTGGAAGGCGGGGGACTGGATCCTGATCCAAGGCGCTCGCCTGGTCGTCGGGACGATCCAATGGCTGGAGAAGTTCGGCGCGGTGGATACCGACATCAACGCCGCGCTGGAGGGCACGGGGAAACTCGAGCTCGCCGACCAGCTGCGTGAGTTGTTCTTCTCGTGGCCGGGAGGCGGCCTGGTGCGCATCCTGCTGCCGCTGAGTATCATCGGGCTCATCGGCGCGGCCGCGATGCGCGGGGTCGCACGCCATTGGTTCGCCAAATTGGAAGTTTGGGTGCAAACACTGCCGGTGCTCGGCCTGATCTACAAGAGCGTGAAGCAATTGATGGAAAGCTTCCGCGGGCTGAGCAGCCAGCGCAATTTCAAACGCGTGGTCTACATCGACTATCCGGCCCCTGGCTGCCGCTTGCTGGCATTTGTCACCGGCGATTTCGCGGATCCCGTCACCGACGAGCCGAAGACAGTCGTGTTCCTTCCCACATCGCCCAATCCATTGACCGGCTTTACGCTCGTAGTCGATACGGACAAAGTCACCGAATGCAACATCGGACTCGAGGCAGCTCTGAAACTCGTCTTTACCGCCGGCCTCGTGACCCCTGCGAAAATGGGCAAGACTCCCGAGGAAATCGCAGCCGAGGCCAAGCTCAATGATGAGCCTAACGCACCAAAGAGCGATCAGGCTTGACGGTGGAGCTCGTGATGAGCAAACGCGGACAGGGCGCATTGGTGGCCCGACGAAGCTACCGCTTTGTGTGCATTGATAGCATCGAAGTCACATCCTACCGCGGTGCGTTCGTGTGAATGGCAGATGTGGCCTATGACGTGGTCGATACGACGAGCGGAAAGCCGATCCACAACGGCCAACTCGTGACCATGGTTTTGATGGACGGTACGGTATTGCCGCTCCTGAATTAGGCGTGGTTGCACTGAGTCTGCTAACCATTCTGCGTCAATGGATTAAATCAGTCTGAGCTCACGCAGGGTTGGGCCGGATGAGCGCGCTGGAGAGGGAGTTGTGATCTGCTCTGGTCGGGAGATTCGACCAGCCTAACCGTGGTCAAATTTGCGCAAATTAGACAAATGGTGCGTTAGGTGGGGTGTCAATTGGCAATTGAGTCGATTCTGGGGTAGGAGGTGGCGGCGTTGCCCGGCACGCGCCACTATCGATCGGCTCCACAGGATTGTCCGATGGGCCGGCCACCCGTGGTGGCCGACTCCGCCCGCGGCTCATCCGGCGGAGCCGAAACTAGCTCCAACCCAAACATGGTATGCACGACACGCATCACGAATCGGAAGAACTAAGTTACAAGCAAAGACGGAAAAAGTCGCGGGAGTTCAAAACCCGCGCCGAGTACCTCGAACACGAATTGTCGATCATGAACCCCAAACGTTGGGGGATCAATCTTCCGTTCCGTGACTACAATTTTGAGCCGGAAGACGTCGTGCCTGCTCTCGCCGGAACCATCGGTAAGGTGGTGATGGTGGCTGCAATCGTCGGCGTTTGGGCGACTGCGCTGCAAGTGCAGGGCGTGGAGCTGAGCCCAGGCTTCGTTCTGGAAAATACCCGCTATGAAATGATCATCGTGGGCTTGATCTTTGCCTTCCTGTTCTCCGGCTTCCTCAATCCGAACGCCAACCTGGCGGGAACCCACGGAATGATGGTCGCCGTCATCGGCAGCGTGGTCGCCTCTGGTGGTCACCCACTGGCACTCGGCGTGTCGGTCGCTGTGATGGGACTTGCACTCAGCTTGAGTAAGGGAGGCTCAAAGTTGATCACTCTCACCGGCAAGGGGGTGAGGGGAGGCTTGTTGATCTTCCTGGGTCTGACCGGCGCCATCAAGTATGTCGGTCAACTCAAGGCGTGGGGCGCAAGCGCTGAAGTCGGAGTGCCACACTTGGCGACCGTCCTCATCGGCGTCACCATCATTGTCTATGCGGTGCTCGCACGCTTCAAGATGCGCTGGCTCTCGATTCCCCTCTGCTCTGCGATCGCCTTTGGTCTGGCATACGCCCTCGGGGCTCCGTTCGCATTCAAGACCGAACCAGGCTTGCCAAACATGAACCCTGCATATTGGTGGGGTGAGAGCACCGGCTGGTGCATGGGCTTGCCAACCGGAGCCGAGTGGCTCGCTGTGATCCCATGGGCGCTTTTGGCTGTTGCCATGTGGCCACCAGACTTCCTCGGCCACCGCGTGTTCCAGGAAATGAACTATCCTAAGAACACCAAGGCGCTGATGAACGTGGACGATACCATGAGCATTGCCTCGATTCGTCAGGCAGTGGGCACACTGCTCGGTGGGGGTAACCTCGCCAGCTCGTGGGGAACTTACATGATTCCTGCGGCCATCGCCAAGCGCCCGATCCCTGCGGGCGCGGTGCTCACCGGTATCTTCTGCATCGGCGCAGCTATCATCGGTTACCCGATGGACCTCGCAGGCTGGAAGCCTGTGGTCGTGGTCGCTCTCCTTGTGGGTGTTTTCCTTCCACTGCTCGAAGCCGGTATGCAGATGATCCGCGACGAGAAGAGCGCACAGGCCGCTGGTGTCTGTATCTTCGCTTCGGCCTTGGTGAACCCTGTGTTCGGCTGGTCGCTGACCATGCTGCTCGACAACATGGGCCTCATCGGAGACAAGCATCGCGGCAAGGAGCTCAAGTTTGCCGACAGCGTCGTCATTCCAGGTGCTGCGTTTGCTGTCTGCACATTCATCATGGCTGCTGTTGGCATTCTGCCTGGCATTCCAGCTTTCCTCGATAAGCTGATGTAAGTTTAGCGAGCCGTTCAAAGGACAAAATTTGAGCCGCCACCCATCGTCGGGTGGCGGCTCTTTTTATGCTCGCTTCGAGCAACTGTTTGAGAGGTGTCCCAGCGGCGCAGCGGCGCAGCGGGGAGCGGCGCAGTTGCCCGGCTAGCGGCGGCGGAGCGAGGTCAGTCGGTGACTGAGCTGGTCCAGTGCCATTAGCAAGAGCTTCCAGAACAAAAGAAACCCCAAAGCGGCTCCGCCAAGAATTAGACATGCATCGGCTTTGGTCATGCTGCCCTCGCCCTCGCCATCGCCTGGCTCAGCGAAGCCCAAGAGCAGGGCCGCTATACCAGCCAGCGGAAGCATCACCATCAAGCTCATGAATGCATTTACCAGACGTCTCATGCGGCGGGCCTTTTTCTCGAACTGGTCACGACGGAACATCACGGGCTAAAAGGGGGGCTTCACTCTTGAGCCGGATCTGCCTTGTGTATCGTAAAGCCTTGAGCCAGCAAGTGATTAATGCCGGCAATCTGATCTTGCTGCTTTTCCAGAGCAGTGACGATCAAACCCTCATCTGCCTGGTGGCTGATTGACATCCAGTCCTCCAGAATCACGCCATAGCGTCGATACGCCGCAACGAGCTCTTCTCCAGTTGGATTCCTTCCCAACTTTAGCTTCCTCAGTAGAGATTCGGTTACGCGGTAACTCTTTGTGATCCAATGCTCAACAATCAGACCGTAGTCGCTAAACGTCAGTAGTTCGCTTTTCTCTGTGAGGCGACGGTTAGCCACAACTCCCAGGGATCTCAATGCATCGATGAATAGCACATCACGAAGCGACACCGTGATCAAATCAGGATGCCCGCGGTCTCTCTCGTATTCGGCAAGTGCCACTGGAAAATCCAGGGTTGGGTGCTGTCTATTCCATTCAGCACGAACTAAAGCGAGAGCATCCTCGAATGTCGACTTCTCCAGCACCAATTCAGGAACCTTACTTGAGTGCAGCGCTTTAGAGATATCTCGCACACGGTCTGCTTGGTTCGCCAAACTGTGCAACGAGCCAATTACAAACAGGAGCAGGAGGGAGAGGATCTTCATTTCCGTCGAACATCAAAGACCTGACAACTAGGCCAGGCAATAGGGGAGAGTCTACAGATCTTCCGAACAGTCACCAGCCTTATCGCTGTTGGCTGCGCCGACTTGTTGGGTTTTCAGGTTCTCGTTCTTGAGCTTTGGCTTCTGTGTTGAAATTTCGCCTTCAGCATCAATCACAATAACAAGCTCTTTACTAACTATCTCATCGTTCACCAATGGGGTGGAAACTGATACGGTTCCATCACCAAGATCTTTGACCGTTAGTGTTTTATCGTGCCAACGATATTCAAAATGCTTTGGGCTAACCCCCGTACTTCCAAGGCCATTGTCCGGCAGAACAATTTCGACCCCATTGAAATTGCAACTACCTCGCCAATCGTCAAATTTCTGATCAGTGCACCCGGCAGCGAACGCAGTTAATAGTATGATTGCACGGAAAAGCATTTCTTAATTTTTCACCCAACGTCATAGCACACCAACCGCCTGACGGCAGCCGCGGATTGACTGTGGGTGAGGGTTGGTAATCACGGTGAAAATTCGACTCGAAGCGGGTCAGGCGGTTGGGTGCTGCGGCTTGTTCGGCTTGTCTTTTGTTTCGGGGAAATCGGTGGGATTGTAGGGCTTCGCAGTGACCCGCATCTCAAGGGCACAGAGGTAGAAGCTGGCTGCTGCCCCACCTGCGATTGCTGCACCCGAAGGCTCGTGGAACAGCATCAGAACGAATCCGCAAATCATCGACAAGTAGGCGAGAAGTCCGTTTGCGAGATTCAGGTTTGGAGCCGCGCAAATCCATCCGATCCATATGAACGGAATCGAAAGAAGCCACCACGGCGAACGCGAAGCACTCAACAATATTGCCGCGATCAGAAGAGCAACCGGCACGACGCGCGCTCCGCGAACCATGATGATCTTCTCGGTGGTCATGTCATTTCTGCCGAACGTCAAAGCACACCAACCGCCTGACGGCAGCCGCGCGTTGACTGTGGGTTAAAGGTTCTAATCACGGGAAGAATTCGACTCGGGGCGGGTCAGGCGGTTGGGTGCTGCGGCTTGTTCGCTTTGGTTTTTGTCTCGGAGGTAGTGTCAGGAGCGATCGAACCGAACGCATTCGCCGGTCTTCCCATCGATCCGAACTCCAGTCTTTGCAGCCTTGGAGCGGCTAGATCCAAAGAGCCCGTCAACAATGTAGTAGAAGCGTGAATCAGCATAGATGTGCTGCACCGTCTTCCTCATTCCGAACTCCTTCTCCGCGATAGATTGCGCTTCGCTCGGAGTGATGGAAAATCCTGTAAGCGCGGGCACCGATTCTGGAACTCGACCTGATCCGCCTGCCCACACTTCCTTGATGTCCCCGTGGCAACCCGTGAACATAAGGCACAGAATTAGCCCTGTGGCTGCGAGAATCTGTGAGCTTTTCATGGAGTCTATTTCTTAGCGAACGTAAAAGGCCAGACAACCGCGCCTGGCAACTGTGAAAGTCTAGTGATCTTGCGGACAACATCCAGCGTTATCGCGGTTGGCTGCGCCGACTTGTTGTGTAATTGAAGTTCCATTGCCATGTTCGACCAAACCCTGAAGAACGTGCTTCGACTTCTCGGTTCGATGTCAATGGTTGTTGCTGAGTCGGACCTGCCTACACAGTCTCGTTGTGCAACTTCCTCTCTCGTAGGCGATCGTATATTCGTTCAAGTCGCGGCAAGAACACGATCAAAACAACCGGGCCTATGAAGGCAAAGTTCACCCCTTCCGGAGCAGGGACAAGAGCACGAACACTCCAGATCGACGCGCCCAGTAAAAGAAGGAACAGGGTCGTCTTAACCCAATCAAACTTCGATTGGTTGAACCAAGAGAAAACAAAAGCGGCTGGCATTAGGCATAGAGGGGTGAAGAGTGTTGGAGTAGCGAGCCACTGGGCTACTCCAAATCCTAAGGAAGCGCAAACCATCACGATGAAGGAGGCACCAATGAACTTCGCAAAAGATTTCATTGTTCTACACAACGTTAAAGCGGTGGCAGGGCGGGGTCAATCTTTCCAGAGCGAAGCGAGGAAGAGACGCTAGTCGCCCTTGCCACCAGCGTCTTGTTCGCTTCTGTTTGAATTAGGTAAGGGAGACCAGTCCTTTTTCCGCTTCTTATATTCTTGCACCTCAAATACACATTTTCTGCATGCTAGCTGCTCAAGAATAAATATTGGCAACCCTGCTCCTAAACCTGCACTGAATGGAGCTAATGAACTGGGCAGGAGAAGCGTCAAGAGTAGCCCGAACAAAACGCCTGTGCATATCACGAGATACGTTCGCCACGTCTTAAACAGCGAGAAGTAAGATGACCGCCATACTGACATCCTCTCCTGTTTGTTTAGATCTTCCATCCCTGGGATAGAATTGAGGAACGAGTATATCTTCATTCTCTAGCGAACGTAAAAGGCCAGACAACCGCGCCTGGCAACTGTGAAAGCCTACAGATCTTGCGAACAATCACCAGCGTTATCGCGGTTGGCTGCGCCGACTTGTTCTGAAGATTTTTCCTGAGTTAGCTCGATGACTTCGTCGAGGATGTTGGACCAAGTTCCTCCGGATTTGCTTACTCTGAAGATCAACCGCGCGCGATCAGGAGCGTCTTTGGTCAGAGGGAAGAGGGTGCCGTCTATCCAGTTAATCTCCTGTTGAGGATCCTCGATGACCAGCACGCGGTATATGCTAGGATTACGATCAGAGTCGGTGTCGTGTAGGCTGTTTCCATACAAGTCTTGCACATCATAGCAAGAACCGTCATGAGGCTTAGGGTTGCTATTGTCTTTCCAATATGTGCAAATAGCGAGATCTCCGCGAGAGTCTTTGAATACACCGACAAAGTACCCCTTTCGATCAAACGACTTGAGAAGAGTGAAATCATCTCTCTTCACGAAATTTACCCAGCTCTCAAGCTCGGTGAAGTTAGGGATTTCCGCAACTACTAGGCGCTCCTCTTGGGCGCTACAGCTAACAATAGCAGAAAGGCTGACCGCTAGGACAAAGAGTCGTTTCATCGGGGGGATCTTCTACAGAACGTAAAAGGCCAGACAACCGCGCCTGGCAACTGTGAAAGTCTAGTGATCTTGCGAACAACCACCAGTGTTATCGCGGTTGGCTGCGCCGGCTTGTTCTGCTTCTTTTTCGATCTGTTCTTCGACAAGGTTTGCCCAAGTATTGAACAATCTTAGGTGAATCTGCTCGTCTGGCGTTCGCTGATCCATAAGAACTTTTAAGTCGGATTGAGATGCCCATGGAAATAGGCGCCACCCTGCTTCGGTTCGAACACAGATGATCGGCTTGAAGTTGGCTACGGGATGACCTTCGAAATCAATTCGCATCAAGGTTACGCCTAAATCACCGATCACGAGCTCCTTGTCTACATGGGCAACTGTAAGCTTGCCCGCTTTGATCTGTGGTAATGCCTCAGCGAATGCCTCATCAGCTCGTTCTCTGGTAGGGCTCTCAAGATAGACTTCGTCGAGCTTGGCGTAATCACCAGCAACCCAGGCGCTAACAAACTTCTCTGCAATCTCTTTGAGCTCCGCAGCGTGTGCCACGCTCACCGAGAGGATTCCGGCTAGTAAGTGATGCAACGTTCGTTTCATCTTCTAATTATTTGCAGAACGTTAAAGGCTAGACAACCGCGCCTGACAATAGGGGAGATCCTACAGATCTTGCGGACAACATCCAGCGTTATCGCGGTTGGCTGTGCCGACTTGTTCTGTCCTGAGGCTTGCTCCGTGCCCGCCTCCAACCGCCGCCCATCTGCTCAGCAAAGCTTCGGTGCGCGATCTCGTCAGTGACCCCGACTTGATCTGGTCCGAATGCGGGTGGCGATCCTCATCGAGTGGGGCGTTGCTCAGGCGCAGGCGGGTGGTGCAAACGTAGAGCGATCTTCTATCACGACTATCCTCCAAAACTGAAGGGAAGAGCGTGGTGCGGAGCCGACAGCCGGATCCTCTTTCGATTACTGTGCTCGTCTGCCCTCAGTATCTATTTTCAGACAGAACGTAAAAGGCCAGACAACCGCGCCTGGCAACTGTGAAAGCCTACAGATCTTGCGAACAATCACCAGCGTTATCGCGGTTGGCTGCGCCGACTTGTTCAGAATCCTATTCTTCGATAGTCGTTTCACTAAAGACGAACCGCAGCGTGTTCGGAGTTGTTCCGTAAGTGTCTCTGATTGCACCTTTGATCTGCCTCATTGACGCTCGTAGTGCACTCTCGTCGACCGGTCGTGCGGGGCTCGAGATGAACACAGTGGTAATCTCACTTCCTGGCTCCACTCTAAACTTTCCCTTGGAATCTGGATTCTGCTTGAGAACGTCTCTAACGAAATCCGCTTCGTTGAGGTCTTTGGTCGTTATTGCCCCTAAATTTTCGTTTATCGAGGTGCAACTAGATAGGAGCGCGACGAGAGCCAATGGGGCTAGGATTGGGAGGAGAAATCTCATTTTTATCTGAACGCCTAAGGCCTGCCAACCCGCTACTGGGGGCGAGGCTTCGGCTAAGGTTTAAGTCTCTAGTTGTCGGGTGACCTTGACTCCGGAGCGGTAGCGGGTTGTGCAGCGCCGGATTGTTCTGCCTTGGTTTCGCGAATGGTGACCTTACTGGAGTTGAAATCGTGTCCTTCGTTCCGACTGATCTCATAGCCCTGATCGGCAAAGGTCATCAAATACCGAGTGTAATTCCCTCCCCCGCCGCGGCTCATTCCCTCGATCTGGAGCCATCCGTTCTTCCGCGTTACGAACTGGAATCCCCAGCCCTGAATCCCACCGATGCCCTTATACGTCTTGCCGTCGATCATGGAGAGCATCTCGTAAAAGCTTCCCCCGGTGCCACTATACGCTGGGACTTCGACAAAAAGTTCGGGCTTCCCGTCTCCGTTCAGGTCGATCTCAGCGATGCCCACTTGCACTGGATCTTCGTCCTCGGGCCAATATCTTCTGATGCTTTCGCGCAATACCTTCGGCAGCTCCGCGAACTTCCTCACCACCGTTTCGAACTCTGGTGGATTGTCGACTGAGGATGGCCAAACGTATCCATCGGGTATCGGCAGCCAATCGCCCGACTGATTGTCATCGCCGAACTGCTGTCCAGCAGATGAGCTTGCGATAACCAAAAGTAGTGCGAGGCATTTCATTTTTTGCAGAACGTAAAAGGCCAGACAACCGCGACTGGCAACGATGAAAGCCTACAGATCTTGCGAACAACATCCAGCGTTATCGCGGTTGGCTGCGCCGTCTTGTTGGGCCTGATTTATTATGCGAGGGTCGTAGCCTTCACTGACTTTTGTGATCTTTGCGGTCTCCAACTTATAGCGTTCAAACCAAGGTTCGCCGCCGAATCTCGAGGAAGGGTTTATCGTGATCAAATAAGGGGCGGTGTCTGAAGCTACTTGTGTAATTAAGCCGTATCTAAATGCTGGTTCACATGTGAATTGGTTCCACGTGACGATTTTTTGGTTGTGATCTATGAGAACTAGAACTCTTGGATTGTGGCCGGGCATCACGCGGAAAGGGCTATCGAATAAGCAGACGGTATGACTTTGGTTGCCGAGTGTGACTTGTTCGTGCCAGACCAGCGGGAACCGCATTTGCCCATCCCTGGCGGCACCTCGTCCTATCGAGGACAGAAGCTTCGGGTCATTGTCCTCGCGAACCGCATCGATTATTTCCTCACCTGTCAGCGAAGGAACTGTTATTTCCAAGTAAGTTGTGGCAGGTGGGCGACTAGTCTCTACGGCTTGAGCGTAGTCCTGATGGATCACCGAAAGGCAGATGATAAGGCACTTGATGGAGTTCATATTACTTGGCCCAACGTCGAAGTCCTCTCACACCTGCCCGGGAGCGAGGCTTCGACTGTGGGTTGAGGGTGAAATGGTCATGACGGATTGAACTCGCAGCGGGGCAGGTGTTGAGAGCGACACCTTGTTAGCTCCTTGTGTTTAGCCAGATTTCGGTTGTGGGTGCCAGAATCTTGGTCGCTCCCGTCTCATGATCCCAGTGCAAAACAGTGTCTCTCAATCGCGTGGGTTCGCGCTCCTCGCGGATGAGGATAGCAATGTCTCCGCACTGGCCTGAGGCAATCGCCACCGCTCCCTCAGGAAATCCAGTCCAACCCTTTGCAGATGCCGTCTCGCGAACGATGTCATTGGCGGTTCTCTTCAGTCGCTTCTTGTCTGACGTGTCGAAAAACGGATGGAGCTGCCACAAGTCTTCATTCGTCTCAATTTCGCCGCCGTTCAATTCAGCCATTCCTGCGCGGAACGAATCAGGGAACTTCACGCCCAGCTTCGCTTCGGCCTGATCGATGAACTTTGGATCGACGGGGAACGGCATGATTCTTTGAGCTAACGTCGAAGTCCAGTCACGCCCTGCCGGGGGCGAGCCTTGAATTCGGATTGAAGGTTGGATAGTTCATGAGGCTTTCGACTCGCGGCGGGCAGGGCGTTGATCTGCGATGCCTTGTTAGCGCTTCGTTCGGCATGTCAGTTCGTGCATGGGCACTCTCTTCCAAACTTCCACCGAAGATTGCATCCAGCACCCATGTAGATATAGTTCATCGGAAATCTCTGTTGATTGTCGTCCACGTAAATGGTGCGCTGATCTTCATCTGGCGCTTCGGAATGCCATCCCCAAAATTCTTTTTCTCCGTGGTTGAAGGGATCGCATGGATCCAAGAGACCAAAAAGATCGACCACAACCACAGTGTTCGCGTGGCCAACTGAAATCACGGCAAATGTCTTTTTGAGTTTCTCAACGATTGGGATAGCACGCTCAACTTCTTTCATGAAGAGAACTGGCTTCACCTCCACAAGAGTATCGATCTGGGGAAGATAGAAGTCTGGCGTGTATTGAATACCATCGAGAAGGGATTCAGGCTCGTAAATCCACTCCCAACCCTGCTGCTCAAACCATGCAGCGACCGTCGCCTCTGTCTTTGAGCGCATTTGCACGCCGCGAAAGGTAGTCGGCTTAACCGTGATTTTCCGTTCCATTCTTTGCGCTAACGTCATAGCGCACCAACCCCTGACCATGGGGCGTGCGTAGACTGTGGGTTGAGGTTTATATTCATCTGAAAACTGCGACTCTCGGCGGGTCAGGGGTTGGGTGCCGCGACTTGTTAGCCTTGTTTTGTCCATGTTAGGCTTTCGATATCACGCTCAAACTCATGGTATACACCGTTCTCAGCTCTCCGCCTCTTGCTGTAAAAGATGGTATCGCCATCGATTCTCTTCGGGAAGCAGAAACCGTCATCAATGCGTCCCACAACAGCCTCGCTTGCCGTCTGTGTATCGATGATGATAATGCGGCTTGAATGACTATCCACGGACTCTTGGGTTCCATCGAACTCCATCTCCTCAATCAGTAGATATCGCCCGTCTGCAGAGGTTATGTATCGGTCGGTAAAGAAGCGCCCTTCGATGCGGTCATCAAACCCCAAGATACTGAGGTCGTTTGCGGGAATCCAGTAGTCTTGCCTGATGTGAGCCCACGAAGGAGAGTTCATCTCACGCATATGAAGAATAGCAACGCCACCGCCATTCGGCTTTCGGATGATTGTATCGCGCTCCATTTTTAGGCTAACGTAAAAGGCCAGACAACCGCGCCTGACAACAGTGAAAGTCTAGTGATCTTGCGAACAACCACCAGCCTTATCGCGGTTGGCTGCGCCGACTTGTTCTGCGATTGCTGTTGATGGGAGGCGAAATGCCGCGGCTATGCCAACAGCACACATGATGGCTCCAGGCCAGACGGGAGGGGCGCTGGACTCTGCAATGTGCTCGATCATTGCGAGGAAGTCATGGTCAGAGTTCTCCCCGCCAATTCCTAGTGAATAGCTCTCTGGAAAGATCTGCTTCACATCATCTTCGTTGAGCCTACCGTCCACGACCTTCTCAGAGGCCCATCGATGCAAAGCTGCTTGGAAAGCCATAGCATCGCTCATGGCTCGCACTCGCATCACAGATGGCACGATCGTTGCATAGAATATCCATACCCCGCCCAGCAGGATAAAAGTTGTAACAACCAGCGCCTTCATTAATATTTGGCAGAACGTCATAGGCCGCCCACCCGCTACCGAGGGCGCACTATGACTTCAGGGTTAAAAGTTGTAATTGTCATTCAGATTTCGACTCGGAGCGGGTAGCGGGTTGGCGTGCGCCGACTTGTTCTCCTTGTTTTATGTTGATCGAGTCAGGATCTTGGACAACGCCGTTGTCAATTCTTGTGAAGTTTCCGTGGTTATCTTGCACATAGAGCACGCGGTTCCAATTGTTAAATTTATCTGTTCGGATGGTGATCAACTGAGGTGCCCCGCTAGCATCTGCATACTCGATCGTTGTAGTGAATGCGCCGTATCCTAATCGCAAGTATGCTTCATTGGAGTTGGCTATCGTCCCTTGGGTGTTACCTGTCTGGATACCTTTTATTACGCATCCATCTGCCAATTGAAATCGAATCTCTCCGCGACGGATGAGATAATTCCATGCTGCTTCGTTTGTATCGTAACCTTCGCTAGCAACCGATTGTCTTACGGTCCGGAAGACTAAGAATGCGGCACTAGCGACGATGACGATGAAAGCAAGGCTTAGTAAACCGTAGCGTGTGCGCTTCATTATTAGGAGAACGTTATAGCACACGAGCCGCCTGATGGCAGCCCAGCGTTGACTTTGGGATAAAGGTTGTAGTGGTCATGTGAAGTCCAACATCAGTGATGTCAGGCGGTCGGGTGCTGCGCCTTGTTCGGCGCAGAGGATTTCGAATTCGGCTGAGGATCTCTCTCTCTTCGGAAGATTGCGACGGATAGCTCCTCAGAGCCTATAAGCCGCCCCAAGATGGCAAAAGATTCATCAGTCAGATCCTTCTCGTAGCGCCTTCCATCAAGATTAAAGCTAGCGGTTATCGTGTCGCCTTCGTTGCATTGGATCTTCTTCGAGTGATAGAAGACTGACCAATCTTCAATATCGCTTCCGTAGAGTGTCCAGCCGGCCTCGCGACTGCTGCTGACGAAACTAGTTGAAGAAATCTCCTGGCTAGTGAGCAACTCAATGTCCGACGAACGCCCGTCTTTACGAGAACATGAGCAAACGGAGATGACGCAAAGGAAACAAGCGATTCGGATGGTGCTCATATTTGCCGAACGTCGAAGTGTGGCATGGCTACGCAGCGCAGCGTAGTAGACATTGCCACCACTGTCTTGATCTCCGTTTCATTGGTCGTTATAGCGGATTTTGAATTGTCCAGAATCTCTGTATCCATCTTGCTCTGGCGTTCCTTGGACGTAATCAATTACGATAAACTCAGCTGTTATCTTGCTAATAGTGTAGCTTGATCGGTCATAGCCGCAACCTGGCCAAATAAAGTTACTGTTCAGAGTTAGAATTCCATCAGAAGCTTCGAAGCCTTTACCGTCGATGTATTCAAGTGGAAGGTTTGCCTTCTCCTTTACCGAGAGGTAGATTAGGTTTTGCTTTGTAGAGAAAGCAAGTCTGCTACTCAGTAGCTCTTTATGTACCTCAGAAAATTTATTCTTTGTCGTTAAAACTTCATCTTCTGCAAAAGAGATTCCGATCAAGGCAATCATATAGAGAAGCAGCTGGAAGATTCGAGATTTCATTCTATGGAGATCGTTAAAGGCCAGACAACCGCGCCTGGCAACGATGAAAGCCTACAGATCTTGCGGACAACATCCAGCGTTATCGCGGTTGGCTGCGCCGACTTGTTCGGCTTGTAAGTTTTCATGTGTGGGTGCTGCCCACAAAGGCAACATGGTCGCTAGCATCAAACGCCACCAACAGATATTGTGGGCCAAATCCATCAATGTAGTAAGCGCGAATTCTGTGGCCCTTCATGATCTCCTCGGGCAGCACCTCCGCAACCCAACCAGGCCGACCACTACCGGCGCTGAAATCATACATTGGGAGACCTAGAATCGAGTCAACTTCATCGACCGGCATTCCTGGCTCAATTAGTCTCCACGATTCGATCAGCCGTTCTCGAGTAGTCTCGTAGGGGTTGAAGAGGCAACCTCCGATCCATCCCAATGCTACGCAACAAATTGCCAGTGGAAGGGGAAGGGTAAGTTTCATTTTTTGCCGAACGTTAAAGGCCAGACAACCGCGCTTGGAAACTGTGGATAGGCTACAGATCCTGCGAACAATCACCAGCGTTATCGCGGTTGGCTGCGCCGACTTGTTCTCTCATTTCGTGTGATCGCAGTGAATGGCGCAATCGCCCCAGCTCAATTTCTACTCCCATTCGATCGTTCGGTTCCAAGTCTAGACTCTCGCAGTAGGTCAGCAGTGCTAGACTTGCATGAGCGAGATCCAAATAGTTTAGCCCTCCTTTCTCCACCAGAATTCTGTCCCACTCTCCGCGATTCAAAAAAATCCCAAGACTTCGAATTGAGTCTGAGACTTCCTTAGTATCGGGCGTTTCTGCCTCGACGGCTGTAACTACACGGCGGATCCAATCTGGCGTTCCCCCTTGGTTGGTCAATTTGAGCTATTCCTAGCTCCATCGGTTTCATACGAAACCGGAGGTTGATCAAGGTGGGGGTGGCCACCCCCACCTCGATCGCTGAAACAGTCACTCCGTTCCTCCTCGAGTCCTTGAACTCGTCTTTCAGCAAGGAGGCCTGTTTCCCTCAAATCCATCTGCAGTTCGTAGAGTTGCAAGAGCCCGAGAGCTCGTAGATCCAAGGTTGAAATACAGATGAACACTCAGAACAAACACTATATCGGCGTCGATGTCAGCAAAGATAAACTCGACTTTTATCACCCCAAAACAAAGCGCTCCTGGACCGTTCCCAACACTCCATCAAAGGTAAAATCGGAGCTCCTCAAGCTATCCAAACAACAGGACGAAATCCACATCATCTGTGAGCCTACCGGTGGCTATGAAAAGTGCCTCCTCGCTCAAGCATTGGAGCTAAACATTCCCATCAGCCTGGTTAATCCAAAGCGAGCACGAGCATTTGCCGAGGCCATGGGAATCTCAGCGAAAACTGACGCGATGGATGCCACGGTCTTGTCTCGCTTCGGAGAGTCGATCACCCCGGCATCCCGCGTAAAACCTACAGCTCTGCAGGAGAAGATGTCAGCGATCGCCAGGATTAAGGATCGTTTCACCCGCCAAGCTGCAGCTCAGAAAACGGCCCTTCAAAAGGTCACCGACAGCTTTGTGAAGAAGGAGCTCAAGACCCAAATCCAAAGCCTTGAGCGAGCGATTGCTCGTTGCCAAAAGCAACTCGACACACTCATTGCGAAAGACGCCGTGCTGCGTGAGAAGAAGCGCAAAATCGAGTCGATCAAAGGACTTGGTCTGGCTGCATCCACGGTCTTCTTGTCTGAAATGCCAGAACTGGGCGCAATCACCGACAACCAGGCTTCGGCTTTAGTTGGAGTTGCGCCATTCAACAAAGACACCGGCACTCATAGCGGCAAGAGGCACGTCCGCGGAGGAAGGCATTTACTCCGGCGCAGCCTCTACATGCCTGCTCTATGCGCCACGAACCACAACCCGATTTTGAAGGAATTTTATGGCCGTCTGATCGCCAAAGGAAAACCTCATCATGTCGCCATCACCGCCGTGATCCGAAAGCTTGTCAGACTCGTAAACCGCCTTCTTTCCGACCCCAATTTCGAGCCGATAAAACAAAATTAGAAACAGAGTTGCTGAAGGCAATGTCCGTGCTGCAGCCGCCAACTTGCGAATTGCTGCCACAGCATCTGCTTTTGCTTTTGTCATCATTTCAGAGAGAACGTCGAACTCCTCTCACACCTGCCCGGGGGCGAGGCTTCGACTCTGAGTTGATGGTTGAATGGTCATGGCGATTTGAACTCGCGGCGGGGCAGGTGTTGAGAGCGACGCCTTGTTATGCCTTCGTTGTTTTCGTTGGGTAGGGACTCCGTATTCCATGCTGATCTCTGTAGTCATTGGCGCGGCGAACCCAATCTCGAAGAAAGGCGAGCGTATCCTCCGACAGTTCACTCTTGGGAATATTAACGACCGTTCCATTCCAGTGTTGAATCGTCCATACACTTCGCTCCAGGTCTCGAACCGCGGTCAGTCCATCGAGGAAAATATACCACCGCTCCTTCCCTGCCATGTATCCCAGTCCGTTGTCCTCGATGCGGATATCCATGTGCTGCGACCCCACGAAGATCACGTTTAGAAGTCCGATGATGTATCCGCGACCGAAGCAAAGAACCAGCAAGCCGATCAGCACCGCAAACACCCATGAACCCTCGAATGCAGCAGCGACAGCCCCGACTAGCCCGACGATCACGAAGAGCTGAGCTACGCCCCAAGCCCGAAGATGGGGAATGAGCCGTTGCCTTCGTGTCAGATCATATTGCAGCTCGTCGAGCATTTCTTGGCATAACGTAAAAGGCCTGGTAACCGCGCCTGACAACTGTGAAAGCCTACAGATCTTGCGGACAACATCCAGCGTTATCGCGGTTGGCTGTGCCGACTTGTTCTGCTTGGATATTCTTGGTGGATTCGCTGGTCTCATCGTCAACCTTGATCTGATCCAAAATCTCTGTGGTCGTAAATCCCAACAACTCACCGGCACGAAGCGCATTGGGGATGATCCAATACGGCGAGTCGGGATCGAAAGGTGCAGAATACCGTCCAAAGTTGTAGAGTGTCTTCACGCAGACTTCCTCAAATCTGTATTGAGCTTCAAGCTTCTTGTCACCGCGCGACAAAGCCTTGGATGTCTTACTCCGAATCTGGTCTAATAATCCGTGAGCCTTCTGCCATCGGCCACGGTCATTGGTGAAATCGATGATCCTTCGGAGGGTCGTTGTGTCTTCCGATCGAGCCGCAAGAAGTGTTGCTAGATTGCGAATGGCAAACAGGGCGTTGGTCGCGGATCTATTCATTTCTTGCAGAACGTAAAAGGCCAGACAAACGCGCCTGGCAACTGAGAAAGTCTAGTGATCTTGCGGACAACATCCAGCGTTATCGCGGTTGGCTGCGCCGACTTGTTCTCTCTTGGTTGGATCGTAAACCCATGCAGGTGTGGCCGAGAGGTTCGCGTAGGCTGCGAGTCGAGTCGTCAAAATCTGGGCTAGCTTTGTTGGGTCTGGATTGTTCGGATCCAAATCTAGTTTTCGATAAAACGCTTCACTCTCGCCATTAGGCTTGGCGTCTCCCTGAGCAGTCACGCCCAAAGTGACGCATTTTGTAAGAAAGCTAATCAACTGCTCCCCCTCTTTCTTTAGCAAGATGCCTCTTTCTGTATCTGAGAACTGGCTCAAATCTTTAGAAATCAGGGACATGGCGTCCTTGAAGCTTTCGGGTGTGTGTGTGTCCACTCTGCTCCAGGAGCCCTCCATTCCCAATAAGTATCCGATCTTGAATACGATGCCTGCAGCAACCGTATCATCAAGGGGCTTGCTGTCAGCCGCATGGAGCGGGGTAGCGAAAAGCACCACACAGAGCAAGCTGACCAACTGTTTGGAGTAAGGCATTTTCAGAGAGAACGTTAAAGGCCAGACAACCGCGCCTAGCAACTGTGAAAGCCTACAGATCCTGCGAACAATCACCAGCCTTATCGCGGTTGGCTGCGCCGACTTGTTCTGCCTTCTTTCTCAGAGCGAACCTTATGGCAATTATGCTATACAAACAAAAAACGAGTAAAAGTATATAGATGGAAAGCCCAATTGGACTCCTTAAGATGGCGGCACTTAAAGAGGAAGAGCTGGCTTCAAATATGAGTAAGCTGAGAACGGTCATCGCTGCAATACCTAGCCCTTTGAGCCCAAGTGAACTCCCACTTGAGGCCGCGAATGCAGCGAAGCCCAACAGCCCAGACCAGAAGAGAGACCCAGAATTCTCGTTCCAGCCTAGGTAGCGATCAAACCCTACATCGAGTTGGTGCTTAAACCAAAGAACAAGATACAAGCTGGGGAGGATTAGCCATCCGCAAGAGACGATCTTAATATGTTTGTTCATTCTTGTGCAGAACGTAAAAGGCCAGACAACCGCGCCTGGCAACGATGAAAGCCTACAGATCTTGCGAACAACATCCAGCGTTATCGCGGTTGGCTGCGCCGACTTGTTGTGTAATTGAAGTTCCATTGCCATGTTCGACCAAACCCTGAAGAACGTGCTTCGACTTCTCGGCTCGATGTCAATGGTTGTTGCTGAGTGGGACCTACCTACACAGTCTCGTTGTGCAGCTTCCTCTCTCGTAGGCGATCGTATATTCGTTCAAGTCGCGGCAAGAACACGATCAAAACAACCGGGCCTATGAAGGCAAAGTTCGCCCCTTCCGGAGCAGGGACAAGAGCGCGAACACTCCAGATCGACGCGCCCAGTAAAAGAAGGAACAGAGTCGTCTTAACCCAATCAAACTTCGATTGGTTGAACCAAGCGAAAACAAAAGCGGCTGGCATTAGGAATAGAGGGGTGAAGAGTGTTGGAGTAGCGAGCCACTGGGCTACTCCAAATCCGAAGGAAGCGCAAACCATCACGATGAAGGAGGCACCAATGAACTTCGCAAAAGATTTCATTTCCTACACAACGTAAAAGGCCAGACAACCGCGACTGGCAACGATGAAAGCCTACAGATCTTGCGAACAATCACCAGCGTTATCGCGGTTGGCTGCGCCGACTTGTTCGGCTTGTTTTGTTAGTGGTCGTGAAACTTGCTCACCACCCTCCCGTTCTCGTCGAAAAACACCTCCATCGTGCACCACCTTAAACGACGAAATCCACCGTAGTAATATGTCGTCCGATCGGGTGAACCACCCCAAGTGTCATCTGGCTCTCCAAGCAATTCGCGGACCTCGGCTTGAGTCATCCCTTCGGCGACCTTGTTGAAATTGTCTTCGCTGGCGGCCTCGCCGGTAAGGAAGAAAGCAGTAAAGCAACCGAGTCCTACCAGCAGTGCGAGGATTATTACGAATCGCTTCATCGCGAGAGTTTTTGGCCGAACGTCGAAGGCCTCCTACACCTGCCCGGGGGCGAGGCTTCGACTGCGGGTTGAGGGTGGAATGGCCATGGAAAATTGAACTCGCGGCGGGGCAGGTGTTAGGAGCGCCGCCTTGTTGTGCATTGGTTTTCCTACGGTGCGGGAAGGAGTCAGCCACCATGGAACGCCACCGTCCATAGATTGCTGATCAGTAAGTAGTGGATCGCGGTAAGGAGTGCAATCGCAAGCCCCATCTGAAGAAGTCCCCGCCGGGTGCCCCGAGCGAAGGCAATCCAAGCGATAACGGATGCAGGCAAATTGACGATCAGACCGAGACTGCTGATCTGTGCAGTTGGGTGGCCCGGGTATCCATTGCTGACCGCGAAGAAAACTGATCCAAAGAGCATCACAAAAGCGCAGATCGTCAGCACGAGAAGACCGCTGCCTGAGATCGATTGGGGCATGGGCTGCTCGTTCATATTCTGCACAACGTTAAAGGCCGGACAACCGCGCCTGGCAACGATGAAAGTCTAGTGATCTTGCCGACAACATCCAGCGTTATCGCGGTTGGCTGCGCCGACTTGTTGTGCTTCTTGTGGTTCCGTAGGCACGAGGTCATTGAGGTAAGAGGGAAGCCAAAAGAATCAAGACGCCTGACTGGGCAACGAAAACTGCTCCAAGCACTTTGATGCGCTTTGGAGCTTTTACTGGGTCATACACCTCTGTCACCAGACTCCAAAGTGGGGGAATAGCCCTGAAAATGAAGAACACGAATCTGCCTAGAGCGCAAAATGCAGATCCGATTACTCTGCTGAACATGATCATTGCAATTCCGAAAACTATCGAGACTGCCGCAATGATGTGAAGGAGATTCATTTATCTGGCACAACGTAAAAGGCCAGACAACCGCGCCTGGCAACGATGAAAGCCTACAGATCTTGCGAACAACATCCAGCGTTATCGCGGTTGGCTGCGCCGACTTGTTCGCTCAGGGATTTCAAAGCCGAATGCCGTACGACCTTTCAATGAGGTCACGCACGTTTTTGGATAAAAACCAGTCTACGACCTGTCGGCCTTTATCGGGTGACGACTTCCAAAATGCGTTAGATAGACTTGTTTGGTTCAAGTTGTCGGCGTTCTCCGCATAGTACTTCAAAATAAGATCATGCGATTCCTCCACCTTTGCGAGGAACGGTCGAACATCCTTTCCCATTAGGGCGATTGCGCAGATCCAAGAATCGATGGTGCTCCCCGTGTCCGCCCTCGTGCGTGACGATTCAAATACTGAGGTCAAAAAGTGATCAAGCGCTTCAGCTCTTCTCAACGGCCAGGACTCCGGATCAGTTTCGGCAATCCTCTGTCCCGTAACCTCAGGAATGAACCACCAATCGTCTTCTATGACGCCTGCATGCATGGTGCGGGGTAAAAAGTACAAGTACTCAGCAACCCAGCCGCCGTGATCAAACTCATGATGCTGATATGCACTCAGCTCCTCAGGGCTAATGTCCCATAGGCAAGGAACGCCTTTGGGTCTCCGAATATCATTGAAAGCGTCAGCAAGAGCGAGGACTGCATTCGGCAAGGTGCTCATTATTAGCGAACGTCATAGCACATGAGCCGCCTGATGGCAGCCGCGCGTAGACTGAGGGTTAAAGGTTGTAGTGGTCATTTGAGATCCAACATCAGTGAGATCAGGCGGTCGGGTGCTGCGCCTTGTTATGCCGAATACATTCTTAGCTGGATTTGTGCAATGAGCGATTCGGAATTCATTTTTCAGTGAACACTTTGACCTTCAAAATCTCTCTAAAAGCCTGCCTCCCAGCATCCGTATCTATACAAATATTGCGACAATCACACGAAGCTGGATGCTTAGGGCTGCTAGAAACAACCCCGTTGCAGATTTGGCACTCATAAAACAAATCTGTCCCAGATGGCAACCTCGATGAGGTTGGCCGAACTGACAAAATTAGATAGTCTCTCATTATTTTTATGATGCGGATCTGTGAGGGAGCCCTAGACGCCACGAAAACTCACGAGCTCTAATTTTCTGCATAACGTCAAGGGTCTGCCGCAGGCTACCGGCAGCGCCCCTTCGATTTCAAGGTTGAGGTTGTGATTGTCATTACGCTTTCAACTCGCGGCGGGTAGCCTGTTGGTAGCACCCGCTTGTTCTCCCCGTTTTTGTTCATAGGTAGACGACCTCGCGAAAATAGTGGCAGCGTCCCTTCGCCAGCTTCTTCAACTCGCCCTGCCACGAGTAGCCCTTCGAGTCCTTGCTCACCATTAGATAGAAATCTCTTCCGTCGTAGTGAATCGCCTTATTCTGGTCGCGCCTGTCTAAAATGCTCCATGAGCCAAACATCTTCTCGTGATAGCGCCCCTCCCAACGTGATGTCCCCAAGAAATCCAAGGTGATATCGTAGGCAGCTTTCGAGTCCAAGGTGCCCGCATCGACTTCCGCACGATAAACGTCAGCAAGTAGCTCCTCAATTACGCTCACGAAGCCTTCCTTCGCGATGGACTGCCCTGAATCGCGGGTCGCCAAGGCCTTGTAGCATCCTGCGGAGACTTCACGGATGTCGAATGTCCACGGCATTTTTTGGGAGAACGTTAAAAGCCTGGCAACCGCGCCAAGCAACAGCTGATAAACTACAGATCTTGCGAACAACCACCAGCCTTATCGCGGTTGCCAGCGCTGGCTTGTTCTCCTGTATTTTTTAGGTAGCTACGCCACGCTTCCGACTCTGCCATAGTCTTCAGTTGGGCAGCTCTCTTGGCAAGAAATCTCGTCATGTAACCAGTCAGAAATAGGCCCTCGGCCAAACGACCTAAGATCCCAAAGGGGGCAGTGAAATGGAACTCATCCTTCATCACGGTTCCGTCACCGGACGGGGAGAATCTGTGGGTATGATACATCGAAGCAAATGCGCCGCTGATCATCTCGTCTCCAAAAAGGTATGGCCGGTCAAACTTGGTGACGCGCACGGAGAGCCTCTGCTTGATCCCAAAATGACTTGCCTCCCATGTCACTGTCTCACCGTCCCCAATCAAACCTGAGGTACGACCCTCTACAGCTCTCTCATTCGACCCTTCGGTGCTGGCCATGTGTGCGTCGATGCTGCGCGCAAGATCAAACACACGATCAATCGGCGCGGAAATCTTCGTCTCAAGCTCGATCAATGGCATATCCCTTTATGGAGAACGTCAAAGGCCAGACAACCGCGCCTGGCAACGATGAAAGCCTACAGATCTTGCGGACAACATCCAGCGTTATCGCGGTTGGCTGCGCCGACTTGTTCTACCTCAGGAATATCCAAAGGTGCCGAGGACCAAAGGCGATCCGGAAGATGTGAGAGTGTTAATGTCCCGCGCGCGTAGGTCGCCGAATAGTGGAACATGCCGTCATCGAACACGACCTGACTAAGTCGCTGCAGATCGAGTAGGTCAAACCCATGCAACTTGGCGAATGATCGTAGTTCGGCAAGCGTATGCGGTACGCGGTGGTTCTTTTCGTGGAACTTCGAAATCGTGCTGATGATCGCGGTGGATCGAGAACTGATCTCGCTGCCTTGGAGCGTCCCACTGGATATGCAGGTAAAGATCGAGGTGAGTTTATCGGAGGCTTGGCAGTCGGACACCATTTGAGGATCGTGCGCCTTGAACGGATCGCAGATATCATCCGAATAGAGCGGGGTGGTTCCAACCAAGAGCAAGATGATTGGTATGGAGATCCTCATTTTTGGTAGAACGTAAAAGGCCAGACAACCGCGCCTGACAATAGGGGATAGCCTACAGATCTTGCGAACAATCACCAGCGTTATCGCGGTTGGCTGCGCCGTCTTGTTCACCGTCGGATTTTATAGTTGTAAGTGGAGCCGGCTTGTCAGCCTTAATGTCGGCTAAGATCTGCTTCTCCAACTCCTCGCTGAACTTAATAGGTCCTACTCCGTTCCCGTCAATACCGACCAGGAGACCCTTCTCAACGTGAGCCTCAACGTAGCCCCGGCCCATCCATTCGTCATTGTCAGGTCGTCCTTTAATGAAGTACCCCGAGGGCAAATCTTTGTGTTGACGCTTGCCCAGTGCGAATACTCGAATTTCGGTTACCCCTTCTGGCAGTGTGAACTTCACGGACCCAGATTTTTCGTCATCAGGGACGACGACAGTGTCTAGGACCTTGTTGGAGGAATCACAAACGACCACCGTCAGGCCTGTTGGAGCCACTTCGCTGGCGGTGCAAATCGAACTAAAAGAGCAGATGGCAAACAGGGGGATCAAGCGAGAGTATTTCATTATTTGTGGTGAACGTAAAAGGCCAGACAACCGCGCCTGGCAACTGTGAAAGTCTAGTGATCTTGCGGACAACATCCAGCGTTATCGCGGTTGGCTGCGCCGGCTTGTTCGCCGTTGTTTTTCAGGGGGTGGCGATCAGCTCAATTGAGAAGCCACAGTCGGCGGAAAGTGCCGCCATGTCACTCGGAATTACCAGCCTGTGCATCTCGTCCACGGTCGCTGCTAAATGTAGTGTGTAGTCAGATCCGTTAGCCTTGAGCGTCCTGAGAAGGTTGCTGTGTGCGGTAAGAACCTCGACGATCTCCTGAAAAGTTTCGGGAAGTTCCAGAACCCAAAGTCCGAGATCGGCGCGCACAAGTTCGAATACCTCGCTGGCGAGATTATCTTCCCTCGTGCACCGGAGTAGGGCGTTCGTGATGGTGGCCTCGCTCATCTGTTTTTTTGGGGCGAACGTAAAAGGCCAGAAAACCGCGCCTAGCAATGATGGAAGCCTACAGATCTTGCGAACAATCACCAGCGTTATCGCGGTTGGCTGCGCCGACTTGTTCTGCGATTGCTGTTGATGGGAGGCGAAATGCCGCGGCTATGCCAACAGCACACATGATGGCTCCAGGCCAGACGGGAGGGGCGCTGGACTCTGCAATGTGCTCGATCATTGCGAGGAAGTCATGGTCAGAGTTCTCCCCGCCAATTCCTAGTGAATAGCTCTCTGGAAAGATCTGCTTCACATCATCTTCGTTGAGCCTACCGTCCACGACCTTCTCAGAGGCCCATTGATGCAAAGCTGCTTGGAAAGCCATAGCATCGCTCATGGCTCGCACTCGCATCACAGATGGCACGATCGTTGCATAGAATATCCATACCCCGCCCAGCAGGATCAAAGTTGTAACAACCAGCGCCTTCATTAATATTTGGCAGAACGTAAAAGGCCAGACAACCGCGCCTGGCAACTGTGAAAGCCTACAGATCTTGCGGACAATCACCAGCGTTATCGCGGTTGGCTGCGCCGACTTGTTGTGCCCAGGTCGCTTCGTTCTAACTCAATGAATCAACCCTTTCGCGATAGATCAGGGGCCAAATCCTCCCGTGTGAACTGACTCTCCCCAGTGCACAAGTAGTGCCGGAACTTCGTGATGGTCGATTCGGTGATGGGGTAGTTAATTTCGGGGGAGTCCCACCAACCGATCACTTCTGCGACTCGCTGTCCGTCGGAAGTTTCGTTGTTCCACTCGAGGTAATCGTCGGCCATCATGGCGAACGCGATCTGCTGGATCATCTGAGCGGTCAAATCGCCAGTCGTGAAGGCATCACAGATCATCATTAAGTGCTCGGTCGTAACTGGGAAATTTGTGTCGAGGTCGTCGATATAGTGGGAAACCACATCGTGAGAAGTTCGCTCGACGCCACCCTCAAGATCCTTGACTAGGTTCGGCGCATCGCACATGCCGTCGAAGAATGATCTCAGTACGCTCATCTTCATATTCTTGGCACAACGTCGAAGTCCTCTCACACCTGCCCGAGGGCGATGCTTCGACTGTGGGTTGAAGGTTGAATAGTCATGATGGGTTGAACTCGCGGCGGGGCAGGTGTTGAGAGCGACGCCTTGTTATGCCTGTTTTCGCCATACGATGATGCGCAACTTATCCTCAACAATGGCCGCGATCTCAGTTGCCGTTGCATGGAGATGCACTTGGTAATCCTTCGCAGGAAGAGTCCCTTTCCGGATACACTCTTCAATGTGCTCGATAACCAATTTGTCGGCATCGCATAGAAACTTTGCCCAGTAGTCGGCAGAGTGAACTGCATCATTCGAGGTGCCGTCCGTAGCCACGCCTCCACCGATAGGCATCACAATCCGTCCACTGTCTAATGAAATGATTGAGCAGACGTTCGCGTCCCTCAACGCCTTGACCTCTTCCTTCGTCTTCGGTGAATATGCTGTGTCAATCGCCTTGATGGTGACGGGATCGAGGAGGAATGGCCAATTGCGGTCGATGATGTTCAAGATATCGAGCTCATACCAAGCCCCATGTCCATAAACTCCGATCTCGTAAACAGCAGCGTCTCGAACTATGGCGAAAAGAAGCGGACCTGTGCGCTTCATATACCCGTTGCCTTCCAAGGTGTCGCCTAAATGAAAATGCAAGACTCCGTAGTCGTTCAAAAGCCCATCTTCGTAGGAAACCTTATCGACAAGCTTCGATTGCCATGGCTTCACGTTGTCGCCGTTGGTGAAGGCTTCCTCAAGTCCGTCCAAACCTGCCTGAAGCTCGGCAGGGCAGGAAAAAGTGTCAGCCTTCTCAATCGTTCGTGATCCAGGCGGGACAATGCGACGATTCCAGCTCTGCCATTGAATTGCGCAATCTTGGTCGCCCAACCCTGAATAGTCGAATCCCTCTTTCGTGAATTCTTGGCGGATCGCACTGATCCACTCAGAGTATAGATCGCAAGTGATTTTCATTTTCTTGGCATAACGTAAAAGGCCAGACAACCGCGTCTGGCAACGATGAAAGCCTACAGATCTTGCGGACAACATCCAGCGTTATCTCGGTTGGCTGCGCCGCCTTGTTGGGCTTCTTGTTCCTGTGTTTTGGGTCTCTCGGATTCCAAGTGGTAAACAGCTCTTACCCTGTCGGCAACCCTCTCAGGATGGCAAGCAATGGGATAAACGCATGCAAGAACATCACAGCGGAAAAGCTCATTCTGTAGTGCGAATTCTTCGATTCGATCAATAAAACGGGAGCCATGCGCTCTTAACAGGTCTTCTAGTGGCCCGGCACCGAGGATACCCAGTATCCATTTTGGTGGTTTGCGCTCTACAATCATACATATGATCGGCCAAGCGCGCTCTGGATTCTGCCACACCAAACCCAACAATTCGTCATTCGCCCACGAAGATGATTCGTCGCCTGTCATCCCATTTGCGATGAGGTAGGCTTCAACAAGTTCAGCTTCGGTGTAATCACGCGGGGACATAATGGGATGCGGTATTGCGAAGTCGTTTTTTGCCCAACGTCGAAGTGGTGGCACCCGCTACCGGGAGCGCCAGTCCGACTCAGGGTAAAGGGTTCTAATCACGGTTCAATCTGCAACTCAAGGCGGGGTAGCGGATTGCCACCCACGCCTTGTTCTGCTTCTTGTTTTGGGATGAAAGCGTAGGTCGCCCAAAGCCCTCCACAAAACATCAAGAACATTAGAGCAAAGAGCAGGAATGGCGGAGTCTTTTGAGCGAGTGAATATGCCATGAATCCGTCGCTGATCTGTTGGGTGCCGCCACGGAAATTACCGATCACAATCACGAGGGACGGAAGAAATGCCATTAGCCCCATGGTCAGGCCGAGTCCACGCAAATCTCGATCGTCCAAGATTCCTCCGAGGTAGATAATAAGCCCTGTAGCCAACGCAATCCCTGCGCCAATGTTTGCGGCCAATATCACGTGCCGATGATCCTTGGCTAATTTCCGCTGCTTGGTTTGGTTCTCTGCGTGGGGGAGTTGCTTCGCCAACTTGATCGCAAGCCATCCGGCGATCGTCGCACCGATCAAGCCTGAGAGGATCGGTCTTATAGTGTCGAAGTCCATTTCTTAGCAGAACGTAAAAGGCCAGACAACCGCGCCTAGCATCGATGAAAACCTACAGATCTTGCGAACAATCACCAGCGTTATCGCGGTTGGCTGCACCGACTTGTTCGCTTTGGGTTTCCTCGATGGCTCGGTCGAGGCTGGAAATCAAGGACGGTAAATACGTCTGATCAAGAATGAACTCCAAATCAATTCTGTTGGTCTCGGGAGTGCCAGACTCGAAATGCCCTTTGATCGCGATGTGACCGCGGGTGGTAGCAGTCACCTCAATGTAATCATATTCGTAACGCGGTCGAAGAGTCGCAGTGCCGTCAAGATTCTTGTAGATGCTGCGAATCCGATCCCGAAACTCCAGAAGATCGTCAAAGTAGAATGTGTGGTCGATTACCGCGAACGACCCCGAGCGCATCGTGAGAAGCCCGCGCCACCCTGAACTGTCACTAAAGTATTCCAGCGATGAGATGCTGAAATGTGCCGTGTCATCGGAGATAAGGGTGATTTTGGTAGAAGCGACCATTATTTAGCGAACGTAAAAGGCCAGACAACCGCGCCTGGCAACTGTGAAAGTCTAGTGATCTTGCGAACAACATCCAGCGTTATCGCGGTTGGCTGTGCCGACTTGTTCTGTCCCGTGGCTTGCGCCGTGTCCGCCTCCAAGCTCCGCCGATCTGCTCCGCATAGCTTCGGTGCGCGATCTCGTCAGTGACATCAACTAGATCTGGTCCGAACGCGGGTGGCGCCCCTCATCACGTGGAGCCGTGCTGGGGCGCCAGGCGGGTGGTGCAAACCCAGAGCGATCTTCTATCACGGCTATCCGTCGAAACTGAAGGGAAGATCGTGGTGCGGAGCCGACAGCCGTGTCCTCGTCCCATTACTTTGCTCGTCTACCCTCAATATCTATTTCCAGACAGAACGTTAAAGGCCAGACAACCGCGCCTGGCAATAGGGGAGAGCCTACAGATCTTGCGGACAACATCCAGCGTTATCGCGGTTGGCTGTGCCGGCTTGTTCTGTCCCGAGGCTTGCTCAGTGCCCGCCTCCAACCGCCGCCCATCTGCTCCGCAAAGCTTTGGTGCGCGATCTCGGCAGTGACCTCAACTAGATCTGGTCCGATCGCGGGAGGCGATCCTCATCACGTGGATCCGTGCTGTGGCGCCAGGCGGGTGGTGCAAACCCAGAGCGATATTCTATCACGGCTGTCCGTCGAAACTGAAGGGAAGATCGTGGTGCGGAGCCGATAGCCGTATGCTCTTCCGATTACCTTGCGCGTCCGTCCTCAATATCTATTTTCAGACAGAACGTCGAAGTGGTGGCACCCGCTACCGGGAGCGCCAGTTCGACTCAGGATAACGGGTTCTAATCACGGTTCAATCTCCAACTCACGGCGTGGTAGCGAGTTGTCCACCCACGTCTTGTTAGGCGGTTTTCATTGTGCGATGCAGGGATAGTCCCTCGCGGATATAGCGATTTCGCTTGGAGATGGACGGAATTAGCTTAAGGAGGCTCCACAAGATCCGGTTCGTAACTACAACAATCCGGTATCGAGGGTTCTCATGTAGGGACATGTAGAGCTGATTTGGGTCATGTGGTGGAGATGGCATTCTCTCTACGCATGTAAGGTAACGACCTCCCAGCGGACAAATCCCTAGGAGCTTGATGCTCGAATCACCTCTGCGGGCTGACTCGTAATAGTCCTTTGCTCCCTCGTCACCATTGATCTCGTCTGGCCGGAAAATCCACACTCGGCATCCCCGGACACAAACGCGATCCTGAGAAATCCAAACGAAGTCGGTCGGTCGCTCATTCTCCGCAGCGAACTTTCGAAACGCTGTCAAAGCGTCATCGAACGGTGTGCGGGAGTCCTTCATTTTCTTCGCCTAACGTTAAGAGGTGGCGCGGCGTTAGCCGTTGCCACCCTCGCCTTGTTGGGGTTGTGGTTCTGAGATTTTGGAAATGTAGAGTTCAGATAGATCGCCGTTTTCTTTCCTGAACAGTGCCCAAATCTGATAGCCATCGTGCTCCCAAGTCGTGCCTATCTTCGACACTGGTTCGCCGAAACGCTCCGTGAGTTCTTCGGGTTTGTCGGTCTGCTTTATACCGAAAGGAAGCGTCGGCTTATACGCGGTCCAAGATTCTTCACCATAACCAGCAGGAGGTGGTAATACATTGAGGATGATGGTCACGATCTCGTTCTGGCGATATAAAAGAGAATAAGAATGGTTTTCTGGAGTGAAGCCTCCCGAGGATCCTTTGGTGTGTTCCTTTAGCTTCCACTTTGTGACAAACACCTTCACTTGTATGGAGTCTTTTTCTTTTCCAAATAAGGGCGCAAGCTCTGGCCAAGCTGGATACTCGTCAGCCAGTGCGCTGTTGAAGGCGACGAGCATTAATAGAGCTATGAGAGTTTTCATTTTCATTTCCCCAACGTCGAAGTCCTCTCACACCTGCCCTTGGGCGAGGCTTCGACTGTGGGTTGAAGGTTGAATGGTCATGGCGGATTGAACTCGCGGCGGGGCAGGTGTTGAGAGCGACGCCTTGTTCGCTCATTTCTTTTTCAGGCGGTTTTCGATGATTTGGTCTGCCGCAGTCACGAAATCGTTGAGGTCTTTGAAGCGCTTCTTCAATTGCTTGAAGTCAATTGGGCAGAGCTTCCCGTGGTTATTGAGGTCACCGGCATGAGCAATGGCATGCCGCCTTTGCACAAGCTTCGTGATCGATGAAATCACGGTAGTTCTCTTCGTCTTCTTCTCTGCGTTATTAGAAAGATCCTTCAGGCCGATTGAGAGGAATAGGTTGTCGATAACTTCAAATCTCTGTGTGGTGTAGTTCTCAAGGTGATTCTCGACGAGAGTTCGAATCCGACGATACGGACGCCGCATTCCAATCGCGACCAGAGCCTCCTTGGTGTCGAATCCAGCTTCGCCAAGGATCTCAATTAGGCCGTCAGTTGGTCCATTCTTCTTCAGGAACGGCACAAGAAGCTCACAGAACCGCCTAGTGAAGTATTGATCCATAGCGGACACGGCCAAAACGATCGACGCTCGTCCCATATCGGAGAAGCCATGAAACTTGCCATCGTCATCGAGTTTCAGCTTGGCTTCGTCGGAGAGTAGAAACTCTGCCAGGTCCCGGAGGTCGGTCGCCCTTTTCAATACGCTTTCGAACTGAGTGAGACTTTTCGAGGGCATGCTTTTTTTAGAGCGAACGTTAAAGGCCAGACAACCGCGCCTAGCAATGATGGAAGCCTACAGATCTTGCGAACAACATCCAGCGTTATCGCGGTTGGCTGCGCCGACTTGTTCGGCCAGTTTCGGTTCCTTGGGCAAGCTCATCCTACTCTACCTCGACCTCTTTCTTGTATTCTTCACTACGAGCTGCCTCGACCTCATCACCAATCTTCTTCAGTTGCTTCACCCCAATCGCCAAAGCTCGCAGCGCCACGACAAATATGATCATAGCAGAAGCAATCAGAGCCAAAACACCAACGACTTCACCTAGCTGGGTCTTACCAAACGGAGTGGCAATGTAACCGATGTTCAGAAGCAGCACGGCTAGAATCAACGATAGAAGTGTCTTCAAACGCGCGAGCTGATTTTCTAGGTTGTTTTTGCTCTCCATGGTGCGAGTTGATCTGATTTCTCCGCCGAACGTAAAAGGCCAGACAACCGCGCCTGGCAACTGTGAAAGCCTACAGATCTTGCGAACAACATCCAGCGTTATCGCGGTTGGCTGCGCCGTCTTGTTCGCCTTGATTTTGTTGCTTCGGCGGATACCCAGGATTCGGAACCGGTAGGGCAGCAAGAAGCTGCGGGATGCCCCGAGCAAATATGTGCAACCTGACGATGCCGTAGCCCTGGGTACGGATGCGATACCACTGCAGCGTCTGCGAAAAATCACAGTGCCTGACGCTGGAGAGCGGAATCATCCTGTAGCGCCGCCACGGAGAACGGGTATAGATGGTTCTGTCATCCCAGGTGATCGTCACGAAATAGGCTTCCAGATGGAGAGATAGGGTGAGTCCAACGAAAAGTAGAACACACAAGACGGCGGGCCAAAAATCGTGTCCTCTAGCCGTGAAGGCTGCAATGATGGCAATCGCAATCGTGAAGCCCCATCCTGCCCAAACGAATATCTTGAGCGTCTTCGGATAATCGACTCGCTTCTCTGTGGCCGCCTGATGTGAATCTCGTTGAGCTGATCGATAAAGGAAGCCGAGTACAATCGGGACTACCATCGCGATCAACGATGCGCTCATGATCCGCCCAATTTCGATGTCTGCAAGAAGGTTCATTTTTGGGGCGAACGTAAAGTGCGGGCACAGGCTGCCAGAGGGCGCACTTTGGTTTCAATGTTAATGGTTAGCTATGCCGAATCTTCGAGCCTCGGCGGGCAGCCTGTTGCTAGTCACGTCTTGTTCGACGCAATGTGATTTCTCAGTAGTTGCCCTCCCATACATCCTTCAAATTCGAGTTGAACTCTGTGATGCTTGAATCGAGCTCCGGGGTAGTGTTTAGCGAGTTAAAGAAGTCCTTATCCGCGTATGCATCTTCGAACATCCTTGGGTGCTTCCGGAGCATGTTGACGATCTTATCTAGGGCGGGGCGGCTCCTCTCGAAACCCTGATCGCTGATATAGCCTTCTTTGTGATAGGCCACCATATCCACGGCGGCACTGCAGATCATGGAGTAGGCCTTGCTTTTGGTCTCTGGATCTTGTGCGCTATCAAATATCGAAATGCCGTAGGTGGCCCTTACACCAAGCTGATGGATCAGAGCATCCTCGTTTCTCACGGTGGTTGATTTCCTGTGATACACGCCTGCCGTTACTGCTGCGATCACAAGCAATGCGATTACCCAAAAGGTCTTATTCATGTCGAACGTAAAAGGCCAGACAACCGCGCCTGGCAACGATGAAAGCCTACAGATCTTGCGGACAACATCCAGCGTTATCGCGGTTGGCTGCGCCGGCTTGTTCGGCGTGGTTACCTGCAACATTAGTCGATCGATAAATCGCTGGGCCCAAATCTTTGGAGAGTGAAGTGTCCGCTTCGCGCTTCGGTATCGTCAATCAGGATTCGGTACAGTAGTTCGTTACTCTTCCCTCGATTTGAGAATCCCCATCCAAGCGTCGTAGATCCATCAATGATTTGATGCTTCGCTCCGAAATCTCCTGAGGCGGATTGACCAGCCTGATCAACAATCACTAGTACACCGTCGACTGGACTGCCATCATTGTAAGTAATCTTCACCTCCTTTAGTCCCGCCCAAGCAACCAGTATTCCAGCGGTTACAATCAGAAGCATCACTATGGTGATTGTGATTGAGCGTGTCATTTTCTGCCGAACGTCAAAGGACACAGGACCCCTGACCGGGGGCTCGGCTTCGACTGTGGGTTGGGGTTGGAATGGCCATGACGAATTGAACTCGCGGCGGGTCAGGGGTTCTGTGCTCCGGCTTGTTCTGCCTTCATTGTTCTGCAGTCTAGGTTTGTGGTGTTGTCCACCCCCATCCCCTCGATAGCGGCCGTGATCCGGGCCCAGGTCTTCATTGTGCTCCCGGGCTTCTCGGTGAACTGCGAAGAAAACTTCCGCCCTTCGTCCGTCAATTGAATCATCTTCCCGTCTCTTTGGAGAAGGCCCTTCGACTCAGCCCATGCGAACGAGGCTTCCATCTCCTTGTGCGTTGGGACTGCATGGTTGATTCCATCCGCGACTGCCTCGATCTCACGGCGCTTTGCTGGTTGATTGGCCGCTGCTGCCGATGCTGCGTAGAAGATCCACGCGTATGTCTGAGCTTCGGTCATTTTTTGCAGAACGTAAAAGGCCAGACAACCGCGCCTGACAACGATGGAAGCCTACAGATCCTGCGGACAACATCCAGCGTTATCGCGGTTGGCTGCGCCGACTTGTTCTGTCTCGGGGCTTGCTCCGTGCTCGCCTCCAACCGCTGCCCATCTGCTCCGCAAAGCTTCGGCGCGCGATCTCGGCAGTGACCTCGACCTGATCTGGTCCGAATGCGGAAGGCGATCCTCATCAAGGGGGGCGCTGCTCAGGCACAGGCGGGTGGTGCAAACGTAGAGCGATCTTCTATCACGACTATCCTCCAAAACTGAAGGGAAGAGCGTGGTGCGGAGCCGACAGCCGGATCCTCTTTCGATTACTGTACTCGTCTGCCCTCGGTATCTATTTTCAGACAGAACGTCAAAGGCCAGACAACCGCGCCTGACAATGGTGAAAGTCTAGTGATCTTGCGAACAACATCCAGCGTTACCGCGGTTGGCTGCGCCGACTTGTTCAGCAAATTGATTTTCGTTTGGGAGTTCCGATCAAAGGGGATTTTGCTGTGACTCCTCATCGCCAGCTTTGAATGGCAGGCTTTTCTCCGTTTTGGGCTCTCTCTTGAATCGACTAAATATATGTCGTGCGTATTCGGCTAACGATTGGTTCCTCCACCCCAGCAGAAGCAACAATAAGCCCAACAGTGTAATGATTCCGGGGCCAGCGATTCCTGAATGAAAAAAATTGGAAGTGATCGCAGCGTGATGAACGATAGCCACGCCAACGGTGCCGCTTCCTGTTAGTATTGATCCGGCGATAATCTTTGCGGATTGTACTTGGCAGTTCATTTTTGTGTCGCTTCAGGTTGATCCATTTTCTTCGCTGAACGTAATAGGCCGGATAACCGCGCCTGGCAATAGGGGAGAGCCTACAGATCTTGCGGACAACATCCAGCGTTATCGCGGTTGGCTGTGCCGGCTTGTTCTGTCCCGAGGCTTGCTCAGTGCCCGCCTCCAACCGCCGCCCATCTGCTCCGCAAAGCTTTGGTGCGCGATATCGGCAGTGACCTCAACTAGATCTGGTCCGATCGCGAGAGGCGATCCTCATCACGTGGATCCGTGCTGTGGCGCCAGGCGGGTGGTGCAAACCCAGAGCGATCTTCTATCACGGCTATTCTTCGAAACTGAAGGGGAGATCGTGGTGCGGAGCCGATAGCCGTATGCGATTCCCATTACTTTGCGCGTCCGTCCTCAATATCTATTTTCAGACAGAACGTCAAAGGCCAGACAACCGCGCCTAGCAACTGTGAAAGTCTAGTGATCTTGCGAACAAGATCCAGCGTTATCGCGGTTGGCTGCGCCGACTTGTTGTGTACTTAATGCTTTTAGGAGCAACTTAACGGATCGATTGGAACGGGCTTGCAGCATGGTATGCAGACCAAACACTGTCCAAATCGAGCCAAGGAATACCCCGCCTATGTAAACCATTGATCCATAGGGGAGGACGCTTCTCTCGGTCGGGTCCATCTCGGCGAAGTTGAGCCATGCTTCTACGCTATCCCTGTAGGTGAACAGATATAGCAGGCCTGCTAAGGTCAACGCGGCCCCGCAGAACACCGCAGACCGCCCTGAGTTCGCTTTGCGGCAGATCAGTCGCTTCTCCTTTTCGTCCAGGCAGTCTAATCCAGCAAGCACGTCTTCCGCGTTGCGGTATTCGTTACACCCCGATAGCCGCTCCTTCTTCATTTATTCATACACAACGTCGAAGTCCACACATCCGCTACCGGGAGCGGACCTCCGTCTCGGGTTGAGGTTTGGCGTCACCCTCCGAATTCGACTCGGAGCGGGTAGCGGATTGTGGTGCGACGCCTTGTTCGACCTTGTTGGATCTGCGCTCGGACCATCGGGCAGCCTCCTCGAAGTAAGAAGCATACTGAAGCCACGAGAGAGCCCTGTAGGAATTCAACTTCGTGCCGTATGAAACATCGATACCATGGATGATGGCGTGGCGATTCAGTGACTTGTCCGAGTATTCCTCGGAGGTCGTCGAAGCTGTAATAGGAAGGTCGCCAATCACTAGTCTCAGCATTGGGTCTTCAAGCCCTTTGGGGTCAAGCTGCTCGATTGCCTCAGCCATCTTCTTTCGTTTCGAGCTATGCCGCGTGTAAACTGAAACCCCAAGCATCTCACTAGCTATTCCATCAGCTTGCGCTAGAAACACCGGAACCGAGAGCTCATAATCTTGGTCTCGATGGGCCCGGAAAGCCTTGGTTAAGATTTCAGCCCGCCTCGGATTCCGCTTAACAAGATCTTCTTCCACCCCGTCAAGCACGTCCGAAAAGTGGCGGCACATGGCTTCATGGCCTTGTTCCGCATCGCCATTGCTAAATAGATGCGCAACCGGAGTGAGTCCGGTGATCGGGGTGTGCCAAAATGAAATGAACCAACCATTCTGCGAGAGTACCCGAATATCTTCGGGAAAGGCCTTCTGTATTCGCTGAAAGCCTTCTGCGATTTGAGTGAAGCTCTCGTTAAGCTCCGCATTCCACTCCCGCATCCGGCGTCCAAACTCCTCAAACTGCTCTCGCAGTTCAGGGCCAATAATTGGGCGTAGACTGACCGGCTTCATGGAGATTTTTTTGGTCGAACGTAAAAGGCCAGACAACCGCGCCTGGCAATGATGAAAGCCTACAGATCTTGCGAACAACATCCAGTGTTATCGCGGTTGGCTGCGCCGACTTGTTCTGTACGATTTTTCCAGATCAACGTTGCGATGCCCCAAAACAGAAATCCGGCAGCCCACCCAAACAACAGGTTCACGATATTGCTGCCAACACCGTCATGCATCACACCATACGGAGGCTCGGCTCCCACGTCGTAAGCAAAGCTTCCGGCTAGGATCAATCCAATCTTGTTCGACATGGAGGACGCAATGAAAGCTCCGATCCAACATCCCAGAATGAGTACCGCGATTCTCAATTTTCGGGGATACTTTCGTATGCTGGGAGGCGGCTTCACGACCCACCTTCCAGCGAAGCAAATCCCCAACGCCACATAAACGAGTATTGGGGCCGCTTGGACTGCAGTGTTCATTTTTGGACAGAACGTAAAAGGCCAGACAACTGCGCCTGGCAACTGTGAAAGCCTACAGATCTTGCGGACAACATCCAGCGTTATCGCGGTTGGCTGCGCCGACTTGTTCTACCTCAGGAATATCCAAAGGTGCCGAGGACCAAAGGCGATCCGGAAGATGTGAGAGTGTTAATGTCCCGCGCGCGTAGGTCGCCGAATAGTGGAACATGCCGTCATCGAACACGACCTGACTAAGTTGCTGCAGATCGAGTAGGTCAAACCCATGCAAGTTGGCGAATGATCGTAGTTCGGCAAGCGTATGCGGTACGCGGTGGTTCTTTTCGTGGAACTTCGAAATCGTGCTGATGATCGCGGTGGATCGAGAACTGATCTCGCTGCCTTGGAGCGTCCCACTGGATATGCAGGTAAAGATCGAGGTGAGTTTATCGGAGGCTTGGCAGTCGGAGACCATTTGAGGATCGTGCGCCTTGAACGGATCGCAGATATCATCCGAATAGAGCGGGGTGGTTCCAACCAAGAGCAAGATGATTGGTGTGGAGATCCTCATTTTTGGTAGAACGTCAAAGCTGACCCAGACCTGAACTGGGAGCGAGCGTGGATTGTGGATTAACGGTTGAAGCTCTCATGACGAATTCTACTGCGCGGCGGGTCAGGTCTTGGTGTCCAGCGTCTTGTTCTGCCTTTAGTGATTTCGGCGCCGGAACTCCTGAACCGCGTAAGAGTCTGGATCTTCCTCTCGAAGGCGCGATTGATGCAACTCGACAATCCAAAGGCCGTATGGATCAGCGACGTGTGAGAATTCGATAGTGAAGATGTCTGGCGACTCGAAGCGAAATGCGTCCGCATACCAATCTTCATCTGCCGGCGGGAACTTAGAGCGATCCATAAAGTCCCAAAGAAAGCCTCGAGACAGGGATGTCCATCGCTCTCGATCATCGATAACCCGCTTCGCGAATTCCAAGAGTTGTGGATCAGGCTGGTTGGGTTGTCCCGCAATTACGATCTCATAACCCTGATACGTCGATCTCGGAATCATCCATACCGACTCGTCAGGTAGAAACTGAATCGCATCCCACTTTACCGGCATTTCGTGGATCGTCATATCTTGGCAGAACGTAAAAGGCCAGACAACCGCGCCTGGCAACTGTGAAAGCCTACAGATCTTGCGGACAATCACCAGCGTTATCGCGGTTGGCTGCGCCGACTTGTTGTGCCCAGGTCGCTTCGTTCTAACTCAATGAATCAACCCTTTCGCGATAGATTAGGGGCCAAATCCTCCCGTGTGAACTGATTCTCCCCAGTGCACAAGTAGTGCCGGAACTTCGTGATGGTCGATTCGGTGATGGGGTAGTTAATTTCGGGGGAGTCCCACCAACCGATCACTTCTGCGACTCGCTGTCCGTCGGAAGTTTCGTTGTTCCACTCGAGGTAATCGTCGGCCATCATGGCGAACGCGATCTGCTGGATCATCTGAGCGGTCAAATCGCCAGTCGTGAAGGCATCACAGATCATCATTAAGTGCTCGGTCGTAACTGGGAAATTTGTGTCGAGGTCGTCGATATAGTGGGAAACCACATCGTGAGAAGTTCGCTCGACGCCACCCTCAAGATCCTTGACTAGGTTCGGCGCATCGCACATGCCGTCGAAGAATGATCTCAGTACGCTCATCTTCATATTCTTGGCACAACGTCAAAGTCCTCTCACACCTGCCCGAGGGCGAGGGTTCGACTTTGGGTTAAGGGTTGAATGGTCATAGCGGATTCGACTCACGACGGGGCGGGTGTTGAGAGCGACGTCTTGTTAGCCATTGGATTTGCGTCCGGCGTCGAAGGCATCTCGGTATCGTTGACTGAGTTCGTCGATGACGGACTGGAGGTAATCCGCGATCTCGGTCTTCCCCTTCTCGCGAGCGTAGGAAACTGGATACTCACCTTCCTCGTTCTCGACCTGAACGGGAAAAAAGTCGAATGGGATATACTCAACCTTATCCGTGAATCCCATTGACTGCTCTTCTTGATACGTCTCGGCCGGATCAAACTTGGTGTTCTCCAGAATTCCCGTCTCCTGGATAAAGTCTTTCACACCTTGCAGGTTGCCGGCATCAATGACTTGGAAAATCTCGGTCTGCCAACGATCTGCTTCGGCGATCTCGGGCAACTTCCCTTCCGATTGTGGAAAAAGCGCTATGAAGGACGCCCTCCACTCCGATTCCCACCGTTCACCGTTGTCTCGGAGGTAGCCGTATAGCTCAACGGCTTGATCTGCTGTGATCGTCTTCGAAAGAGCCGTCAGTTCGTCCTCGCGATACAGTTCGCCGGACTTCGAAAGCCATAGGGTGACGTCTCCAAGCAGTTCTGGTTCGATGAATTCCATAGGTGTTGATTCGGTGTCGGCCTGTTCGTTGTCCTCCGGCGCACACGCAGTGATCAAGAGCGCGATCAGAATGACGGCGTATCGCATGCGCATTTTTCTTTGGCTAACGTTAAAAGCCTGGCAGCCGCGCCAAGCAACTGTTGATAAACTACAGGTCTTGCGAACAACCACCAGCCCTATCGCGGTTGCCAGCGCTGGCTTGTTAGCCTTTTGGATTTCTCGAGGCTCTACTGCGGTATTGTTCGAGAATACGGTAGAACTTGTCGAGTGGTAATGGAGTGTTGTCGATGTCACCAAACTGGGTTTCTCCGTAGATGTCTTCGTCGGGGAAGGCCTCATGGAAAATCATGGCGATCTCCCAGTTGTCGATCGGTGAATGCTCGGTCAAATTCTGGTTTCGCGCGGCCGCTCGAAGTGAATCAAAAAACTCGATAAACGGGTCGAATTGATCCCGAGCCATTATCATTGCAGCGTCACTCCATACGAATTGTGAGAGGTATTTTCCGATGTCGCCACCAGAGTAGTGATCATCGACCCTATCATCCATATGAATCGCTCTTAGGTGTTCTTGAACCAGTTGAATAGCAGGCTGGGAATCCAACCCATCGGCATCATTTGACTGAGGGCCGCATCCAAAAATGCTCAAGAGCAGCGCGAGCGTAAGTGGTGCAAATTTCATGGGCTAACGTAAAAGGCCAGACAACCGCGTCTGGCAATAGGGGATAGCCTACAGATCTTGCGAACAACATCCAGCGTTATCGCGGTTGGCTGCGCCGACTTGTTCTGTCCCCAGGTTGGCTCCGTGCCCGCCTCCAACCGCCGTCTATCTGCTCCGCAGGGCTTCGGTGCGCGATCTCGGCAGTGACCCCGACTCGATCTGGTCCGGACGCGGGTGGCGATTCTTATCAAGTGGGGCGCTGCTTTGGCGCCAGGCGGGCGGTGCAAACGTAGAGCGATTCTCTATCACGGCTATCCTTCGAAACTGAAGGGAAGATCGTGGTGCGGAGCCGACAGCCGGATCCTCTTTCGATTACTGTGCTCGTCTGCCCTCAGTATCTATTTTCAGACAGAACGTTAAAGGCCAGACAACCGCGCCTGGCAATAGGGGATAGCCTACAGATCTTGCGGACAACATCCAGCGTTATCGCGGTTGGCTGCGCCGACTTGTTCTGTCCCGAGGTTAGCTCCGTGCTCGCCTCCAACCGCCGCCCATCTGCGCTGCAAAGCTTCGGGGCGCGATCTTGCCAGTGACCCCGACTAGATCTGGTCCGAGCGAGGGTGGCGATCTTTATCACGTGGAGCGCTGCTTTGGCGCCAGGCGGGCGGTGCAAACCCAGAGCGATCTTCCATCACGGCTATCTTCCAAAACTGAAGGGAAGATCGTGGTGCGGAGCCAACAGCCGGATACTCTTTCGATCACTTTGCTCGTCTGCCCTCAATATCTATTTCCAGACAGAACGTCAGAGCACACGCACCGCCTGACGGCAGCCGCGTGTTGACTGTAGGTTGAGGTTGGTAATCACGGTGAAAGTCCGACTCGGAGCGGGTCAGGCGGTTGTGGTGCTGCGCCTTGTTCGGCTTGTCGGTTTGCCATCTCCCGTCTGCTTCCGCCTAAACGGTTGGAGCGGATGATCATTGATCATGCTGGCAAGGGCGGCGGTTCCTACGGCCAAAGCTACGACCAGGCCCAATCCCGAGAACACATCCGAAGCGATTCTGGTGACTTGGCTCGGCTCCACGAATCTCTTCAATGCGGCATCCATGACCGCAAACGGGACATACCCGATGAATGCTCCCATGAGGCCTACAATCGCGAAGAGCCAGAGCTTTAGACCCTGAAGAGCCCAATGCATGACCCACATGCATATGGTCACGAGTTTTTGCATATTCTTGCCGAACAGTTTTATTATGGGAGGGGTAGTGATACCGGGGGGATATCGCTGGGGTAGTGTTTTCCTTTGGCGGGGCGAGTTTTCTGGGTAGGAGGGCAGGCTGCCGCCTTTGGTAGTGCGGAGACGTTATGTGGGATGGAAAGTGAGGGCAAGCGTTATGACGCGGAAATTGCTGGGGCCGATGCAAGGGCGCGTATCGCCAGCCGACGCATCAGGAGGTGTGGGCACACTGAACCGGGCGTAGTGCCTCCCGGGCCTTGGCAGATCGGCGTTATTTCATCCTGCCGGGTGGGGTAAGCTTGTCTGGCCCGGGGGCGGGCGTATGAATGGGTGATTGTGTATGTGCATGGGATTAGAAGTCGAGTGGGCTGGGGGCACCGGCTCCACGGTTTTTGGTGATGTGGAGGTAGATCATGGTGGTGGAGACGTCGCTGTGGCCGAGTAGTTGTTGTACGGTTCGGATGTCGGTGTTGGCTTCGAGCAGATGGGTAGCGAAGGAATGGCGGAAGGTGTGGCAGGTGACCCGCTTGGTGATGGAGGTTTGCTTCAGTACACGCTTGAGTTGACGCTGCATGGATTTTTCCAAGAGGTGGAAGCGGGCGAATACTCCGGATCTTGGGTGTGGGCATTGTTTGGCCGCGGGGAAGAGCCAGCTCCACGCGAAGTCGTTGGCCGCGTTGGGATATTTGCGAGCGAGTGCCGGGGGGAGATGGACGTTTGCACAGCCAGCTGCGGTGTCGGTCTGGTGTTGTTGGCGGAGCTCTTCGATGAGTGATTGAAGCTCGGGCGCGATTTTCCTGGGCAGTGGGACGACTCGGTGCTTGCCACCTTTGGCATCGTGGATCTGGATGACCCGCTGGCTGAAGTCGATGTCTTTGATGCGTAAGGACATGGCTTCGCTGATCCGGAGGCCGGCTCCGTACATGAGTTGGGCGGCGAGCTGCCACGGAGGGGCGAGTTGCTGGATGAGTGTGGTGACTTCGCAGCGGGAAAGAACGGTGGGTGGGCGGCGGTTTTGGCGCGGGCTGATTGGGGTGTCGATGACGAACTCCCCGTGATCAAAGACGGCCTTGTGGAGGAAGACCAACGCGTTGAGTGCTTGTTTCTGCGTGGCTGGTGAGACGTGACGCTCGACCGCCAAGTGGTTGAGAAACGGGGTGATGCTTGCAGGGCCAGTGTCTTCAGGTGATTGCCCTGATTGATGGGCAGTGAAGCGTACGTAGCGGGTGACCCATTGGCAGTAGGATCGCTCTGTGGTGATCGCGCGTCCGGCGAGACGTAATGCGCGACGGGTGCGGTCCAAGGTGTCGGCGAGGAGATCGGAGGAACCGTCGGGAGGCTGAGCGGTGGGAGCGGGTGGAGGTGTGGCGGGCGCGTTGGCCTCGACCGGGTGGCATTGACGCAGGAACTGGGGGTGCTCTGAAGATGGATCGCTAGCTTGGAGGCAGAGTCCCTCCCAGTCGTAGTGGCGGCTCCAGTCGAGGTTGAGAAGGTCCTCGGCGAGGATGCGGGCGGCGGTTACGGCTTGCTGGAATTGCCAGTCGGCCAGGCGCGAGGTTCTGGAGAGGGCGTCGAAATAGGCATTGGTTCGCTCGATTGAGAGGTGTCCGCGGGCCTTGAGCCACGATCTGGCCCATTGGGTGAGGTAGGGGTGGGTTTTTACCGGGAAGTTCAGAACCTTGATGCGTTCGATGAACCTTTCCCTCAGGTTTGCTGAAGGTGTGTTCATGTGAACACGGTGTCATGATTGGGGGGTGAATGTCAACAGGTTGCTGATTTAGGGCGGGAGGTGGGGAGTTTGGGGGCGTTGGCCGGTTTTAGGTTGTTATGTGGTTAGGTGTTATGGGTGGAGTGGTCGCTGCGCTCCTTGGGTTTTGGTGGCCGGAAAGGAGACCGGCGGTCCGTGGTGGGCTCTGCAAGGAGGTGGCGGAGCCATGCGTTCAACCTCAAGAGTGAGGTTGCTCCATCGACGCGGGTGGAGCGGAGCGCAGCGCTGGCTGGAATGCATTCCTGTCGTCTGTGAGGTGCCGTCATTCGAGTAGATGACGGCGCCTCCGGAATATCATAGCAGCTAACAAGAGTATCTGGTGGGCTTTAGATGTGATCAGAGGCGATGCGATTGGGATCACGAAGGATAGGAAGAGCGCGAAGGTGCTGTCTTTGCGTAGGGGTTAGGTTTTAGGTTGTTATGGGGGGAGTGGTCGCTGCGCTCCGTGGGTGAGGGGTGTCGACAGGAATGTCGACCCACCAGCGAGTGATGGTGGCCGGACGGGAGACCGGCGGTCCGAGGGGGCTATGGGTGTTGGTTAGAGATGGAGCCTTTTGTGGCTGTTTGTGTTTTTAGCGGTTATCAAGCGGGGAGTCGGCGGGATGTTTTCGGTTAGAGATCAACTCAATCCCTCAGCGTCTTTGCGGCTCTGCGTGAGTATTCCGTTGGGGGCGCGAGAGAGAGTGGTCGCTGCGCTCCTAGTTGGATGTCGACAGGAATGTCGACCCACCATCGGGTGCGCGGTGGGCGAGTGTAGTCCGGCGGTTCGGCGGGGGATCCTCGATTCGGGCGATTAGAAGGTGAGAGTCACCGGGGTGTTGGCAGGGAGGTCGATGGTGCGGGGGGCGGATTGGTTGGGGAGGCGGAGTTGGATGGTTTGGGCGATGGGGGATGTGAGTTTGGCGGCGGTGAGGTTGCCGTTGGTCCATTCGATATCGATGATGATATTGCCGCGTGCGCGGAGGCCGTGGACCGATCCGGTGAGGTAGGCTGACGGGAGGGCGGGCAGCAGTGCGATCTCGCTGCCGTGGCTTTGGACGAACATTTCGGTCATGCCTGCGGTGATTCCGAGGTTGCCGTCGATCTGGAATGGCGGGTGGGACGTCCACAGGTTGTCCAATGTGTTGTGCGCGAGGAGTCCGGCGACGCAGCCGTGTGCGCGCTCCGACTCGCCGAGGCGGGACCACAGCGCGGTGCGCCATGCCCAGGTCCACGAGCGGCGGCTGTCGCCCACTTCGCCGCGTTGGGTGAGCGAGATGCGGGCGGCTTCTGCGAGTTCGGGTGTTTTCGACATGCTGATTTGGACGCCGGGATAGACGGCGAAGAGGTGGCTGGTGTGGCGGTGGTGGCCTTTTTCCAGATCGGGCTTTTCGTTCATCCACTCCATCAGCTGGCCCCAACTGCCGATTTTCGGGCCGTAGAGTTTGGCCAATGTTGTCTTCAAACGCTGCTGCAAGGCATCGTCCTCGCCGAGGATCTCTGCTGCTTGAAGGGTGCTGGTGAAAAGGTCCCACATCAGTTGCTGGGCGTGGGCGGTGCCGTCTTCATGCGGGCCATGCTCGTGCGACCACGCATCGGGCACGACGAGTTGTCCGTCAGGGAGCGGTTTCAAGCGGTCCAGCCAGAACAAACTGACGTCACGCATCCATGGCCACGCGCGTTGACGCAGGAATCGCTCATCGCGGGAGAACTGATAGTGCTCCCAGAAGTGTTGCGAGAGCCAGGCGGTACCTTCGATGTTCCAGTTCCATCCACCGCCGCCGAATGGATTGATGCTCATGCGGGTCACGAAGCCTCGCGTATCGGCACCATAGGCAGCTGCGGTATCTTTCCGGTAGACTGGAGCGCCGCTGATGAGGAGGTCGAAGAGCGGCTGCGCCATCTCCGGCAGGTTGGAGGTTTCCGCCAGCCAGTAGCACATCTGTAGGTTGATGTTGGAATGGTAGTCGGCGTGCCAGGCGGGCTGGTTTGAGTTGTTCCAGATTCCCTGAAGGTTGGCCGGCAGGGTGCCGGGGCGGGAACTGGAGATCAGCAAATAGCGACCATAGTGGAAGAGCATCTCCTCGAGGTCAGGGTCGAGGCTGGGGCGAGGCAAGTCCTTGGCGTCAGAACGGTAGCGCGCGATGCGCTCGTTGAGAGGCAACGATCGCACATCGTCTGGGCTTGATCCGAGGTCCAATCGGACGCGCTCGAAATAGCTGCGATAGTCCATTTCGTGGGCTGTCTGCAATTGTTGCCACGAGAGGCTGGCCGCAGTGGCAATCCGCGGCTTCACCCGCGCGGTCGCAGTGCCGTCGCGCCAGCTCTTGCCCGCATCCATAGTGTAATTGGTGTCGGCAGCGAGCAGGACGAGCAGTTCATCGCAATCTCTGGCGTGGATGCTGGTGCCGTCTCGGGTTACATGCCCACCGGACGGGATAATCTTCGCGTGGGCTGCGTATTCGAGTCCGTTGGGCAGAGAGCCGGTCAGTGCGATCGTGTCGTTGCTGACAGCAGTTGTTGTTTCGTTGTCGCCGGGGTGTGCGCCTTCAAAAGAAAATGTGCCGCTAATCTGTCCTGGCCGGCTCGCGGAAATGCGCCAGACGATGACCTGATGTGGGTGCGACGCGATGGCTTCGCGGGTGAAATTCGTGCCTCCCGAAGACCACGTCGTGGTGTGGATTGCCCGGGCAATGTCCAACTGGCGACGGTAATCGGTGACTTCCGGCGCAGGTTCTGCGGCTGAGAACACTAGCGAGCCGAAGTTCTGATACGCCCCGAAGCAGCCGGTGCCTGGTTGTTCTTCTGCCCAGGTATAGGCACCGTTTGGGTTTTCATCGCCGGTCCAGAGGGAGTCTACGTTGAACTGCATGACCGCCCGATCCGGTGCTCCAAAAATAGTTGCTCCAAGCGCACCGTTGCCGATGGGAAAGGTGTCGCGCTCCCAAACTTCGGCGGGCTTGTTGTGCCAAAGGATCGTCGATTCCTGAGTGGCCATGGTGAGGTTGGCCAGCAGGAGTCCGGCGGTAAGAGTGGTGGCGGAAGATCTCATGATCGCAGGTAGAGGGTCACGTGTTTGATTTCTGTATGAAAGGTTGATCTGGCGCAGGTACGGGAGCGGCGGGGATTTCGTTCAAAAAAAAATCCCCGCCACGGAGATATGGACCGTGGCGGGGATAAAAGGGAGAGGATCTCTCAGAGCGAAAAACTTACAGCTGCTCAGGTGAGTTCATCAACTCAGCGATGCGCTGGAGGAGTCGGCCTGCGTGGCCACCGTCGAGCACGCGGTGGTCGAACGAGAGTGTGAGCTCTGCCTGGACCACCGGCTTGAATGATCCGGATTCGTCGTCCCAGACCGGGCGCTTGCTTCCGGCGCCGAGGCCGAGCACAAGGTTTTGCTCAGGCAGTGGGATTGGTGTGGCCCACTCGATGCCGAAGGTGCCGAAGTTGGTCACTGTGGCGACGCCCGGCTTGGATTCGTCGGCGCTGAGGCTCTTGGCGCGCGCTTTCTCGACGAGCTCACCGTACTCGGCGGTGAGTTCTGCCAGGTTGCGTTCGTTTGCGTTGCGCAGCACCGGCACCATCACACCGTCAGGCACTTCCACGGCGAAGCCGATGTCGATCGAATCGGGAAGGATGATGCGACGGCCGAGCAAGAACCCGCCGTACTCCTGGCGGTCTGCGAGGGCGAGAGCCAGTGCGCGCAGAGCGTAAAGTGCAGGCCCTGGCTTTGGTGCGTCTTGCTGTTTGCGGTGCGCGAGCAGGTTTTCCAGAGCGACGGGGATGCCGACGGTTGCCAGCGGGCGCTGCCAGGAGCGGCGCATCGAATCGGCGACGGCTACGCGCATTGGTGTGGCGTTAGCGATCTTCTTCTGCTCGATGTCGGTGAGGAAGCGCTCCAAATCCTGGACTGTGACGCGACCGGCACCACCAGTTCCGGCGACGGCGGAGAGGTCGGCGGCGGTGAGGCCGAGATCTGTCATGCGGGCGCGGAGGCGTGGTGAAATGTACGATGCACCGGCTGCGGATGCCGGGACTGGCAGTCCTTGAACATTCGGGCTGACCCCAACGCGGGCTGCGGTGGCTTCGGCGTCGCCTTCCGCTTCGCCATCGGTGGCGAAGTGGGCGCGGTCGTTGTCACGCGAGTTCTTAGGGCCGTCGGAACCGTCCTCGTCAGTCTCGTCGGCGGGAGCTTGCTCAGGCGCTGGGCTCAGGCCGTAAGCGTCCATGTCTTCCTCGGACGCTTCGAGGTAGCCCAGGACGTGGCCGACCGGGTAGGTTTCGCCTTCCTCGGCGAGCACTTCGGCGATGGTGCCGGGGCAGACCGCGGTGATGCCCATGGTGGCTTTCTGGGTTTCCACTTCGATGATCTCGACGTCGGCTTTGACGGGGGATCCTGCTTCGAAGAGTACCGAGACAACGGTTCCCTCGGCGATGGATTCGCCGAGTTGGGGCATGGTGATTGGGACTCGAGGCATGATGGATGGGGTAGGTTCCGTGGATCAGAAATTGAGCAATTCGAGCAGAGCGATTTTGATCGACTCCGCGGTGGGGCGGTGGGCGCTCCAAAGGTTCGGGTGGTATGGGATCGGCGTGTCCTTGCTATTGTGCTGCATAGGCGGCGCGTCGAGCAGGTCGAAGCCGGAGGACGCGACTTTGGCGACCACTTCAGAGGCGACCGAGCCGAATGGGAAATCTTCCGAAACCGCAAGCAGGCGGCCGGTACGTGCGACCGATGCGAGAACGGTGTCGGTATCGAGCGGCTTGATGGTGCGTAGGTCGACGATTTCAATCTGCCAGCCATCCTTGGCCAGTTCATCGGCGGCCTTGAGCGCCTCGTGCACCATGGCGGAGTAGGTCGCGACGGTGGCATGTTTGCCGGCACGGATTATGCGCCCTTTGCCGATTGGCAGGTCGAGCGGACGGAAGCGCTCGGTACTGAGCCAGCGGTAGAGGAACTTGTGCTCGCAGAAAATCACCGGATCGTCGCAGGCAATGGCTTCGAGCATTAGCGAGTAGGCGTCCGACACGAACGCAGGTGCCACCACTTTTAGGCCCGGATAGTGGCCGTAGATCGCTTCCAGGTTCTGCGAGTGGAATGGCCCCGAGCCAGGTGTGCCGCCGGACGGCAGACGCATGACCAAAGGCACTGGAACGCCAGTCCTGAAGTAATGCGTGGCCGCGTTGTTGACGATCTGGTTGAATGCGATTGACGAGAAGTCGGCAAACTGCATCTCAATCACGGGGCGCATGCCCTCGATCGCTGCGCCAATGGCCAAGCCGGCAATGGCATCCTCGGAAATTGGGGCATCGACCACGCGGTCAGGAAACTTTTCCTTCAAGCCCTGTGTGGCCTTGAATGCTCCGCCAAAGCGGCCGATGTCCTGGCCGTAGAGGAACACAGAAGGGTCTTTATCAAGAGCCTCTTCAAGGGCGAGTCGGATGGCGTCGATGTAGTAGATGGACAAATCAGTACTTCGCTGGTGGTTGAAAATCTGTGAGCTGGTAAATCAGCATCGGGCTTAGAGCTGGCTGAACGTGCGCCAGTCGTCGCGGAATGGGTCGGGCTGCGGGTCGCGCTGGGCGGTGGCCATGACTTCGCGTACACGGGAGCGCAGCTCTTCATCCATGGCGTCGAGTTCTTCCGCGGTGGCCAGCGAACGGCTGATGAGGAAATCGCGGCCGGTGTCGATGCAGTCTTGCCCGAGCTCGGTTTCGCGGATCTCGTCAGGAACGTAGAAGGCGTCGTCATGCTCGCCGTGGCCGCAGAGGCGCAAGGACTGGGCAACGACTAACTGAGGGCCCTGTCCGCGGCGTGCGTTGTCCACCGCTTCGCAGATGGTGTCGACGCACTCTTTCAGGTCGTTGCCGACGCAGGTGTGGCCGGCAACGCCGTAGCCCTCGGCGCGATCGACGAGTGAGTCGCACGCGAACTGGCGGGCATTCGGGGTGGAGTAGGCGAACTGGTTGTCCGTAACGACGACGACCAGCGGCAAGTTTTCCACTGCGGCTTGGTTCAAGCCCTCGTGGAACGCGCCGGTAGACGTGGCTCCTTCACCGGATGTGGCACCGCCGACGAAGCCTGAGTCGCCGCGCAAGCGCTTGGCAAAAAGCATGCCATTGATGACCGAGACAGACGCCCCAAGGTGGGAAATCATGGCGGGCATGCCCTCGCTTGGGCGTCCGCGGTGGATATTGCCATCACGGCCGCGCATCGGGCCTTTGACCGAACCCAGATAGGTGCGGGCGAAATCGAGCGGATCCTCACCAAAGGCAACGCGGCCCGCTTGGTCACGGATCAGCGGCGCAAATACATCACCGAGCGATCGTTTGAGCGCATATCCGAGCGAGGCGGAAACCGCCTCCTGGCCACGTCCCAGATAGACACCACCGACAATTTTCCCTGCGCGGTAGAGAGATGCGATCCGTTCCTCGAGGCGCCGGGCAAAGAGCATCGAGCGATAAACGTCAAGGTAACTGTCTTGTGTGTTAATCACAGGTGAAGGAATGGGGTGCTGGGGAGGGTGGGAAATCACGCCAAATGGCGTGAATGGTCGTATTAGGGGCGCATTTTTGCGAGGGCGTCGATGTAATTCGTCGCGGATTTGGAAATATCCGTAGCGATATCGGCATACTGTTCGGCGAATGCCGGACGGAACCATGGGAACATACCTGTCAAGTCGTGGGTAACACGGATCTGACCATCGCAGTCCTCGCCTGAGCCGATGCCGATGGTAGGGATGGTAATGGCTTCGCGCACTCTGCCCGCGGTGTTTCCTTTGACGGACTCTAACACAATTGCGCAGACGCCGAGTTGCTCAAGCAGCTTGGCGTCGTTGATGATGCGCTGGGCTTCGTCTTCGGTGAGACCTTTCTTTTTGTAGCCGCCTTCTTCGCGCACGTGCTGGGGCAGCATACCCAAGTGACCTACCACCGGGATGCCGGCAGCGATGAGTGCTTCGATTTGAGGTGCGACTTCCTCACCGCCTTCGAGCTTTACGCAATGGGCGCCGGCGTCCATCAGCTCACGGCCGGATGCCACGGCGGTGCCTGCGTCGTCGTAGCTGCCAGCAGGTAGGTCGGAAACGATCAACGCCCGCTTCGATCCGCGTGCGACCGCTCCGGTATGGCGCACCATGTCATTGAGCGTGACGTCCACGGTATCTTGGTAGCCCAGGACGACCATACCCAGGGAATCGCCGACTAGCAGGATGTCGATTCCCGCCTCATCGAGCAGGCGAGCGGTCGGGTAGTCGTAGGCGGTGAGGGCGGAGATCACATTGCCGGACTGCTGGAGTGCGGCGAGGTAGTGATCTGGGCGGGTCGGTGAGCTCGGCTCGGACATGGGACGTCGGGAGAGTAGGTGATGAAACGGACGGCTCGCGCGGAGCTCGCAGTTACCATTGGGGCGCGGTTACGCTAAGCGGAGGTTCACTTGAATCAAGAGATTCGAGCAAATCCTTAGTGGATGCTGGAGATGCTAACGGATGGGAATCCGGCGCAAGGGCGGCAAGCGGCTCAAGCACAAAGCGGCGCAGGTGGAGGCGCGGGTGTGGGAGCTGCAGGCGAGGTGTTGATTCCACGCACGCAGGTTCCGTAAAAAGGATGTCCAAGTCGATGGTGCGTGGTGAGTTGGGAGGGAGCGCAACTTCGCGGTTGCGCCCGAACTCTCTCTCAATTGCCTGCAACTCATCGAGCAGATCCATCAACGATCCGCCCTCCCATTGGATGGAGACGGCGGTGTTGAGAAACTCCCCGGCCTCGGGTGGGCAATCCACAGGGGCCGAGGAAAAGATCGGAGCGCATTGGACCTCGCCATCTGCAGACAAGCGGCGCATCGCATCACGCGCGCGGCTCAGATAGTCGGCGCGTGGGGCGATGTTCGACCCCATGGCGATAAAGACACGCATGGCGGATGGTTGAGGCTGGAGGCGATTAGCGCAAGCCGAGCACGTCCTGCATGTCGTAGAGGCCGACTGGCTGGTCGACTACCCAGCGAGCGGCACGCAGCGCGCCCTTGGCGAAGGTGTCGCGGGACGATGCCTTGTGGGTCAGTTCCACGCGCTCGCCGTCGTTGGCGTAAACGACCGTGTGGTCGCCGACAACGTCGCCGCCGCGCAGAGCGTGGACGCCGATCTCTTTTTTGGTGCGGGCTCCGGTGTCACCTTCGCGGCCGTGGCGGCAATCGGTGTCGTAATCGCGATCCGCTTCTTCGCAGAGGATTTCCACCAGGCGGCGTGCGGTGCCGGATGGCGCGTCGCGCTTGTGGCGGTGGTGCATTTCCACTACTTCCATGTCGAAGTCATCCCCGAGAACCTGGGTGGCCTTTTGGGTGAGCCAGAAGAGCGTGTTCACTCCGACCGAGAAGTTTGGCGCCCAGACGATTGGGATTTGCTTGGCTGCTTCAGCAATCAGCGCGCGCTGAGCATCGCTGTGGCCGGTGGTGCCGATCACCAATGGCTTCTTTTGCTCGAGTGCGACCCTGAGGAGTTCGTCGGTGAGAGACGGCAGGGTGAAGTCGATGGCGACGTCGGCGCCGGAGAATGATTCACCGAGGTCCTGTCCGACGTCGTGGGTGGCGGTGGTGGTGAGTTCCGCTTCGTCCTGGGCGCAGCGGATGACAGCTTGGCCCATGCGGCCGGATTGTCCTGTAACGAGAAGGTTAGCCATAATCGGGAGTGGTTAGGTGAGTGGTGCGTGTGATGGGGCGTGGCTTAGCCTTGGAGGATGCCGCTTTCGATGAGCGCTTTCTCCAGGGCGGCACGGTCGTCGGCTTCGAGTCCGACCAGTGGCAGGCGAAGTGCGGACGATGGGATCTTGCCAGCCATAGCCATGGCTTCCTTGATCGGAATCGGGTTGGTCGCAAGCTTCAAGAATGCGCGGAAGAGCGGGTAGTACTTGTAGTGGACGTCGCGTGCTTCTTTCAGCTCGTCGGCGAGCATGTGACGCACGAGTTGACCCATTTCGGCTGGAATCAGGTTGGAGGCAACCGAGATCACGCCGTTGGCGCCGGCCGCCATGAATGGCATTGTCAGGGAGTCGTCGCCGGAAAGAATGGAGAACGAATCAGGAAGGGAGGTGCGGAGTTGGTGAACGCGCTCGGTCTGACCACCGGCTTCTTTGATTGCGACGATGTTCGGGCAGTCCGCAGCCAGACGGGCGACAGTGTCGACATCGATTGCCACGCCGCAGCGGCCTGGGATCGAGTAGAGCACGATGTCGAGAGCGGTCGATTCAGCGATCGAGCGGAAGTGACGGTAGAGACCTTCCTGAGGTGGCTTGTTGTAGTATGGAGCAACCTGCAGCGAGTGGGTGGCTCCGGCGCGTTCGGCTTCCTGGGTGAGGGCCACGGCTTCGCGGGTGGAGTTCGATCCGGTGCCTGCCATCACCACGCCACGGCCTGCGGTTTGTTCCACAGCGATCTCGATGGCGCGGTGGTGTTCTTCGTTGGAAAGTGTTGGCGACTCACCAGTGGTTCCGACTGGCACCACACCATCGACGCCGGCTTCAAACTGGGCGTCAATCAAGGCACGGAATGCCTCTTCATCGAGTTGGCGGTTGGCGAATGGTGTGACAAGTGCGGTAAAAAGACCCTGAAGCATAACTGGTTTGGGAAGTTCCTGATGAATTGGAGAGAACAGGTCGAGACTCTAGCAGAGCGATCGAAATCCTGTCATCACTGATTGCCAAGTTCGGCAGATTGCCGCCGAGGTCAAGGATACTTGCTCTCGGCGAGGAAAAAGAAACGCGGCGCCCGGTGGTGCCGGACGCCGCGTGATGGGAAGTCGGTGGATGGTTAGTCCAAGTGATCGGTCTCGCTGCTGACCTGAACCACGTTCAGTGCGTGGTTGGCGAGAGACTCGAGCTGGTTGTTGATATCGATCATCAGCATCTCAACGCGCGCGTCGCCTTCGGACATGCGGTTCATGGCCTGCTTGTTGAAGGACTTACGCATGCGATCGGTCTGCTTCTCCATGGTGTGCGCCTCGTGCACCGCGGTCTGCGGGGTGTTGGCATCGAGAAGGTACTGGTCCGCGATTTCCAGAGTGCGGCGGGTGGCGGTGATCAACTCGCTGATGCTCTCGCGCTGGCCATCTGTGAACTCACGGCCCTTGCGGTACTTGCGCTGGAGTAGTTTGACCAGGCGGTAGATGCCGTCGGTGCACTCTTCCAGTTCCGCCACCAGGCGGATCATGCGGGCGATGTGGTGCGCATTGGCGCTACCAACGTCACGAGCGGAGCAGCGAACGAGATATTCGGTGATGTCGTGCATCATCACGTCGCTGGTCTCCTCCATCTGCTTGAGCGCTGCGACTTTCTCCGACAAGTCTTCACCCGGATTTTCGAAGAGCTCGACGAAGCCATCGAACATCTCCTTGGTGTTGACGGACATCTTGCGCACGGCGTCCTCGGCCTCAACTACGTTGAGTTCGCCAAGGTCGACGAGGGTTTGGGAAATGTAACGCAGGCGAGGCTGCTCGTCGGTCTTCTTCTTGTCCTTAACCCACTTCTCCACGATGCGGGCGATCTGAGGGACGAACCAGATCAGGAGGAGGATGTTGATGAGGTTGAACGCACTGTGGAAAATTGCCACGGCGAATCCGATGTCGGACTGGTGCTTGGAGGACACACGCCATGATTCCGGCATGTTCTCCGTGATGCTCCAGACACCTTCAGTGAAGATCTTGAAGACAACGAGCATCCAAAGGACGCCGATCACGTTAAAGAGAAGGTGGGCACGTGCGGCGCGCTTGGCGTTGACGTTGGCAGGGAGCGCAGCGAGCCACGCGGTGACGGTGGTGCCGATGTTCTCACCGAGCACGATGGCTGCGGAGTAAAGGAATGCTTCCGATCCTTCACCGAGCCAGCCTTTGGTCGCCATCATGATGGTGATGGCCATGGCTGCCGACGAGGACTGGAGAAGCAGGGTGAGAACCACGCCGATGACCAGGAACATGAGGATGGCCGGGTAGCCGCCGATGTTCTGGATCCAGAGGATGGACTCACGCAGGGCGTTGCTATCGCTCAAGGTGGATGAATCAGGAACCGAGTCCTTGAGCATCCCGAGACCGAGGAAGAGAATACCGAAACCAATAAGAGTCTCGCCGGTGTTCTTCCACTTGCCCTTACCGGCAAAGAAGAAAGGCAGCGCGATACCGATGATGGGCAGTGCGACCTGGGTGATTTTAAACTTACCAATGACCGCAATGATCCAGGCGGTGAGGGTGGTGCCCAGGTTGGCGCCCATAATCACGCCGATGGACTCGACCAAGGTCAGTAGCCCCGCGTTGACAAAAGAAACCACCAGCACGGTGGTCGCGGAGGAGGACTGCACCAGACCGGTGGTGAACAAACCGGTCAACGCGGCGGAGAACCGGTTGGAGGTCATGCTCGCGAGTGCGGCACGCATTTTGTCACCCGCTACCTTCTGAATTCCCTCGGACATGACTTTCATGCCGAAGAGGAAAACGCCCAGTGAACCGAGAACTTTGAGCAGGACGGCGATCGTGTCCCACGCGGACACTGCAAGCGGTAGTGTAGTCATGATCTAGTCTGTAGGTAAGGAGCACGCGAATACGACGAGTCTGCAACGAATCGGTCACATTCGGTGAACCAACGGTTTGCATACGCTTCCAGCGAGCGCAAGAACCGAAACTCGCCGTTGGCTAATTAGGCAGAATAGATTTATCGCCGGTCCGTGCGCCGTGCTACACTATGCCGCGTAACGATTCGAAGATCATTGAGATGACGAGAAACCGATTGATTCTAAGAGCGAGCCGAGTGGGGCTTGCCTTGCTTTTTGCCGCAGGATGCAACCATTTGGGGATGGCTCAGGAGGCCGCCCCAGCCCCCACGGCATCCGACAAAGAGACGGCAGCGGATTTGTCCGAAATGGAAGCGCTTGCCGATCAGATGAACGAAAAGCCGACGGTCATCTCGGGCAAGCGCCAGGAGAAGCGCCGGTTGCAGCAAGCGTCGTGGCGGACCAATTCGGATGCCCGCGCCTTTCTACTGCAGATTCCCGCGCCGCGGGGCATGCTGCTGGACCGCAACGGGGTACCGCTCGCCACTAATGAAGTGCGCTACCTTCCGGCGATTCAGTTCCCCAAGCTCGACGATCCATCTGACGCGGAGATCGTCGAGTTTGCGCGCAAACGCATCGCTGAGATCGCCCGCATTTTGAAGATGGATTCGAGCATCGGAGATGGGCTCGAAGATGAAGCGATCATCAAGCATTATAATAACCGCCGCTGGCTTCCTTTGACCTTTGGCCCGGTTTTGAACCTGGACCAAGCTGAGAAGGTTGCAGCGAAGGAGGATGGTCTGAGCGTTCAGCCGTTTTACATGCGCAAGTATCCGCACCAAACCATCGCGGCGCACATGCTGGGCTACACTGGGCGAGTTGGCTGGTTTCCCGATGGGCCGGTGGAAGAGGGGGATCCATTGTGGGAGCAGATTGAGGGCAAGGCCGGGTTGGAGCTCAATCTGGAGAACGACCTGAAGGGCAAGGATGGTGTCTTGAACGTGCTTTTCGATGAGAACGGCAAGCAAACCAACCGAGAGCTGACTGAAGTTCCTGTGCCGGGCAACAACGTGGTGCTGACCATTGATCTAGAGTGGCAAAAGCGTGCGGAGCAGATTTTGGCGCGCAACGTGCGCCGTGGTGCCATTGTGGTAATGGACGTCAAGACCGGCGAGATCCTGACCATGGCGTCGTACCCGACGTACAACCCGAACGACTGGATCCCCACAATCTCGCAGGAGAAGTACCAGAGACTGCGCGACGACAAGGCGAACCCGCTTTTGTGCCGGGCTTATCAGTCGGCCTATCCGCCGGCATCGACCTTTAAGATCGTGGTGGCATTGGCAGCGCTGCAGAGCCGCTCGATCTATCCACACAGCACGTTCCCCGGTCCACCAACCTACGCGGTCGGGAACCGCGTGTTCAAGAACTGGAACAAGGAACCAGAGGGGGACCTGGATGTCGCGAAGGCAATTGCGCGCTCGACCAACACCTGGTTCTACCATGTGGGCATCATGACGGGGGCGGAGCCGATTTACCAAACGGCTCAGAGGTTCGGCCTGGGGCGTAAGGTTGGCTTGCCGTTGGTAGGTGAGTCACCTGGATTTGTGCCGGATCAATTGTGGGCCGACCGCTACCGTAACGGCAGGTTCATGGGAGGCGATATTGCCAACATGGCCATTGGTCAGGGGGCGCTTTTGACCACTCCTGTGCAGATGGCGCAGTTCATGGCAGCGGTTGGCAATGGGTCTTATTTGCCGGAAGCAAAGCTGATCAAACAGGTTCAGGATGTGCGCAACAACCTGGTTCGCATGCCCAAGTACGGCTCTCCAAGGCGCTTGAATACCGACGCCTCAGTGCTGAACGCGGTGCGGCAAGGAATGAGCGACGTGGTGAATGAGTGGTACGGCACGGCAAAGCGTGCGCGCCTCACGGGGAACAGCGGCGTGAAGGTGGCCGGAAAGACGGGTACCGGGCAATGGAAGATCGCGGTCAAACAAAACGTGGCGTGGTTTGCCGGGTTCCTGCCTGCGGACGATCCGGAATATGCGTTCGCTGTGCTTTACGAGGGGCGCCCGGGCGAAAAGGTGGCCGGAGGTAAAAACGCCGCACCCTTGGTGAGTCAGTTTTTCTCCCCGATTTACGACAAGAAGGTCAAAGAAGAGCGAGACAAACGCGCCAAGGAGCGGAGCGAACTGCTCGCCAAGCTCGCGGAGGAATCCGAACGTGCTGCCGCCGAGCGCTCTCGCACTGAGGCGCTCGCTGCCGAGCAATCGAACCGTAACCAGAGTGATCAGGATGCCGCGGAACAATCTGAGGATGAACGGGCGCGGATGGAACTGCTCCAGCAGGTGCTACAGGATAGCGAAGAGTTGTGATCCGGTTCGCTGAATGCAGGGAATTCACGAATTCACAAGATTCGTACATTTCCCCTCGATGAAGGCTTGCCAAGGATCGCGCGCTCTCCTATGCGTGTGCTCATGCAAATTCAAATCGCTACACTTTGTGACGCCGCCACCGACTACAATGGCAAGCTCTGCATTCTTGGTACACTCGACACCCTTGGTGCGGTTCAGTTCCCAGTAACGCATCCGTCGTGCGCGATCGCGATCCGCTTCTGCTTCACCGCTGAAGACGAAGGCAAGCACACCGTCTCGCTTGGATTCATCGACGCCGACGGCCAGCCAATGGGTGGCAAGGCCGAGCGTGAGTTCGAAGTCCGCATCCCGGATGAGACCTCGTTCCTCTGCAATAACATGGTCGTTAACATCCAGGGGCTTCAGTTCCCTAAGCCAGGTGAATACCTCATTCGTTTGATGGTTGACGGCGACCTTTACGAAGAGATCCCATTGCGCGTGGTTCAAGTGAACCAGTCGCAGATGCCACAGCAAGCCGCTCCACAGGCGTAATCGAGGCATCGTTGAAAGATTTGGCGGGCGTTCCTTGTTTGAGGGACTGCCCGCTTTTTTACGCCCGGCTCCAATTACCCCCGGCTACATCATCGATCCGAATGTGCGCTGCGCAGGCTGGTGGTTATCTGTAATGGGGGATGGATAGGGCTCGAATTTACTCAGTATGGATACTCAAATTGTCTACCAAACCGCTTTGATTACCGGGGCATCGGCCGGCCTCGGTGAGGAGTTCGCCCGCCAGCTTGCTGTGCGCTGCGGCACGCTGGTGCTTGTTGCCCGTCGGGGTGAGCGACTTGATCAACTGAAAGCAGAACTTGAAGAGCACCACCTTGGTCTGCGGGTGGAGCCCGTGGTCACGGATCTCTCCACGGATGAAGGTCTCACGGTTTTGTTGCGCACCCTCAAAGAGAAGGGGCTTTTCCCGGATCTTTTGATCAACAACGCCGGGTTAGGGGATTATGGAGAATTCGCGACAGCGGAGTGGAGTCGGATCGACGCCATGCTCCAAGTTAATATCCGTGCGCTCACAAAGCTTTGCCATGCGCTGGCTCCAGTGATGAAGGCGCTTGGTGGAGGGTCGATCTTGAACGTGAGTTCGCTGGGCGGGGACATTCCGATTCCGGACTTTGCAGTCTACGCTGCAACCAAGGCTTATGTGAGTAGTTTCAGTGAGGCGCTGCGGATCGAATTGCGCGAGTTCAATGTGAACGTTACTACCTTGTGCCCAGGGCCTATTGAAACCGAATTCGGGAGTGTGGCTCGCCGATCGGCGGGGCAGGAAACAGGACTCCCGGCTCGCTCATGGTTCTACGTTGAGCGTGAGCAGGCGGTGCACGGAGCCATTCAAACTATGCTCAAGGGCGGGGCGCGCCATTATCCCGGAACCCAGGTCGCCTGCCTCGCCGCGGTACTTGGAATCCTGCCGTTGGCTGCGATCCGATTGATCATGGGCTTCCGTCCGCGCCAGGTGAAAATGGTCTAATTTTCAGTTTAACAGTTCGTTGATATGAACGGCAGGGTGCCACCGTCAGACAGGCGGTGGCATTTTCATGATTCGCGGTTGCCCGCGATGCCGAATTTCGCTTTCTTTGTCGCACCTATGGACAGCCCGAACAACGATACGCGCAAGACGTTCCCACGCTGGGTCAAACCATTGACGGTTCTCGCTATTGGCGGGGGGCTCGCGACTGCGGCGGGATTGCTCGCATTGCGCTCGCCGCTTGGAGCTAAGGTTGCCCGGGGACTGGACAGGGTGGTCGTTAAGACCGGAGGAGAGTCGGTTTTCCCCGAGCGGTTGATTGTCAGGGAAGATATCACCGAAGTCGAAGTACCCGTAGACGGGAGAATCGAGTTTCCAGGGCGCAAGCAACCTGCGGATGTTAGGATGCTGGCAAACAAGCTGCGCTACGAGGTTGGGCTGAGGCCAATTGAGGAGGGCGATGCGGCAAACAACAGGGAGGACAAACGAGCGTACCGTGTGGAGATGAACGTGGTGGTGAAGCGGCCGCTTCCCGCAACGAGTGCTGAGGTGATTGCCGGGGATCATTCGTCCATTTTCGACGCGATTCCAGGATTGAAGGAACTGCTGCCAAGCGCCGAGGTTTCTCCGTTTTTCGATCAGTTGTACAACAACAAAGAGGCTGCGATCCGGAAGCGGCTGTTTGACTTCGAGCGAATGCTCTCACGCCATAACTATTACGATTGCCAAACGATTCTTGAGTTGAAGCACCCGGAGAATGGCAGGCGTGCGCTCTTGGTGCAGGCGGAGATGGACGTGGTGAGTGATGGTTCCGACGGCGATCGACTGACAGACATTGACGATGAGGTCTTTAGTTCGGCCAACTACCAACCGACCACGAGTTACGGTTGGCGCAAGACGACAAGTAACGAGAATCCGTTCATGCCCCGTATCCGCAAGCGTCTCGCAAAAGCCGAGCAACGCTACGCGGTGAAGGGATTGTCTGCAGAGGAGAATCGGAAACTGCGCTACACCATCGACTACAGCAAACGTTTGCTGCAGGACTTGGAGTCCCGTAGCTATTTGATTGCGCGATACGACCCATTCATGGTGCTTCCGGTATTCATGGTGACAGCTGAGGCCGGGCCGTTCACTCCGAGGATAGGGGATTATGCCGCGATATTCGTGGATGGGGTTCTGTATCCAGCCATCGTCGGGGACGCTGGGCCAAATTACAAGATGGGCGAGACATCGCTGCGGATGGGGTTGCAGTTGGACGAGCGAACGAACCCATATCGACGTCCGGTCTCGGATCTGCGCGTGAGTTACCTCGTATTCCCAGGCACCGCAGAGCGACCATTTTCGGCACCTGATTACGAAAAGTGGCGGCAAGCCGTCTCGTCCTACATCGACGACTTGGGCGGAGTTGCCGATGGGTACCCGATCCACCAGTGGGATGATCTTCTAGCCGCGAAAGATGAAAAACCTAAAGCCGAGGCTGAAGATACAGCGAACGCCTTGGCGGCACCTGCGCCCGAAGCCGCTGAAGCAGTCGCTCCGGAGGAGAGCAACTAGGTTAGACTGGAAGTGTTCTCGCGTTGTCCAAAGGTGAGTAAATTCACGATCTCTTTGCGGTTTTACGACTCGTCGCTATGAAGTGAAGGCGGGAATAACAGAGGGTTTGGCAGGACAAAATATTTCCACTACATCGAGTTTGGTAATAAGCTGTTGCATCCGCAGCGACTCTCCTGACGTATTCGGTTCCGACCAATCAATCCCTTGTAGCAATGCCTCCGCAACTCAATATTCCGGGCTCTGACCCGCAACCATCCGAAGCGTCGCAACCCGCTCCCGAGTCGGAACCAGAGACCCCTCCAAAAAAGAAGGGCCCCGAGGTGCGCAGTCTTCGACCAGCTGGCGAGAAGCCGGAAGACCGTCCGACGCAGCGCGTATTTTCATCGTATCAAACGGGAGCTGTGCCAACGGTTCCGCAGCCAATCTCAGCGCCTGTTCCGACCCACACCGCATCGGTCACCGCGCACATGGTGATCCCGTCGATCACTGCAGAGCAGCCCGTCGTTCAGTCAAACCGCCTGCCGGGCTGGGTTTTCTCTTTGATCGGTGGAGTGTCCGGATTTGTGATTGCCATGATGATGGTCTCACTGGGGATGCTTAACGGCCCATTGGGTATCACCGAGGACAAGAAGGAAGCCGTAGAAGCTGAGCGCGAGCGCATTGTCGAGATTCTCGAGTCAGACCGAGTGGACATCGAGATCTACGAAGGGTTCAAGCCCGAGGAATTTTAGGAATACTCCAATCAAGAAGCCCTGCAGCACTGGTGTGTTGCAGGGCTTTTATTTGCCATAGTGCGGCGCAGTAGGCGGTGAAGAGCCACCAACGTGAGGCATTGCTGCCAAGGGCAGCACGGCCGCGTCAGATGTCGCAGACAGCGCCCCTCAGGGAAAGGCTCCCAATTGGGGTCACCATCCAGTATCGTAGATTTCTTCGGGAGAACTGGCTCCACTGCGGTCGGCCTCCATTTCGGGGCTGACTTCCTCTTCACCGATGTGGTGGAACCGCATAGAGCGAAGTTGCCGCAGCGGGATGGGAGCGGTTCCAAAGTTTTCGGAAAACGCGGTGATGATGTTGTCATTCAACTCGCGGACTTCAAACCGCATCGACGCGCCATCCGGGAAGCCGGCTGTGACATCGAGTGGCATCTTTCGCGCTTCATCCCAGGAGGTCGAGCGATCCAGCATCAAGTGACTTGCTCTTCGGTTGCGGATACGTATTTCGCCAAAGTCATCGGTGTCGACAGCGATCGAGTTCCGGTCAATGTCAGTGACCTCTCCGGTGATCCGGTCGCCGTTGACCAAGAGGATCTCGGGGGTAGTGGACTCATCGTCGCGCTGCAAATCTTCTGGGAAGATTCCATTCCAACGCGTCACCAGTAGATTATGGATCCGGGTGGTGGTCCGGCCGCTCACGGCCAGCGAGATGGCGGTGCCGTAGCTATTGAGCCCGCCGCTCTTGTCAGTCCAAGAGGCTGCGCGTTTTCCATCAACGTAGACTGCTATCTCGCCATTTCTGCGGTCGAAATACAGGTCAAGATCGAGATTATCCACGCCGGAGATCGGTGGAGTGTCTCCAATCCGCCCCATGCTCACAGTGCGAACACTGCGTCGCTGCTTGCCCTTCTCGTCGAGCGATTTGTCCGCCTTATTGAGGTCCATCCACCCTTGGCCGATGCGCAATTCATAATACCCCTCGCGGCCACGGTCGGCCTCGCTCGGGCTGAACGCCTTGACAGTAAGGTTGTAGGTGGTGGTGCTAGTACTCATCGAGAATCCGATGTGAATCATATCGGCATCGCCAATATCGCGACTGATGACGCTATGGTTCGACGTGGTCATGACCGCCCCATCGATTTCCCATCCACGGGTTGATCCCTCCCAGTCCTCGAGCAGTCCCGGGCCATCGAGAAGCAAATAATTACCCGGGATCAGCGAGATTGATTTCAACATTTCAAGCTTCAGAGGAAGCTGGCCGCCGTCCGATGTCTCCAGAGTCACTAACTCATCGGAAAGTCCGGTGACCACACCTACCACTTGGTTGCCATTGGTCATGTGTGCAATTCCCGTGACCGTGTCAGAAGAGACGTTTTTTGCCGGAAGCGGATGACTCAAGTCAATGCGGCGCACCTTGTCTCGCGCTACCGCCCATCGTGTCTCGCCGTCGCTCATCAACCAATGGATTGTTCGCCCGCCATCGGATACTCCTTCAAATACTCCGTTGATCTGGTCTCCATTGCGAAAAACAAGTGCTCCTTGTCCTGGGGTGAGCTGCGCCTGCGCTTCCTCTGTCGCAGTTTCAGCCCCTTCATCCTCAGCGATCACGCATGGTTGTAGCGCCGTAAGCATCCCGACCACACAAAACGCTGGCAGCAACCGTCTACCCATGCACGCTCGAACGGACAATGAATGGAGGTGTTGTGGATTTTTCTTGGTCATCAAGGGGGCTGTCATGGTTGGGCGACCGCAATTGGTAAGTTCTTCTCCACTCGGGTTACTCATCGTGCGTGGTGGATTTGACGATTCGGGTGATTTGGTTAAGCGGCACATCCAAACTGGAGCCTTCCTTCAACATGGCTTGAACCATCTCGGCATCTTGCGCATAGGTGATGCGTTGTGCCGCGACGCGGGAGCCGTCCCTGAGCTCGATATGCCATCCGTCAGATCCGGAATCCGTAGCGGCGGGGGCTTCCTCAGTTCCGCCCATTTGGACGAATGCGATCAGTTGCTCGCTGAGCTCGAGTGGCTCGCGTCCATCTTGTGTGATCTCCAAGATTCTGCCGCCCCCGCTGCTTTCTTTGACTGCTGTAAGCTTGCCTGGCAGGTGATCACCGTCGATCAGTCCGACGATGGAGTCTGATTGATCCGCAGACGGGGCATAGCTCACCACCACGCCGTCCCACTCGCGCACTTCGATCTTGCGCAGTCGGAGCGGGCCGGTTCCTCGTTGCTGGAGTACCAACCACGATCCAGAGCAAATCGAAGCTTCATCTTCGGACACCGAGCGTTGTGAGGCCAGCGGACCGCCGTGGTAATCGGTCAACAACTTGCCGTCGGCAACAGCGATCACCCGCTGCAGCTCCCGATCGACGTACAAGGTGAGCTCAATGCTGCCGCGCTGCCTATCGGAGTCCCAGTCGACGTCGTTGTCTTGGAATAATGTAGTGGGCGAGCGGTGTGCATTGCGCTTTTGCACAGGAACCAACTGCAAGCGTGTTGAGCGCTCACTGAAAATTACATGAAGGGCAGGGGCGTCGATCGAGACACCTTCCTCGTTGCCAGCACCGAGTGTTACGCGGAAGTCAAGGTGGTTCCTCCAATCGAGTTGAACTGTTGTTACAAATCGGGTGGGGAGTTCGGCCTCCATTGAGACCGCTGGGTAGTACGTCCCGTCAAAGACGAAGTTCCCCCCGACTTCACGGACTTGGCTGCCGTATGGATTTCGCTCTTTCTTGTGATTGCCGGTCCACTCGTCGAGCGAGAGGGTATCGCCACCTGCGATGTGTTTGCCGATTCCCTGGGCAAGGCCCAGTCGAATGGACTCCACCTTTGAGCGCTCCAATTCTCGCTTACCCAATGTTGGGGAATTCATCACCAGCTGGTTCTCATTGACGCTGGTGATCTGCCCAACAAACTGGGTTCCGTCCACCAACTTGACCAGATCTTGATCAGCGGATGGCTTGGATGGACGGTCGAACCAAATCTCGTCGAACGCAGATTTTGGGAACTCGACCTGTTGTGAGCTGAAATCGTGGAGCCAGTTGAGCTGACCGTCTGGTGCGATCCCTTCCATGGTGCCACGCAACAACCCGCCATCCTGCAGTACGAGCACGGATGGGGACTCACTTTGACCATCCTCAGGTTCGGCAAGCGCCAACCCAATGCCACAACAAGCGGCAATGGCGGATGTCATGAGTGTGCGTGTGGAGAGATAAAATCGATCAACGTTCATAGATCGGCAAATAGCGGTAGTTAAGCGCGAGGGAGAGGAGGGCTGCGGAGGTGGAGAAGGTCGACCCTTTGCCACTGGTCCAGCTGCCGTCGGGCAATTGGATGGTCGACATGTAGCCGATGTTGGCGTTGTTCCACTCGCTCCAGACTTCGGAGTCGGCGTGGAAAAGTGCCTGCGCCATGTAGTACTCGTAATAGAATGGGTAGCTCTGATCGCGGTACTTGAGGTTTTTCTTCAGGTAGGCCAATCCGGACTTGTACGACGAGTCGTCCCGTTGCTTGGCCAGCGAATACATCAAATGGCCAATGGCACCCCGTGTGGGGTTGGGGTTAGAAGCGTTGCTATAACCGTAGCCGCCCTCTGAGGTCCGCACCGATGCCAGATAGGCTAGTCCTCTCTCGAAGGCGACATCGGGGATCATGAGTCCCGCGTTACGGGCTGCGAACAACGCAACCATCTGGCAGCCCACGACCGAGGTGTCCGCATCGGTGGATCCGGGGTCGTAGCGCCATCCTCCGGTCGGGTTCTCCGATTGGGATTTTAGGATCAAATCGACAGCCTTCTGCAAGGTCTGGCCGACCCCTGGGTGGTCCAATTCGCCGTAAACCTCTGCCAGCGCCGTGGTGGCGAAGCCGTGGTCGTACATGCGTGAACCAATCAGACCGCTCGATGTGTTCTGCTCCGCGATGATGAAATCCACAGCCTTTCGAACATTCTCAGCATAGAGCCCGGTGTTTGGGTCGTCACCGCGGCTTACCAATGCCATGACGGCGAGACCAACGACGCCTGGGTTCGAGCCAAAGTTGCTATCGATGTGGCCCCAACTTCCGTCCGCTCCTTGGTTGGTAGCGAGCCACTGCAAGCCGCGCTGGTACATCTTTTCCAGCTTCTTGGGAATGACTTCCGCTTGGCTGCTATTGGAGAATGATCGCGCGGACGCGGGGCCGGGGATCGCCAGGGCTACGAGGGCACCGCATACAAGCGGGCGGATGAGAGAGTGCAACGTCACGTGGGCTGGGGAGGGGAGAGATTATTGGTTTTCAGGGGTGTCGAGCTCGTCGCGCAAGGCTTCCATTCCTTCGCGGAACTCGGATGGAATCATCGCAGGGCTGATGCCACCACCTTTGGGGACGGTTCGGGTCGCGGCGACTTCACCGGAGGCTTCGGAGTTGGGCAAATTGCCGGTGGTTTCAGCACCGTTTCCACCGCCTTCACCCGGGGACTGGCCGGCACCATCACCCTCGCCTTCACCGTCGCCGGGCTTGTCACCCTTCTTCTTGCCGGTCATGTAGTCGAGCTGATCCATCATGGCGCCGAGCGACGAGGACGGGTCACCTTCCTGCTGTTGCTGTTGTTGCTGCTGTTTGGCGGCTTGATAGATCTTCTCAATCGCGTCATTCTCGGCAGCGATGGTCTCGCCACCAACGACACCGTCCTCGAGCAGGTCACGGGCATCCAGCAGCGCAAAGTCGATCTCTTCCAAGAAGGTGACGATCTCATCGTCGGCCCACTTCCAGCTCAGATCCTGAAGCCGCATGGAGAGCTCATCCTGACGTTCGGCGAGAGCCTTTGCCCGAGCCTCAAATTCAGGCAACTCAAGCACTTCGGCCTCAGTCGCTGTCGCCTCTGGTTGGGCCGAAGGGGATTGCCCCTCCGTCGCTGCGTTTGTTGCGCACAGACCGCCCGCACCAAGCATTCCACCAACCACCAAGGGGAGGAATGCTGTGATGCCGGCGTTCAGCCGCGATTGATTGCGCTGTGAAATCATAGGCGTGAATGTTCAAAGATTAGGTGGTCGGGCGCTCGACGCGAGGTGGAATTGGCAGGCTAGGTTTCTCAGATGGCTGAGCTTCCGGTGCAGCCTTAGGCTGCGACGCGTCGCCGCTGGCTCCAGGGTAGTTCTCTCCAAGGAACCGGGTCTTCGCCCGAATATCCTGCTGCTGCTGGATCATGCGCATGAGCTCGAGCATCAGCTCGATCTGAGCCAAGTCCTTCTGGCCACCGCCGCCCCCGCTGCCGCCTCCGCCGCCGTTCTGGTCCTCTTGCTTGCTAGGGTCAATCAGATCAGCCCAGGCATCGAGCTGGTCGGCCCATTGTTTAAGTGCCGGCACGCTGCGTCCGACCAGGTTCTCTCCGATCTCTTCGCGCAGGTTGTCCATCGCATCGACAACCCCGAGCTCTCTCATCTCCTCCTGAATCTGGCCGTAATCTTCACGTTGGGACCGGCGGGAATAGTGACCGAGATCCTCTTCAATATTGCGGATGCTTCGGCGCAGCATTTCCTGGCGCTTGGCACCTTCCAGCAACTCAAGAAACGTGTCCTTTTCAACCTCATCGCGTGATGCGCCGGCTGCGTCCAGCGTGCCGTCTTCGTCATTGAGTGAGCGCACCATCACCTGAACCAGCGAGGTCGCGTTGTTGCGGTTCTTCTTCGCTGCGGATCGCAAACGGGCGACGAATCCGGCCGCCTCCAGCTGTTCCTCGGTCTGGTCGGCAGACTTGAGTGCGTCCTTCATCTTCTCGACCACCTCTTTCTGTTCTTCCACCGCACGATCCATTGCCTGCTCGCGCTCACTGGCGGCCTTTGAAGGATCTCCTGCTTGTTGGAGTTGCTCCAGGAGCTCGGGCACCTCCGACTGGCTCAACTCGCTGAGCTGGTTGTTCATCTGGCTCCAGCGCTCCATCGCCTTCGGGTCGATCGTCTTGTTCCGAAGAGCCTCGCGGAACAACTCACGCGACATTCGTTCGAGGTCGTCGATCTTCTGCTGGGTGCGCTCATCCTCGGCAATCTGCTCGTCGACACGGGCTTTTGCTTCGGCCAACTCTTCACCGCTGAGCTCGCCAAGACGCTCATTTTCCGCCAGCAATGATTCCTCGTTGCGGGCTGCCTCTTCGAGGTCATCCATCAAACGCCCGAACTTTTCCTGAACGATCTGGGCATGATCCTCATGACTCAGGACCTCAATGACCACAGGATCAGAGAACTGCTTGGGACGATCAGGGAAGTAGTCTGTGACGTATCCGCGCAAGCTGATGCGCTGTGGCTCGATGCCAAGCTCCGTGCCATTGAAGACAAATGGAGTCACCTCACGCAGCTGCTTGTGGCCACCTTCTCCGACTTTCATCACGGTAGGAGCTGCATTGGTCTCGTCCAGATTGATCCACTCCAAGCCGAACTCAGCAACGCCGTAATCATCGGAAGCGTTGAGTTCAAACGGAAGATCCTCGTCTACCAACAAAGCGTAGGTGCTGTCCGTGGTTAAGAAAATCACCGGAGCTTGATCCTTGAGAGGCTTCACTTTGAGTTCGAATGGCCCGGAATCCTGCAAGCCCATCACGTCGCTCATGCGGATCTGAACCGATCGAGCTTTGTCCTCTGATTCCTCCGCGGCTTCCGTGTCACCCTCAGTCGTGGCTTCAATTGGAATCATCCAAGACGAATTGAGGCGGAATGTGTCGCCGTCGATCTGGGCAGCCAGATCATCACCATTCTGGTCGGTGACTTGAATGGATGCCAGTTCCCGGCTAGCGGTGCCGTGGAGGCTCAGCACACTTCCTTCCAGCGGGTTCACTAGTCCGCTGATCGCATCGATCGTCTCGGGTTCGTAGCCAAGATAATCCGGATAGCTTACGTCCACCTTGAGTGATTCCACGGCTGGACGCACCAGAGGGACCACTTCGATTTCTTCGACCGCATCTCCGATTTCGAAGCGCACTTCGGTCGGGGCGGTCATGCCGTTGAAGCGGAATGGAAAACGGTCGCGGCGACGCTCGACGGAAAATGGCAAATCACCAGTCACCATTGCCTGACCTTGGGTCGGTTGCCATTCACTATCCGGTGCGAGCTCGACATCCACGGCGAAGCGCTCACCGCGAGGCACGACGATCGATGGCGGCAGAGGTTCGGTTTTGGTAAAGGTAAATCGTTTGGTGTCCGAAAATGGCGCGACCCAGCGCACGGCCGACGCCAATGCGGCGGGAGGCGACCATACCACCATGCTGATGACCGCGGCTAGAACACATACCGTAACGACAATCAGCCAACGGGGCATGCGGCGAGGCAATGCCGAGTCGAAGTCATACTCGCGGGCTTGCTCTGCCACTTGAGCAATTGCTGCCTGACGCAAGGCAGGAGACAGGGTTTCGTTGTCGCCTTGTTGGTTCTCCAGCTCAATCACACCGAGCAACTGATCGCCAAACCTCGGCGATGAAGCCGACACCAACTTCGCGAGCTGGTCATTGGTGCGATGACTCCAAATCCAACGTTGAAGGAGACGGGGAACCACAAAGCCCGCCACCGAAAGGGAAGCCAATAGAATCCCCAGACGCACTGCCCCCGGGGTGTCGACCACGCGGTCCAACACGAACACCAAGGCGAATCCAATCAGCAGCCCCAACGCGCCGGACACCGAAGCCTCGAAGAATTTGGTCCGCCATAAAGCCACTCGGAATCCGTCGAGTGACTCTTTGAGGGAATCCGGCAGCTTGGATGATGGTGGGGCGGGCATCGGCTAATCAGTACGGGAGGTCATTTATCTAGTACGCCGGCAGGACGCACCAGATGGTAATTGTGCCCACAGTCAACGACTGCGCGCAGTCTAATTTGTTTAGATTTTTGGAATCATGCGGGAATAAAAATCCGCCCGCCCGTCAGAGGCCCGAAAACGAACCAGCCGACAGCGAGTGTCTCGCCGTCGGCTGGTCATCGTGGGCGATTGTGCAGGCGGTCGAAGTTCGCCTACAGCATTTGAAGCCATCCGGCTTCGAACAAAGCATCCGCGTACATTGCGTTGGCCGCCGGGCTGTAGATCTTACGTGCATTGTTGATCCACTCCTGGGCGCTGGCCTCATTGCCTTCGTCATAGGCGAGGGCGGCATTTCCATAATAGTAAATCGGGGTGTCGTCGAAGAAGCCGTACTTCTCGACAATCTCCTTACCTTTGGCGGTATCGCCCAACTTGATGTGACAGATTGCGATCTTGTAATCGATCAGGCGCAGCGACGGCTTAGGAAGCACTTCGGCGTGACGCTCAAGCAGATTTTCAAATCCGCTGAGAGCCTCTTTCCAGTTGTGGCGCACGAAGTCCATCTCGATACGGTTGAACATGCCCTGCCAATTGGTAGGGAAGCTCGCGACCAGCTTGTCGAAATAATCGGCAGCACGATCGAAGTCGCGAAGGTTGACGTAAGCTGAACCTTTGAAGTTCAGCACCGCAGGGTGCTCTGGCAACAGCGCCTCCGCATCGTGCAACTTGTCGAGAGCCTCCTGATTGCGCTTCTGAGAGAGGAACGACCCGGCATCGCGGAGCGCCTCGAAGAACACTTTTTGTTCGTCGTCGCTGAGGGTCTTCACCATGGCATTAGCGGCATCGGCCTCTTTTGTCCGATTGTGCTCAATGACTTGCCTTGCCAGATCTTCCTGATCCTGGGCGAAGGCGCCGCTGATGGGAGCAACGGCTGCCAACAATGCGGAAACGGCAATAGCGGGAATTGATGACTTCATCATTCTAATTCGAAATTCTGGTAGGGTTCAATTTGCGGCTATATAAGCGAGGTCGACGGTGCCGTGGCAAGGAAAACAACACACATCTTTACAAGATTGTGACTCGCTCCGAGGCGGCTTCTGATTTTCAGTTCACGCGGGCGCAAATATCGCCCACACGGGCGTAAACTTCGGTCTGCTTGGAACTCCACTCCACGAGATCGTCGGAGAATGTGATTGAACCTTCAGGGAAAAGTGTGATCACCGAAGAACCGCCAAACGAGAAGTAGCCCTTTTCGTCTCCCTTAGCGACGGTGCCCGGATCGTACGTCTGATGAATTGACCCGACGCAGGTGGCCCCGATTTCCAGGACCGCGACTTCGCCAATTCCCGGCGACTCGACAAGTGTCAGTGTCCGCTTGTTCTCCCAAAGATAGTCGAGACGCTGGCGCAGCGCGATGGGTGAAACCGAGTACAACCGGTTGCGCTCATTGAGCTCGCGAGTCACAGCAGCGTCGCCGCTGACCGGGAAGTGGTAACGGTGGTAGTCGGTAGGGCAGAGCCGCGACAACAAGAGCGAACCATTTTCGAAGCGCGCCGCAAGGGTCTTGCACCCCAGTAGTTTTTCCAGATCGAAGCGCTGCCCCTTGACGAAAAACGAGTCGGCTTTTGTCACGTTGGGGAGGCACAGGTGACGCCCATCCGCAGGAAACACAACGGAGCTTCTATCAGAGTCGACCGGGCGCGCCTCGGGCTTCAGTTTACGGAAGAAGAACTCATTGAAGCTGCCGTAGCTGGAGACTTCATCAGCGAACTCAGCAGGATCGAGCCCGAACTCCTCGACGAAGGGAGTCACCATCCGCGCACTGGCCGGACGCGACATGCGCCAGCCGTACCATTTGGAGAATGCAGGGCGGGAGGCCACCACCGCCAGTGCCAGGCGCCCGCTTGGTGTACCATAAATCCAGCGCAAAAATGACTCACCGTACACGTCTTCGGTAATCATTTTCTGTTGGTAGCGGTCAAAGAACTCAATCGGCGTGTCGACGGTCATGGAGTCAGTAAAGTGCGTGCTTCGATGAAATGCAAAAGCGGCGGCAACACATTTGCAGGTTGCCGCCGCTCGCGGAGATAATCGGGGTTATTCTTTGTGCTTACTTGGCGCCAGGGTAGGTGGCGTCGAGCGCCTCAATCAGCTCGGCGATTGTTTCTTCGGTCTCGTCTCCCATGTTGGAGATGCGGAAGGTCTTCCCTTTGATTTTGCCGTAGCCCATGTTGATCATCAACTTGTGCTCATCTTTGAGGCGCTTGTTCCACGCGTCGAGATCCAGATCTTCGGTGTTGGCGAACGTGGTCAAAGCCATCGAGCGATAGCCCTCTGGTGCGAAATGCTCGATCTCGTGCTTTTCCGCCCATGCATGGACCATGGCGTTGAGCTTGGCGTGACGGGCAAAGCGTTCTTCCACGCCCTCGTCGAAAATTTTGTTCAACTGGTGCTCAAGTCCGTAGAGCAGGCTGATGCACGGAGTCGATGGAGTCATGAACTTCTCCGCGTTCTTTTCGAACTCAAAGAAGTCGAAGTAGTAGCCGCGGTTTTCCACGGTCGCCGCGCGGTCCATCGCTCGCTGCGAGACCGCAAACAACGCGAGGCCAGGAGGCAATGCCAACGCCTTCTGCGTTCCCGTCAGCAACACGTCGATTCCGAGTTTGTCCATCTCGGTGCGAACCGTTGAGAAAGAGGAGACAGTGTCGACAATCAACAGCACATCATCGAACTCTTGCACCACAGCGGCAAGTTCAGCCAATGGGTTCATCACGCCGGTCGATGTTTCGTTGTGAACAAGGGTCACCACGTCGTACTCACCGGTCGCAAGTTTTGCGCGCAGCGCGTCGGGCAGGATCGGCTGTCCCCACTCCACTTGGAGCTGGTCTGCTGCGAGGCCGTTGCGCTGGGAGACGTCGAACCACTTGTCCGAGAACGCGCCGCAGCAGCAGTTGAGGACCTTCTTTTTGACCAGGTTGCGGACCGAAGCCTCCATCACGCCCCACGCGGACGAGGTCGAGAGGAAGACCGGCCGCTCGGTTCCGAAAAGAGACTGCAGCTTCGGCATCATGCGCTCATAGAGCTTGGCGAAGTCGCCGCTGCGGTGACCGATCATAGGTTGGGTCATCGCCTGAAATGTGTCCTGGCTGACTTCGATCGGACCAGGGATGAAGAGTTTGACGTGATCTCGCATGGTGGTGTGATGGATGGGATCTTGGGCAAAACCAAAACCTGTATGGCTGCCTTCGGATCCAATAGTTCGACAGGTGGGGTGTCGCAAGCGGGAATTAGCGGAAGCATCAAGCTACCATGGGAGCCGCGCACCATCGTTCGAGGTGGGCTTTCGCTCTTGGGCTCACATGCAGCCTGACTTATGGGCTATTCGTTTTTCCAGATGAAATGGTTGAGCTCGATACGCTCGGCAATGTCGCGCGCCTCGGCGGCACGCGGGTGGGGGAGCTTGGAGACGCGTCCGGCCAACCGAGCCGCCGCCTTCCAGCGCTTCTCTCGGATCAAAAGATCGACCGCATTCATGCCGGCTCTGAACCTCCAAGCCACCGATCCGGAAGGGGCGCCTTCCTCTCCATCGCTACTCTCGAAAATTGAGTAGTACTGAGCCAGAGCCCGGTCCGGCAAGCCGCGCAGCTCCGCGATCCGCCCGAGCCCGAAGCGCCCCTCTGCCAAATGGCGCGCTACATCGCCTCCGGATGCATCGCGCCCGCGGTCGACCATTACTTGAAAAACCTGCTCGGCCTCGGTCAATGCAGCCTTGTCGTCGGCTCGGTTACCCAAAAGGATTTCGCCCTTCTGCTGAAGCACATCGAAGTACTCATCTTCCGTGGGCTTCGCATTCTCAGCGAGCACCACATTCAGCAAGTCCACAGCATCATCGATCTTGCCCTGACGCACGAGTACCGCCGCCTGTTCACGGCGGGCGCGCAGCAACAATTTACCATCGTAGTCGATGACCTTCTGGAAGAGAGTAATCGCATCGTCCAAACCTTTGTCGCTCAGACTCAATGCAGCAGACCGCCCAGCGAAGAACAATGCGCGCTCCACGAGGTCGCTGTCTTTGGATGACTTGGCGAGGAACTCAAATTGTCCGCGTGCGTTGACGTAGTCGCCGCTGTTGAAGTAGATCTCCGCCAGCTTCATCCGCGTTGCGTCTGCGTAGACCGAATCCGGCCATGCCTCGAGAAAGAGCAGGGCGCGCTTGATCGCTTCGGGGGCGCTACCTTCCAGATCCGCCACCCAAATCAGCAAGTAGTCACGCTTCTCAACGTCCTCACGCAACGTTCCACTATCCGAAACATGGCTCAACTGGTTGCGTGCTTTGTCTGGCGCAGGTGGGGATTGGCGCAATGCGATCTCTGCCAGCACGATGTACGCCCGGGCATTCTCAGCACGACGTGGGAACGAGCGGATGTATTGCCAGATAGCGACGCGAGCCAGCTCGGGCTGCCGCTCCGAAAGGTAGATCCCACGCTCCAGCAGCAGCTGGGCAGCCAGCCCTTGGTGACCGCTTTTCTCCAAATTGCCCAAGTATTGCTGAAAGCCGTGGTTTTCTCCGGACTGCATCGATGCCACTGCCGCATTGTAATTGGCCGCGGAGGAAACATCGGGAGCTGCACGCAATGCCGCGTTGGCAAAGGCCCTCTGGGCGTCGCTGTATCGGCCTGAACGAATGGACGCCACTCCGAGCAGGAACCAACGCTTGGTTTCCTCATCCATGGCGAGAGTGCCTTCCTCGAGAGTTGTCAGAAGAATCCGGGCAGGCTCCAGTTGGCCAAGTTCGATCAGCGTCTCCGCCTCCAACAGCTTCAACGATGGGGAAAGTTCCGCTCCCGGGCCGAGCCACTTGCGGTACGACTCCAGCAGGTCCCAAGCCTCGACCGGGGACTGCTTCAGCATATGTTTGACCTGATGGAAGGTTGCCAGTGAGGCGATCAGTGGACGCCCGCTGCGGACCCATTCGCGGACGTCGCCCTCGTGAGCGACACCGCGGTCGGAAGTTTCGAAGACGCCAAACTCCGCCAGTAGTTTGAATGCGGCATTCAAGGCCTCCTCCGACTCAATCGCCGGGTCATTGACCATTTTCTTCAATGTCAGCACCGCGTCCTCCGGCGTGCCAGCAGCCAACGCAGCGTGCGCCTGCCCCAGGGCTGCCGCTCCGGCCACTTTTGGCGGAAGCTTTCCGCCATCCGGTTGGTTTAGAAGCCCTCCAAAACGCACGGCGGCCTCCTTGAACCGTCCAAGCCCGAGGTCTACCTGGGCTGCCAAGTAGTCGCGCAACAACGACGACACCGGAGTAAGAGCATCGCCATCGAGCTGGGTGAGCCATTGCTCCGCTTTTTCGAAATCACTTGTAGCGAGCAAGACTTCGGCCCCTTTGAGGAACAGCCAGACCCGGTCGGATTCTTCGATCGATCCATTTCTCTCCAAAGCCGCCTCAATCACCTCCAATGCCGCTGCGGGTTCTCGTAGCCATAGCAAAACATCCGCCTGAGAGAGAGACGCAGCGAGTACGTAACGCGTGTCTCCTGACTCCAGGTAGCGCGAGAACCAGTCCGCAGCGTCAGCCAAACGGCCCGCTGCGGCAAACCCTTGAGCTCCCCAAAACAAACCGGCAGGCGGTGCTGCCGGATCGAAACCTGATGTCACCAGCACGGCATCCACGGCCTGCCCGTCTCGGACCAACGCCTCAAGCAACAAGACCTCTACGGTAAGTCTATCCTCGTCCGACAGCTCGGTGCTGGATGCCAGCGTACGGAAGTTCTCAGCCGCCACGCCATAAAGGCTGTCCGCCATTGCCTGCCGTCCGATGCGGAATTGCTCCGCATCCCTGAGGATGATTTTTTGAGTTTCCGCTGTGGTCGTGCTTTCATCCGCGGCCGCATATGCGGGAAGTGCAATGGGCAATCCTGCGAGAGCAAGTGAGAGGAAAATTGGGCGCATCATGAAAATCTGGGTGGCGGACTCGGGCTCAAGATACCGATGATCCGGCGAGGGAAAAGAAGGAATGCGAACTGGATCACGATCGTGGCCCAGCCGATAACAAATATGGAGCGGTCGGTGACTTGCCGGCATCTGCAATTTGCTCAGGTGTTCCTTCCGCGACGATTTGCCCACCATGCACACCTCCCCCCGGGCCGAGCTCAATCAACCAATCGGTCGCTCGCAGCACATCGGGATGGTGTTCAATTACCACCACGGTGTTGCCTGCATCCCTCAACCGGGCGAGCTGTTCCAACAGTCGGTCGATATCGGAGAAGTGTAGCCCGGTGGTCGGCTCGTCGAGCAGGTAAATTGTCTTGCCGTGGGATTTGCGGGCGAGTTCCGTGGCAAGCTTCAGGCGCTGGGCTTCGCCTCCTGACAGCGTGTTGCCGGGCTGCCCGAGCACCAGATAACCTAGTCCGACCTGGCGCATGGATTCGAGCATCCGAGTCACCTTTGAAATCTTGCCGAAGAACCGGGCTGCGTCTTCGACAGTCATGGCCAGCACATCCGCAATGCTTTGCCCTTTGAAGCGAACCTCGAGGGTTTCACGGTTATAGCGCTTTCCGTCGCAGGCTTCGCACGGCACAAAGGTGTCGGGGAGAAAGTGCATGTCTATCTTCAGTGCTCCGTTGCCTTGGCAGACCTCACACCGCCCTCCAGGGCGGTTGAATGAAAAGCGAGCCGCGGAATACCCGCGCATCCGCGAGTCGGGAAGCTGGGCGAAGACCTTTCGAATTTCATCGAATGCACCGACATAGGTGGCGGGGTTCGATCTCGGGGACGAGCCGATTGGAGATTGATCGATGGAGATGCAACGTTCGAAAACCTCTTCGCCACGGATTGACTGGTAGGGGAGGCCGGTTTCACGGGATCGGTTGAGCAGTCTGGTCAGCAGTGGCTTCAAGGTGTGGTTGATCAACGTGGATTTGCCGGATCCTGACGCGCCGGCAATACCTGTCATGCGTCCGACCGGAAGCCGCAGATCCACGTCTTGCAGGTTTTGACCGCGACATCCGCTCAACTCAAGCCAATCGAGCCCCTGCTCATCGATGCTCACAGGGCGTCTTGCCAAGCGCGCACCCACGGACCGAGCGCCGACCAAGTACGGTAGGGTTACGCTGGCATCGGGCTTTGTGCGTAAAAGCTCGGCCAAGGATCCACTGACCAACAACTCACCGCCTTGATGCCCCGCACCGGGGCCGATTTCGACCAAATGATCAGCAGCGAGAATCGTGTCTGCATCGTGTTCGACCACGACGACTGTATTCCCCAGATCGCGGAGGCGATGGATGGCCTGAATCAGGCGCGCGTTATCGGCGGGGTGAAGCCCAATCGACGGCTCATCAAGCACATAGGTGACGCCTGACAATCGTGACCCTAGCTGTGTGGCGAGACGGACGCGTTGATATTCACCACCCGACAGGCTGGATGTTTGGCGGTCGAGGGTCAGGTATCCGAGCCCGACCTCTTTGAGGAAGCTCAGGCGGTTCCGCAGTTCATCGATAATGGGTTGTACCGCCAATGACTGACGTTCACTCACAGGCATTTGCTGCATCCATTCGTGTGCCGCATCCACTGACAACGCGCACCATTCATGAATCCCCAATGAGTCAGCCTCTCCGGGAAGCTTTACAGCCAGCAAGTGTGGGCGTAGGCGCGCTCCATGGCACGACGGACATTCACTGCGCGCAAAAAACTTCTCGAACCGACGGCGGGCAGCCTCAGACTTCGCTCCATCGCGCAGACGCTGAAGCTGCGCCAGCAGGCCGTCGAACACCCCGTCAATCCCAGAGATCGAATCACTGGTGCCGTGGAAAAGCGTGTGGAAGAACTCCGCAGGTGCGCGGTTGAGCGGGAGGTCATCCGCTACACCGTGATGCTCAGCAACCGCTGACAGCTGGCGTTTCCATAGCGCTACGGATTTGGGCGCTTTGTCCCGCCACCAGCACTTCACAGCACCTTCTGCCAAACTGAGGCGCCGATCAGGCAACAGTAACTCATCCGAAGGACGGGGAACCGAGCCCACTCCATGACACGCAGGACATGCACCTTGCGGGGAGTTGAATGAAAACAAGCGAGGTGACAGCTCGATCAGTGAAAAGCCTGTCTCCGGGTTGGTAAAACTCAGAGGAAAGAACACCTCGCGGAAATCATCGTCTTCCGGCGTCATGACCAGTGCGCTGATCCGGAAGCGCGCCCTTGCACAGGCGGTTTCCACGGAGTCGGCCAGACGCGACTGGGCACCATCGCGAATGACCAAGCGGTCTACGACGATGTCCAGCGACTCAATCTTGGTGACACCTTCCACTTCGGGTCCGTCCAGCTCAATCAACTGCCCGTTGATCCGAGCGCGCACAAACCCCTGACGCCGCAATGACTCGATCCGAGCTCTTGCCAACTCAGATGCAGACAAGTCCGCAGGAACGGGCTCGCCCGCCAAGTCCACCGGCGCAAGCAAGACGACTTTCGTGCGCTCAGGCTCCGCCATCAGCCGTTCGGTAATCTCACCGGGACTCAACTTCTCAAGCGGCCTGCCGGTTTTCGGGTCGTGTGGAATCCCTATTGCCGCGTACAACACGCGCAGGTGGTCGTGAATTTCGGTGATGGTGGAAATCGTTGAGCGCGGGTTGGGGGCGGCGCTTCGTTGTTCGATCGCAATGGCTGGAGTCAGGCCATCGATGCGTTCAACATCCGGCTTTTCCATCCGATCCAAGAATTGCCGCGCATAGGTCGAGAGCGACTCGACATACCGTCGCTGGCCTTCAGCGAAAAGCGTATCAAACGCCAACGATGACTTACCCGACCCGGAAACGCCGGTGATCACCACCATCCGATGCTTGGGCAAATCCACGTCGATCCCTCGCAGGTTGTGGGTCTTGGCGCCGACGATCACCAGGCGGTCCGAGGCGGAAGGAAATGAGGGGGCTGAGGGCGGCATGATTCGATGCTGGGATATGCGGGCTTGATTCGGCGCGGAGTCGCGGCCATCGGTAGACCTACTATGGCCGCATCTATTGCTCTGCTCGACCAAGCGCCCGTTGGCAACTCCAATTTGCCTGCGGTGAAGATCTGTGGCTTCACGGATCTGGCTAATTTGCGCGAGATTGCGGCCATTGACGGTGTAAACGCGATCGGGCTCAACTTTTTCCCGAAGTCCAAACGCTACGTCACACCTGCCACGGCGCGTGAGTGGACGTCGGCGTGGGATCGCAAAGCCGACGGCGTGGTGACGGTTGGTGTGTTTGTAAACGCAGAGCAGCGCCAAATTATCGAGCTCTTCACCTCCGGAGTGATTGACGTGGCCCAACTTCACGGCACGGAGTCAGCTGATGAGGTCAGCGCGCTCACAGCCCGTGGTATCCCTGTGATCAAAGCCCATGGCATCCGCAACGCCGCGGATATCAATGCCATGACCCAGCACCCAACAGCGTACCATTTGGTGGATGCATTCGCGCCGGGTGAGTGGGGCGGGACCGGCGAAACCGTCGATTGGTCATTGCTGACGAACTGGGGGGACTCACACCCGAGTCATCGGCTGGTGCTCAGCGGTGGGCTCAAGCCTGAGAATATTGCTGAAGCGGTTCTATGCGTGCATCCGGCGATGGTGGACGTGGCAAGCGGGGTGGAGTCCGCCCCAGGCGTAAAGGATGCAAACCGCGTAAAAACTTTCGTAACTGCCATTCAAAAGGCGCATTAAGAAAACCAAAAACCTGAACACACACTCCATGAGCGATCAAGCGATCAAAGTAGCGGTGCTTGCCGGTGACGGCATCGGCCCAGAAGTCATGACCGAAGCGATCCGCGTCCTCGAGCGCGTGGCCGAGCTGCGTAACCTCAGTTTTGAGTTCGACCACCAGCTGGTCGGCGGTGCCGCAATTGACGCGGCCGGATGCCCATTGCCTGACGCTACAGTCGCGGCCTGCGAGGCTGCCGGAGCAATCCTTTTCGGCTCCGTAGGTGGCCCGAAGTGGGAGCACTTGCCGCCTAATGACCAGCCGGAGCGCGGCGCGTTGCTGCCTCTACGCAAAAAGTTCGGATTGTTCGCCAACTTGCGTCCATCCATCTGCCTGCCTGCATTGACCCACGCATCGCCGGTCCGCCCGGACTTGATCAAAGACGGCTTCGATGTGCTCTGCGTGCGCGAACTCACGGGCGGCTTGTACTTCGGTCAGCCTAAGTTCCGCAAGGAAGAGGAGGGGGACATCCTCGCAGTCGACACCATGGTCTACCGCAAGAGTGAGATCGAACGTATCGCTCACGTTGGCTTCCAGGCTGCCATGACTCGCGACAAGCGCCTCACATCGGTTGATAAGGCGAATGTCCTGGAGAACAGCATCCTGTGGCGTGAGACCGTGAACGAAATCGCCAAGCAATACCCAGAGGTGACAGTGAACCATCTTTACGTCGACAACGCGGCGATGCAGTTGATTCGCGACGCGCCAAACTTCGATGTTCTGCTGACCGAAAACCTGTTCGGCGACATCCTGAGTGATGAGATGGCGATGATTGCCGGATCGCTCGGAATGCTTGCCAGCGCGAGCCTGGGCCAGACGTCCGGCAACGGACTGTACTTCGGTATGTTCGAGCCAAGTGGCGGATCCGCTCCAGATCTCGCCGGTCAAGGTGTCGCGAATCCAATCGCACAAATCTTGTCGGCGGCACTCATGCTGCGCTTCTCGTTCGGACTCGAGACCGAGGCCAAGATGATTGAGAACGCAGTGGCCGCCGCCATCGCGGACGGATTCCGCACCGGCGACATCATGACCGACGATGCGTCGCTTCGCCAGGTCGGCACCAAAGAAATGGGTGAGGCAATCCTCAGCCGGATCAGCGCGTAATTCTCCGCGACATAATCTACCTCACAGACTCCGCTCGACGGTCATCACCAGATTCAGGCGCAAGCTCAACAATTTCGAGCAGGCGTCTAAATCAGACCGGTGGGCGGAGTCTCTCTTTTTTCAGGGGGGCGACGCTGAGGTGTCATTGCTGAACCTGGCGATGCAGTAGAGCGCGCAGGCATAGAAGATCGAAAGAAACCCGCTAGGCAGGGCTCCTTTCCGGCTTACCTCGTTATGCACATAATACATGTAATGGTAAGCCTGATATGGGGGTAGGCCCTGCCTGTTGAGTGAATCGACATCGCTCGACACGCCACCTGTGAGTCACTCACCAACGATGTGAAACGTGTGGCTAACGCTCGGTCCAGTCGATTGCCCCGCGCGCATAACCGCAGCTAAGGAAGACTTCAGGTGGCTCGAGTTGCGCTGCTGCCAGCGACCGCATTACGCGGTAAATTCACGAGAGTAAACACCCACAAATAAGCGCTGGAATTTGAGTCACAAAATCGGTCTTCACGACTTCACTTCGGATCGAGATCTCCCAAGCTCAAACCTCGGACTGCACGCCGTTTTTAGCACCAATTCGAAGCCGCTCCAATCAGGCCAACCCAGCCCGTAGACAGCTAATCTGCAGCGCTGGTCACGCAATGTGGATAAACCAGTTATCAACAGTCTTTAGAGTTACCTCTGAGACCAGGCCGTCAGTATACATGGAATGGACAAGCTCATGCGCTGCACTTCCTATATCCGCATTCTGCGCGCACCGGGACCGCCGTCGAAACCTGCATTATGGACGCTGTCGCAGAGGCCCATTGTCGTCATCAATCCCTCTGAGCGTCACCGATTTCACCCTGAATCCCCAAGTTCTCCGCACCTACTTCAGGGTTTATTCGCGAGTTGTCTTCATGATTGCTTTTTACGTGGATTGCGTGCGGACTACCGCAATGCGCACGAGATGCGCTAGTTACAGTGGATTAATAACGCTTTAAAAACACTTATTCACACAATGTGGATAAAATTGGCCCATTTTCACCCTTCCTGGGTGCACGGCGCGACGCCCCACCCCTTACGTCGGGCCGGAAGGAACGCTACAGTCGTGTGGGAGCGTGTCCGTCACATCCTCAGCCCCACCCGATCTTTGATGCTGTAAATGTTCCACGCTCCGAAATTCGAAACGAATCAACGGCGCCGGAGTCCGCTTGGCGGTCGACTTGCGTGCGACATAGTGGCACACTTAAGTGCAAGGGCCGCGTTCAACAACACCCGGGGAAGCGACCTGTTTCGGGCGCATTTCTAGAAGGTTTCCCCTCTCCTCTTAAGGACACCTAGTTCGCTTCTGAACGGCTTGAGCGACCCAATAAATCCGCTCGTAGATATTCGCCAGATACACCCCGCTTGATGCAGCGCTGAGTGACTAATCTAACAGCATGTATGCAATAATTATCGTGGAGATTCCCGCCTGCGCTCCATCACTTTTGCCGCTTGCTGCAGAAGCAGCATGCGATCCATCCTGCGATCATGGAGAGTCCGCCGAAAGGAGTAACCGCCCCCCACTTCGAGACGTCGGTCATGCAGAGGACATACAAGCTGCCAGAGAACAAAAACACTCCGGCAAAAATCAACGCGAACGCGATGCGGGCCGCTCGCGAATCCGGCATCACCCGGATGGCCAGCGCGAGCACCAGCAGCACGACGGCGTGCACCATCTGGTAGTGGACTCCGGTCTGCCATTGATCAAGGCGACCGATCTCATCCAGGTGCTCCGCCCATTTCCCGTGAGCGCCAGATGCTCCGGCGGCCACAGCGATTGCGCCATTAATGCCAGCGATGATGAACCGAGCCATGGTGGTGAAGGTCGCGTTGAACTTTACACTTCCGGTGCCTGAGGGGCGTCTGCCAGTTGCTCAAAGGACTCCTGCTCCATGACCAGGCGCGCACCCTCCTGCACCGCTTTCGAGCTGTGCTCGGTGGCCATCACGATCGCGCCTCGCAGTTCTGGATCCAGTACGGCTGCAAATGCGATTGCCCGGGCCCGACGAACCCTATCATCCGCATCAGGCGCGCTGCCTGCGCCATGCAGAGCGTCGGCCAGTGAAGCCGCGTCGATTTTCTTTAGGTGTAGTGTGTTCAACCCGCAGGCGGAGAGCCAGCCGTCGCGGTCAGTATGCTCGGCCGAGCGGTTGATCACGAAAGCATTCCAGTCCGGATAGACCGGCTGACCAGGCTCGTTCTGAGCTTGCACCGGGTGCTCCAGGCCCTCCCCGTCCATCTCAATGCTTGAGACCACGGCTGGGTTGAGTTTGGCGAGTCGGAGAATACCGCACATTGGCACGGTCGAGTCTTGGGCCGTGAGATCCCACGGATGGCCGCGGAATGCAGACTTTGGCACAAAGAGAGACACGCGAGGGTACCCCTCCCGCATCATCGAAAGCCGGGCTTTCGCCGCCTTGGTTGAGGTCACCTTCAATGGCGCGTCATCGCTTTCGGGTACCTCGGAAAACTGAACCGCCATCTGACCGGCATCGAGCCGTCCGACCAGCCGTACCACCATTGCTTTGCCGTTCTTGCCGCGGACGTCGTCACCTCGCAGATCGAGCGACAAGTCGATGTAGAACGGCGAACCGGTAGTGTCGAGTTCCGCAAGCACCACGTCGACCAGATCGAACACGACATACAGACCTTGCTCGTCGGCCTCAACACGCATGGTCACGGGTGACTCATTGCGCCTTTCACCCTCTGGGAGCAGTGGCAGCAACTCGATCTTCTGCCCGAGAAAAAGCTCTACAGGAACCGCTGCGGCCATCTGGGCATGCTCGGATGCATCTTTCACCTGCGATTCCGGCGTACCTGCGGTGGCAGCCTCGTCTTGCTGCTCGGCCATCACTGCGGATGGGATCGCCATGGCGAGAGCTGCGACAGGAACTTTGGTCAGTGAGGAATGCAATGGACGAATCATGACGGAAAGAAGTTGTGGTAGTCTGCCGATTTCCCAAGCTGGGTCAAGTCGCCCGACACCCCACCACCAGCATTACAGTCTAGCGCAATCCGCGACACTCCGCGAACCGATTCCCTATTATGAAGCTCACGCTACTCCGTCACGCCACAGCCCAAGACCACCATGAGTGCCCGGATTCTGAGCGCAAGTTGATCGACAAAGGTATTCGTCAATCGCATCAAGCCGCCGCCTTCGCTTCTACGCATGGAATGAAGCCGGACTTGGTTCTGACCAGCCCGCTGGTGCGCGCGCACCAAACGGCCGCGATCTTCTGTGAGGACTTGCAGTTGGAGCCACCGTCGGTTTGTCAGTGGCTCTCAGCTGGAGCAAGACCGCAAGACATGCTGGAGGAACTGCAGGCGTACGAGGCTTTCGATCACATCGTGATCGTCGGCCACAATCCGGACTTTTCAGAGCTGGCAAACTGCCTGCTCGATGCCCGGGCCGGCGCGATTCGCGTCAAAAAGGCATCGCTCATTCAGTTTGAGCTCTACGCATTCCGCACCGGCGGCGGAACTCTGAACTTCGCTCTGCCCAGCGCGCTGATGTCCCATCATTAAGCCCTCTCTAATCAAGCGACAAAAAATCCGGCGGCCCACGCAAGTGCGCGAACCGCCGGATCACTTTGATCACTCTTTGATCACTCTTTGGTCGGACTAATGCATTAGTCGCGGCGAACCTCTTCGATCACCACCTCCTTGACAATCAGCCAGTTCTCCTGGTTGCCAGTAGCGCGCATGCGTACAGCGAGCGTCCCCGCAGGAACCTCACCGGTCGCCATGCCGTTGTCGAACTTTGCAACCTCGACCCACTTGCTGTCGTCGCTGGTCACTTCCACCACGCCATTGCGCAGTGTGTCCCCTGCGTGTTTGCCGTCACCACCGGTGAACACGCGGATATTGCCGCCTTTGCTTGGCTCATCGAAGCGCACGGTCAGGTGATCATTGACCTGTGGACCTCGGGACGACCAGAAGACAGTGTCCGGCTTGCCGTCGTGCGCCTGCACCGCGTGGTATTCACCATGCGATGGCAGCGAGGTGTCCACCGATGTGCCAGGGAGCGACTGCGGCGGCAGTGGAATCGGGTCACTGTACGCGTTTACTCCGAGCGCCTCGTAGCGCTTCATCATCGTCTCAAGGCGTCCTGCGAAGTCCTTGAAGTCCTTCTGCGACGGCTGGGTCCAGGCAATCTCCGAAAGTGCTGCCACACGAGGGAATGCCATGTATTCGACCTTGTCCCAGGTCTTCATGTACTCAGTCCAAAGCTGGGCCTGGACGCCGAGTACATGGTCGTTCTCCTCTTCAGTCAGCTGGCCTGGGAGCACCGGATCGAAATCGTAGAGCTTGGTGATCGGGAGGTAGCCGCCGATAGCTTCAAACTCGACCCCTTTCGCCAACTCTTGGGCGCTTGGAGCCTGATAGTGGTCGAAATACGTGTGACTGTTCGGAGCCATGACCACGTCATTACCCTCTTTGGCGGAAGCAATCCCCGGACCAACTCCGCGCCACGACATGACGGTAGCGCTTGGTGAAAGCCCGCCTTCACGAATCTCATCCCATCCGATCAGTCGACGCCCACGCTTGTTGAGCATCTTCTCGACGCGGCGGATAAAGTAGCTTTGCAGCTCGTGCTCATCCTTGAGCCCCTCGCGCTTGATCACGTCCTGCGCGATCTTCGACTGTTGCCATTGCGTCTTCGGTGCTTCATCCCCACCGATGTGGATGTACTCTGACGGGAACAATTCGCAAATCTCACCGAGAACGTCATCGACGAACTGGAATGTTTCCTCGGTTGGAGACAACACGTAAGGGTGCACTCCCCACGACGTGCAGACTTCCGGTGCGTAGTTCGGCACGTCGGTGTTCCCGAACTCAGGGTACGATGCAATCGCCGCCGCCATGTGACCCGGCATATCGATCTCTGGAACGATCGTGATGTGGCGCTCTGCCGCATAAGCCACGATCTCCTTAATCTGCTCCTGGGTGTAGAAACCGCCATAGCGCTTGCCGTCGCTCGCGCTGCGATCTCCGTATGGAGGGGTGCTCTTGCGCCAGGCGCCAACTTCGGTCAGCTTCGGATACTTCTTGATCTCAACCCGCCACCCCTGATCTTCCGTCAGGTGCCAATGGAAGTTGCTCAACTTGTGCAACGCGAGCAAATCGATGAACTTCTTGATGTCGTCGACCTCGAACATGTGGCGGCCGACGTCCAAGTGCATCCCACGCCAGCCGAAGCGGGGCTCGTCTTTGACCTCCACAGCTGGCACAGACCACTCGACTCCGTCGACTTTCTCATCCGACAAAATCTCTACTGGCAGGATCTGGCGCAGCGACTGGATGCCGTAGAAAACCGCAGCTGGCGTGGTGCCGGTGATGGTCACTTTTCCGTCCTTCGCCGCCAGGCTGTAGGCGCCGGTGTTGTCGCTCATCGACGGGTCCATCGCGAGCTCGATCACGCCGCCCTCACCTGCAGCTGAACCTACCGTCTTGAGTTCAAACCCAGTGGCAGGTTTCAAATAGTCGGCCAGTAATGCAGCCTCCGCCTTCAACTCTGGTGAGTGAACGATGGTTGTGTCGGCACCCAGGGTGAATCCAGAGGCGTTCTCAGCCAGGGTCAGTGTGGATGGTTTCGGGATGATGCTGGGAGGCGTGGAAGCTAGCATGGACGATGTGAGCGATAGCGTACTGGCGGCCGCCAATACGAGAGTGAATCTATTGTTAATCATTCTTGAGGCTTTTGGGGTTATTCCAACGTGACGGTGTTCGCCGGATGTAACGAAAGTCAGTTCACATCCACGTTGCAATCAGCGCTGCCAATTGCGCCCCAGATACGAGCTCGGATCAAGCCCTCTTTAATCAAATTGCGAGAAGATCAAACAACTCCCGCGCATTGGCTGGCATCCCCCGACTCTTCCGTGCTCAGGTCAAACCGAACGCCGGTCGGTGAACGCGCGCATCAATGTCAGAGGGTCAGCGTGATCGATCCCTCCACCTGCTGGCAAACCGTGTGCCAAACGCGTGACTTGTAGCCCGTCGCGCACCAGGCGCTCGACCAGGTAATGACTCGTTGCTTCACCTTCAACATCCGAGCCCAAAGCAAGCACAACCTCGGTCACGTCTGACCCCTCTCCGCAGCGACGACACAACTCGTCGATGTTCAGATCCTCCGGGGTCACATTGTCCAAAGGTGACAATGTCCCGCCAAGCACATGATAGCGCCCTTTGAACTGTCCGGTGCGCTCGATGGACAGCACGTCCGTCGGCTGGGCGACCACGCACATCACTGTTCGGTCGCGATCGGCAGCGGCACATGCTGCGCACGCCCCTTCATCCATGAAAAAACCGCAGCGGCGGCACAAGCTGACCGCCTGGTCGACTTTCGCCAACGCACCGGAAAGCAGGCCCGCTTCGCCACTGCGCTGGTTGATCAACCAAACGGCGATACGTTCGGCACTGCGCGGTCCCACCCCCGGCAGCTTTTTGAGCCGGGTCACCAGTTCTCGCACGGAGTCGGGAAAATCAATCGCCATGGCCATCGGAGCTTACGCGTCGCCTTCCGCCTTCGACTCGACTTTAAGTCGCACCCGGCGGGGCTTCACGCTCACCACCTTTTCCTCCACGTCTCCGTGATCCGCGTCCTGCTTGATCACGCGAGCCTTTGCTTTCGCGGTTGGTGCCACCACGACGGCCTTTGGCACTGGGTCCGGCTCAGCAGACAATACATAAACAGGCTTGCCTGAGATCTCCCCAACCTGCTCGCGCACTTCGGTGATCTGAGCGTCAATAGAGGTGAATTCGTTGTCGAGCGACACGCTCCATTTATCATCAGCCGCCACCCATGGACGCTGGGCGAATAGCCACTCCATGGCGCCGTACAATGCACGACCGCTCACCGCCAAATCACGCTGTCCGTTGAGACGGCGGATCGAGCGCACGTTCATGTCGCCCAGACGAGCCACCACACAGAACGCATTTGGCAGGTTCTCCTTCTTGCCAATCTCAGCGGAAAACTTCTCACAAGTCTTCTTCGCTTCATCAATTGCCTTGATCACCAATCGCGCCACTTCGGACGGACTGTGCACAGTTGGGAAAACAGCGACCAGATCCTGCAACTGCGAGTCGTCGACAATCGCTCCCGATTTCTTCATCTGCGCCTGAAGGCGGTAGTGCAAGCGCTCGGGCAGAGCTACCTTGCCGCGCGGGCGGATTGCCACGACCACAGCCGGAAACTCCTCGCCGTCAGACAGCGCGCCGTCGTACTCGGCCAGGCGTTCGCACACCCAGTCCTCGCAGCGGTTTTGCATCATCTCACGGAACTTGGCGACTTGGGTCTCGCTCCACGCGAGTCCGGCAGCAACTTGGCCACCTACAATCCCCACCACCAAACCAATCACCATCGGCGCGGATTCAAACAAAACGCCAGTACGCAACCAGACTGCCGGGGCGCTGATTACCACCAACGCTCCGATGGTAAAGATCATCAGTTGTCGAGCGGCGGATCGCACATCCAGACAAACCCACGCTGCACCAGCCGCCATCAACCCGCCAAGAAGATCAAACAAGGGTGCCGGCAACGGCATCGAACGCTCCGTAGCGGCCGCACGGCTCGCCGCGTCAGGCACCCACAGCTTGAGCAAATCCTCGGAGAGCACCCCGAGTTGACCGTTGCGCTTGAGTAATAGGATCACCACCAGGGAGATCAGGCCAACGATCAGACAAGAGAGAATGCGACGCATAGAAATTTCCGGAGAGGGGTATTAGAAAACTTGGGAAGGTGGCATAAACGCCGATAATCAGCACGCCGTCAAGCTCCGGCACCCGCCTCGGACGATCCATCGCGATACGACTTCACCACGAGCTCACTGAGATATTTGTCAGGATCGTCAATCGCCTGACGGTTCACCACGAATGACGAGCGCCCTGTGTTGCCCTCGATCAGCTTGAGCGCGAAGTGGAAGTCCTTCAAACGCGTGCGCAGAATCTGCTGTGGCGTCTTGGTCTCCTCTTCCACCAGGTCGGCAATGGCAGCCAATGCCGACTCGTCGAACACGAGCTCGATTCCCGCCTTCTCTTCGAAACTGCGGCAGAAAACCGCAGCATCCTCGCTCAGCTTGCCCAAGCTCACCGCCTTGCTGCGCTCGACATAACCTGCCAACACTTTCTCGGGATCGCGCACACATTCCTCGTCGATCACCAACTCGCTGACGTCGCTGCCCGGCAGCGAGAACTTGAACCCACGGAGCAATCGCTCACCCACCGTCAGCAGTCCTCGCGCCCCGGTCTTCTCCGCCGCAGCTTGCTCGGCAATCAAGCGCAACGCATCGTCAGTGAAGCGCACGCTGATTCCGTAGGCTTCGAACTCGCGCTCGTATTGACGGATCAAACTCCCCTCGGACTCTTTCATGATGCTGAAGAGTGCGTCTGCCGGGAGTGGGCTGCACACCACGCGCACCGGCAATCGACCGATAAACTCCGCCTCGAATCCGTATTCAATGAAATCCTGGGTCGTTGCCTGCTTGAGAACTTCGTTGTCGTCATCCGACTGAACCACCCGCTCAGCACCGAATCCAATCTGCCCCTGACGCACCCTGCGGTTGATCACGGTATCAAGCCCGGAGAAAGCACCGCTGACGATGAACAAAATGTGTCGGGTGTTGATCGACTGCTTGCGCTTCTTGCCGCCGCTCTGCATCTCCATCATCGCCGCCATCTGGCTTTGCATGTCCATTGGGTTGCGCAGCGGGACTTCTGTCTCCTCCATCAGTTTGAGCAAGGTCGTCTGCACCCCGCGGCCCGACACATCACGCCCCATCGTGTTGCCTCCGCGGCTCGCCAGCTTGTCGATTTCGTCGATGTAAATAATGCCGTACTCGGCCAGATCGACGTCGCCGTCCGCCTTGCGCACGAGCTCGCGCACCAAGTCATCGACGTCACCACCGACATAGCCCGTCTCGGAGAACTTGGTGGCGTCCGCTTTGACAAACGGCACCCCAATCAGGTCGGCAATGTGTTTCACCAGATAAGTCTTACCCACACCTGTCGGACCGATGATCATGACGTTCTGCTTCATGAACTCGACCTCTTTTGCAGCCTCGGGATCTTCCTCCTCAAGCGAACGCAAAAACTTCGCGTGGTTGTAGTGGTCGCATACCGCAATCCCCAATGCCCGCTTGGCGTCATCCTGACGGATCACAAACCGGTCAAGATGCGCTTTGATGTCGCGCGGCAGCAGATTGAAATCAAAGACATCTTGGAACGGATCCACCGCATCCACCTCATCGGATTCCTCTGGCTCGACTGTCTGAGTCTGAGGGCCTCCGCCAAATGGCATGAAGCCACCTCCTCCGAAACCATTTTTCATCACCTCCTCAAGCTGCTTGGCGATCTCTTCCGGACTCGGCATACCCGGAGGCATCTGTGGCTCGTCCTTCTTGGTCTTGTCTGGCTGGTCTTCGGGTTTCTTTTCGTCGCTCATCGCTACGTCTTGGTGGAAGGTTTCATCTGCGGCAGACATAGCCGCATCTCTGAGGGTAAATCTATTGATCGGTCCGCTGGCGAACCTCGTGCGAGGCGTCAGCGACGCTGCGGATGGAATCCGTCCAATCGTCCCACCCGAGACGCCCGCCTAGGTCGTCAGCAACAACCACAGCTTGCGCCATCGACTCAAACGGTAATCGGTCGAAAACACACGAAAGCCATCATTGCGGATCTTCTCGAGCAATTCACGATAAATGCGCGCCATCACCAATGCCGGGCGCATTGATCGCCTGTCCGCCTCCGGCAACGCGCGCATCGCCGCATCATAATACCCAACCGCCCGCTGGTATTGATGCTCCATCAATGCAGCAAAACCAGCTTCCGGCGATTCGTTCTCCAATCCCTCTGGGGTTACTCCAAACTGCCGCAAGTCTGCCATTGGTAGATAGATTCGTCCGCCATTGCGCACGTCGGTTGCCACGTCGCGGATGATGTTGGTCCACTGTAGAGCATAGCCTAACTGAACGGCGAACTCATGGCAGCGACGATCCGTATATCCAAAAACCTCAATACTCACCAAGCCGACCAGTGACGCCACATGGTAGCAGTAATGCTCCAAATCCCCGGCGGTCTCGAAGCGCAGTGGCTCCAGGTCCATTGAAACCCCTTCGACCACACCTTGCAGCTGCTCGGTTGTAATATCGTAGCGGTCACGCAGGTCTGCTACCGCATGCTCAAGCGACTCCTCGGGGAGTTCGGCTGTGGGCTGCGCAACCGCATTCATCCAGCGGCTGAGCTGCCGGCGGCGATCATCGGTCGCGATTCCTTCGTCGTCGGCAATGTCGTCGATCACCCGACAGAATGCGTAGAATGTGATCATGTCCTGGCGCCGCACTTTGGGCATTCTCGCCAAGGCAAATGCCAGATTCGACTTGGCTCGACGTGTGATCGCCAGCGCGTCACGGGACTCGTGGTCGCCTTCCGACGCGTTGCTCTGTCCAACCGATTGACCCTCGTTCGCCATACCCCGCACCATTCATTCAGGTTAGCGGTTACGCAACCACGATATCCCGATGATTGTGGCTCACTGACTCTACGTGGTGATTTGCACCGGCATTGTCTCGTCTAATTGCGGTTCACCATGTAGCGCACACGAGCCACACTGAAGAGGAACCCACCAAGCAGCGAGACACCGACCACCAATAGATTGACCCAGCGTGTATCCCACTTTTGGCCGAGGTAGAGCTTCTTCGAACCGAAGAACACGTTCGGCATCTTCTCGCGGTAGATATCCAACCGCTCGACCTCCGCGTTGGTGAAGAGTAATCGAGTCTTCTCATTCCAATACAGATCGCTCGCTTCGGTCCAGCTCTCATCGAACTCCTCATCGAGGTACGCCAAGTCATCAAAGGTGCCATTGCGCAGGTCTACCAACACATCTTCAATTCGATCCCGCACTTCGTCGGGCTCTTGTGCCGCCAATCCCATCAGGATTGGGCGCGAACTCTTCCAACGGCGCCAGTCGTCCAACTGATCCCGCGTCAGCGTCCCCTTTGGATACGTCTCTTTATAATAGGCGTCCTTCGCGTCGACCTCGTGAATCGCGGCGCTCAATGGGTTGTGGTCGGCCATCGAAACGATCATCCCCTCGTAAACCCAGCGCAATGGCATGAATTCGCAGATCAATGGTACCTCGAGTCGGCTCGACGGGTCTTCGTCGTTGGCCACGCTCTCAGCGGTGCGGAAGAACGGTGCATTGCTGAAGCTGCGGTTCATCTCCTCGTATTTGATCAATGCTCCGCCCAGGATAATCTGCGGCACAAGAACTACCGGAACAATGTTAAGGGCCGTCTTGGCGTCCTTCACCAAGCTCGACACAAACAACCCGATCATCACGCCGATCAGATTCGCGGAAAGCATCCATATCAACTGCCACCCCAACATGTCGCGGATCTCCAAGACCGCATTTCCGATCCACAGGTAGATCAAACATTGGACCACCGAGAACACACCAAGGCTCAAATACTTGCCGCTCACATAATACAAGTGGCGTGCGAAATGGTTGCGCTCACGTCGCAGGATCCCTCGGTCGCGGATGATCTCGTCCGCGCTGTTGGTCAGCCCGAGGAACATCGCCACAACCAGCGACAGGAAAAGATAGGTCGGCAGGTGGAATGCGGAACCAAAGGTGTAGTCTCCTTCCTCGGAATAGCGCATCGTGGTCGCCACCAACAAAGCCAGTGCCGGAGCCTCAAGCAAGGTCGTCACCAGGTTCCCCCGGTTGCGAAGCTTGCTCAAAAACGAACGCTTTAAGTGCGTGGCGAAGAGCACGAACTCATCGCGCACCCGAAGCTTCGGCTTCACTGGAAGCGCGCGCTCCGCTCTGCTGCTTACTAACGAGGCATCGATTGGGTCCGGGATCTCGCCCACATCCTTGAGGATCCGGAACGACTGGAAGCGGTCACCCCAGAACGATGGAGGGAATCGCCGCGCGGGCTTCACCCGTCCGCGGTTGTCCTCTTCGTAGATGACCTCACCATCCGGATCCCGCAGTGGCGTCTCCAGTACGTCGAAAATAAAGTCGGGCTGGTTCTGCTGCGCGTTGGGTACTGAGTTGGACGGATCAATCGACAACGGATCCGTGCTCAAGCTCTGCCCGCGCACCCCCACCGGCAAGCGCGCACGTTCTTCCGCCTCGGCCCGCTGGAAGTAGGTCAACATCTGTCGTGGCGTGCCGAAGAACGCCATCTTGCCCCCGTGGTCGAGCAGCAGTGCCTTATGGAAACGGTAGAATAATCGAGCACTCGGCTGGTGAATCGACACCAGAATGATCTTGTTGTGCGCCATCCCACGGATGATGTCCAAAACGTACTCCGAATCTTTGGACGAAAGCCCAGACGTCGGTTCATCGAAAAGATAGACGTCCGAAATGCCGATCACGTCCATGCCGATATTGAGTCGCTTGCGCTCACCGCCCGACAAGCTCTTGGACTCCGCGGATCCGGCCAATCGACTGCGGCGTTCGCGCAACCCGAGTTCCGCCAACTTGGCGTCCACTCTCCGTCTGCGCTCGGAGGAGGAATGGTGAGGCGCCCTGAATGCCGCTGCACACGCCACGTTTTCTTCAACCGTTAGCAACGGATCAAACGCATCGTCCTGCGGCATGAAGCTGATGTAGTGGCGCAGCGTCTCCTCCTCATCAAACAAATCGATGCCATTGAGGAGCACCCGGCCTTCCTGCGGTCGGAGGTGGCCGGCGAGGATCCGCAGCAAGGTCGACTTTCCACAGCCGCTCGGTCCCATCACGCAGATCATTTCCCCGCGCCGCGCTGCAAACGACACCGCATCCAGCGCGGTTTCGTTTTTACGGAATCCGTGGGTTATCTCACGCATCTCCAAGTCGGAGATGATATTACGCTCTTCCTCGATGATGCGATCGCTGAACTGACAGCGCAAAAACTGACCCTCGCCCAAGGTGATCGCGTCACCGTCATAGAGCTTTGTGGTTTGCTTGGCGGGAACCCCTTCCACCGAGATCGGGAGCGGCGACTCCAGAATCTCCAACTCCCCTGTGCGGGCGGAATAGTCACAGCTGATCCGTAGCAAAATCTCCCCAGGCGCCCCGGGTGACAACAGAATATCCCCCGCTCCCAACCGATCCGGATTGTTGGACACGAGGTACTCGGTCTTGTCCGCCTCAAGCTCGAAGCGCCCGCCCATCTCGCGCGACCGCCTGCGCAGGTCGTCGATCAGAACCTGGGTCGCATTGGGTAGGATCAACCGGTCCCGCAATGTCGCCTGAACCGCCTCACCTCTCACCAAAATCTCACCGCCAAGCGTGATCCCTGTCGGCGCAATCGCCGTCACCTGCACCCGTAATCCAAAGGTCACGACAATCTCTGTCTGCCGCGATTGCTTCTTCTCTACGATCAGCTGTCCCTCACGCCCGGCATGCAGGAACAAGCGGTTCGCGCTGATGTCTTTGCTCGCGTTGAAGTAAAACTCCAAGTCCGCGGTGGTCACCACGGTTTCCCCCATCACCACCTGCTGTGCCTCGTACAATCGGCAAAAGTCCCCTTCCTTGAGCCGGTGGCCTCGAGCAAACACAGGATCCGACCCCACGTTCTTGAGCAAAATCAAGCGTTCCAAACGAAATGCCGCCAATCGGGTCGTCTCCGCCACGCCGTCGAGAAACACATCACAGCTGTCGCTCCCGCCCATGGTGATAGACTCGAGTGGCGTGTGCATGCCGTCGATCGGAGCCGCGACATCGCGATGGTGCTCGCCGCTGAGCTGGTAGACGATGTCCACCGCCTCGGATGCGATTCCGAGGTTGGTCATGAAAAGATAGAACGTAACGAGGCTCTCGCCCTTGAAGCCGGCTCTTGAGACCAATGTGTAAAGCTGCACGCCGAGCAGCAGCTTCGCTTCATCGGTCATCAAGCCTGCCAACTCTTCGGCCATCGTTGGCAGATCCTGCCGCTCGTTCAGCGCTTGCACATAGAGCCCGCGCAGCTCGCCGTAGAGAGTCTCCGGGTAGTCGTAGCGCAAGAAGCCAAGAATGGAGTCGACCTCTTCTTCCGCCACTTCCCCGTCCATCTGGGTGAAGCCCGCGAACACACGGATCAGCAGCGGCAGGTTACTCTGAAGCAAAGGTTCGCGCTCACCCTTCATTCGACGGCGCATTCGGTTCCACAACCGCCGCCCGAAGCGCAAACCTCCCGGCATCAAGCTCTCATCCAGCCGGCGCGAACCGCGACGTGACGCTCCCTGCTCGTCGCGCGACGCTGCAGGATCAGTCTCTCTGGGTGATGGTGGTTGTTTGCGAGCCATGAACGAATGATTCGTGGGTTCCTCATCAGACATGCAATCGACGGGTGGCTGCAAGCCCGACTTTCACGATAATTCTCGCCGTTGCCGGCGCCTGCTCATCAATTCCCCACCTTGCGGTGGTCGGGGGGCATGTGCCATGCTACCTCTTTGGCCACCCTGACCAATTTCCACCATGACCGCAGCCGACTCCTCAGACAACACAGACAGCACCGCGATTCAAGATCCTTGCGCCTGGGTTGAACAACAACTGGCCGCTGCGAGCCCGGAGCAACTAGCCAATCATAACGATCGCGTCGCGCTTCTCAAACAAGTCCTTAAAACCGGCGAGGAAGTCATCAAACGCATCCACCTTGAAGGCGCGCCAGGGATGGAGGTCTGCAAGCTGCGCTCGTGCATGATCGACTTGATCCTCCGCCGTGTTTTCGACGACGCCATGGTCGACATCGACCCGCAGAGCAAAACCAACCTGACCTTGGTTGCAACCGGTGGCTACGGCCGTGGCATGCTCAACCCATTCTCGGATATTGATATCCTCTTCCTCCACTCCGATAAGATCAAACAACTCGACGCCCCTTCCCAGGACGCTGTCGAATCCGTTCTCTATCTCTTGTGGGATATAGGCCTCAAGGTCGGCCACGCCACCCGCTCGGTAAAGGGCTGCGTCCAGATCGGACTTGAGGACTTCCAAACACTTTCGTGCTTCATCGAGTCGCGGCTCATCGCAGGTGACCCCGCGTTGTTTGATCTGTTCACTGAGAAGGTGCGCAACCAATGCATCAACGGACGCGAAGACGCCTATCTGGCTAACCGTTTCGAGGATCTCGATACCCGCCACGAGCGCTCGTTCGGCACGCTCTATGTGCAGGAGCCCAACCTCAAGTCTGGCGTCGGTGCGTTACGCGACATCCATAACATCATCTGGATCAACTACGTCAAACACCAGACACTCGACCTCAATGAGTTGGTGAACAAAGGACTGCTCACCGCCGAATCGCTGGACATCCTCAACGAAGGCCACGATTTCCTGCTGCGTGTTCGCAATGACCTGCACTACGAAGAAGGTCGGTCGCGCGACGTACTCACGCTTTTCCTCCAAGGCGTGGTCGCCACTCATTTCAACTACCCGCAGCGCAGTATCCTGCGTCGCTGTGAGGCGTTCATGCGCGACTACTACCATCAAACGCGCAGCATCCGCGAAATTACGTCCCAGGTGATGGAGGGCTTCCAGATCGAGTCAGAGCGCAAGAAGCACACGGGCATCATTTCATTTCTGGCCCGCCGCAAGGAAGAACGCGAATCGTTCGATGGCTTCTTCTCGGAAGGTGAGCGCCTCTTCGCGGAGCACGATGACATCTTCCGTGAGGATCCGGCGCGTTTGATCCGCATGTTCCAGCACACCCAACTGCGTCACCTGCGACTGAGCCCGAACCTGAAGGACCTGATCGCGGCCAGTCTGGATCTGATTGATCGTCCATTCCGCTACAACAAAGCGCATCGGGAAACATTCCTCGCTATCCTGTCACGGCGCGGCGACGTTTCTCGCACGCTGCGCCAGATGCACCGGGTCGGGTTCCTCGGGAAATACATCCCGGAATTCGGCGCGCTCGACTGCATGGTCCAGCACGAGTTCTTCCACCGCTACACCGCGGACGAGCACACGCTGCGCTGTATCGACATGCTCGACAGCCTCTCAGAGCCTCAGAATGAGGAACAAAAACGCTTCGCTGAAATCTTCAACCGCTTGGAAGACCCCGCCGTGCTCTACCTCTCGATGCTGCTGCACGATACCGGGCGCGCGGAGAATGCCCGCCACCACGAGGACGCGTCCGCCCTGCTCTCTTCCAAGGTCTGCAACCGCCTCCAGATCAAATCTGGCCGCCGCCGCTTGCTTATTTTCCTCGTCGACCACCACCTGACACTCTGGAAAACCGCCACCACCAAGAACCTCGAAGACCCGAACACGATCGCCGACTTCGCGAAAGTCATCCGCTCGTCCGAATACCTGCGCTATCTCTACCTCCTCACCTACGCCGACTCGAACGGCACGTCGAGCGAGTCGTGGAATAGCTGGAAGGCGACGTTGATGGCGCAGCTTTTCAAATACACGATCAATTACTTCGAAAACACCAAGGCCTTCGAAGAGCGTCTCGCCATTATCGACCCCAAGCTCCGCGAGCAGGTGTTGCGCAAGCTCTCACCGGGCTACGCCGAAGAGGTGGACGCCCACATCGAAAACATGCCGACGCGTTACCTCCAGTCGCGCAAGGTCAGCACCATCGCCGAGCACATCCGGGTCTTCCGCAAGTTTTTCGAAAAGCTCCACAGATCGGATGGATCCGCCCTCAATCCAGCCTTCACCTGGCAGCACCGCGAGGATCAGGGGTCATCAAAAGTCATCGTCTGCAGCTGGAACCGGGAAAACCTTCTGGCCCGAATCGCAGCCTGCCTCTCCGCGCTCAACCTCAACATTCTAGCCGCGGACATCTACACCCGCAAAGACGGACTGGCGCTCGATCTCTTCCGGGTGTGCACCACCAACCTCGGCCCGGTGACCAATGAGAGAACACTCAAGGAGTTCGAGAAGTTGATGAACCAGGTCTTCTCTGCCGATCAGATCGACATGGCGAAGTTCATTGCGCTCGGCGAGCAACGGCAACTCAAACGAAAGCAGGACCTACCGCAATTCCCTCAACGCGTCCTGATCTCGAACAAGGTGGACCCCAACACGACTTTCGTGGAAATCCAAGCGCTCGACCGACTGGCTCTGCTCACGGATATCTTCACCGTCTTTGGTGAGATGAAATGCGAAGTCGCCCACGCCCGCATCAACACCACCCGCGGTGCCGCGATCGATACGTTCTACATCACTGAACCTAACGGCGACAAAATCACCAACGAAACCAAACTGCGCGACGTCCAGAACCGCCTGGAGGAGAAGCTCGACATCCCTCACGAGGTGTAAGACTTCGCTCCTCCGTGCGATTGGAATCGATTCTCTCCGACTGGGTGCCGATCGCGATAATGGTAACCTCACCGCCCAAAAAAATCACCCCGCCACGGACGCATCGCGCAACCATGACGGGGTGATTGATTTCTCAACGGATTGCCCCGCTCACACGGGGCCGCAAACCGCGATTAATCGATGAACTTGATCGACCCACCTTTTGGTAATGGTGGCAGTTCGCCGCGCTCCATCGCTGCGTGCTGCTCGTCGGTGCAAGCACTGTCGATTGGCGCGTCCGGCTTCTCTTCGCTCTTCTGAAGATAGCCATTTTCGATCATCCACGCCTCCACCTCTTCGCCGCTGACGTCGGCAAGCATGTTGCCATCGACTTCCACACATGGGCTCAACGGCTGACCACTCTTTTGCTCCATCTCCCAACGCAGGGCCGGGTTCTTAATAATATCCTTCTCTTCGTACTGAAGATCGTACTTGCGCATAATCGCGCGCACGCCTTCACTCCATCCGCAGAAGGTTTTCAAATAACAAACGATTTTGGGATTCTTTTCACTCATGAGTTTTCGCGTGGATTGCCGGTTTTGATGGAGTCGGTTCACCCGTCTCCGTGGCAACCGGATTACGGCGGCAATCTATGCGCTTCACGCTCATGAATCAAGCGTCGATACACGTCCTCCACTACATGCTTCTCCGTCACATCACCCGCATTACCGCCAGTGCCGCGCTCATCCTGATCGCTGCGTCCTGCTCGTCCACCGGATCCCGCCCGAGCGGGCCGCCAACCGTGGTTGCCCACAAGGAGGCCGCTCGCGCCCTCGAAGGAAAGCGACCGATGGCCCTGCAGTGGATCAGTTGGGATCACTTCGGCGTTGCCGAGGTCCGGAACATTAACAAAACCTATTGGATCAGCGGACGTCAGCAGTCCCGTATCAACGGAGACTTTCTGAAAATCAACGGGCGCATTAGCCAGATTGACGCCACTGGGTTCACCTTCGTCGGCGACATCACGACCAAGGTCTATCACATCAACGACGGGAAACCGTTCACCCGCAGCGGCCCACAACGTTTCCTCGCCAACACACGTCGCGGATACTGGCGCCTCGCCAATATGAACAATCCTTTCGGAGTCACCGACTACGTCGATATCTTCTTCAATATCAACACCGCCCGTCAACGTCCCGCCGACGCGGTGCTCTAGCGTCCGCTCAGGGCGCTATTTGCCCCGTCCGCTTCCCTGACGGCATTGAGCGATCACGGAAGATCGTGCCACTCGACCACAAAAAATCCGCCCGCCCCGTGAGGAATCACGGCGCGGGCGGATTGATAATCGTTCACACGATAGCCGGTCGGCTTAGTCGAGTGCGGCTTCCATGATCTTCAGGCCGCGCTCCACCAGGGCGCGCTGGTCTTCGAGCAAGCCAGCAGAGAGCAGGGACTGGTCGAGCAGTTGCTCACCGAGGAGCTTGGCGAGCTCTGGCTTCGCATCGCGTGCCGCGTTGAGCTTCTTGACCAGATCGTGTCGAGGGTTGAGCTCGAGCTCAACCTTGCCGCCCTCTGGAGCATCCTGCCCCATGGCTTTGAACATCTGGCGCATTTGCGGACTGATTTCATCCTGCGGACTCATGGCCGCGGCTGGACTATTGACGAGACGCTTTCCTCCGCGCACTTCGGTCACCTTGTCGCCAAGAGTCTCCTTGAGCCACTCGCTGAGCGACTTCAAATCCTCATCACTCAAAGCTTCGCGTTCGTCGGCCGTGGTCGGATCGATGTCATCAACCTTCGCATCGGCGCGTGCGACGGAAACCAGCTTCTTGCCGTCGAACTCGGTGAGCTGGTTGAGCACGTACTCGTCGATCGGCTCGTAGAAGTAGAGCACCTCGACACCCCGTGCTTTGAAACCTTCCACATATGGGCCAGCCTCGATCACATCACGAGATGTGCCATTCTGGTAGTAAATCTCCTCCTGCCCGTCCTTCATGCGGGTAACGTAGTCCGCCAACGAGGTGAGCTCGCCAGCATCGTGCATCGACGACTCGGCGCGCAGCAGTTTGGCCAACGCATCCTTATGGGTGTAATCGGTGACCAGACCTTCCTTGATGAAGCGGGAGAAGCGCTCGTAGAACTCTTTGTACTTCGCCGCGTCCTTGGTCGACTCTTTGTCGAGATGCTTGAGGAAGCGCTTGGTCACCACGTCGCCGATCTTCTTAACCAGCGCGCTGTCCTGCATGCTCTCACGCGAAATGTTCAGCGGCAGGTCCGCCGAATCGATCACACCGCGCAGGAAACGCAACCAGTCTGGAAGCAAGCCTTCCGGCTTTTCGTCGATCAACACCCGGCGGCAGTAAAGCGCCACGCCTGGCTCGGTCTGACCGAAGCCCATGCGCTCCATGTTGTCGTCCGGAGCAAAGACGAGCGCATTCAGAGCCAATGGGGCATCAGCGGAGAAGTGCATGCGGTAACGAGGCTCGTCGAACGCATTGGCGGCAAACTTGTAGAACTCGTTGTACTGCTCATCGGTGATCTCCGACTTGTTCTTGAGCCACAGTGCCTCCACTTCGTTAACACGGGTGCCGTTCACCAGAATCGGGAACTGCACAAAGTTCGAGTAGCGCTTGAGGATCCCCTTCACGCGCTCTTCTTTGGCGAACTCTTTGTGCTCTTCCTTGAGCTTGATCACCAGTTTGCAGCCGCGGTTTTGCTCGTCGACTTCTTCGATCGAGTAACCGGTCACACCGTCGCTCTTCCACACCAGGTTCTGCTCGCCCTGACGCCACGAGTGCGTGAACACCTCGACGGACTCAGCCGCCATGAAGACGGAGTAGAAGCCCACACCAAAACGGCCGATCAACGCGCTGGCGTCGTTGCCTTGGTCTTTTGCAGCTTCGAGGAACGCCTTGGTGCCAGAGTGTGCGATGGTGCCGAGGTTCTCCACGAGCTCCTCGTGAGTCATCCCGATACCATAGTCTTGAATGGTCAGTGTGCCGGCATCTTCGTCGGTGGTGATGTCCACCTTGAGCTCAGCCTTCGGGTCAAAGATGTCTTTTTCAGTCGCCTGAACGTGCTGAAGTTTCTCCATCGAGTCCGACGCATTGCTCACCAATTCACGGATGAAGATCTCACGATCGGTGTAGAGCGAGTGGACCACGATGTCCAACAACTGGCGGACTTCCGCCTGGAATGCTTGAGGATGGGATTCAGTAGTCATGAGGCTATATCGGTAGCCATCAGAGCCCGCAGGTCAACTAGTCATCCAGCGAATTGAACCCCTCATAAATGGAGGGAATCGGAGACTCCTCGTCCCCTAGGGGCCATAAACGGATCAACCTCTAATCAGGAACGCCATACATTTATTTTTACGCGATGCGCGTGCCTCTAAAAGCACTCAAAAACCGGCGGTAAAGCATCCCCAACGAGGCAAAATCACCCGATCAGTGATGTAACCTGAGCTCGCACCTTTGGAAATCCCTCGGGGATATCGCCTCAAATAGGGAAAAGACCGGCAACACCCACCGAGAAGCCCAAGGCGCTTTCGCTGATTATCAACGAACTGCGATCGCTTTTGACTCGATCCTCATGAAAACCGCATCGCCAAGTGTACTTGGCAGGTCTTGCCCGAACTCAAGGTAGGTCGTGCACAAAAACAACGCGGAATCCACAACATCCTCGGATCGCTTCATCAACCAAATCCCAGCCTCCTGCGCCACGTCCGGACGTCCCTGCTCCAGTGCCGATTTCACCAACGAGCGCAACATGAACTCGTAACTAAACACACGCTCCGCACCAAACATGCGGTACCAATTGACCACCTCATCGAAACGCCCCGCGCTCAGAAGGTCGGGCGCCACGTTCAGGAACCAACGGCAAAAGACCTCCTGATTGGGCATTTCGTACATGGCGCGCAGCCACAAAGCGCGTTCCGTCTCGCTGCCGACAGCCAGTGTCGCTTCGTTCAATGCGTTCATCGCACGCAGTGCTGACAGGTTCTCATCCGCCTTCTGCAACGCCCCCTGCTCTACTTCGACCAGCGCTTTCTCTAAATACCCCCGGGCCTCCTCAGGCTGGTCATGTTTCTGGTAGGCCGTCGCCAAGCGAGCCCACAAGTCCACACGGTCGCAGATGTTTGGAAGCCGCTCGGTGAGCGCATCAATGTGATCCAACGCGCCCTCCTCCAGCAGCTGATCCGCACAGCGAATCACCGCAGTCGATCGGAAGCGGGGAGCCACAGCTTCGAGAGTCTGGTCCACGAGGTCGAGACGATCGAGCGCCACGAAACCGTGCACCACCCCACTCGCATAGACCGCACGCGGCGAATCCTTGCCAATCAGATCGAGGCATCTGGAATAGACGCCTAACGCCTCATCGCTCTCACCGGCCTCAATCAATGCCTCACCGAAGGCCACTGTGTGCCCGAACGCATCGATGTTACTGGAGAAGTGCTTGAGGAAGCCGCTCGCTTTACCGGTTTTCCCAGCCGCTACGTAATGTTCGACCACGGCATCCACCACTTTGGTCTCAATGATCCCACTGTAGACGCTATCGGCGGTGACAATGGTATAGATTTCATCGCTCAGTTTGGCGGCTTTTGCTGCCATTCCTGCGTCGCCGTAGGCCTCGGCCATGTCGTGGCGTAAGCTCAGCGCATTTTCAAATCCCAGAGGCTCGGTTCCTGTGCCCGATGGAGCCAAGGCATGCGCCTTCTCTAGTAATTTCACCGCCTTTTCGTTTTCCCCGCGCTTGATGTACCCCTCTGCCGCCAAAACAAGCGCGACCGCCTTTTCGTAAGAAGCCTCAATGCGCTCGGCAATCGTCACCACGTCGTTCGGGTTCTTGGACTGCGCTACAATTTTAGCAATCTGATGCAAAGTACCATCCGAAACATCGGGGACCTGCCCTAACACATACGACACCGGAGGTGCCATCCGCTCTTGTTCATGCGCCTTCACGCAGGCTTCAATCACGTAAGTCACCGCGACATCACGCGTCGCGTCGTCGCCAATCCGACTCAAGTTCGTGAGAGCAAAGACGAAGTAGCCGCTGTCCGCTGCATCGCACAGGACCGAGCGCGCCAGCGCATCGCGCAGTGGCACGCTTTCCGCCACCAACGCACACTCCAAGGCCTTGGCAAACACACGAACTGCCGGACTCACTTCATCGTCATCTTCAAACTCCATCAATCCCCCAAGATCGCTCAATACATCGATCGTGCGCCGAATGGAACCAATGTCGCTCACCCAGGCTTGAAGTTGATCCTCCCTCCCCGACTCCAACAGGAAGCCGATCAGTAGACGACGCGCATAGCGATCGTTCGAGTCCAACACTGCGGACTGCCACAGACGCTGACAGCAACCATCCGCCTCAGCTCGCAACCCGAAGCGATCGCAAAGCCGCGCCAAATTCACCAAGGGCGCGGTTTTTTCCAGATACCCGGAACGCTGTGCCGAGGCGCGCACCACACGTTCAATCTGCGCAAACTCGGATTTTTCCTCATCTGCGACCACAGGGCGCGGCGCTACTACCGATGGCTCAGGCGATACCACAGCAGGCGACTCGCGATCCGCAGATGCCTCCGCTTGCGGGGCCGCGTCAGGCGCCTCCGAACAACCCGCAGCCATCAGTGATATCAGCAAACATGCTGCCGTTGCTTGTTTTCCTCTCGCAGGGGATTCCGAGTGCCTCATTACTGGTCAAAGTTAATCTTCAAAAGTGTTTCATCGCCGCGTGGCGTTGTGTTGAGCCGCTCCGTCCCGCCCTCGACCTGACGTCGAACTGACAGATACATCGGGCGATCCTGCGGCCACATTGCTGCCATGGTCAGAAAACGAAGAGGGGCGACATCCCCCTTCAGTGGCAGGTCGTTTACCAATTCGATGACATCGCCTACACGGATGCCATTGTTTTCCGCCAGTGAACCAATTTGCACCTCCGCTACCAGTGGAGTGTAAACTAATTCATCGCCGTGGAGCTCGACCCACCACCGTAGCTTGAGGCCGAGACGATGTTCCCCGGCGTCCGGCGACCAGGCACCATCAAAGCGCTGCAAAAGCTGCGCTGCCGATTGCGCAAGCGCGGCATCGTCGCCGAGTTTCAGGTCGATCAGACGTAGCTTCAGAGCATCGAGATCGCGTACCACAGCCAATGCAAATGCCTCGCGCTGCTCGACAGATGGATCCTCCACGTTCACCACGCCCCGCACAATCTGCTGAACGTCGGAGCTCTCGCTCGCGTGCCCGAGTGCGAGAAGGCAAGCCCCGCAAACAACCATACTAAAACACTTCATCCTTAATCCCATTTTTCGTCCTCTCTTAAAGGTTTCGCTGAAACAAACTTTGCGTTCGGAGGCAAATCTCCGACCTCTTTTAACAACTCAAATGCCGGACGCCGGAACTCGTCGCTGCGTGGAAACCCACGCTTCAGCAAGTCCTCGACCTGTTTCTTCTCCTCGGCACTTAGCTTCGCGCCTTCGTCTTTAATCCACTGGCGCAGCTTAGTCTCACATCCCCCATGACCGCGTCGGTTGATCGTCGCCCGCGCCAACGCCACACCGCGGACACGGTCAAGAAAGCGATCGTTGATCCCGCCCTTGAAATAACACCACGCCAACGTGCACTCGCAATCGTGACTCTCTGCGCTCCCATAAATCAAATGCGCAATTCCGCGCTTCTTGTTAAGCTCCACCGGATGATAGCGGTGCCATCCGTGCACATACATCAAACAGTAGCCAAGGTTGCGATGTCCCTCAGGATCGCCCCGATTAATCATGCGCTTCATCAACTGAGTCGCATAATCACGCCGCGGTGACTTGGGGATATGAAGATCGTACAACTTCTGAGCAATGTTCCCAGTGTAGTAAGAGTCCACAAACCCAGCGCGACATGCACGTTCCCAAAGATCGTCACCACTCTCCTCACTCGTGATGAATAGAACTTCACGAGAGCGGTCATCGAGTCGGCTGTAAGGTCTGGAGGAAACCACAGCCAAATTGCGCAGAGCTTCCTTTTGCCCCGCAGTGCCGGCATTCAAAGCCAATAAGGATCCGTACCGATGCCCACCCGCATTAATCCGAGTCCAGGCCACTTGGTTCACTGAAACAATGTGACCAAGCATTGCGGCATCCCACATCCGCACGCCCATACGATCCTTCACGCCCAGCTTGATTCCACCTGGGTAGTACCGAGTGCTGTAAGCATCAGCATAAAGCGAGCACAGCGCATCATTGACATCTCCGGTTCTGCCGAAGCTTTCCATCCACCTGTCGGTGGTACACGCAGGACTAAAGAACGATGAAGTGGAATCATCCTGGACGCTGGCAAGCAGTGTTTCTCGCAACCGCGCATACTCGGGAACCCTGGTCATTGCTATTTCGTAGACTTGGTCAAAATCCCGCATCACGCCGCGACCTTTGCTAAACAAGAACCCGACCCATCCAGCTGCATAACCACAGCCTTGATCCATGGTTTCATTGAGAACACGCGCCGAGAACTCATAATCGATCTCAACAGCGATTCCATTTTGATAGCACATCCCCACCAGGCTTCGACCAAACAGCGAACCTCTCTCAGCGGCCTCCTTGGCACGTGAGTAGATCAACTGCTCGTCGTACGCAATGCCAAGCAACACCTTGCTCGAGCAATACGCCCATTCCGCCAGTGCATCCGGATCACCCTCGGCCACACCAGCAAACAAGCGTTCACGCTCCCAGCGCTTGCCATTCCACGCGCCGTCATGCGCCATCGCATGACTACACAGCAGCGCAATCACCCCATAAAGAAACCATTTCATAGCAAATATAAGCCGCAGTTAGGCGACTCGAGATCACATCAGAGATAATCCACCCAGAACCGTCAATGACAATCTGTTACACAAGGTGACGCGCACAAATCGACAACGAAACCACACGCCACGCGCGAACGCCTTTACCGATCCCACATCTCGTCCTCTGCCAGTGGCTTTGCTGATACAAATTTCGCGTTAGGGGGCAAGTCGCCGACCTTTTTCAGCAACTCAAATGCCGGTCGCCGAAACTCATCACTACGAGGATACCCGCGCTTAAGCAAATCCTCGACCTCCTGCTTTTGCTCGGCACTTAACATTTGATCAAATTTCTTGATCCACCTTGCTAACACCTCTCGATCTTTACCATGCCCCTTTCGATTCACCGTCGCCCGGGTTAGTGCCATTGCACGAACAAGATCAAAACAACGATCGTCTATGCCGCCTCGAAAAAAATACCATGCCAAGAGGTACTCGCAGTAAGGCGAGGTCGCGGAATCATAGATTAAGTGTGCAATGCCACGTTCTTTGTCGAGTTCGACCGGGTTGTGCTGATGAAAGCAATGAACATACAAAAGGCAATACCCAAACTCACCGTGGCCGTCTCCATCGTCACGATTGATTGCCTGCCGCAACAACTGTGCAGCATATTCACGCCTCGGTGAAACGGGCTTCCGAGTGTCGTACCAATCACGAGCCACCCTTGCCATCGCGTTAGTGCCACTTGCCCTCCTGAACGCTCGCCCCCAAAGCGCATCGACATCGCTGTTTCTCGTCACGAACCAACTCCACGAGCTCGGATCCCTTGACCCGGCTTCTGCCAGTGCGGTCATTGCATATCCTTGCCCAGCCATTCCTGAACTGAGAGTGAGCAGTTCGAAATACCTTTTCATCCCAGGATCACCACCAACCTCCATAACCTCCTTAATGCTTCTCCACTGCCCTAGAACCGCCCCCTCAGCAACCCGAACTCGGGCTCGTTGTAACACATGCTTGTCTAGCTCCCCACTCCAATAACGGCCAACCCTCCGCCCAGCGTAAGAGAGACAGGCAGCGTCATTAATGTCCCCGTCTCTGCTAAAACTTTCCAACCAACAGTCCGTCGTTTGCAGAAGACTGAAGAACTGCGAGCTACGTTTATGATGAATGGAGGAGAGCACAGCCCGTCTCAGCCTCGCTTCCGGCCCCACGTCCAACATGATCACCTCGTGTGCCATCTCAGGATCTGACATGCACCCCTGGCCATGGGAGTAGGCCAATGCAAGCCGGGCAGCACCTTAAGCGCACCCCTGCGATGCGGCATCACTTAGAACCTCAAACGCGAAATCATAGTCACAATCAACCGCAATTCCATCGTAATAACAGACCCCTACGAGACTTCTCCCAAACAAAGATCCCTTGTCCGCAGCCTCCTTGGCTCGTGAGTAGATCAACTGGTCGTCGAAGGCAATGCCGAGTAGCACCTTCCTCGAGCAATACGCCCATTCCGCCAACGCATCCGGATCACCAGCGGCAACACCGGCAAACAAGCGCTCGCGCTCCCAGCGCTTGCCATTCCACGCCCCGTCATGCGCCATCGCATGACTGCACAGCAGTGCAATCAATCCATAGAGAAGAACTTTCATAGCGACTCCAGGCTGCAGTTAGGCAGCCCGAAGTCGCATCAGAAAAGATCTATACTAACGAGTCAATTGCAATCCGCAGCAAGGATCACATTGTGCGGAATGCTCACACGTTCAGGATCTAAACCCGAACGCGATGAATCTGCGCGCCAAGCGTCTGCAGCTTTTCATCGATGTGTTCGTAGCCGCGGTCGATATGGTACACACGGTTGATCTCGGTTTCTCCGTCTGCAGCCAACGCTGCCAGCACCAGTGCCGCCGAGGCACGCAAGTCAGACGCCATCACCGGCGCCGCACTCAAACCATCGGCACCGACGCCTTTGATCACCACGTTGCCATTCCCCTTCTTGAAATCGCCGCCCATGCGCGCCATCTCGGCAATGTGCATGAAGCGCTCGGGAAAGATGGTGTCCGTCACCACCGAGAGCCCCGGAGTAATCGCAAACAACGCACTCATCTGCGCCTGCATGTCGGTTGGGAAGCCCGGGTATGGCGCAGTGGTAATATCCGCTCCGGTACCATTCGGGTTGCGCGTCACGGTGATGCGCTCGCCATCGACTTCCACTCCGTGCCCGCATTCACGCAGCACATCAATCACAGCCCCCAGGTGCTCGGCATTGGCACGGTTCACCGTGACCTTGCCTCCAGCCAACGCGCCCGCAACCATATAAGTCCCCGCCTCAATCCGGTCGGGAATCACAGTGTGCTCTGCACCGTGGAGTTTCTCCACACCTTCGATTACAATTGTCGTCGTGCCGGCACCCTCAATCTTGGCACCCATTTTGTTGAGGAAATCGGCCAGATCCGCCACTTCCGGCTCGGCTGCAGCGCCTTCGATCACGGTCGTTCCCTTGGCGAGCACTGCCGCCATCATCAGGTTGTCGGTGCCCAGAACGGTTGGGCCGTGCTTGCCGCGCAGGTTAACCCGGTCGCCTACCAAACCCTCGCTTGCATCGATCAACATGTTGCCACCCTCGACCTCGACCTTCGCTCCAATTCCCTTCAAACCGCGCAAGTGCAAGTCCACCGGACGGTCGCCGATAACACACCCGCCTGGTAGCGACACCGAAGCCTGACCGAGGCGCGCAACCAACGGTCCCATCACGCAGATCGACGCACGCATTCGGCGCACCAAATCGTACGGAGCATTCGGGTGGATCTTCTCAGCCTCGACTCGGACAATCCCGCTCGAGCGCTCCACGTGCGCGCCCAGGTTCTGCAAAATCTGCACCATGTAGTTCGCGTCGGACACGTCAGGCACCCGGCGGATGATGCATGGCTCATCGGTTAGGAGTGTTGCCGCCAGAATTGGAAGCGAGGAATTCTTCGATCCGCTCACATTCACCGTGCCATTCAATTCACTTCCGCCGCGTACAAAAAATTTATCCATAGTCGAAATACTGGGGAGTGCGTGAGTTCCTATCAGCAGGCAACCATCACGCGAAAAAATAAAGAGAGAGTAGATTAGTAAAATACAAGATCGCCCCTATTGGCAATCAGATCCGCCCAGAGATTCACTCTGACATGCGAGCGTAGACAAACCTGGCGATCCCCGCCATATCCTCTTCAGCTCGCACATCGAGGTAACCTTGCGATTCAGCAAATGCTACGACCGACTCGGTCTGACCGATACCCAATTCGAGGCCGATCCAGCCGCCTGCCACGAGATGCTTGCGGGCATCAGTTAGCAATCGACGCACAAGATCCAATCCGTCGTCACCACCATCAAGCGCCATCTTCGGGTCGAACTGAACTTCCGCATCCAACCCAGGAATCTCGCCGGATGGAATGTAAGGCAAATTCGCCAGAATTACGTGATACGGAGCGTGCTCCGCCACCACCGCACCGGATACCAAGTCGGACTCACCGATAATCACACGCTCACCGTCGAGTTCGTGTCGCGCGTAGTTCTCCGCCGCCAGCGATCGCGCATCAATGGACAGGTCGACCATCACCGAGCGCTCCAAGCGGTCACCGAGCTCAAGCGCCATGGTCAAGCCGATCACACCGCTCCCGGTTCCCACATCCAGCACACGCAACGGACCATCAAACCCACGTGCCAGCTTCAGTCCCTCTTCTACCAACTCCTCCGTTTCAGGTCGTGCAACGAGACCGCGGGCATCGCTGGCGAACTCATATCCAAGAAAGTCCACCGTCCCCAGCACGTGCTGGAGTGGCTCACGCTTGCCCCGACGCTTCAGCATCTCACGCAATGGCGCCAACTCGGCCTCGCCGAGCGGACGGTCGAACATCATATAGAGGTCCAACCGTTTGCACTCCAGCACGGAGGCCAGCATGTGCTCCATCGACAACCGCGCCTCGGGCACATCGCGCGCCTCAAGGTACTGTGTGCCGGATTGAATTGTCTCGAGAACTGACTTCACAGGGTCACCCGAAGTGGTTGGAATTTACGCGTTCGCCTCAAGTTCCTCGAGTCGATCCGCAATCTCCGCGGCCTGAAGGTTCTCAGTCAGTTCGTTGATCTGCCCTTCCAGCACCTGATCCAGGTTGTACACGGTCAAGCCGATACGGTGATCGGTGATCCGGTTCTGCGGGAAATTGTAGGTACGGATCTTCTCCTCGCGGCCGCCGCTACCGATCAAGTTACGACGTTTCTCGGAGTATTCCGCTGCCTGCTCTTGCTGCTGACGCTCGAGCAATTTGGAGCGCAGAATCATCAATGCCTTCTCTTTGTTCTTGGTCTGGCTGCGGCCGTCTTCACAACGCACCATCACACCGGTCGGCAAGTGGAAGACCTGCACTGCGGATTCGGTTCGGTTCACGTGCTGACCACCAGCACCACCCGCACGACAGACCTCAATTCGCAGGTCTTCCGGCTTGAGTTGAACGTCCACGTCCTCCGCCTCAGGCATCACTGCCACAGTTGCGGTGGATGTGTGGATTCGTCCCTGCGTCTCCGTGTTCGGCACGCGCTGCACACGGTGCACGCCGCTCTCGTATTTCAGGTAGCGGAACACTTCCTCGCCGGAAATCTTCACAGTCACTTCCTTGAAGCCACCCACATCCGACGGCGCGCTCTCCAGCGTCTCGAATTTCCAGCCACGGGTTTCCGCATGACGCTGGTACATCCGCAACAAGTCCCCCGCGAAAAGCGACGCCTCGTCACCACCGGTACCGGCACGGATCTCGAAAATCGCGTCGCGATCTTCGGTCGGGTCGCGCGGCAACAGCGAGTACTGAATGTTCGACTCCAGTTGCTCCAGGCGCTTTTCAAGCTCAGGAATCTCCATCTCCGCCATCTCGACGATTTCCGGGTCATCTTCGCTCAGTAGCTCACGGTTCTCCGCGATCTGCTTCTGCACCTCGGTCTGCTCGTCCCACATGCTCAGCAACTCCTTGATTCGCGTGTGCTCGCGGGTCATTTCGGTTGCCTTGCGCTGATCATCGAAGAAATCAGGCTCACCCATGGCGGCCTCGAGTTCAGACAAGCGGGATCGGCGTTTTTCAACTAGTGGAGCAAAATCCATGGGAATCTACAGGGTCAGACAAATTGAAGGCTCGGTGGAACATAGCAGCCTGCTCCACCAGGGGGAAACAAGAATGGCGGCGCGGGAATCAGATCCCGCGCCGCCATTGAATCTGGCAATACGGCGCATGGCCGCAATGCAAAAGGAATTATTTTGCGGAAAGCTTCGGCTTCGAGCGGCGGAGCGAAGATGCACCGTAACGCTTGGCGAACTTGTCCACGCGGCCTGCGGTGTCCACAAGACGCTGCTCACCGGTGTAGAACGGGTGGCATGCGGCGCAGATGCCGATCTTGATGTCTTTCGAGGTCGAGCGGGTGTTGTAAACCGCACCGCACGAGCAGGTGATGGTCGTATCGACGTAGTTTGGGTGAATGTTCTCTTTCATGGTTCTCTCCGTGGTAAAAGCTTCTGATCCCTTCACCTTCGCGTGAACTGCGACAGATTCAACCATCAGCACACCAGGCATACGGGAGCGCGAACTTAGGCGACCGATGCGGTGTTCGCAAACGGAATTTTCCCGAACAAGCGTGAATCCGTGCATTTTAGTTCAGGTTGGTTAATGAAATACTCCACCTCAGCGCTGCGGATCTTTCCAATTTGCCATCTTCATTCTTGTCCGATGGCACGGTCATCGATTAACAACATCGCATGAAATCGACCACCTCGCTAGCCACCGCGCTGGCGCTCACACTGACCGCTCCGGCCGTCGTCGCCACCCCGCAGATCAACAAGGATCACGAGCCCATCGAACTGGAGCTCAAATACCAATCCGGCAAGACCTACACCATGCTCTCCAGCATGCGCTCAAACACGAGCGTCCCAATGGGCGAACAGGTCATGGACCAGCGCATGACCATGGACATGACCACGCAGATGAAGGTCTCTGATGTCGATGATTCGAAGAACCAGCAGTTGGAGACCTCGTTCACCCGCGTCGCCATGCGTACAGAGGTCATGGGCACCGTCATCGAGTTCGATAGCGATGTTCCGGACGAAGCCAACCCTATGTTCGCCCCTATGCTCAAAATGGTGAACAAGCCGTTCACCGTGGTCGTGGACGAAAACCACGAAGTTGTCGAAGTCACGGGGCTTGATGAAATGCTCAAGGACATGGGGGCCATGGGCACCACAGTCATCAACAAGGACACCATGAACCAAGTCAACGGCTTTGATGTGAGCGGTCTGCTCCCAGGCAAGCCTGTGAAAGCCGGCGACACTTGGGACTTCGAACAGGCAATGCCAGGCGGGGCCATGGGCCAGGGCACAATCAACGGAACCTACAAGCTCGAAGGCACCACCGAACTCGACGGCATTCCGTGCGCGGTGATCTCGTTCGTCGGGACCATGGACATGGATCTCGGAGAGGCAATGAAAGAAGCCGCCGCGGAGGTTCCCGAAGCCGCGGCCGCGCTCGCCGATATGAAGATTGAAGTTTCTCTTTTCGAGGGTGCCATCGTCTGGGACATGAAGAACGACTACCCGAAGAGCTACGAAATGGACATGAAGATGAACACCACAATCCCGAACCCTATGGGTGAAGGCCCACCAATGATCATCCCATCGACCACCTCACAGTCAGTGACTACCGAGATCAAATAGTAGTTCAGACAAAGCTCAGCTCATCGATTGGCGGTGCGCTTTTCAAGGGACGCGAATCAAACGCGCACCTTGGGGAGCCACCGCCAATCATCATTTTGTCCTCGCACTCGTCACCATCTCGCTCCACTTTCGCAGCGATGACCGCATTGCCCCTCGCCCACTACATCCACAACCTGCAGCCGGAGATTTTCAAGATCACCGACACGTTCGGACCGAAGTGGTACGGCCTGGCCTACGTTGCCGGCTTCTTCTGCGCCTATCTCCTGATGGTGTGGATGGCGAAGCGCAAGATCGGCCCACTCGAGCAGAGCCAGGTCGGCGACTTCATTTTCGGTGCCGCTTTGTTTGGCGTGATGCTCGGCGGTCGCATCGGCTACGTACTTTTCTACCGCCCCGACATCCTCACAGAGGACCCGCTCGGCATTTTCAAAGTATGGGATGGCGGCATGGCGAGCCACGGCGGCGTCATCGGCTTGATGATCTTCACCTTCGTCTACAGCCGGATGAAAAACATCTCGTGGACAGCCCTCGGCGATAATCTGGTCGTCGTCGCGCCGATCGGAATTCTCTTCGGCCGGATCGCCAACTTCATCAATGGCGAACTTTACGGCCACCCGACCACCGTCAGCTGGGCGGTCAAGTTTCCGGCTGAGTTCATCAACGGCGAACTTGGTCCGGTCGCCACACGCGGCATCTTTGACGTAGCCAACAGCATGGCGCCGCAGATCTTCACTCCGGATCGCCGGATCGACATCCCGGCCTTTCTCGACCAAATGCACACCAACGACGCCTTCCGCCAAGCGGTCGGCGAGTTCCTCACCCCGCGCCACCCATCCCAACTCTACGAAGGCGCGCTGGAAGGACTGGTGCTTTTCGGTATTCTCTTCGCGGTGCGCGTGATCTGGCGCAACGCCCCGAATGGCCTACTGACCTCGCTCTTTTTCATCTGCTACGCCATCTTCCGGATCATCGTGGAACACTTCCGCGTACCCGATGCCGAGCTCATCATGGGCCTCACCCGCGGACAGTTCTACTCGGTCCCAATGCTCCTCGTCGGCCTCGGCTTCCTCGTATTTTCATTCACCCAGCGCAAGGCAGCCACGCAAGGTAATACCAATTGAACAGTCACCTCGGCGGACCCGATGGGGATTGAGCGCTCGTAACGGATATCGTCGCTCGCTGGTACACCCAGGTGATCAAAGTCGTCGCGAAGCGACAGTTTCGCCGGCTAGCCGGAGGTTTCAACCTCCGGAACTGAGTCCAAGAATGAAGCGTCCCGAAGGGACGGTCTAAAGGGGATGGGATCACCGCCTCAAACCACTGGCACCTTGTTGCCATCCGGACCAATATTCACAAAGGTCACCGTGGTGGCGAAAACCGACTTCGCATGACAGTCGTCGATCTCATTCACGTCAACCTCATAACACACTGATGTGTTCCCCTGTTTAACCTTGGTCACCACAAAGCGTAGCACCGCACCGGCAACCACTTGCTGCCGGAACTCGACCTGGCTCAGGCCAATCGTCACAAAATTGCAGCCCGGATACTCCATCCGCGCGGCAATGTAGGCGGACTCATCCACCCAGCGCAACAACTGGCCACCAAACAATTTCCCCAAATGGTTGAGGTGCTCGGGCAGGACCAGTTTGAAGTTTTCCATCGGAATCGGATGCTAGAGTATCAAGCGACACCCATCTCACGGCCGCCCACCGCATTACGCAGGTCGCCGCCAGACGGACGCTGGAACACACGCAGACCGAACTCCGGGGCCACCGCTAGCAGATGGTCAAACACATCAGACTGAATGTCCTCGAAGTGCGCCCAGCGCTTGTCCTTGATGAAGAAATAGAGCTCGATCGGCAAGCCAAGATCTGTCGGCTGGAGCTGACGCACAATCAACGTCATCTCCAGGTTCACCTGCGGATGGTTCTCCAGATACGCTTTCGCATAAGCCCGGAAGGTTCCGACATTGGTGATTCGGCGGCCATTGACCAACATGTCATCAGGACCAATGCCAAGCCTCTCATTCCACTCACCGATCTCCTTCTCCTTGCGCCCGATGTAATCTTTGATCAGGTGCACTTTGCGGAACCGCTCGACATCCTCGCGTGTCGCCATCGCGATGGTTCCCATATCGAGATAAAGCGAGCGCTTCACGCGACGCCCGCCCGCTTCTTCCATCCCGCGCCAGTTTTTGAATGCGTCGCTGATCAACGCGTAGGTCGGAACGGTGGTGATCGTCTTGTCCCAGTTCTGCACTTTCACCGAGGTCAACGCGACATCGAGCACGTTACCGTCCGCGCCGTACTTCGGCATCTCAATCCAATCGCCGACAGAAACCATCCGGTTCCCCGCGAGCTGGATCCCCGCGGTAAAACCAAGCAGGGAATCCTTGAAAACCAACATGATAATCGCCGTGGCCGCACCCAAACCGGAGAGCAGCACCGTCGGCGAGCGATCTAACACGATTCCCAAGGCAATGATAAGAGCCGCCACGGAGCACAGAACCCCAAGAATCTGGAACACCCCCCGCAGCGGTACATTGCGGAAGCGCTTGTAGCTCCGGATGATCGCATGCGCACCGCGCAAAACGGCGAGCACAGCCATTAATGAGATCACCACGATGTAAAGCTGCACAGCAATATCCAGTGCACCTTCCACCGCACCCCAACGGAAATCCACATTGGCCGACATCCGCTGGATAATCACCGCAGGCAACAAATGCACCAGCCAGCGAAATACCCCAGCTTTGAACATTTCATCGTCCCAGCCACCCGGCGACTTGATCGCAAATGCCTTCACCAAGCGCAAAACCACGACCCGCCCGATAAAGTGCGCCACCACGGCAATCAACAAAATCGCAGACAGCGCTCCGAGATGGGACCAGCGATCCAGGTTCTCCACCACTCCAGCAGACTCCAACCAGCTGCGAATCGTCTCAATCAACGGAGATTGAGGAGCGGCCGCACCTGCGGACTCAACCCTTTCCTGAAACTGCTTGGCGATATCCGCCATGTTGTTCGCACTCAAAATATTTTTAAAATTAACGGTTCGCGGCATCCAAAACATCCGCCTTCAACGCCTTTGCTACCTCAAGCACCGCCGACCAATCAAGCGATCCATCCGCCAAACTCAAGGTGGTCGGGTTCAAGTCGTCACGCTTCTCCACTTCGAAGCCCGCGATCACGCGCAGCTGACGGTTCTGGTAAATGGCGTCGTAAGCTACTGCAACCGGCCCGCCGTCAAAGCCATCGGGAACAAAGGCAAAACGAATTGTCCGACGGTTTTCAGTCCCCGTTACCGCATTGGCAACTTCAAGCGCCACCGCCAGCGACAGCGACGAGATGCGCACATCGCTGCGCTCATCCACCGGCTGGTCATAAGGCACGCGAATCTCAATAATTTCGGATGGGTTGCGCATACCGACCACATCTACCCAAAATGCAGAGAACTCCCGCTCGCCGCGCATTTTATCCAGCCGATCGACCTTGCTGAAGCCCATGTTCGTGCGGCTCAAACTCCCCCGCACGAGGGCTGCCGCGTTCGCCACTCCATCGATCCCATCGGCATCCTGGAAATTGCGTCGACCAACGCGGTACTCAAACTTTTCGTAACGGTCCTGCAACGAACTCACCGTCATATCCCGAGTGTAGCCCACCCCGGTCACTTCGCCGGTAGCCGTCCCCTCTGTGCCTTCGTTGCGCACGTATAACAAGGTCGCCACCACGACCCCGATGAAAAGCCCGAACGGCAAACCGCCGACCAAGAACTTCATCAACCATCCCGCTTTAACCGGCTTCGCTCCGTTATCAGATGAATTCTCACTCATATCTCTTCGCTTGATTAGGATTCTGCAACGATCGCATCGGCCGCGCGCTCGGCGGCACCGCCCGTCCCGAGCTTATCGATCACAGCGCGCAGTTCACGCTGCAGTTCCTCACGTTTTTGCGGCTGATCGACCATTTCTTCAAACCACCCCGCCAGTGAATCGGCGGACAGGTCGCCTTGTAACAACTCGGCTACGATCTGCCGATCGGCCAATATGTTCACAATCCCAAGATACGGCACCTTCATCAAAAGCTTCGCAGCAAGGAAGGTCAAAGGAGCGACCCGGTAGACCAAACAATAAGGCATCCCAAACACCGCCGCCTCAAGCGTCGCCGTACCAGACGCCACCGCGCCAAGCGTCGAGCGCTGCATGAGCTCGCGCGACGTCCCCACTTGCACGTCAATCAAGTCCTGCAACCCACGCTCACTGACAATCGCGCGCATTGGCGCAGCCACTTTTTCGGATGCTGCGGCAGCCACCACGCGCCAATCATCGCGCTCCAGCTTTTTACGCATCCGCTCGACCGCTCCAACCATGTCGCCGAACAAAGCATCGACTTCACGCATCCGGCTTCCTGGAAAGAGCCCTAGCATGCGCTCGTCTCTCTCGACCGGCGCAGCCGCGATCTCCTCCAACTTGTCCACCAGTGGATGCCCCACAAAATCCGTTGCCAATCCGGACTTCTCGTACAGCGCCTTCTCGAACGGGAAGATGCACAACATGCGGTCGAGCATCTTCGCCATTTTGGGGATACGTCCCTGGTTCCACGCCCAAACCTGTGGGCTGATGTAATAAACGATCTTGCCGTCAAAGCCGCGTTTCCGCAGTGCCTTTGCCAACCGCAGGTTGAAACCCGGGTAGTCAACCGGCACCACCACGTCGGGCTGCCAAGCCATCACATCGTCCACAACCTGGCTCATCTTCGCCTTGAAGTAGCCGTACTTTTTAAGTACCTCGGCCAAGCCGACTACTCCCGCCTCCTCAACCCAATCCTCAATGCCGTCGCCACCGACCGCATCTACCAACTTGGGCCCACCCATACCACGGATCTCCACGTCCGGAACCCGCTTTTGCAGCGCATGCACGAGATCAGCGCCGTGAGTGTCCCCACTGCGCTCACCAACTAGCAAATAGACTTTCAGAGGCGATGCCATAAAACGATTCGATCAACCACAGCCGGCAGCCTGAGAGCGACCGCCCGACAATGACACAAACACACCTCGCTACGCCTGCAGAATCCGCTGCCCGCCGCCGTTCTGCACCATTTCGGTAATCTCCAACGCGAGATCAAGCGCTGCCATTCCTTCCTGGCCGGTCACTTTTGGCTGGCGCCCGTGACGCGCACAATCCGCAAAGTGCGCCAACTCCAGCTTCAGAGGCTCGTCTTTCTCAACCGCCACCGACTCGCGCGTGATCTCCATTCCGTCCTTGGAATAGATCTCACCTGCCTGTGCCTGGTAGTCGAGCGACAAATAGCCGTCCCCTTGGAACACGCGGATCTTACGCAGACGCTCTGGGCTGATCCGGCTCGCGGTAATGTTCGCCACACACCCATTCTCAAAGCGAAGGCGTGCGTTGGCGATATCCTCACGCTGGGTCAAGACAGGAACGCCCACTGCATCGATGCTAACCACTGGCGACTTCACCAAGTGGAGTACAATCTCAATATCGTGGATCATCAAATCGAGGATCACTCCGATATCCACACTTCGGTTAGGGAATGGCGACAAGCGGTGCGCCTCGATGAACTTGGCATCGCTCAGCTTGCGCTCAAGTTCTCCCATCACCGGGTTGAAGCGCTCGATGTGCCCCACCTGAAGGATCAGATTTTTCTCTTTGGCCAGATCGACCAAGGCGCGTGAGTCGTCGAGTGTCGGTGCAATCGGCTTTTCAATCAGCACGTGTTTGCCCGCATTGAGCAGGGCCTCACCCACCTCACGATGGTAAATTGTCGGGGTCGCAACGCTCGCCGCATCGACCGACTCGATCAACGCTTCAAGCGAATCCAACGCAGGCACGCCAAACTCGGCGGCCACCGCTTTGCAGCGCTCCTGGTCCGCGTCGTAAATCCCACCAACCTCGACATCATCAAGCTCGGCAAGAATACGCGCGTGGTTCCGGCCAATGCCGCCAACTCCAACAACTCCCAATCGGATCATGCCGGCACTGTGATGCGGATTCCCACCGCAATCAACCTCGGATCAACAACGATGCGATCCTGACGCCTATACCAATTGAACAGTCAAGTTGGCGGATTGGCGGAGAGTCTCTTCGAGTGAGCCAAGGCGACAGGTTAAATGGTGTTACTCCACTTCACTGAAGCCAAACACCTTCAGACGCACACGCATCCCGTGCTTTTCGCCAGCGGCATCAAACATGCTGCGCAGCGCGCTAATGGTGAAGCCATTGCGACCAATCACGCGCCCTACATCGTCATCATTCAGCTTCACCACAAACTGACGCCCGCCATCGATCTCCTCCGACGAGATCTCCACCTCATCTGGATAGTCGACAAGGTTGTTAAGCATGAAAACGAGGAATTCTTGAAGCGTCGATGTAGGGTCCATAACGAATATAAAACTTGGGATTGCTAAGCCGGATGGCAAGAAAATTGGTCACTCTGAAGGAACGGCGGCACGTATACTTCCCTTCCCCGAGCTCTGGAGCCTTGAATCAATCCCCGCCGGATCCCGTAGATCCCACGGAGAGACAATAGAGTCAGTTAGTTCGCGTCGATGAAATTCTTCATCAACTGCAAGCCAGCCGCTTGGCTGCGCTCCGGGTGGAACTGAGTCGCCCACACGGCCCCGCTCATCACAGCGGCGGCAAAGGACTCACCCGCATAGTCGGTGCGGCACGCCACAATCGACCCGTCCGCCGGACGCGGGAAGAATGAATGAACAAAGTAGACGTGGGTGCGGTCGGCGAGCCCGTTCCACATTGCAGCCGCCGGATCCACCAGCGAGACTTCATTCCACCCCATATGTGGAATCTTGTCACCAGCTTCAGGAGAAAACTCCACCACCTGCCCGGCAAAATGCCCGAGCCCTTCCACACCTGGCGTCTCTTCGCTCGACTCAAACAAAACCTGGTATCCAAGACAGATACCAAAGTACGGCTTTCCATCGGCGAGCCACTGTTTGATCGGCTGCCACAACTGCTGACGCTTAAGGTTCTCCACGCAATCGCCGAAGGACCCAACCCCTGGAAGGATCAAGCGGGTCACCCCGTCGAAATCCTCTGGAGCCGCCACAATCTTGGACTCCACTCCCAGCGAGCGCACTGCATTGGCAACGCTCAACAGATTGCCTGCACCGTAATCGATAATTCCAGTCATCGGTCAGACTTCGGTTAGATGGTTTCCTTGGTCGACATCACACCCTCGATACGAGGGTCAACAGCCACAGCCTGGTAGAGACACTTGGCAAAACCTTTGAAGATCGCCTCAGCCATGTGGTGCGCGTCACGCCCGTAAAGCACGGTGCTGTGCACGTTCGCTCCCAGATTGAACGACACAGCGCGGAAGAACTCCTCCACCAAGGTCATCGGAAAGTTACCATTGATCGGATCAATCTGCTGGCCCTGTGGCAATTCGAATACCTGGAATGGACGCCCACCCAGATCCACGACCACGCGTGCCAAGGTTTCATCCATCGGCAGGTAGCTCCAGCCGTAACGACGAATGCCCGCTTTATCACCAAGCGCCTTGCGGATGGCTTGTCCCAGCACGATCCCGGTGTCTTCCACCGTGTGGTGCAAATCCACCTCGAGATCACCCTTGGCCTCGACCACCAAATCGATCAACGAATGACGCGAAAGCAGATCCAACATGTGATCGAAGAAACCGATCCCAGTGGAAATCTCGTTCTTCCCTGTGCCGTCCAAATTCACGCTGAGGCGAATCTGGGTCTCGGCGGTCTCACGTGTGATTTCTGCAGTTCTTGCCATAACGGTTCGATCATCGGCTCAATTACGTGCCTTGTCAAAGCACCTGATTCCAACAAAAAACAAGCCGCTGGCGGTTTGTCCGGAAGTTATCCCGAATCCACCAGCGGCTCAAATCTATCAACGCCCCGCGTTAGTCCTCATTCTTCTTTTTGATGTTCGCGAACACCGCTCCGGCAAGCACCAGCAACAAAACGACGATTCCAACAGTCACCATGCTGAATCCACCCTCTTCTCCCTCTTTAGGCGCGTCAGCGTCACCCCAGCCGCTCACCTCCTGCACCTCTTCCTCTGCCTCAGCGGCAGCAGCCTCTTCGGCATCTTTCTCGGCTTCCACAGCTTCAGAAGCAGCCTTGGCAATACTCTCCTTGTCCACCTCCATCACGACCTCGGCCTCCTCACGGCTCGCCTGCTCATTGCGGAGGCGCTCCTCCAATTTAGCGAGCTCTTCGAGATACTCCGAATCATCCAACTTCGCCTCATGGCGCTCCATCAAGCTGGCTGCGGTATCGAGACGTCCCTCATAAAGAGTCTTCTCAATACGCTGAAGCAGCTCGGCACGTTCTTCGATCACTGCAGGATTCAGCTCGATCACGCGCTCCAACTCACTCTTCACCGTCTTACGGATATCTCCGAGCATCCGGTTGTCATACTCGTTAGGAGTCAACCACTTCACATCCTGCTTCTTCTCGCGCTCGGTGCGCTTCTCAGCAAGCTCGGCTTTCCGGCGAATGGTCGCCTCGGTCACACGCTTTTCCGCGCCGCTGAGCGACCCGGTAGCGGCTCGCACACGGTCGTCAAGAGTCAGGCCACGGTCGATCTCCGCACGCAACTCGCGATCGTAACGCTCGAGCACCGGACGCACTTCGGTCAATGCTTGCGCGAACGCACCACTTTCCGGGTACTCGTTCTCCAATGCATCAAACGTCCGCAGCGCGCTCACGATATTGCCCTCATCGGCGTGATTGCGCATCTCAAGGAGCTCTTTTTCGGCGTCGATCCAGTACTTGCGCTGTTCGTACTCCTCAGGAGAAAGCCAGAGACCATCAATCTTCACACCACCCTGCTGGACCTTCTCTTTTTCTCCTTCGAGCGTCTCAAGCTGCAACTTGGCCTCACGGATGTGGACGCCGGTCGGGAACTCAGCAATGAACGGCTTCAGCTTCTCGTCGATCAACTCATCGTAATAAGCCACACCCCTCAGGTCGGGAGTCGGCAAAGTAACTTTGCTCTTCTCCCACATTTTCTGCTCAGGTGTTTGCATCACCACCCCTTGAACCTCACTGGCAGGGATGTGCTTCTCATCAAGAATCCCCCCGACACGCACCTGGATCACCACCTTCTCATCCGTCTCAGAAAGCACGTTACCTTCGTACTTCGTACCATCGTTAAGGATCACGGTGTCCGCCCAAGCGGAACCCAGCATGAGGATCACGGCCGATGCTGCCAACGGAATTTGCTTCTTGAAGATGTTTCTGGTCATGAGTGCTAATGGGATGGAGAAAAGGTTCTACCACGGAGTCGCTTGGCCTCCAAATATCAGAAAACCTAGCCAACGGGTCTTCACTCTGGCAACTCAAGAAATGGTAAAAATCACCCTCGCTTAGGTCGCAGCCTCCACTCCTGCTCATGCAATACCGCACACCCCATCAATCCGACGCTATCGTGCATTGCCAAGGTGAGCGGATCGCGTTACTACATCACCCGTAAATCCCCCACCCTCACCCAAAAGTGACACGCACCGACCAGCCACTCATCCATTCATGAGCCAGAACTCGACCTCGCCTTTGATCTTAGCCATCACCAGCCAAAAAGGTGGCGTGGGAAAAACCACCGTCGCCATCAACCTGGCCTACTCACTCGCCAAGCGCGGATGGCGAGTACTCATCGCCGACACCGACACCCAAGGGTCCATCGGCCTCTCCTTGTCACGCCGAGCCAAGGAATGCAAGGGCCTCTATGACGCTCTGCGCAAGGACGAGTCGCCAGAGAAGCTCGTCCTCTCCACACGCCTCGCCGGACTACGCGTTCTCACCACCGGCCAGTGCGACTTCGATCTTGAAGAAAGCCTCGACACCGATGCCACTAAGCAAAAGCTCGGCAAGCTCATCCGCAACCTCTCATCCATCGACTGCGACGTCATCGTCATCGACACCCCCGCTGGCGTCGGTCCCGTGACCCGCTCGGTGCTTGCCAACAGCGACCGCATCCTCGTCGTCGAACAGGCCGAACCACTCGGACTGCGCAGCCTCCCGCTCATTATCGAGACGCTCGACCGCCTGCGTCAACGCGGAGCGCGCTTCCAGCTTAGCGGCATCGCACTCAACATGGTCAGCCACGATCGCGAAGAAAGCCTCAGCGCTGTGCGCGACCTGCGCGAACTGACCCCTAAAGGCACCGTCACTCAAACCATCGTCCCACGCGACAAAGCATTCCTCGAAGCCAGCGCCAAAGGGATTCCTGTCGGAATGATCGGCAAAAACCCACCACAGGCCGCACTCGTCTTTGACCAACTCGCAGCCGAACTCGAACCCTCACTCAACCTCACCGAAGCAGATGACGCAGCACAACAACTCACTCAGCTCATGGATTGACCCGAAGACTCGGGAGCGCATGCAATCCCTGATCGGTGAATCCAAGCCCCACGAAGACGACCTGAGCTCGGAAGAGTGGTGGGCGCGCTTCCGCAAAACCGCAGCGTCCACCGACGCACCTCTCCCGGAAGCCCAAGAACAGAAGAAGTCAGAGGCGGGAAAACCGGCAGCGGCTGCTTCCAAACCACAAGCAGAAAGCGCACCTGAGCGGGCACCGGCCCCGCAGCCTGCCCTGGGCTTCCCTGGTGCCCCGGCGCGGCCCATCGCGCTCAAGCGAGACACTCTGGCCAAGGAAGTGATCGACAACCTGCGCGGCACACTCGATAAGTTCAAGTCCCCGTCTGAGACTGCGCCACAAGCCGCCACTCCAACAGCTACCACCACCAAGCCGACCGCACCACTGATCAAGCCGGATGCGGACAAGCCCACACAGGTCAAGCCAGACGAGAGCTCCCCTGCGACACCAGCCGCGAAGCAATCAGCGCAGACACCCGCGTCGGCGCCCGCATCGACGCCTGTACCAAAAGCGAACAAGCAGCCTGAGCCAAAAACTGCGCCACCGCGGGAACAGCCAACCAAAGGATCACTTCCAGATTCAGATCCGCGCAAGAAGTCGCTCGCCGGAATTAAACTTCCAAAGCCCGCACCAGCAGCCAGCACCTCGAACTCGGATCGACCAAAGCCCACCACCGAGGGCCCCAAGATCCAACTCATTGGCAAGCCGAAGCCCAAACCAACAGCCCCCACTACACCCCAGCCGAAACTCACAAAGAAAACCGAGGAGGCTCCAAAAGCTCCACAGCCCCTCCCAGTCTCCAAGGTGGTTCAGCCACCCGTAAAACCTGCGACACCGAAGCCTGAAGCTGCCGAGCCAAAGAAGCCTGAGCCTCAGATGCCCGCGAAAAGCGAGCCGACAGCTAATCGTCAGGACTCCAAGCCAGCGCCAGCTGACAAGGAGACTCCAGGCACAGCCACCACACCGGAACCACCACAGCCAGAAAGCTCACCGACCACCTCTGATGAACAGAGAGTTGGCAGCCTACGCAGGTTCACTGAGTGGACTGAAGAGTACATTGGCTGGGAAAACGCTGTGCTTGTTGACGATCAAGGCAACCAACAAACAGGCCGCGCCAATAACCTCGCCATGAGCACAGCCGCCGCCACCCTGGGTACCGCATTCCTCCGGGCCACTGAGGGAATCGCAACCGATCAGCAGCCACGACCTGAGCAGTATCCTCATCGCGCGGCGCACACTGCATGGCAGGAAAAACAACTCGCTGTCGTCCCTGTGCGAACCGATGCAGGCATCTTCATCGTAGCCGGCATCACCTCGAAGCCAGTCGACCGCCAACACGCAAGTATGTTGAGCGAGACGCTTCAAAGCCTGCTTGCTGACTAAAACGAGCCCACACAATACACCAAAGCGACGCATCGAAGCGTCGCTTTTCTTTTGCTCTACCCCCCTCTCCACAAGACGGTGGGGACACCGTCACTCCAAATAACCGCACCTCAAGACATACGCCCCCTCACGAAACGCCCCCGGATCTATACCAGCCCCACCTGTTCAAGGCTCAGCATTCTGCGCGGGCTCCGCTGATCTAGTAGCACCCTCGCAACGAACAAAAAAAATCGGCGCGTGTTACAGATATCCTGCAACACGCGCCGATAATACAAAAAGCTCTTACCAGTTCTTAATCCACTTATCCTGGTTTTCTTCCTCTTCCTCAAGATTGTTGGTTCCCAGCGACCAGAGGTCGTAGTGGGTTGGAGCATTCCACATCTGACGCGAGTTCACATCGGCTTCATAACGAATGCGCTCACCAAAGGCATCGATGATGTAGTAATCTTCATCCACCCAACCCTGATTGCTCGTTCCACCAGCGAGGAGCTCTGGAACATAACTCTTGGCGCGGCGATTGCTCTTCTTTCCATTATTGAGCCAATCGAGGTTCTTGTCCGACTTATCGTACTCACCATCGTAGTTCGTATCACCGGAAAGTGCTGCGTAGAGCAACTTGGAGCCCTCCTCCGCATCAGTGATCTGCGGGTATCCGCCGTGATCCGATTTAAACTTCTCGAGCCCGGCCTTGAACACCGCCATCTGAGCTTCTGTTTTTGTGGAGCGCTGCTTCTTGTTCGCAATAGAGATCCCGGAGAATGTGAGAGTCATCAAAATGGCGAGAATCGCCATCACGACCAACAACTCAGCCATGGAGAACCCCGCACGACGGCGGCGCGAAGAGACAAATGGATAAGACTTCATAAACTTTTGGAGGGTATTCGTAGTGAATTATTTGGAGGCCCTAGAGAGACTCTGACTGGGGGATTCTACCAATGATCCCCTGGCCGAGCCAGCCCCTGGCGCTGAAAAGCAATCAGCCGACGGAACCCAGGGTTGGGCGCGTCGGCTGATTTTGGAAAACATAAGCCCTTAGGCTGCCTGCCCCATACCTTCGATGATGGCAATCAGTGGCAGGAAGAGAGCGAGAACGATCGTTCCCACAATCAAAGCAAGAACCACAATCATGATCGGCTCGATCAAGGAGGTCATCGCACCCACCGCGTTGTCGACCTCGTCGTCATACACATCAGCAACCTTGAGCAACATGTCAGGCAACTGACCAGTCTCCTCACCCACGTCCACCATCGAGATCACCATCGGCGGGAACACCTTGGAAGCCTCAAGCGGCTGGACGATGGAGTCACCCTCCTTCACCGCGTCGTGCACTTTCGAAATTGCATTGGAAAGCACCACGTTGCCTGCAGTCTCGCGGGTAATATTCAACGCCTGGAGAATCGGCACACCGGAGGTAACCAAGGTGCCGAGCGTACGGGTGAAACGAGCGATCGCACTCTTGCGCTGCACGTCACCAAAGACCGGCAACTTCAACTTTACGGCATCGATAGTGGCGCGGCCACCCTTGCTTGCAGACCAGGCCTTCCAGCCAACCACTGCAAGCGCACCGCCCCCGAGAATCAGCCACTTGTAATCAACTGTAGCCTGACTCAAGTTCATCACCCACTGAGTCAGTGCTGGCAATTCCTTGCCAGGAAGCATCTCTTCGAAAATCTGCTCGAACTTCGGCACGATGAACAACATCAGGAAGAACACGATGGCAATCGCAATGAACATCACAATCACCGGATAGATCATCGCGGAAACAATCTTGTTCTTCAGCTTTTCCGCCTTCTCCTGGTAGTCGGCCAGACGGGTCAACACGAGCTCGAGCACACCGCCCAGCTCACCAGCCTTGACCATGTTCACATAGAGCTTGTTGAAAATCTTGGGATGGCCACCCAGACTCTCGGAGAATGTCGCACCGGTCTGCACCGAGTCTGCCAGATTGTTAATCGTAGCACGCAGCACTGGGTTCGGCTCCTGGTTGCCAAGCACGGTCAGACCACGCATCAACGGCAAACCGGAATCAATCAGCGTTGCAAGCTGGCGGGTGAAAATCATCAAGGTCTTCGACTTGATGCGGCCACCGGTCTTACCTGCCTTAGCCCCCTTGGCTTTTGCTCCGCCCTTTTTCTTCTTTGCCCCCTTCGATCCGCCTCCCGCTCCAGCGGCAGCGATCTTGGTTGGGTAATATCCATTGCCACGCAACTGATTCAGCGCGTCGGCTTCGGTCGCGGCTTCAATCACGCCGGTGGTCTCGGCGCCCTTCGCGTCGAGAGCAGTGTATTCGAATTGTGCCATAAGGGGGTGTCTAGTTGTTTTGGGAGAGGGAAAAAATTACACGCCGGTGACCCGGTGATGGGATCGGAGTGTTGTAAATATCAAGATGCTTGCCAACTGCAAATTAAGAAATCTCAGAACCTGGCCAATCAGGCGCAAATCACCCGACTGGCCGGCACATTGAGCAAATCGATTTACCGGGTCTTCTAGGTGTACTTCAGCACCTCATCGATGGTGACCTGTCCGTCGTAAATGTTACGCAGGCCATCCTCACGCAGCGTATGCATTCCCAACTCGATCGCTTTCTGTCGCAGCACCACGGTAGGAGCGCGCTCGGTGATCAGTTCGCGAAGCGGGTCGGTGATGTCGAGCAATTCATAGAGACCTTTCCGGCCCTTGTAGCCGGTCTGACCACAAGCATCACATCCGCTACCAGTGTAGAAATGCTTGTCACCCAACTCGTGGTGTGACAGGCCGAGCTGACTCAACACTGCCTCATTCGGCTCGTACGGCGTGCGGCACTTCTTACAAATGGTTCGCACCAGTCGCTGAGCCAACACCCCTTCAAGGGTGGCCGCCACCAGGAATGGTTCACAACCCATGTCCACCAATCGCGTCACAGCACCAGCGGAGTCGTTGGTGTGAAGGGTACTCACCACCAAGTGACCGGTGAGCGATGCCTGGATCGCAATCTGCGCAGTGGCCACGTCACGCATCTCCCCCACCATGATTCGGTCGGGGTCCTGACGCAGGAAGGCACGCAACACACGAGGGAAGGTCAAACCAATGCCCTCGTTCACCGGCACTTGCACAATTCCATCAATGTCATATTCCACCGGATCCTCGGCAGTCAGAAGCTTGCTATCGATCGTGTTGATCCGACGCAACGCAGCGTAAAGCGTAGTGGTCTTACCGGCACCGGTAGGCCCCGTCACAATGAAGATGCCGTTCGGCTTCTGCACCGTGTCTGTAATGTAGTTGAACAACTCATCAGGCAACCCGAGGTTCTCCAGATTCAGATTCACCGACGAGCGGTCCAACACACGAAGCACCACACTCTCACCGTGAACGGTCGGCAAGCTCGACACACGCATGTCGACCTCTTTATCGCCAATGGTCTTCATGATGCGACCATCCTGCGGTACACGGCGCTCGGCGATGTTCATGTTCGACATCACCTTGATGCGGGAAATAATCGGCAACGCCAAGTGCAACGGAGGTGGCGCCATTTCATACAACGCACCGTCCACGCGGTAACGAATCTTGAAGTCATCCTCGAATGGCTCGAAGTGAATATCCGATGCACGTTCTTTGATAGCGTTGAACAACACCAGGTCCACGTAACGGATGATTGGTGCCGAGTTTGCCTCTGCTTCCAACTCCGCATCACTCAAGCCTTCGCCACCGGCGCTGATCTCCTTGAGCACGTCGTCCATGCTCTCGCCATCCACGGCGTAGCAGCTATCGAGCTGCTTCTCCACCAACTCAGGGTCGGCCACGGCAATCTGAATCTCCTGCCCCAGAGCAAAGCGCAAATCCTCAACCACCTGCGGGTTGAGCGGGTCGGTCAAAACCACTTTCAACCCCTCGCCGGACGCACCAATCGGCAGCGCACCGTGCAAACGGGCCATCCCCGCAGGGATCAGGTTAATCAACGCTTCCGGCACCTGGAAACCTTCCAAGTCGACATATTCGACGCCGAGTTCGTTGGCAATCAATGCAAAGAGCGTATCGCGTTCTTCGATCACTCCATAGTTGATCAAAATCTCGGCAGGATCGGCCGTTCCGCCGCCGCTGTTGTACTCTTCGCGGATTTCGGAGGCGACTTGATCGTCCAGCATGCCTCGTGCCGAAACCAGGTCGATGAGGTAGTCGATATTCATGATGATGGGGTATATCCTCGGCGGTGATCTATGAGTGCCGCTGCACCCTGTGATGAATTCTTGGAAGCCCTCGTCCGCCGACCGACGAACTTCCTATAAAGTTATTTGTCAGCTACTTGGTTCTTATTTTTACGTAATGCGAGTAGCTTAACGGTCGTCCGACATTGTGGCGTGCAGCACTTCCGAGGCGGTGGTTCTTCCACTAAGCACCTTACGGATGCCGTCCTCACGCATGGTGCGCATTCCCAACTCCCGTGCACGACGACGCAACTGCGGCGTGCTCAAGTTTTCGTTGATCATGTGGCGCACCTGGTCGTCCACCTTGAAGATCTCAAATGCACCCATCCGGCCCTTGTAACCTGAATTGCGGCAGCGGTCACAACCGCAGGCACCCATCACGTCGGCGCTGGCAAGTTGGGCGGCATCCACGCCCAGACCGCGGATCTCAGCCTCCGTCAGCACAGCCGGCTGCTTGCAGTGCTCACAAAGCTTACGCACCAGACGCTGGGCCAGCACCGCACGCAACGAACTCGCAATAAGGAACGGCTTCACCCCAATGTCATCCAATCGGGCAATCGCACTCGGTGCATCGTTAGTGTGCAAAGTCGAGAATACCAAGTGACCGGTCAACGAGGCGTTGATCGCGATGTTAGCTGTTTCCGCATCACGAATCTCACCAATCATGATGATGTTCGGTGCCTGACGCAGAATCGAACGTAGTGCAGCGGAGAAGTCCATACCGACCTCATCCTTCACCTGCACCTGGTTGATCCCGGAGAGCTGGTATTCCACCGGATCTTCCACGGTGATGATCTTACGGTCCGGCTGGTTGATGTGGTTCAAGCAAGCGTAAAGCGTGGTGGTCTTACCGGAACCGGTCGGACCAGTCACCAGCAAGATCCCGTCCGGAAGGCCGATGAAGTTCTCCCAGGCCTCCTGGTCATCACTAAAGAAGCCAAGCTGAGGCAAACCAATCGAAAGGTTGCTCTTGTCGAGAATACGCATCACCACACTCTCACCGTGGTTGGTCGGAATGGTAGACACACGCAAGTCGAGGTCGGTCTCGCTCATCTTGAGCTGAATCCGGCCGTCCTGAGGCAAGCGCTTCTCGGCGATACTCATGGAGCCGGTCATGATCTTGATCCGGCTGATCATCGCCGAAAGCAACTTGCGCGGGTGGCTCGCCACTTCGTGCAACACACCATCAATACGATAACGCACACGCACGCTGCGCTCGAGTGGCTCGATGTGAATATCGGACGCACGCACCTTGAAGGCATCTACCAAAATCTCGGAGACCATCTTGATCACCGGAGCGTTGTCGCTGTCGTCGCTCTCACCGCTGATCAACTGATCAAGGCTCTGGCTCTCACCGCCACCACCTACATTAAACAAATCCGTCAGCATCTGATTGATCGCAGACGGCGCGGCACACCAGAAGTCCACCTCCTTGGACAACACGTGCGGCAATGAATCAAGCACCTCGAAATCAAACGGATCAGGAATCGCAACTACCAGTCGATCGGAATCCACTCCCAGAGGCATCACTTTGTAACGCTCGGCCACCTCGGTATCCATCAGGTGCACCACGTTCGGGTCAATCGTCGTCTCCGCCAGATCCACAAACGGCATCGAAGCTTCCTCGGCGCACAACTGCGCCACCTCTTTCTCGGAGACCAACCCTTTCTCGATCAATCCGTCGAGTGCTGTGTTCCGCCCCTTGGCGGCAGCCGTCGCCTCATCAATATCTAACTGGCTGACTCGTCCAGAATCACGGAGCAAGTCGATCAAAAAGTCGTCGTTGGAATACACGGGGAATGTTTTTGTTTCAGGGTATACAAGAACGTGGATCGAGTGCCTTGGAAATACGCCCTCCACGGGGATCTCCATCGCTCAGCACCCGACGCGGGAGCCCCGAGACTGCTTAGCTCAGGGCAAGATGTCAACCCTTGTGAACAAAATCTTTTGAAAGATTTTCACCGCCCAAATGCAGCCGAAAATCAATCAGCAATACAGCACAGATCGCCACATCACAGGCAACCCCGTGACAACGAACGGATCATACCTGCAAGAGCGTGGAAAGTCTCCCCACTCCTAAATCTCACTCCCCTTGAGGCACTTCGTTGAATCGAATCACCTGCTCACCCGGCTTCTGCAAATTCAAGCGATCACGAGCCACCACTTCGAGATACCCGTCATCATAGCGCAGGCGCTCGGTGACACGCTTCTCTTTCGCCGCCTGTGCTCGCAACTCCGCACATTCCTTCTCCACTTCGGCCAACGCCTGCTTGCTGCGCTCGTCCGCCTCGCGCTTCGGTAAAAAACGAGCCACCCCAAGGGCAATACATCCCACCACCAGCGCAAACTTGGCAATCCCCCACAAATAACCCCATACAGCACCTCCGGAACGTCGGCGCACTCCGCCAATCGCTCCTGATCTGTCTCGTCTCCTGTTGCTGCTCGCCATGTGCTGAAATCTAGGGAATCCGCTGAGACTAGTCAACTTATCTTAAGGAGTGCCTTCATAAATCACTCCCCGTCAGCCACCGGCACCAGCCAACCCAACGACTCGCCCCCATTTTCTGATTTCCATCTGGCTGCTTTTGATTTACTGTTCATTTGAACATATTTAAATCATGCAGCAAAAGCGCGCCATCTTAGACCAACTCCGCTCCACCCTCGGTGAGCGCTTCCCAATGGCACGCCATCAAGTCGACCACACACCAGCCCCTCCAACCAAAACCGCTGAACTCAATGCGCAGCAACTGCCCGCCAGCTGCCTGATCGAATGCAGCACGGCAGCGCAAAAAGCCACATCGCCCGTCCCTTCAGGCCACGGACTCGCCATCGCCGCGCTGCTCGCCACACATACCCAAGTCCCCGCGCCTTTGCCTCACACCGTTCTTGTCGATGCGGCAGACCATTTCAACCCGGCTTCTTATCCACCGGCTCAACTTGAACGCACTCTGTGGCTTCGTTGCCACTCCGCCACGGAAGCCATCAACGCCTGCGACATCGTCCTGCGCGACCCCAACCTTCCACTAGTCATCGCCGACTTCAGCCTCACCCAGCCTGCCGAACTGCGCAAGATCCCCATCACCCTCTGGTACCGCCTGCGCCGACTCATCGATGACTCAGGCTGCTCCGTCGTGGCCCTCACGCCACAGCCTCTCATCCCCGCTGCCACCCAACGCCTGACCATCAGCCCGCCTCACGGGATCGACCACGATCTCCACCACCGCAGCGAGCTTCTCACCACCCCGTGGCTGGAATCCCAAGCCGCCACCACCCAACCCGCTCTCCGCGCCTGATGGGACACGCGGAAATCCGCCACCGCTGGTGGGTCGGTCCCGCAAACGCAGAATCGACATCCCAGCCCAGGATCGCCGCGACCTAGCCACCATTTCAGATTCCCCATTTCAAATCTCCCATTTCTCCCGCTCCCCATGTTTGCCGCGATTCATATCCCGCAACTCCCCCTTGTTGTCCGGATCCACACCGAATCCGATTGGGACGATCACCACCGCCCCGTGCTCCTCGACCAACCAGTCGTCCTGCTCAACCTGGACGACCCCGAATCCACCACCGAGCGCCAACGCGACCGCGCCCACGTCCTCCACGCCAATGACTTCGCCCACACTCAATTTGGCATCGAGCCCGGTATGACCACCACCCGCGCGCTCGCCCGCTGTCCCGACGAACTCATTCTCTTCACCCGTCGCCCCGACCTCGAAAAAGAAACCCATCTCGCCCTGCTGGCCGCCGCCAACGATCTTTCTCCCGACCTGGAATCCACCACCACCGGCTCCGTCATTGCCGACCTCTCCACCCTGCCCGACGCCCTGCGCTCCCCGCGCGATTGGACCACCCACGCCATCGACTCCGTCCTCGCCCGCCTCGGACTACCCATCCACCTGGCCATCGCCACCACACCGGATCTGGCACTGCTCGCCGCCACCGCGGGCCCGCCATTGGCCACGACCTACAATCCATACCAACAACGCACCCCCCAAGCAGCAGCCGTTACCAATCCCTCGGAATTCTCTCCCATTCCCATCAGCCACCTACCAGGTCTCCTGGAATACTGTGGCATTCCATCCGATACCGCTGCCGAACTCACCTCGCTCTTTCTCTCATGGGGGCTGCGCACGATCGGTGACTTCACCGCCCTCCCACGCACCGGTCTCGCCGACCGTCTGGGCAGCGCCGCCGCCTGGCTTCACGACACACTGACCGCACGTCACTGCCGCTTGCTGAAGCTTTTCCATCCGGCGGACTCCCTAGCCCGTCACACCGACCTCGAGTTCCCCATCCACGACACAGAACCTCTACTCTTCCTGCTCGGGCGCATGCTCGGCACCGTCTGCGCCCGCCTCGAATCCTCCCACCAGCACGTTGCCCAACTCCACCTGGCACTGCACTACGAGTCCGCCCAACGCCCGCCATACGAACACACCATCAACCTCCCCGAACCCACCGCCAACCGCAGCCACCTACTCGACGCGCTCCATTACCACCTCGAATCCTTCACCGCCTCTGCTCCGATCAGCGGCGTCACACTCGACGCCACACCCGTTGTCCGCTCTGCAAAGCAACAACAACTCTTTGAGCGAGCCCTCAAGGATCCAGCGCGCTTCGCCATCACCCTGACCAAACTCGAAGCACTCCTCGGTAAAGGCCGCATCGGCGCTCCCGTCACCGACAACAGCCACCGCCCCGACACCGCGTCCGCGTGCCCCTGGTTCCTCCATCAGCCGGCTATGAAACAACCCGAGCTCACCCCCGAAATGACCTGCGGCATCCCCCTGCGCCGCTTCCGTCCGCCCATCCCTATCACCGTCGCCACCGAATCCACGCCCAATTCACCACACCCGGTTCCCACCGCCGTCCTATCCGGCCCCGTCACAGGCGCCATCCGCGCCCGCCGCGGCCCCACTCTCATCTCCGGCCACTGGTGGGACCCAACCTCCCGCTGGCACCACACCGAATGGGACGTCGAACTCCCACGCCAATCCCTCGTCCGCATCACACACCACAACCACCAATGGCACCTCGCCGGCACCTACTAACGGACTGGAGGTTGGTTACTGGTTACTGGGGATCTGGGGTCGGTTACAGAAAATCGGAAATCCCCGCCTACCCCACCTAAAACATAAAACCTAACCACCTAAAACCACCCGTCCACCACCCACTGAAAACTGAAATCTGAAAACTAGCAAACTTAACCCCAAATGCTCCACACCCGCAGTGCCTTTTCCTTTCTCCGCGGAGCCAGCCAGCCCGAAGCTCTCGTCGCCCGCGCCGCGGAGCTCGGTCACCCCGCCATCGCCATCGCCGACCACGATGGCTTTTTCGGGTCGCCCCGTGCCCACCGCGCGGCAAAGGCACACGGCATCCGCGCCATCGTCGCCACCTCGGTAACCCTGCCAGACGGCACCCATCTGCCGCTCATCGCCCGCACCCGCACCGGCTACCAATCGCTTTGTCAGTTTCTCAGCCGCCACCATCTGAGCGACCCTCTGGACCGCCCGCACCACGACCTCGCCACGCTTACTCCAGAAGGCATCACTTGTCTCAGCGGCGATGCCGACGGACCAATCCAACGCGCCCTCGCAGCTAACAACAAGGAGCGCGCCCTCCAACTCGCAACTCAGCTGCGCGACCACTTCGGCCGCGAACACTTCTTCATCGAACTCGTCCGCCACCACATCCGCGGAGAAGACCGCACCATCCGTCTGCTAACCGATTTGGCAGACCACTTGGGCGTGCGCACCGTCGCCTGCAACGCACCGCTTTTCGCCAGCCCGGCCGAGCGCCTGCTCGGCGATGCCTTCACCTGCCTGCGCCACCACACCACACTCGACCAAGCGGGCCGTCTGCTTGCCGCCAATTCACAACGGCACATCAAGTCTCCGCAACAAATGGCCGCGCTCTTTGCCGACCACCCGCACGCCATCGACAACCAACGCCGCATCATCGACAGCGTCGAGTTCGGGTTCGAATCGCTCGGCTACCGCTTCCCCTCACTGCCCGATGCCCGCGGCAACCCTCTGAGCCCAAATGAAGAAGCCACCGAACTACGACGCCGCGTCTACGCCCACCTGCGCTCGCGCTTCCAGCCGCTGACGCGACGCGTCAAATCCCAGATCGAGCACGAGCTCAAACTCATCCGCCAGCTCGGGTTCTCCGGCTACTTTCTCATCGTCCACGAGATCGTGCAGTTTGCCCGCGGCGAGGGCATTCTGTGCCAGGGACGCGGCTCGGCCGCAAACTCCGCTGTCTGTTATGCACTCGGCATCACCAGCGTCGACCCCGTCAACAACGGCCTCCTTTTTGAGCGCTTCTTATCAGAGAACCGCCAGTCCTGGCCGGATATCGACATCGACTTCCCATCGGGTGCCCGCCGCGAATCGGTCATCCAACACGTCTTCAACCGCTTCGCCCCACGCGGTGCGGCCATGACCGCCAATGTCATCACTTACCGCGCCCGCTCCGCATTCCGCGAAATGAGCAAGGTGCTCGGGTTCCCGGAATCCATCGCCAACCGCTTCGCGGAAATGGCATCGTCCCCGCGCGCCGAAGATCTGGGGCCCGGCAACGTTCCGCCCACCGCCGAGGATCTCGCCGCTGCACGCCACGAACACTTGGTCGCTACCATCGCCACCGCCGGCATCCCGCCAGAACACCCACGCCACCCCGCACTACTGCGCCTGCTCGACCAAATCCACGGCCTCCCACGCCACCTCGGCCAGCACTCCGGCGGCATGATCATCTGCGACCAGGGACTCGACTCCATCGTCCCGCTCCAGCCCGCCACCATGCCCGGCCGCACGGTCGTCCAATGGGACAAAGACGACTGCGAAGACCTAGGCATCGTAAAAGTCGACCTGCTCGGCCTCGGCATGCTCGCAGCCATGCAGGACACACTCACCCTGTGCCAACAACGCGGCCGCCCGGTCAACCTCGCCACCATCCCCAAGGACGACCCAAAAACCTACCAACTCCTCTGCGCTGCCGACACCGTTGGCACCTTCCAAGTCGAATCCCGCGCGCAGATGGCCACGCTGCCAGTCCTGCGCCCCGCCTGCTTTTACGACCTCGCCATCCAGATCGCCATCATCCGTCCCGGACCGATTGTCGGCGACCTCGTCCATCCTTACCTCAACCGACGCAATGGCTACGAACCGGTCAGCGTCGTCCACCCGGAATTCGAACCCATTCTACGCCGCACGCTCGGGGTGCCGTTGTTCCAGGAACAAGTCCTCAAGATGGCGATGATCGTCGCCGGATTCGATGGCTCGGAAGCCGACCACTTGCGCCGTGCCATGGGCTTCAAGCACTCGGATGACCGCATGATCGCCATCACGCAAAAGCTGCGCGACCGCATGACCGAACGCGGTATCGACGAGCCCACGCAAAAGCAAGTCATTGACTCCATCGGCTCGTTCGCCCACTACGGATTCCCCGAATCGCACGCCATTTCCTTCGCCCTCATCGCCTACGCATCGTGCTGGCTCAAAGCCCACCGCACCGCCGAGTTCTACACCGGGATCATCAACAACCAACCGATGGGCTTTTACAACGTCAACACTCTGATCCAAGACGCCAAACACCACGGACTCCGCGTGCTCCCCCCCTCGGTCGTCGATAGCGAAGCCCTCACCACTGTCATCGACCACCAATCCATCCGCCTCGGCCTCAACCGCATCCGCAGTCTCGGCCGCGATGCCATTGAACGCATCCTCCACTGCCGCGCCGCAGCCCCATTCACGTCGGTGCAGGATTTCGCCAACCGCACAGGACTCCACAAAAACGACCGCCGCCAACTCGCCAAAGCCGGCGCACTCAACCCACTACCCAACGCCGGCCACCGCCGCGCCGCCCAATGGCAGGTCGAACTTCCACTCGCCCAGGGCATGCTCGCCTTCGCCGAACCTACCCCCAGCCCGCCACCACTCCCCGCCATGGACGCCAGCGACCGCCTCAACGCCGACCTCGAAACCCAGGGCCACAGCGTCGGCCCGCACCCCATGGCCATCTGGCGACGCAACACCTCACAACCACCAGTCGCCACATCCGCCACGCTCCAACACATGCCCCACGGCCAACCCGTTACCACCGCAGGCATGGTTATCTGTCGCCAGCGCCCCGGCACCGCCAACGGTCACTGCTTTGTCTCGATGGAAGATGAGTTCGGTATCATCAATCTCTTCATCCCCGCCAAAACCTTCCAACAACTGCGCCTCACCATCACCGGCGAGCGCTTCCTCCTCGCCCGTGGCCTCGTCCAAATCAGCGAAGGCAATGTCCGCACCATCCTCACCAAACAACTCCACCCCCTCGACGCCCCAACCACCACCGCCCCCAGATCCCACGACTTCCACTGATCCCCCCCCCGGACCGCCGGTCTCCGGTCCGGCCAACAAAACCACCGGAGCGCAGCGACCACTCTCCCCCTAAAACCTAACCACGTAACAACGTAAAACCGCCCACTCCGCCGAGATGCCAGACACGCAAGAGCCCCCAGATCACCAGAGGGCTCTCTATTTTCTACCCATGCGTCAACAGCTTCTCTCCGAACAGAATCACAACCGCTAGCGCCATGAAAAGCAGCGCCATGGCGAACTTCACCTTGGCCGTATGGTTCTTCTGGAAGGAGATCAGAGAAGCACTGGTCATGCCGCGATAGGCGAGCACGAAGATCACCAGCAGCGGCAGCACAAAGGCCAGGTTGTAGAGCAACAGATAAGCCACGGCATCGGCTTGTCCCTGTTGGATTTGGAAGATGATCGGCGCGTAGACCTGGCCGGTACAGGCCAGTTCGAGGAAGGAAATCAGAATCCCGGAAACAAATGCAGCCACCACGTAGTTGCGGGCGCGGGCGCGGTCTCGGATGACCGAGCGGATCCGCTTTTTGAGGAAGCCTGGCAGTTGCAAGCTCATGTCATCGAGCGCGCCACGGCGGGCCTTGATCGCATCGCGCATACTCATGACAGCCACCAGCAAGGCAAACCCGGCGAAGACATACGTCATCGTGCTCTTGATCCAGCGGAAGCTTTCCAGGTTGTTGAGGTAGTCCACCAGCGAGTGGAAGACCAAGCCCACTGCAAAGTAGGTGAGGAAGATCGCAATGATGAACGCGCCTCCAACCAACAAGATCTCCCGCGGCGAACGGCGCGCCACCTGCAGGTACGACAGGAAAAAGATGATGGTGGCGAAGGCGCATGGGTTCACGCCATCGACCAAGCCGGCACCCAGCACCAAGGGCAGCGTCAGGTTGGAGAACGACTCGTCCATCGCCACCTTGGCCTCAGCCATGGCTTGGTCGCCAATCTGATACCAATGCGCGTCATCCGGCATCTCCATGGTACGGGCTAACAGTTGCCCCAGATCCTGAGGTTTCACCGCGGGAGCGATTGCCGCACCGCCCTGGGTAAAGACCGATGGAGCCTTGCCGGCGCCGCTGACCTCAAACGAGTTGCACAGCGCCTGATTGAGCAATGTGTTCTCCTGCTGGAGGATGTTGCGGCGGTCGATCTCCATCAGCGGGAAGTCCGCCTTCATCGACTCGAGCAATGCTTCCGCTTTCTCACACTCACGGCAACCCGGCTTGTAGAAGACAACGACCCGCAACTGCTGACGCTCCGCTACCTCCTCATCCGCCACCTCGATGTGCTGCGGTTCGTCACCGGCTTCGTTCGCTTTCACCAACGACTCAAAGTCATTGAATGACGTCCCTTCGTCAGAAGCAAAATGAGCCATCACCTTGGGCAAGGTCGATGAGCTGATCCGATCCAAGTTGGCATATACCAGCAACGGGCGCATGCCTTTGCCCATCGACCGGTAATTATCCTCCAACAAATCCCCCAATCGGTCCGGCACGTCGGCGACCTTGGGTTGCTTGGCAATGAGACGCAACATGGCATCAAGATCGACCGATTGCCGCAGGCTGAGCAGCGCGAACCACGACTCAAAGCGCACCTGTTCATCCGGATCGTTCGCGGCCAGGTTCCTCAGGGCGGACACCAGCTCAGGTTCAAGCGCCCGCCGATTGCGCCTCGATGAGTAAGAATTAGAATGAGTTTGGTAGGAATTGTCCGAAAAATAATGCACCCAGCCTTTCCCTTCCATCAAGGCTCCCGGCAACGCGGCCCGCACCCGTGGCGACTCATCCTTTAGCAAGCGATCTACATTGGCCGCAGTCCAGCGGGTGTCCGCCGATGCCAGTGAGAACCAAGCCGCGCGCCGCACCCATTGATCGGGGTCGCGGGTGAAGCCCTCCAACAGTTCAACTCCATCGATTCCCATGCTATGGCGGATCCCAATTAGGGCGAGAATCGTGAGCTCACGCCGGCTCGACTCCGAGCGCAACACACCGCGCGTCCACGACTTCATACGCAGCTTTCCACCTTGCTGCCGCCCGAGCCGCCCGAGCCGCTCAAAGTCATAGCCGTAGAGATCCTCCGCGCTCAACTTGTCGTCCGCCGTCACCTGGTCCAGAACCTCGCTCACCAGCAGCGGATTCTCATCCGCAGCGATGGCACGGCTCACCGCCTTCGATCGCACGTCCGCAACGGTGTCGGCAAACATCTTACGGAACAACGGCAGCGCCGCCTCAGAATCCGGCGAGTACAACCGCTCGGCCACCAAAATCCGACGGCTCACCGGATAGTCCTCGAAGCCCTCCGCCAAAAGCTCATAACCGCGGTCATCTTCATGGCGCGCTAACAACAACGCCGAGCGGAACGCGATCTCATCGTCCTCGGAGTGCGTCGCGATCTCAGCCACCCGGTCGCGCAGCGCCTGCAGTGCCGCCGACGATGCCGGACGACTGCGCGCCACCGCCGGTGCAACTTGGGCGCGACCCAGCGGTTTCAAAAACGCATCGTAAAGCGGGTCGAGCGACGTCTTCACACTCGGATCGTACACCGGCATCTGAAACGACGACGAGTACGAGCGGCTGCGCTTTTCAAGATCCAAGTCACCGATCACAGCGAGCAACTTCTCCTTCACTCCCGAGTCGAGCGCATCCTGTACCGCCTGCACTACAAAATCGTGCTGCAGCTTGTCTTTGTCGTCCCCGATCACCCGCAGCGCGGCACAGGCCACGTCCAGATTTTCATGGCGGGTAAACTCCGCCAGCATCTTGAGCACCACCACATCCTCACTACTCCCCACCATCCGCAAAGCACTCACGATCACATCAGCGTCGCGGCTCTTCACATGATCCATCATCTCCTGAGAGATCGGCAAACGCATCCGCAACATCGCCTTGAGCACGGTTCCCACCAGCGCGTCGTCGTTAAGTAACATCTGCTCAAGCTTTGGCGCCGCATCTCTCATCCGCATCGAGACCACCGCCTGGATCGCATACGAACGCACAAACTCATCCTCGTCCACGAGCAAACCGATCACCGCATCCTGAGCCTCTCCGATGCGAGCTGCAGCGACCAACTCGAGCGCCGCCGAGCGTACCCTCCAGCGTGGATCTTGTAACAACGCCACCACCGACGTCGAGGCATCCTCAGGAAGCTCTGCGCGCCGCGAGCTCGAGCTACTGAAAGGATCACTTCCACCACCCACAACACTCACCAAACTCTCCATCGCCGAGACGATCACATCCTCGTCCTCGTGAGTGAGATAACGGCACAACAACGGCACCGCCTCCGGTCCTTTGATCTTCTGCAACCGCCGCATCACCGCGTGGATCACATTCACATCCGTCTCCTGATCGAGGATCGGAGCCACCAGAGGGATCACCGACTTGCCACCAATGGCGAGAATCACGTCGACCGCGGTTTCTCGGATCAACGCGTCCTCCGCATTCACGAAGTCCCGTGCGATCGGGATCGCCATCACACCGCACTCTTGCAACGCTCCAAGCCCCTCGAGCTTCTGGTCGCGGTTGCCCTTGGACAATTGCCGGGCCACGACCGCTGCATTGCCCGCCGAAACACGTAACAAAACGAGTTGATACTGAGCCTGCTTCAAATCAAGCACGGCACCCGATGAAAGCTCCGGGTGATCGGTTAGAAACCGTTGGATCGCCGAAACCCCGGCCATCGCGTGCGGCTCAAGCATGCGCACCGCACGCCGCGCCCGCTCGCCGTCACCGGAAACGATGTCCCGCAGGTAGCCCTGCATCAGCTCGTCGGAAAGCGACGCACCTCCGATACGCACCAGGGAATCGTCCTCCGCCCACGCCTGCCATCTTGTCAGTGCTTCGCGGTTGGCGGGCGTTGTTTCCGTTTCCCCCGCTGCCATCCATGGGTTGTATCCAAAGTCGGCGCCTGCAGCCTCTTCCAGCAGCTCCAGTGCGCCGAGACGAACCACCAGCCGTTCGTCTTGCAACAACGCCACCAACTCGGACTTGGGAAACCTCTCAAGCCGCGCCATCGCCCGCTTGAGCTCGGCGCGCGATGCCGTATCACCGAGACGACTCACCGCATGCTGCCAGTCGGCGAACTCGCCCTCACCAGCGGCAATCCGGGCGACGGGCGATGCGGAGCCATCCACCGCAAAGGCGCCAAGAGAAGAAACACCCAGCCACGCGCCGACCAATGCGGCACGCGCAGCGGGAAAAATGGAAAACGAAGACGAAATCACCGAAGCGGATTGTGGTCAGGGGTTGGTTCCAATTAGTGGAGGATCGCGTAAGCGAGAATGTTTGCATTAACTCGGACCGAGTTAACAATTTCATTCCCTCCTCAACAACAACACCCCTCTGTATTGGAGGTGTCGTTCAAGCCATCGGATGCAAATGCCACGACCATCTTTCCGTTGAGGGTCACGCCTTGCATCTTGCCGGTTCCGCCGTGACTGAGTTTCAGGGTCTTCACCTTGAACACCGTGTTAAAAACCGGATGGTCCATCGCAATGTCCTCCAGCGCATCCGCACCGAAGATCCGCTTCACCTCGCGGCGGAAGGCATCGGCCCACGCACCATTGGAGCACCCCGGAGATGCCAGCATGAAGCCACCGTTTTCCAGATACTTCTTCAAGTTCTCGCGTTCCTTGGCTGTTAGGTTGAAATCTTCCTCGCCCGTCATGATCACAAACGGAAACTTGAACAACTCATCCGACGACAACTTTACCGGCTTGAACCGCCGCTCGGTGGAAATGCTCGTCTTCTGCTGAACTACCGTCAGGAACTCGTCGCTGAAACAACGCGAGGTCTTGGTCCCGGCGTAGATCAGGTTACCGCACTGCACCGCGCCCTCTTTGGCGGCTGCCGGCACCAGACCAACAGCCAGTAACAGCATGCTGGATATCAATGGTTTGATTCTCATACTCTAGTCCTTTTGGTTTTGATTCTGTGGAGCCTTCGCTCCCTTGTTCCGGCTCTCATCCGGAGAAAAATAACGTTTCACTGCGTCGCGGTACTTGTCGGGCACCGGCTCGTCGCGCAGTCCACCGGTTCCAGGCGAGCGGAACTCATCCACCACCACCTGGCTGTCGGGTTCTTCATCCCCCACCTCCGGCTTCAGACGGGCCCCGCCTCGCGACCTGTGCCCCGCGGCGCCGCCCGACGGGTTGCTCAAGTTCATCCGCTCCGGCCCGTAAACCGGAATGTCCGCGCCATTGCCCTGCACGGAAAACCCATCGCCACCAGCCCCGCCAGGACCACCGCCCGACTGCCCGGGCTTGGTTCCCTGACCGCTGCCATTCCCCGCCTTCGCCATCAACGCATCAAGCATCTGCTCCATGGTCGACTGCACGTCCGGCTTCACATTGAAGCTAGGTTTGTTCCCCTGGCACATCTGACAGAAACCATTCTCAGGCTGGTTCACCAATCGGTCCAACAACGACAACGCCAGCGTAGCGTTGACCAACGAGTCGCCCGATCTCCCACCCGCGGCGTGACGTGCCGCCGCGTCCATGGCGTCGGGAATCTCCAACGCCTCAAGTGCCTGAAGAAACTGACCGACCTCTGCCTGCATCGACGCATAGGTTGCCGGCAGCTCGTCCGAGCGTGCCTTCAGGTCAATGGCCAGCTGCATCAAGGCCTGGCGGTTGTTCTCTTGCAGGCGCGCCAGGTTATCCAACTGCGCGGCATTGTCGGTATTACCCTGAGCCAGCTCCTTGGCAATCCGCCCGATCCGCTCGACGAGCGACTTCTGGTTGTGGTGGATTTGTTTGAACTTTGCCGCCATTTCCATCACGCGGCCGGCGGCGCGTAGTTCTTCCGCATCCTGCACCACCCGCTCGACCGCCTGGTCCATCACCCCGAGCCGCTGCAGCATTGCCGACACAGCGGACGCATCCGGCATTCCGTCGGCGCCTGCGTTTACGAAATCGTCGAGGTTCTGATCCAACTTGGCAGCAAGTTGGTTGGCAATTTCACGCAGCCGTTCTTCCATCGCGAACGCTTCAAAGTCATTGCCCAAGTCGGACGCCACCTCGCGTGCCCGCGCTTGCATCGCCTGAGCTTGCTGCGCCAACTTCTTCAACTCCGCCTCACTAGCACCTTGGTTCATCGCGTCCTGCAACGCAGACAACGACTCCTTCGCGTCGCGCAAGGCTTGAGCCAACACACGATAGCGCGCGGTGAACTGCTCAAGCTTCATCTTCGCCCGCAAACGCTCGGCATACTCGTCCTCGCTGATGATGCGCACCCGTACCACTTCGGAAACCCCAACACCAAGTAACGACGGATTGCGATCAGCCGCTTCAAGATAGAACTCAAGTTCCTGCCCGGGTTCCACACCGACCTTCCCAAGATCAATCGGCTGACTCAGATCAAACACATTGGTCTCACCCACACCATCCACCGCATGCGCGCGGTCACGGAATCCAACCAAGGAACGGATCAGGTTCACTTTCGCCAAGCCGTGGTCGTCCTCCACCTCTCCCTTCAATGGCAACACACTGCGAGGAGTCGCCAACGCCATACGCTGCGGTGAGGAAATCGAGGCCACCGGTGCCAGGTCGGGAATCATCCGTACTTCCACATTCAACGGCGAGGCCATGCCCGTGCCGCGGATGTCCTCCACATCCACCACCGCATTGCCGGAACGATGAACGTCCCATTCGAAAGCGATCATCTGATCCCCAATCGACACGCCATCGACAAGCCCGGGAGTCGCCCCTCGCTCGGATCCTTCGGCGGATTCAAAAACCATCCTGCCACCTGCCAGTGGTCGGTTGCTCGCGACTTCCAACCGCAACGATCCACCCTCTTCCACCATCACCACCGCTTCATCCAGTGGGTACTCCCGGCTTTCCTTTCCGGTGTAGGCCGGCGGAGTGACCCTAACCCGAACACCGGAAAGCTTTGGCTGCATCAGCACGTCGAAGCCATACCAAGCACTACGCGCCTTGCCACAGGCGAACGAAAACTCAAATGGCTCGACCGTGTTCTCAAACTTCCGCGCGTAACTTCCACCCGCCTCACGATAAACCGGCAAACGATCCACCCGTTCACCAGCCCCACGACGCACCAAACACACGACATCACCATCAATCTCTCCGCCGCTGATGGTCACACCCACCACCGCCTCACCACCATACACTGCGGCCGGTTTGTCAGGAGTCACAGCAAAGCGCAACGGGCTGTATGGAGGCACGTCAGCATTGGGTGTCAGCACGCGGGCCGCCAACACCGACCACACGTCCGGCCGCAGATGGTGGAACGCAAAACCCGCCCCCACGACGACCGCCGTCACCAACGCGGCAACGGTCATCCCGCGCAACGACCACATCGCACGCCGAGGCAATGCTTCCAGCGCATCAGCAGCCGACTCCAAACTACGCTCCAGAAGATAGCGGTTCATCGGGCTCTCGGCTTCCTTTCCCTCCAGATCCACCGCAGCACTTGCGCGCATCCGAGAGTCCCCACTCATTTCATCCGCCAGCGCCGCCACATCACGCCGACGTGTTGCCAAGCCCCACCAGCAAACGCCAATCAGCGCAATGAACAAAGCCAATGCAATGCTCCAGTTGATCGCCACCCGGGCACCGGAAGACAAAGCATACACATAATCAACCGCCCCGTGCCCCGCGGCCATCAACAACACCGATAACAACAACAGAATCCCACCAAGGCACAATCGACCGATGCGACGGCGGCGGTGCAGTTGGTTAAGTCTGTGGGTGAATCGTGACATAGGAATAAGAACGCAGGGATTTGAAAGTGAGAGCGCAATAGCAGGATCTTACGCGGTGATCGGGAAAATCAGAGCAAGCCGTTGCGGCGGCGCAGGAACCACTCCGATCCTAGCAACAAGGTAAGCAGAACGGGTAACCACCAGAGCATCCAATGAGGGTGCCAAACCACCCCGCGGTCGCCGGCCACCACGTCGCCAGCCACCACGGAATCAGCAAGGAATTGATCGTAGCCATCGTGATCGATCAGCGCTCCACCCGTGGATTCGCACAAGGTGCGCAGGAACTCTGGGTCGGCACTCAACTCGTCGAGCTCGCCCACCGGTGGCGCAACGCTGACCAACACCTCGGGCGATGCCAGATCGCCGGCATCAAGCTTAAGGTAGTAGTTACCCGGCACGTCCGGAGTGAAGCTCGCGCTCCACGCACGGCGTCCCGATTCGCTCTTTTCCGCGGCGGGCTGGACGATCAATGGCTGACTCAATTGATCCGATTCCACCACCAGCTTGGGCTCAATCGACGCATCTCCACCACGGTAGCCGATACGCACCGCCACCGGATCCCCCGGCATCACAGAGTCGGAAGAAACCCGCAACGACAACTGCTGGCCCGGCAGGAATTCGGAGTACGAGAGCATCCAGTGGATCAGCTGCGTCCAGAACTCCTGGTACATGTTGCCCATGTCACGGGCTTCCGGATAGAAGTCCCACTTCCACAACCCGTCGGCATTGACCAGCCCGCTTACCCCTTGCCCGTAGCGACGCACCATCAACAGCGGGAACCGCGAACCGGAAACCTCGCCATGCGCCAACACACGGGTGAATGGCTTCACCCTGTCGATGCGGTGCGCATCTTTCAGATCGGGCAAACTTACCCACACCCGCGAATCCGCCGCAGGCAACGCCTCGCCAAACAACCCGGAAGCTTCACCATCGATTGATGGTTTCAAAGCAAACTCATTCGTGCTGCCCGCCGCCCATACCACCGGCTCGAGCGCTTCGATCTCAGGCAGGGATCCTGAATACGGCTTGGACCGCGCAAACAAAACCGCGCCCCCCTGGTCACGCACAAAACTCCGTAACAACGAAGCCACCTCCGGAGTGATGAAATGCTCCGAGTTCTTGCCGAACACAATCAAATCATAAGCTTCCAATTGCTCAGCGGTAGACGGAAAGCTGCTGCTGGCGTTTTCATGCGCCTCGGACTCGCCGCTCCCAACCGTGAACCATCGGCTGTCGCTGAGTCGGTGCACCGATTGCACGTCCATGTGGGGCTGACGCCGCAACAACTGCGCCAGGAACTTGCTGTCCCAGTAAGGAGCGCCTTCCGCCAAAAACACTTTCGCAGAGTCCTTCAAGACCCGCACCCGCACAGCCGAGCTGTTGTTATTCGTACGCTGATCTCCAGCAAGCGCATTCAACCGAACCGACCACAGCTTCGACTCGTCCGGCGCCTGAATAGCAAATGAGTGAACTGCGGTGTCGTTCGGCTCGATGACCACTTTCCCCTCCTGCATCACCTCACCCGCTTCATTGACCAACTCAATCCCAGCCTCGACGGCAGAGGCAAACCCGTACGAGCGCACCGCCACCGGGATCTGCAAGGTCTGCCCGGGAAATGCGGTCACCGTCTTGCGAACGACCAGCAGCTCCAAGTCGTCAACCACATGCGCGCCGCCGATCACTCTCCCGAAAAATGGCACCTTCATCGAGCGCGCACGCAGCGCGAAATCAGAGCGCTCAGGAGTCTTTGTTTGGCGGCCATCGCTCAGCACGACCACTCCGTCGAGCGGCTCACCGGCAGCGGCACAGGTTACCAGCAAGCTCTCGGCGCTGGTCATCAGGTCGGTGCCGTCTCCAGCTGCCACGACCTCATCCACGTCATCAGCAGCGGCGCGGCTATCTTGGTCGAACTCGACCACCCGCAGTGTGACCCCGGCCTCGTCCGCACGGGCTTGCAGTTGTTGCAAATCCCGCTGAGCGCTCTCAATCCGCTTCCCCTCGCCGTTCTCCACGTCCATCGACGCGGAAACGTCCATCATCACCGCCCAAACCGATGGCTGGTCGGCACTGACCTTGCGCCAGTCTCCAAAGTTGAACAACAACCCACACAACGCCATCAACGCCACCACGCGCATCACCACCAGCGTCCGACGCACACCACGCGGTGCTTTGGCGGCCGACCGCGAACACAACCACCCGCCCCCGATGACCAGCAGCAGCGTCAGCGGAACCAGATAGACCAATGAGAAAACCGGATTCATACAGGAAAAATTCAACCGTTCGAACGACTGCCAGGGGACCACAAACAAACCAAAGCCTCCGCAACCAACAACAATAACACCGCAGCAACCAGCCAAGGCCACAGGTCCACTCCGTCGCCCAAAGCAGCCCGCTGCAACAGCCCGTCGCGGTCTACCACCTCACCGCTTCCAATACCTGCAGGATCGACCAACCGCAGGTCCGATTCCGACGACGGGAAGGACGAGGCATTCTGCGCCAGCGACGCTCCGCCGGTCATCCATTGGAAGCGCGCGGGGTAAGCGGCGCGCTCCGCCACCATCCGCACACCACTCTGAGTCTGCTCGGACCGCAACTCCAACTCGTTGCCTCGGTCGTCTACCAATCGCACGGACTCCGCAGCTATCCCGTCCGGCAAAACCCAGCCCAACTCGCCCCCGACCGGAACCTCATGGCTCGTGACCACGCCCCGATTACGATAGCCCGCCAGCAGCTCGCCCATCAGCGGCACGAAAACCGACTGGTCACTCCACGTCCCCTTGCCCGATCCTAACGCCAGGTTCCATAAAATCACATAACCGCTACCAACCCGGCGCGCGGCCAACGCCGGCACTCCGTCGTCATAATCTGCCAAGCGCTCGAGATCCGCCGGCCACTCCTGCGGCAAGCGCCAACGCTCAAAAAAGTTCCCACCAAATGGGTTTCCGAACTCCCCGGAACGGAACAACTGAAACACGGGAAGGCCTTCACCGGCAGCGGCGATGCCCGCTTGCCAACCGCGCCGATCCGCCGCACGTCCGGAGTTCCCCTCCAAGGTCTCCAGTTCCATTGCCTGCGCACTCCGCGATCCGCCAGTCAGCCCTAACACGGCATCAATGGCACCGAGCGAACAACCAACACCCGGCTCCACCACTACGGTAGCCCCTTGCTCCGCAGCCTCTCTCAGCGACGCCGCATCACGACCATCCCAACCATGGACAAACCACAGCGCATCCGAGGCCCCGTCAAAACTCCCCGGCCCGTCCACTTGATGCTCCATCCATTCCAACGCGGACCCAAGCCGCGCCAATACCTGGACAGCGTCTTCGTTGAAACTGTGAGCCACCGAGCGCAGCGCCACCGGCGCCCCGACTTCGATCAAGGCATGCGCCACGTCGTCACCTGAGAAAGCGTCTTCACTGATCTCCGCCCGCACGGGCACCACCGCCGGTTCGCTGAAGCGGGTGGCAAACAGCGCCTCGCCCTCGCCCCAGGCTGCAAGCTCCATCACCTGCGACTGACGCCCGCCATTGACCTCGAGGAAAAGTGTCACGCGTTGCGGCGTGTCCGAATAGTTGTGCACTTTACACACCACCTTCACGTCCTCGCCCACTACAGGCTCGGCGGGAGCGCAAAAAATCCGGTCAATCGCCACGTTAGGCAGGTCGCTGTCACCCACCGCGACCTTGGTCAACTTCACGCCCGCCGGCACCTCCAGGCTCACATTTTGCCACGCGGATTTCTGGAAGTCCGACACCACCACCAACTGGCGATCTCCCGCAAGCTGGCTCAGTTGCGCAGCCGCAAGATCCACGGCTTGTTTGATCGCTCCAGCCTCGGCGCTCACGGCCTGCCGGTGGATGCTGTCGACCAAGAACTCCACATTCACCCCGGGCTGAGGGAACACAGCATCCGGCGTGGCGTCGAGCCAGACGACATTCACGCGGTCAAAGTCATCGCTCGCCAACCATTCGGCGGCTTGGGCACACGCACTGGCAAACCGGCTTGAAACCCCGTCCCGCCCGGCCATCGACGCCGATCGGTCGATCACCACCACACAATGACGCTCGGCCGCCGTATCAGCGTCGCCATAAGTTAACAACGGACGCAGGAATGCCGCCACCAGCGCCGCAACCGCCAAGGTGCGCAATAACAAAACCAACCAGTCCTGCGGCTTTCGCACCCGCGCCGACTTCTTGACAATCCGACGCAAAAACGCCGTGTCGGAAAACTCAAAGCGCTTCGGATTACTGCGGGCAAACAAATGCACGAGCACAGGCAACGCGACCAAAAGCGCGAGCCAGAGCCAGGAAAAGTTTGCCAGGAGAAGTTGCATCAGAATGGGGTGTCGGAGGTTGATTCAATGAGCGCTTCCGGGTTAGCGCAATCGGTCGAGCAGCGAGAACCAGCTGTCCGTGGTTTCTGCCAGCGTGTAGTCCACCGCACGGGATACCGCCAACCGCCGCATCGTCGCCACGTGGTCGTTGATCCCATCGCGCCAGGCTTCGCTCAAGCTGCCGGTATGAACGACCAGGTTCTCCCGTGTTTCCAAATCAACGAAACGCGCCAACCCACGATCGGGCAGCGTCCGCTCGGCTGGGTCGAGCACGTGGAACAAATGCACGCGAAACCCACGGTGGAGATAGGGGCTGAGCGCCTCGAAAATCTCCTGCGGCTCGTCGAAAAAGTCGGATACCACCACCAGGGTCCCCTTGCGCTTGAGCAATGGCTGCGCCTTGCGCAATGCCTCTGCCACCGAGGTCTTGTTACCCGGTTGGTTGTGCTCCAGAGCGGTCAGCAATTGGTGCAGATGACGCCGGGTAGATCCTGGTTCGATGAACGTGCGGATCTGATCGTCAAACAACTGCAAGGAAACGCGGTCGTTCTTCGACGCCACCAGCCAACTCAGGCAAGCAGCAAAAAACGACGCATACTCCAACTTGGTCAGCGGCCCGTCGTGCTGAAAGCCCATCGACGCCGAGCTGTCGACAAACACATGGCACTCCATGTTGGTTTCCTGCTCGAAGGTCTTGAGATAATGGCGGTCGGTGCGCGCGAAAACCCGCCAGTCCACCAGCGCGGGGTCGTCGCCCGGCACGTACTGGCGGTACTCGTGGAACTCAATCGACGCGCCCCGTTCTTTCGAGCGGTGGCGGCCGGAGAGATACCCCTCGACCATCGCCTTCACGCCGAACTCGTAGTGAGCCAGTCGTTTGACGTCCTCGGGACGAAGGAATTTGTAACGGGAGTCCTGCATCGTCTAACGCATCTACTCCTCAAGCAACTTGGCAATGATATCCTCGACCTTCACGCCCTCACCGGTCGCGTTGTAGTTCGGGATCACGCGGTGACGCAGCACAGGCAGGGCGATGTCGCGCACTTCTTCCACCGACGCCGCATCGCGCCCGCGCAACAATGCGAGCGCACGAGCCGCACGAGCCAGACACTGCGAAGCACGCGGCCCCGCACCGTACTCGACATAACGATCGATAAACTCCGTGGCCATCTCGCCGCCCGGACGGGAACGATGCACCACACTCAGGATGTACTTCACTACCTGATCGGGTAGTGGCACGTCCAAGGTCGCTTTCTGCAATGCCAGCACGCCCTCGCTGTCGAGAATCGCTTCCGCCGACGGCACCTCGCGGCCGGTCGTGCGTTTGATAATCTCTTCCTCTTCGTAAATGCTCGGGTAATCGATCTTGAGGTTGAAGAAGAAGCGGTCGAGCTGGGCTTCTGGCAAGGGATAGGTTCCCTCGTGCTCGATCGGGTTCTGCGTCGCAAACACAATAAACGGCTCGCCCAATCGACGCGTCGTTCCCGCCACCGTCACTTGCTTCTCCTGCATCGCCTCAAGCAGCGCGGCCTGCGTCTTGGGCGGTGTACGGTTGATTTCATCGGCCAACAACAAGTTGGCAAACACAGGACCAGGCACGAACTCAAACTCACGAGCGGATCCCGCCTGCGTTTGCAGGATCTCAGACCCCACAATGTCCGTCGGCATCAAGTCCGGCGTGAACTGAATCCGGTTGAACTTCAAGCCCAGGATCTTGCCCAGAGTCGAAACCAACAACGTCTTCGCCAAGCCAGGCACACCCGTGATCAAACAATGCCCGCCACACAAAAGCGACACCAGCATCTCCTCGACAATCCGCTCCTGCCCCACAATCACACGCCCCGTCTGCTGGCGAATCTCCGCCACCGTCTTTTGAATCTCTTCCCACTCTTTGGCAGGATCTATCACAGCACTCACTTTATACTATCTGGGGTTATCGAGTTGATACTCTTGGTTGCAAATTCTCTGTGCAGGGTCTCACCGCACGAGCTTGATAATTATTATAACAATCGCAGGCAATAAGATTCGAAACTTATTCCTCCTCTCCCGCCTCCATCTGCTTCAGCCCATCGGCGGTCAGGAAAATCAGACTTACAGAGGCGCCACCGTCTTCGTTCTCCAACACCGCATCAAGGGAATCGGCCATCCCATCAAGCTTAAGATCGCCCGCCGCCGGATGGTACAGCACACGGAAGCCTTTCTGCGCGTCACTCGGATCCACCATCAGAACCATCGCCTCCGCCTGCCCCTTACGCAGACGGTCTGACGCCGCATCGACCTGGGGTCGACGAAGGTAAGAGCTGCCTATCAACGTCAAGGTGTTGAGGTCATATATTCGCAGCAGGTTGGTTCGATCGGGGTAAAACCACGCCCCGCCGCCCTTCATTTCCGAGCGTTGCTCAAGAAGGAACCGAGCGGTCTGCTCAACCAACTCTCGATCCACCGTCTTGCGCAGTACCATATCATCCACTGAATCACTGAAGCCATCAGGCAATTCACCGCTGTGATAAGTTTCAAACACCAAAGTTTCAAACACCACATTCTGCAACCCCGTCACTCCAGCCGGAGCTCCTCCCTCGTAACCTTCAAAGCAGGCCTGCCACACCGGCAACTGCTCGACCGCCAACGCATCGATATACTCCAACACCTGAGGCGTTGTCAGCTCGGCCACATCGGCACGCATTTTCGCCACATCTCCTTCGAAAGCTGCCCCCGGTTGGTAGTTCGCATGAACAGACTCACCCGCCAGCAACCGCCTGGCCACCTTGATGTGCTCATGCTGCAGCGCCTCCTCGGACCGCCAGAACGCAATCCCATACATCTTCTGATTGACCTCAGGCGCATAAATTGCAACGAGACACGCAGCGGCGAGCGAGCGCACATCGCCATAGCCCCACTGACCTTCTGCCCACTCTGAGGTCGCATCACTGGCAAGCAGTTCTTCCCAATGCGCGCGGGAAGCATCCCCCAATGCGCGCGGGAAGCATCCAGCTTACCGGCAATCCTCGCACGGTAACCAATCTTCAGCGCTTCAGCCTCCGGCCCCTCGCCCCAGCTTCCGGATCGCGCGACCGCCGTATCGGTGATCCAGTCCAACACCCGCATTTGGTCGTCGACATCCTCCAACGCCGCCACCAAGTCCATGATCGCCGGCAACTGCTCGATCTCCTTTTCCTCCAAAAGAACGGCCAACTGCTTGATCCCGGATTCCACATCCAGTTCACCGGCCCGCATCTTCGCGAACAACTCGTCGGCGGTGGTGTCGTTGACCAACAACTGCAGCGACTTGAAGTGCTCGTCCAAGCCCTTCTCCTGCCGCAGTTGCCATGGGATCATGTAGTCGTCCTCATCCGCCGCTGCCACCTGCTCACGCACATGCGCCTCCCACCTCGCGAGAAACTCCGCCGCATTGCTCCGACGCAGATCCACCCACTTCGCCGCCAGCTCCAGCCCGGCGCGCAGTTCCATAGCAAACACAGCATCCTCTACCAACTTGGCATCACTGGAATTCTGGGACTCCGCCAGCCATTTCATCGCGACCAACTTGTGCGTCCCTCCTCCGTCGGAGAAATAGACCCGAGCCAACTCAAGCTTCGACAGGTCACGGTGCTCTTTCCACCACTGATAATACTCCGCAGCTCCGATTTCTTCACTCCCACCGAAGCTGATGGACATCCCCGAATCGCTGCCGTCAGGATAGGCAGCCTTGAGCAACTCCAGCGCCACATCGCTCATCAACGTCGGCCGCTCCATGGCGCTAAACAAAGCATCGCCCAGTTCGCCATCACTACGACTGAGTGCGGCCCGCAGAATGTCGCTTCGAGAATAGTAAGACCGCGCCGAATCTTCGCGAGACACCATCAGAAACTCATCACTCTCAGCCGCTGCCAACAAGCCAAGAAAGCCGTCCATCCCCGAGGCGATCAGCTCGATCATCCATTCATCTGCAATCGCCTGACCATACCGCCCCAAGCTCTTCAACTCGTCGCGATCGGTGGGATACAGCAACCATCCCGAAAGCTGAGACGGATAAATCACCGTCTCACGTTGACGCAATCCATCCAGCAATGCCTTCGTTTGAGCGCTCAATGGATGACCATTGAAGGCATCCTGCGCCACCCGCTGTTTGCCCGAAATCCGGGCATCCAACTTTTCGGACAACACCATCGCCCCCTCACGGCAGAGCCAGCCGCGCGGAAACCGTTCAACCAGGGACCGCACACCATCACGATAAGCCTGCCAGTCTCGGGACTTCTGGAAAGCTTCGTAAACCTCGGCGTAACGAGCCTCAGCAAGATCATCGATCACCCCATCGATCACCCGCTCCGGCGTAGGGTAAACACTCAACGCCACGTGCACCAATTCATTCGCCTCATCCGCATAACCCGCGCGGTACATCAAGCAGGCATCGAGCACGACCTGACTTAAAAACTTCTGACCTCTGTCGTCATAGCTGAAGCGGTCGGGATCCAGGATACCGTTTTCTTCGGTCGCTTTGGTGATGTCTTTGACCATTGCCCGCGCATCCTTTTTCACCGCAGCGCGGCGCCAACTGGCAGGCACACCGGAGGCCTCCTTGTCGTCATCGCTTCCTCCGCCCAACGCACGCATCAGCGCGTTCGCTCTCTTCTTCTCGCGCACCTCCACCCGGTTGACCCCATCAGGCGTAAACCAGCTTCGCCCCTCCTTGTCTTTTACAATCCAGCCATTGCCGTTGCGAGTCGCGCCGCGGGCATTGCTCATCACCTGCCGCACACGAACCAGCTCCGGCACCCCGGATGGCATCCCCTCAAAGCTCAGCCGCACGTACTGCGCACCTTTGGTATCCACCACGCCCAGCTCCAGCAACCGGTCGAATGCTCCATTGAAATGAACCGCGCCGGCCTGATCATCTGCCACCTCGGAAACCGCAACTTCCGCAAAAGCCGGAGCGATCATGGGGGCGGTGCATAGTCCGATACAAAGAGCTGAAAACAAATGGGGGCGCATAGCGGGTTGGATCTAACGAATATCCACACACCCCCACAAGTACATTTATAGAATCATATCGCTTCTAGTAACTCAGCATCGAAATCAAGAATGCTATCTGTACGCCATTAACCAACGCTCCCACTACCAGGGCGCGTGGAGCCTGGCGAAGAAGCACGCGAGGATCGATCCGCAGACCGATCGCCGCCATCGCTATGACCAGCGCCGGTTTTGCAAATTTCCCGAGGACATCAGTCACACTATCCACCGCGCCGCTTGAGGCCATCACCGCACACAGAACAAACCCAACCAAGTACCACGGCACCGACCTCCAACCCCGCACTCTCCTCCCGCCAACCGAACTCCCACTATCCCCAATCCGCAACACCAACGGCAACAACAATGCCACCGGCAACAGCAACGAAACCCTCAACATCTTCACCACCGTGGAGAGCTCACCGACCGACTCGCCCAATGAATACCCAGCAGCAACCGCCTGACCAATGGCCTGCAGCGAACCACCGATCAAACACGCACTCTCCTCCGCTCCGAAACCACATTTCAGCGCCAACACAGGCACAGCCAACATCCCCACGGTTCCCAACAAGTTCACCACACCTACCGCGACACCGATCTCGCGTTCATCCGCATGCAATCCTGGGGCGACGCCCGCTATCGCCGAGGCACCGCAGATCGCATTGCCAGCACCGAGCAACAAACTAAAGCGCAGCGACAACCCAAACCATCTGCCGATCAGCAATGCCGCCAACAGTGTCACTCCAATCGTAGCGATGACGGTAGGCAAAACCTGCCCGATCTCAGAGATAGCACCGGCACCGAACTGACACCCCATCAGCACAATCGCAGCCGACAACATTTGCCGCTCACCAATGCGGATCCCCAGCTCACATCGACCCGACGCCCCCCACACACCGCGAACCGCTGCGCCAATCACCAAGGCCAGCGTCACGCGGTCAAAGACCGGTACCACAGGGGCCATCAGCCACGCTGCAGAAGCAATCGCAACAACCAGCGCCAGCCCGGGCCCCACGGATTTCAGCGAGGAGACAATTTTCACAGTGAAGCCATACGCCCAGCCCACAATTCACTCCAATCAATCGTTCATATTGATTCAATCAGTTTAACTGATACCTTGAACGATGCAGATCACCTTGCGCCAAGTGGAGCTCTTCCTTGCCATCGTCAAAGCGGGCAACATGACCCACGCCGCAAAGTCCATCGCCTTGAGTCAGTCCGCGCTGAGTATGGCGCTGAAGGAGCTTGAGGATCAACTCGGCGGCCCATTGTTCGACCGCACAGGCAGAGGACTGCAACTCAACGACCGTGGGCGCCTTCTCTATCCCCGTGCTCATGAACTACTGCAGCGTGTTTACGACATCGAGCACATGTTCGACCACTCGAATGAGGAACTGCACGGAGAGCTGGTCGTCGCGGCAAGCTCTACCATCGGCAATTACCTCCTACCCGAGATTCTAGCCCGCTTCTGCAGCGATCACCCGAACGTCGAAATCAAGACAGTTGTCGGCAACACATCCGACGTCGCCCAGGCTATTGCGGCCTGCAACGCCGATATCGGATTCGTCGAAGGCACGTCTCTCACGCCGCACACCGAGCTGAAACCATGGCGTGACGACGACTTGGTGATCATCGCCCACCCAGAACACCCGCTGGCAAAGTTCAGGTCGCCCACCATAGACCACCTACTCGAGTATGACTGGGTCTTACGCGAAGCCGGATCGGGAACCCGGTCTGTATTCGAGAGCGCATTGGCTGAGCGCGCCGCCAATGTCCGCATCCGAATGGAACTAGGATCGAGCGAAGCCGTGAAGCGAGCCGTTCAGCAAAACCTGGGACTTGGTTGCCTGTCACAACACGTCGTCGCAGACCAACTCACCACCGGACAATTGACCGCAATCAGCGTGCGCGGCCTCAACCTACACCGCACGCTCTTCAGCATCCTTCACCGCGACAAATACCGCACCCCACTGCTAGACGCCTTCGCCACCGCCTGCGGCGCCTAACACGGGGTGGTCTACATCACCCGCGGTGGCTTTGATCTCCATCCGCAGATTACTAACTACGGCTAGCCATCGATGCCGACGGACCGCCGGTCTCCCGTCCTCCGCTCCATTGAGATACTCACGCAAAGACCACGCTGTCGCTAAGACGCAAAGGGCTCGAGTGGTCACCAATACAGATCAGACCGGGATCCGCTCGGGGTTGATAGCCACGAGAAACACAGAGTCACAAAACGACTTCGTATCTCCGCAGCTCTCATCGCCCCCCCGGACCGCCGGTCTCCCGTCCGGCCACCAAACCAAAGGAGCGCAGCGACCACTCCGCCCCCTAAAACCTAACCACGTAACAACTTAAAACCAGTCCCTACGCCGCCCGATGGATCGCTGCCAACGCGCGCTCGAACTTCGCGATCAACTCATCAATCGGCTCGCAGCCCACCGATACCCGTACCAGATCGCGTGGCGCACCGAGTTCGGCGGCCCAATCCAGTTCGTCATAATGCGCGAGCAGCACATACGGGCATACAAGCGTGAAATTCGTCCCCAGACTCGGTCCCTTGTTTAGCTCCAGCGCATCAAAGAAGCGCGCCGAGCTTTCCTCGCCACCGTGGAATGTCAGCGAGAACAATGCCCCCCATCCACCATCGGCGCGACGGATCGCTTCGTAGTGGTTCGCCGTTTCGGTGAGCGGATGCCACACCCGCGCCACCTCAGGCTGGTCGCGCAACCACTCGACCAATGCCTTCGCGTTGTCGCTGGCGGCGGCCACCCGTTTGGCATAGCCCTCGGTGAGCGGCGCGAGATGCAACGCATCGGGAGCACACAGCTCCGGCAAGCGAGCCGCATCCATCGCTCGCTTGAGGCGCTCATAATGTTTGCCGCGTGGGTTGAGCACGATCGATCCAGCCATGACGTCGCCACTGCCCGACCACCATTTGGTCAAACTAGTGCTCACCATGTCCGCGTGACCGATCACATCCACATTGCGTGAACTCGAAACCGTATCATCCACTACCACCGGGATATCGCGACGTCCGGCCTCCTGGGCCAACTCCGCCAAATCCACACATCGCAGCAACGGGTTGCTAGGACACTCCACAAACACACCGGCAATATCGCCATTTCCGAAACATTCACCGAACGCCACCGACGGCGCGCCGTCACGGTCGATATGCAAAAACTCGGAAAGCCGCGCTCCGAAATGACGCTGCACCCGCAAGGCATCAACATACGGAAAGTCCACCTGCACAAAGCGCCCGCCCGGCATCAGCGACTGCAGCACGCGGTGCGCACCGGCAATCGCCGCCATCCCGGATGGAAACAAATACACATCATCAGGCGCCACACCATCGTACTCCGCCGCAATCCGCTCGCGGATCTCCGCACGCGCGGACTCACCGTCCGCGGCGTAGTCCGACAGCACGCCCCCGTCCATCAGCACCTTAGCGGAGCGGCTGCTGATCCCGTCGCCCGCGTAACGCCAATAATAGACTGCAGCTCCCACGGCATCCGCCGCCAGGAACACAGAGCACCCGTCGATGCGCACCAAGTCATCGCGGCCGGTTTCCTGCTCGACAAACGCAGCACAACGCGCCGCAGCAGACGGGTCGCAGAACGCAAGCGCTCGCACCTCGCCGGGATGGCCGTGCATGTCGAGCATCTGCTGGTGCAGTTCGCGCACGATCGGGTTGATCACAAAGCGCGGGTACCCGGCCTCCAGCTTCGCCACCACGGCTTCCACGCCTTCCTCATAGTCGATGTTCGACTGCCATGTCGGCAGGCACACCGAGCAGGCGTGCGTTGAGTCCGGCAAAGGTTTCCCTAAGTCGGCTTCACGCCAGCAGGGGTCGAGGAAGACGTTACGGGTCATGGGGTCGCGAAATGAGGCACTGGGATGTGCGTGCTGCAGAACTATCTACGCATCAGCAGTCGCCGCAAGCGCCTCGCGCACGTCGGCAATCAGGTCGTCGATGTGCTCGATACCAACCGAGAAACGCACCAGCGAGTCGGTGATGCCCACTTGCTCACGCACCTCTCGTGGCACCGACGCATGGGTCATCGAGGCCGGATGGCAAACCAGCGACTCAATCCCACCGAGGCTCTCGGCCATGGTGAAGTATTCGAGCTTTTTGAGGAATGCGACAGTGCCCTCGACGCTGCGCCCGAGGTCGGCCACGATGATGCCCCCACCTGCGCTCATTTGTTGTTTTGCCAATGCGTGTTGCGGATGGCTTTCGAGGAATGGATAGCGCACCAGCGGCAGACCGGCTTCGTTCTCCAGAAACGTGGCAAGCGCCAATGCGTTCTCGGAATGACGCTGGACACGCAACGCCTCCGTGCGCGCGCCACGAGCCACCAGCCACGAGTCGAACGGCGACGGCTGCAACCCGAGCGCTTTCTGCGCGAAGATCATCTTCTCGTTCCACTCGTCGCTGTTGGTGCAGACCGCGCCGCCGAGACAGTCGGAGTGACCATTGGTGTACTTGGTGGTACTGATCAATGTGAGATCCGCACCGAGTTCGAGCGGGTGCTGGAGGATGCTGGAAGCAAAGGTGTTGTCCACCACGAGCGAGGCATTCGTTCCTTTGGCCACCTCGGCAATCCCCTGGATATCGATAATCTTGAGCAATGGGTTGGTCGGCGATTCGATCCAAACCAGTGCTGGGTCGAGTTCTTCGATCAACTCCCAGTTGGCGCGATCCGTGAAATCGACGTAGCGCGTGCGCACACCGAACTTCTCGAAGACCTGCGCCAGCATGCGGTACGTGCAGCCGTACACATTCTCCTCCGCCAACACGAGGTCGCCGCTCTTGAGGGTGGAAATCACCGCAGTGATCGCCGACACGCCACTGGCGAAAACCTGCGCGTGGGCCGCCTTTTCCAGAATCGCCAACTGCTCACCGAGGTTGCGGAAGTTCGGGTTCCCCGAGCGCGTGTAGTCAAAGCCTTCCGGATTCCCATGGGCAAAGGTGGAGGTCATATAGACCGGCGGGATCACGGCTCCGGTGTCGCCCTTGAAGCCAAGTCCTGTATGGATGGCGGCGGTTTCCGGATGGGCGGAGCGGTCGGATGCGGATGGATGATCGGAATCGGCAGTCATGTCGGTGGGAATGAAGCCCCGATTCCGCTATCCATCAACGTTTGAGTTCGGCGGATTTTCCAGCGACCACTCAGGCGAAATCAAGGAGCCAATACTTGCTTTTAGCCGCAAATGAGGGAATTTACGCCGCGGCGAAAACTGGCCGCACAGCTCAATCATTCCAAGCCCATGCTTCGCGTTCAGCTCAAGTCCAAACTCCACCGTGCAATGGTCACCGGTGCCGACATCGCCTACGAAGGGTCCATCTCGATCCCTGCGGATCTGATGCGTGAAGCCGATATCTGGCCAGGTGAAAAGGTGCTCGTCGCCTCGATCACCAGCGGCAACCGCTTGGAAACCTACGCCCAGCTCGGCGAAGAAGGTTGCGGCCGCATCACCATCAACGGCGGCGCCGCCCACCGCATCAAAACCGGTGAGCGCATCACCATCCTCGCCTGGGGCCTCTCGGAAAAGCCGATCGAGCCGATCAAGCTGCTCTGCGACGAAAACAACCGCATCATCAAGACCTCGTTCAGCGCCGATCCAATCTAGGCGGCCCGCTGCGGCACCACATCCCCCGTGGCCTCCATGCTCCGGCTCAAAACCTACAAGCATTGGACCGATCCCGCCCCCGTCGGCTGCCACCCGCTCGCCGACTCGCCACACGCGCTGGTCACTGACCTCGAACCGGCGGCCACCATCGCGCCGCCGGAGGTCATCGGCATCGACCCACACACCGCGTCGATCCTACCTGTAGGGCGCCCTTGCACACTCGAGCCGTACGTGCTCGCGGAGCTTCCAGGTGGCCGTGTCTTTTCCCACCACGGGGTCATCATCGACCAGTCGAACCACATCGTTTCCGACTTGGTTTGGGAGTTTAATTCCTACCCACTCGGTAACCGGGTCTGCCACTACGAAGGACTGCCCGAGGTGCGGGAAATCGACGGGTCGGTGCTCGTCCTGCCGTCTATCTCGGCCTGGAAAAACTACTGCCACTGGATCGCAGATTCGCTCCCCCGCTTGCGTGCGATCCGCGACTGGATCGAGCGCGCGGATTATATCTTCACCCCGCTGGGCCGTCCCTACCATCAGGAATGGCTCGACCGCTTGGGGATCGATCCCGCCAAGATCATCGAGGCGAAACCCGACACCCACCTCCGTGCCAAGTCGCTCGTCGTTCCGTCCCCGGCGGAACCCGCGAAGCCCCACCCGTCGGCAGTGGCGTGGTTGCGTGAGCAGATCCCAGGCTGGAGTGATATCGAGCCAACGCGCAAAATCTACATCGGTCGCGGCGACGCATGGCGCCGCCGCCCACGCAACGAGAACGAGTTCATCGACTACCTCGCCGACCGCGGCTACGAGTCGGTGACCCTGTCAGGTATGCCGTCACTCGACCAGGCCCGGCTGTTTGCATCATCGGCGGAAGTGATTGCTCCACACGGCGCCGCCTTGGTGAATTTGGTCTTCAGCAAACCGGGCACCAAAGCGCTCGAGTTGTTCCCGTCCGACTACATCTACCCGCAGTATTTCCGCATCGCCGCGGTTGCTGGCGTGCGCTACGCCGCCCACAGCTCCCCCTGCGAGCGCAAAGACCCCGACCTCGACTTCGAGTTCGAGACCATGCTCCCGATGGTGGAGACCTTTCTCAAGGCTTGAGCGCAGCACCCCGTGTGTAAACCGCACCTCCGGCGCGGCCCCTTTCTCCTCGCCGCCACCAGAGGTTAAAACCTCTGGCTAACCTGTAAGCCATCGCTCCGCGATGCTCCTCCACCGCAGCGTGTTGCAGGCATTCATTTGGGGGCAAGTTGCACAGCTACGCACACACCGATCATCGATCACCGCCACACCCGCCTCACAGAAACATGAGCTTCAACGGTCGAAGATCGTGGCGCAATCGTATCATAACGCCCCGTCACTCTCCTTGGCATCACTCCCCGCCGGATATTCTCCGCGATGCATTGATGCCCCAGCATCCCGTACGCGCGGTCGCGAAGCGACGAATTACCGGCTAGCCTGCGGTTTCAACCGCAGGTCCCACGCCCGCAGAAAGCTCGTCCCGATGGGACGGTTTACTCGGACAGCTCCCGTGCGAGTCACCTTCAGCCCCACCCCACGCAGCACGCGCGGCAACACAAGAGGAAAGACAATCAGCACGTACAGCAGTCCGGCGACAGCCAACAACCAGCCCAGCTCGTCGCACCGGTCACCCATTAACCGTACCGGCAGTGCCAAAAAACCCAACGCTACCGACAAATACACCAGGCGCACCAACACACCCAATCCCCGGATCCACTGACGAGACACCTTCATCGACTCCCCCAACACGAAAGCTAAAACATCACACCCTCAGCCGACAACTCATCGGGAGTTGCTTCATAATCACTCCTGAACCCATCACACCAAGCTGCATGAGCTTTGAAGACTTGGCAGTTGTGCTCAAAGGTCTCCCCTGGTTTCCCTATGGTTGATGGCACAAATTCAGCCTCAACTCGAGGGGTAAAATGCAAGAAAACACCATCCTCATCCCATCGAAAGTTCTCGGGATAGGCCGCCACAAGCTTCGCTGCAACCGGGCTCAAAAACGCACGACTTTGCGGGTACTCACCACGCGCCAAGTAATGGAGATAGAACTCGCGCTCCACTGCCGCCACTTCGTTCTGCAGTGGGTAATCCTCTCGCTGGTCGGTAAACCGATCGACCAACAAGAACGTGACGACCCCGACTAACACTACATTTATGAAGTTCTGAAGCTTGTCCATATCAAAGCCCTTTCACCTCCGCCGTTTCACCCACATCCATCATTGCGGATCCCCGACCGTACATAGATACACTTTGCCTACCCCGAGCACCTTTAGGTGGTCGAACATCTCAACCACCCGCTTATGGGACAACTCGCGATCAACCCGTAAGACCACCTTCACATCAGGTCCAGCCTGCTTGAGCACCTGCTCCAACTGCGGCTGCGCAATCGGCTCACCGTCCAACAGGATCTGATCCGACTTCACATCCAACATCACCATTGGCGCATCCCCCTCTTCCGCAGCTTCCACGGGAGCAGGCGGCGATGAATGAGGGGCATCTGCCGCGAACGAGGGCGCAGCGAAGGCAATCAGAAGAGGGAGCACGAAACGTTTCATAATGAATCTCCTCAGCTACACGGACGAGGCATAAAAACACAATAACCGCCGCCATCTGCTAGGCTCAAGGTTCTGCAGCATGCGAACCACACTCACGCGAGTCAAGATCGAGCACAGCCTGCCTGCGAGTTTCCCAGCACCCATGTCCTCGTCAGGCATGGAGACCATGGTACACTGTGAATTAGGCGGAGCAGCCCGCAATCCATCACGGCTTTCCGCCCGCAAAACCTGCAAAGGAGAAAGTCATGAAAAACAAGATTGAAACCTGGGATCCCTTCCGTGAGATGACCGGGCTCAGCAACCGCCTGAGCTCCATTTTCGGCAATGAAAGTGGCGAACTGCTCTCGGCCAACGACCTGTCTGAGTGGCGTCCCGCAGTAGACGTCGCGGAAGATGACAAGTGCTACACCATCACAGCGGACCTGCCTGAAGTCAGCCGCCAGGACGCGAAAGTCAGCGTCAAGGACGGTGTGTTGACCATTTCCGGCGAACGTAAACGCGAACTGCAGCAGGCCGACGTCAAATTCCACCGGATCGAACGCAGCTACGGCACCTACCAACGCTCGTTCCACATTCCGGAAAGCGTCGACCCTGACGCCATCAAGGCCGTGTTCAAAGACGGTGTGCTCACCATCACCATGCCGAAGTCCGTGCCCACCAAGCACGACGAGCATGAGATCGAGGTCGAATAGCACCCAACCGGGGCTGGCGGCTAGCAGCGCCCGGGCCGACAACAGATCCAAAAACGAAAGCGGACCGCGCCTCCGATGGAGACGCGGCCCGCAGGAATCTTCTGATCGGCGCCTTAGGCTTTGATCAACGACTTCACGTCGTCGTTGGTCTGCTCAAGCGAAGGATCCTCTTTGAGGATGTCCTCGACATCGCTGCGCTCGAGGTCGAGCTCAGGGCGGAAGTCATCCGCGTGGTACGAGCTACGCACGAGCGGCCCGGACGCGACGTGGCGGAAGCCTTTCTCCAATGCCACTTCCTTGTAGCGGGCAAACTGATCCGGGTGGATGTACTCGACCACAGGAAGGTGCTTCTCCGACGGGCGCAGGTACTGCCCAAGCGTAAGCACGGTCACGTGGTGGTCGCGCAGGTCATCCATGGCCTTGAAAACTTCCTCTTCGGTTTCGCCGAGACCGAGCATGATACCGCTCTTGGTCGCAACGCGGCCGCCAGCCATCATCTTCGCCTTGCGCAACACAGTCAGCGAGCGCCAGTACTTGGCTCGCGAACGCACCAGCGGAGTGAGACGCTCGATGGTCTCGAGGTTGTGGTTGAAGATCTCCGGCTTGGCATCCATCACCATTTCCAATGCCCAGTCTTTATCGTTGAAGTCAGGCACCAGCACCTCGACCACGATTCCTGGGTTCACTTCACGCACGGTCTCAATGGTGCGCTTGAAGTGCTCCGCACCGCCGTCCTTAAGGTCGTCACGAGCCACTGCTGTGATCACGACGTGCTTGAGCTTCATGCGCTTCGTTGCTTCGGCCACACGCATTGGCTCGTCCTCTTCGAGCGGCAGTGGCTTGGCTGTTTTGACCGCGCAGAATCCACAGGCGCGGGTGCAATTCTCACCAGCGATCATGAACGTCGCAGTTCCGTGGCTCCAACATTCCCAGCGGTTCGGACACTGGGCCTCTTCACACACGGTCACCAAATTGAGATCGGACACCATGGACTTGGTCGACCAAAAGACCGGATCATTCGGCAGACGAACCTTGATCCATGATGGCTTGGTGTCCTGGTGGAGAGCTGGGTCAATCGTTTTGCGAGGCATAGGACGGCCACTCTACCCCTACATGCCGCCGACGCAATTCGATTCCTCACCACCCTGCCGGAGCGGCCTTCACTTGTCCGAGATTCCACCCGATGATGCAGGAATTCGCAGAATACTTTGGTTTCGCCGTCAATTGGTTACAGGGAATTTGACGGATTAAGCTTGCCACCAGGTAGCAGAGTTGCGCATTTTCCTAGCCGCACGCCCAAAATCGGGCATATCGAACCGCGTTTGACCCGCGGTCATCAACTACCCAAGAGACCCCCAACCTCATGAGCGATAATATCGAATCACACCTTCAGGAAAACCGAACGTTCGCCCCACCTGCAGCCTTCTCGGAAAAGGCACGCATCAAGAGCATCGAGCAGTACGAAGAAATGTACCGCGAGTCGATCGACGATCCGGACACCTTCTGGGCCCGTGAAGCCAATGAACTGAAATGGCAACAACCGTGGGACTCGGTCTGCATTTGGAACCCACCACACGCCGAATGGTTCACCGGAGCCAAGGTAAATATCACCGAGAACTGCCTCGACAGACACCTTGAAAATGGCAATGGCGACAAAACCGCCCTCCTGTGGGAAGGCGAACCTGGCGACAAACGCTCGATCAGCTACCGCGAACTTCACCATGAAGTCTGCCTTTTCGCCAACGCTTTGAAGAACAACGGAATCACCTCCGGTGACCGCGTGCTCATTTACATGCCAATGGTCGCAGAGGCCGTGATCGCCATGCTCGCCTGCGCCCGCATCGGCGCGGTGCACTCGGTCGTCTTCGGTGGATTCTCCGCCGACTCTATCAAAGACCGCCTCGAAGACTCGCAGGCCGTGGCTGTCATCACCGCTGATGGCGGATGGCGCCGTGGTAAGATCGTCCCACTCAAGGCAAATGTGGACGAAGCACTCGCCAGCTACGATGGCGTGAAGAACGTGTTCGTGCTTAAGCGTTGCGAAAACGACGTCACCATGACCGACGGCCGCGACATGTGGTGGGAAGACGAGACCGCAAAAGTCGACGCCAACTGCCCACCAGTCGCACTCGACGCGGAGCACCCGCTCTTCATCCTCTACACCTCGGGCTCGACCGGTAAGCCAAAGGGCATCCTCCACACCACCGGCGGCTACATGGTCGGCACCTACGCCACCTGCAAGTACATCTTCGATATGCAGCCGGACGACGTCTACTGGTGCACCGCGGATGTGGGCTGGATCACCGGCCACTCGTACATTGCCTACGGCCCGCTGCTCAACGGCTGCACCCAGGTCATCTACGAAGGTGCGCCGAACCACCCGGACTTCTCGCGCTTCTGGCAGATGGTCGAGGAGTACAAGGTCTCCATTTTCTACACCGCCCCAACCGCGATCCGTGCCTTCATCAAGGCCGGCGATCAGTTTGTCGACGGATACGACCTCTCGTCGCTGCGCCTTCTCGGCACCGTCGGTGAGCCGATCAACCCGGAAGCCTGGATGTGGTATTACAACAAGATCGGCGGCGGCAAGTGCCCGATCGTCGACACGTGGTGGCAGACCGAAACCGGCGCGATCATGATTTCCCCAATCCCAGGTGCCGTGCCAATCAAGCCAGGAACCGCTACCCGCCCATTCTTTGGCGTGGATGCTGCAATCTTCGACGAAACCGGCCAGCCAGTCGGCCCGAACGAAGGTGGCAAGCTCGTCATCCGCAAGCCATGGCCATCGATGCTGCGCACCATCTACAACGATGACCAGCGCTTCAAAGACACGTACTGGAGCGAGTACGAGGGCGTCTACCTCGCCGGCGACGGTGCACGCACCGACAGCGACGGCAACTTCTGGATCGTCGGGCGCCTCGACGACGTGCTCAACGTCTCGGGTCACCGTCTCGGCACCGCGGAAGTGGAAAGCGCACTGGTCGCCCACCCTGCCGTTGCCGAAGCCGCCGTAGTCGGCCGCCCGGACGACCTCAAGGGCCAGGCCGTGGTCGCCTTCGTCACCGTGAAAACCGGAATCGAAACCAGCGACGACCTCGCCAAGGAACTGCGCAACCACGTCGGCAAGAGCATCGGCGCCATCGCTAAGCCGGACGACATCAAGTTCGCTTCGACTCTGCCAAAAACCCGCTCGGGTAAGATCATGCGCCGCCTGTTGAAGGAAATCTGCGCCACCGGCAAGATCTCCGGCGACACCACAACGCTCGAAGACTTCACCGCAATCGCCGCACTGCAAAAGTAACGGCGCTCTCACTTGCGTGAAATTGATCATCAGCCCCCGCATTCTCTGGAGTGCGGGGGCTGATTTGTATCAGGTTCGAACCACCGAAACGGCAGGAGGGTCCGCACTCCTGCCAGCGACCTGTTCCTGGAAGGAACACGGAACAAAGCCCAATGGCTTCAGCCTTGGGTTTCGTTCCGTCGCAACCATTCACCCTGTAAGGGTGGTGGAAGCCGTCCGAATCTCGCTTGCACCTTGAACAACGATTCCAGCACCCTTTCAGGAGTTGACCCACGACCTCCGCTGCCGATGATAGGCCAGACTTTTCTCCATCCCTATGTCCCGCAATCTTCTCACCGCAATGGTCATCATCAGCATCGCCATGCTGACACTCGGCTGCTTCTGGTTCTTCAAGTTCAAACCGGAACTCGACCGCGTCACCAACTCGAACATCGCCTACGCCATCGAGTACAAGATCGACGAATACCACAAGGCCATCGGATCCTACCCGACCGGCGATGAGGTGGAAATCCTCCACCAGCTCCGTGGCAACAACCCGAAAAACGCGCACATCATCAAAGGCGACCAAGGGTTCCTCATCGACGGCAACCACCTCGTCGACACCTGGGGCAATCCACTCACCATCACCATCGATCCATCCGCCGAGCTCCCGGCACGGGTTGTCTCGTCCGGCAAAAACGGAATCGCAGGAGATGACGACGACATCGACTCGTCCGCCGCGCGCGAGATCCTCAAGCAACGCGGAGAAACCGCCCAATAAAGCTCCCCACGCAGGTTCATCCTGCGCCCTTCCCTTTCTCGACAGCGATTCAATCATGATCATCATGTGAATTCCTGTCCAAAACCTCCCCGATCGGGTACTACCATCCATCCCATGCAGCAATACCTCGACCTCCTTCGCCACGTTCTCGAAAACGGCTCGTATCGCGACGACCGCACCGGCACCGGCACCTATTCAGTCTTCGGCGCCCAATGCCGCTATGACCTCAGTGAAGGGTTCCCGCTCCTCACCACCAAAAAGCTGCACACCCGTTCGATCTTCCACGAACTCCTCTGGTTCCTCAAAGGCGACACCAACATCGCCTACCTCAAGGAACACAATGTCCGGATCTGGGACGAATGGGCGGACGAAGACGGCAACCTCGGCCCCGTCTACGGCAAACAATGGCGCTCGTGGGAAGGCGCCAATGGCACCGTCGTCGACCAGATCGCCGAAGTCGTCGAAAGCATCAAAAACAACCCGCACTCGCGCCGCCATATCGTCAGCGCCTGGAACGTGGCTGACGTACCCAACATGGCCCTCCCACCGTGCCATTTGTTGTTCCAATTCTACGTAGCCGACGGCAAGCTCTCCTGCCAGCTCTACCAGCGCAGCGCCGATCTCTTCCTCGGTGTCCCATTCAACATCGCATCCTACGCGCTGCTGACCCAAATGATGGCGCAGGTGTGCGGTCTCCAGCCTGGCGACTTCGTCCACACCTTCGGTGACCTCCACCTGTACTCGAACCACATCGAGCAGGCCAAGCTCCAGATGACCCGTGACCCACGCCCATTGCCGAAGCTGACCCTCAATCCGGACGTCAAAGAGATCGACGGATTCACCATCGCCGACATCACCATCTCGGACTACGACCCACACCCACACATCAAGGGCGAAGTCAGCGTGTAGTAACGACTTTTCACTCATTCTTACGCAATGCGCGTAGGTTAATATTTTCCCATTTTTTCGCCATTATCATGTCGCTCACCGCTATCGTCGCCATGGATCCCAACCGCGTCATCGGACGCGACGGCCAACTCCCATGGCACCTTCCTGAAGACCTCAAGACCTTCAAAAAACTCACCACCGGCAACCCAATCATCATGGGCCGCACGACCTATGAATCCATCGGCCGCCCACTCCCCAACCGCCGCAACATCGTCGTCAGCACGACGCTGAACGAAGCACCCGCCGGGACGGCACTCGCCGCCTCGCCTGAGGAGGCCCTGAAACTCGTCGACCCGGAACTCTCCGCATTCGTCATCGGCGGGTCCGCTCTCTACGCCGCCATGCTCCCACTCTGCGACGGTGTCTACATTTCCCACGTCCACGAGGAGTATGAAGGCGACGCCTACTTCCCTGAGATCAGCCAATGGTTCGTCAAAGACCGCATCGTCGAAAAACACGACACCTTTGATCTGATCTACTACCGCAAAAAGGCGTAGCCGGATCACCCTGAACTTTCCCATCTCCCGCGGCACCCAATCAGGGTGCCGCTTTTTTTGTGTAGCGCCTGACCCCAAGGTGACGTCGCCCGAGAACTCTCTCACCGTCGGGCTGGTCCAAGAAGCCTCTCAGGTAACGCCCCCCCACTACCGGAACGCCAAGCATGGAACGCCAAGCCTCGCCTTGGCAAACCGCCCCCATCCGGCGCAGCCGCACGCCTAAAGATAACACCAGCGCCAGAAACCGATTAGGAAACCCACGCCGGATGCTGGATCGCTGCGCTCCGATTGGGATTTGGATAACGATAATGACAACGGCTTCGACGCTGCCTCACTAGACCATCGCTCGAAAACCCTCCTTCCCTGCAAAGGGAAGCGCAAACCAGCCCAGGGTGAAGGGAGCCTCCGGCGACCACACCCTGGGGTTGGCGCCCGCCCAATATAGCGGCCGAGCGGGCGATTCCGACGGAGCGCAAGATTCACCCGACGGCCGCCGCCTGCACGCCGACACCGCGGTTCGATTAGGATAGCGATAGCGATATCGATTAGGAGACCCACGCCGGATGCTGGATCGCTGCGCTCCGATTGGGATTTGGGTAACGATAACGATAAGGATCTTTAGCTTTCGTTAATATTTCATCACACCATATAAACACCAAAAGCTGAGACACTTACACCACAACATATAGTGCTTTAGACTTGCCCCTCCCCCTACATCAACCTACATTGCCAAGCAATGAGCCGGATTGGTAGAGGTGACGGACGCGCACATTCCCTCGCCTTTCCATCCGGCACGCGCAAGCACCGCCCCGCAGCCCCTCCATGTACCTTAAGTCCCTCGACATCCACGGCTTCAAATCCTTCGCGGACAAGACGCGTTTGGAGTTCCATGAGGGCGTCACGGGGATTGTCGGCCCGAACGGCTGCGGTAAGTCCAATGTGGTGGACGCCATCCGCTGGGTGCTCGGGGAAACATCCGCCAAAGCCCTACGCGGCGGCGAGATGGCCGATGTCATTTTCTCTGGCACCGAAAAGCGCAAACCGCTCGGCATGGCAGAGGTCACGCTGACCATGGCCGACTGCGAGGAGTCGCTTGGTGTGGATTTCAACGAAGTGGCAATTACCCGCCGCGTCTTCCGCGACGGACGATCAGAGTACCGCCTCAACGGCACCCAATGCCGACTGCGTGACATCAATGAGTTGTTCATGGACACGGGGATCGGCCGCACGGCCTACTCGATCATGGAACAGGGCAAGATCGACATGTTGCTCTCGTCGAAGCCGGAAGACCGGCGTGCTGTGTTCGAAGAGGCTGCAGGCATCACCAAGTTCAAAAAGCAGAAGCGCGAGACCCTGCGCAAGCTTGAGTACACCGAAGCCAACCTGCTGCGCATCACCGACATCATCGCCGAGGTGAAGCGCCAGATGAACTCGCTGCAACGTCAAGCCGCCAAGGCACGGCGTTACCGGGCGCTGCTCGAGGACGTGCGCGTGCTGGACACCCACCTTTCGTTCAAGCAGTTCACCGAACTGAGCGTACAGAAGCACGATCTGACCCGGTCGATCGACTCGTTGCAGGATGAGTTCGCCGAGCTGGAGACCACGCTCACCAGTCGTGAACTCGAGCTCGAGGTTCTGCGCGAGCAAATGGTCGAAGTGGAAGCACGCGTCAGCGAGAACCGCGCCCAACTCAACGAGCGCCACAACCGCATCGACTCAGCGCGCTCCCGCATTTCCTACAACCTGGAGCGCTGCCGCGAGCTCGCCGACCACATTGCCCGCAACGAGGCCGACGTCGCCGCCACGGCTTCGAAGATCGACCAACAAAAGGAAGATCTCGCGCAGGCGGAAGAAGCCGTGCTCTCAATCCAATCGCGGATTGAAGAACAACGCGAACTCGTCGCCGAAGCAGAGCGCCATGTGGCTGAGTTCCGCGACCAGCGCGGCGAACTGGCCAGCCAACTCGCCACCCACCGTGCAGCCTGCAACCAAGCGGAGTCGCGCACGGTTACGCTGCAGGCGCAGATTGAAAACATCCGCAGCCAGGCAGAAAGCGACCGCGCCCGTGCGGAGGCGATGCAGACGGAACTCCGCACGCTGCGCGAGAGCGAATCCGAACGCCGAGGCGAAGCTGAGCAGCTCGATGTTCGCTTGGCCGAACTCACGGAAACCGCCACCCAGCAGAACGCCGAACTCGCCGAAGCGGAACAACGCCAGCGCACTGCCCAGAGCGACCTCACCGCCAGCCGCAACCAATCGCAACAACTCCACCGAGAACTGACCGCCGCCGACAGCCGGCTCAATGTCCTGCGCAAACTCGCGCAAAACGGCGAAGGACTGGAACGGGGGACCCAGGCCGTGATCACCGGGCTCGATGATCCAGACTTTTTCAAAAATGGCGTGCGCGGCGTACTCGGATCGTTCCTGCAGGTCGGCAACGAAGATGTGCGCGCAATTGAGGCCGTGCTCGGGCCGCGCCTGCAAACCATCTTGGTCGCCGACTCCACACTCGCCCACCGCATCGTCGAGGTGCTGCGCGAGAAGAAGCTCGGCCAGGCCGCCATTCTAGCCGAAGACGTTGTCCAGCCCGCGGGCGAGAATGCATCTCCCGAGCTGCCGGCCGGAGCGGTTGCCTGGGCGCACGAGCGCATCCAGGCCAACGCCAAGGTGCTGCCTGTGTTCGCTGCGTTGTTGCGCGACGTGCTCATCGTGCCGGACCTCGACACCGCGTGGAAGCTGCGCCCGAACCACCCACAGCTTACATTCACCACCATCGAGGGCGAGTTGCTCACCCCGGAAGGGATTGTCCACGGAGGTGTCGATAGCGATGACGGTGGCTCCTCGGTGCTTGCGCGCCAGAATGAGATCCGCGAGCTCGAAGCCCAAACCGCCAGCCTCAGCAAAGCCCATGACGAAGCGGTTGCCAGCGAGGAGGAACTTACCGCGGAGATCGAGCAATTGAACGATCAGTTGGCCCAGCTGCGCGAAGCGGTTCAGACCACGCGCGTCGAGCGCTCGACGCTGGAGGGTCAACGTTCCCTCGTCTCCCGCGAGGTCGAGCAGATCGCCAACCGGATCGAAAACCTCGAGCGCGACGCCGATGCCATCAGCCAGCGTGACACGCAATCGCTGAACGACATCGAAGCGATGGAGGAAGAACTCGCAGCCGCCCGCATCACCATGGACGACGCTATGGGGCTGATTGATGGGTTGGAACAACAACTCGGTGACTTCAGCGAACGCGAAAACCAGGCGGCTGATGAGTTGAGCGAACGCCGTACCGCCCTGGCCGTGGAGGAACGCTCGCTCCAAGCGCTCGAAGAACAACGCACGCCGATGGCCGCACGGCTCGCCGAGTTGAACGAGATCACCACCCGCCGCAATCAGGAGTCGGATGGTTACCGCGCCAAGATCAGCGAGGCGGAACAGCAAAATCGAAACCTGGAGCAAATCATCGAGGACGCTACCGCCGGAATCGAACTACTCGAGTCCGAGCTCGAAGCCGACAACGAAGAACGCCAGCGGCAGCAGAACCTCGTGCGCGAACACGAAGCCACGCTGCAGCAAGCCCGTAAGCGGTTGTCAGCCATCAGCGACCAACGCGGCCGCGAGGAGGTCAAGTCCACCCAGGTCGAACTGCGCTTGGAAAACATCATCAACACCTGCCAGGAACGCCACGGCGTCGACTTGGCTGAGTTCGAACAAGACCTCCCTGCCCTCAAGGCATCGATCGACCAGTCAAAGAAACGCCTCAAGCGCGGCGGGGCGTCGCAGCCGGAGGACGACGCGTTCTCAACCGAAGCCGATACCGAGACGACCGAAGCAAGCTCTGCGCCGAGCTTTGCCGACACCGATATCGATTGGCAGTTTGTCGAGACCACGGTCGGTGAAATGCGCCGGAGGCTCGAGTCGATGGGGCCGGTCAATCTCGACGCCATCCATGAGTTCGAGGAGGCCGAAGAGCGCTACAATTTCCTCGACCAACAGCAAAACGACTTGGTCAGAGCGAAGTCGGAGCTGCAAGACATCATCGAGCACATCAACCAGGAAACCCGCAAACGCTTCTCCGAGACTTTCGAGATCGTGCGCAACAACTTCCAGTCGATGTTCAAGGAGCTCTTCGGCGAGCGTGGTCAGGCCAACCTGATCATGATGGACGATGAAGACCCGCTGGAGTCGGGCATCGAAGTGATCGCCAAGCCGCCAGGCAAAAAGCTCCAAAGCATCACCTTGCTCTCCGGTGGTGAGCGCTCGATGACCGCCGTGGCGTTGCTGTTCTCGATCTACATGGTCAAGCCGAGCCCGTTCTGTGTGCTCGACGAACTCGACGCGCCGCTCGACGAATCGAACATCGGCCGCTTCTTGAAAGTGCTCGACCGCTTCATTGACCAGTCGCAGTTCATCATCGTCACCCACTCGAAGCGCACCATGGGCCGCGCCGATGTGATGTACGGCGTGACGATGGAAGAATTCGGTGTCTCGAAACCGGTCGGCATGCGCCTCACCCATGAGGAGAAAAAGCCAATCGACGAGACCAAGGACGAGTCCGAACTCACCGCCGCCGAAAAAGCCGCACTGCGACTGGACGCCTAGCGAGAGCGCGCGTTGAATCTCACGCAGAGACGCAGAGGGTTGTTTTGATTCGGTAGCTGAGCCTCGTATTGGATCGCCGGTTTCCCATCCGGCCACCGTACACACGCTGATGGGGCGACATTCCTGTCGACATCCTGCCTGATCGGAGCGCAGCGACTAAGCTAAGCCCGCTACGCCGACAAGGTCGCGCTGCGACTGGACGCGTAGCGAGAGCCGCGTTGGATCTCACGCAGAGACGCGAAGACGCAGAGGATTGTTTTGATTCGGTAGCTGAGCCCCGTATCGGACCGCCGGTTTCCCATCCGGCCACCGCACACACGCAGGTGGGTCGACATTCCTGTCGACATCCTGCCTGATCGGAGCGCAGCGACTAAGCTCAACATGCAACCACCCGACGGTGAGGACACCGTCACTCCACGACGCAATGTTCCCTCAAAAACCTTCGTGATCTTCGCGCCCTTCGTGCCCCCCCTCTGTGCTCTCTGAGTCCTCTGTGGTTCCCAAATCACGCCATCCCAAAACAGGCACAAAGCGAACGTTCTTCAACACCCTCCGCGCACCTCCCTCCGCGTCTTCGCGTCTTCGCGTCTCTGCGTGAACCATTCTCGCTGCAAATCCCACACCCATTTCACGCAGCCATCACACTCCGTTCACATTGACCATCGATGCTGCGCTCATGAACGGTCAATCACACCCCATCGTCACCAACGGCTATCGTTGGCTGGATCACTTCTCCAAGAGCCGAGCCAAAGCCAGACTCATCCCGTGGCATCTAGGTGCCGCCCTGCACCCAACACGCCCCAACGACGCCCTGGTCCTGCGCTCGTTACAAGCATGGCAGCTCGGCGAAACCTCTGATGGTGCACACCTCACCCGCGCCACAGAGCGATTCCTCAAACAACACGGCCCCGACCTCTCCTATCAAGAAGCTGTGGCGCTCTTTATCGAGGAGGAACAAAGTCACGGCGAAATGCTAGGTCGCTATCTGGACTTGGCAGGCGTTGCTCGTCGCCGTTTTGATTTCGGCGACTTTCTCTTCCGGCGCGTGCGCTACGCCCTCGGCAACATGGAGCTCTGGACCACCTCGGTGCTGATGGTCGAGAGCATCGCTCAAATTTACTACAAGGCGCTCGCCGATGCCGGGCATTGTCCGGTGCTCACTAACATCTGCCACCACATCCTGCGCGACGAGGCGCACCATATCGACTTCCAACTCGAGCGCTTACAGATCCACCACAGCCGACTGAGTCCGATCAACCGCAAGCTAACCGAATGGTTCTGCCGCTCCTTGTTCATCGGCATTTCCTCCGTCGTATGGCTTTTCCACAGCCGCTGTTTCCGAGCGTCAGGGATGGGTGTCCGAGCCTACGCCTCAGCCATCCGACGCAAGATCCGGAGGATCGAGCACGCCCACAACACCGCCCGCACCTTGCCTGCCTGTCATTCATAGACGTGACCGTTCCCCAGTGTGAGATTGCCCGAGATTTCCTTCACCTGGGGATGCCCTTGCATTAACCCCTGCGGGCAGTTTCCAATGAACGAGTAGCGCCGTCTGACTACCAAGCCAATCGAATCCTTACCTCGTCGCAAACACGTTGCCCCTCATCAAAGCCCCACATTATCGCCACAACGATCCATAAAACCTCGATCTAATCACCGCCCCGTAATCACACCACAGCGCCTCCTTAAGGGGTGCTGAAATATGGATTATCGGCACTCTTCAATAGTTAGGGCTATCCTAGCACCCTCGATTGAGCGCTATTTCCATTGTTCCAGGGCTATGTCAATCACTACCCGTGGTGCCATTTAACTCAGCTTTGGGCTTTTCATACACCTTGGGATCAAGGATGCCGCTGGGCTGCTCTGCGTTACCTAACGCAGCCCGCCCCTTGACCGCCCGGCTGGAAGGCTCAATGACGAACAGGGAGCGACTCGACTCCAGGTATCCAGTGAGAGGCACAAACCCATCCTCAGTAGATGCGAGATAGACCAAAAGCTGATCCCTCCGCTGTGCTCGAGCGGGCAGTAAATGCAGCTCCTCGTCAACTGCCATATTCAACAGCACGAGTCTCAAGTTCTCTTCAGACACCCCGTCGGCGATTAGTTCCTCCCTGGTAGGCTCTCGGAGAATACTACAAGTAAGCATCTCCGCCCCCTGCCCCTTGAAGCAGGAGAGGACTCTGAGCGAAAGGCGAAGCTCACGAAACGCCACCGAATCTTGGCACAGCAGAATCTTCTTGCCCGTCTCGTTGATCTCAGCGACCTCCACGACTCCCACAAAATCAGCCGACTCTAGCTGCCCAGCATGATCGACAGGCTCAATGACCGGCCATCCAAAAACACGTCCGCACAGCAGGCAGAATACGCAGGTTATCAAATATCGAATGCTCATCGTCTGAGAGAATCCTCAAATCACGGCTGCACGGTCACCGTCACGCCCTCGCCGTGGAGCCAGCGGGCGGCGGCGGCGCGGACATCGCCAAGGGTAATCGTTTTCAGGCGCTCGAGTTCGTGATCGACCGCATTCCAGCCGAGGCCGAGCAACTGATCGACACATGCCTTGGTTCCGAGTGATGCCGGGCTTTGGGCACCCATGATCAGGTCCCCACGGAAGCTCGCGCGAGCGCGGTCAAACTCATCCTCATCGAGCCCAACCTCTACCAAGCGCTTGATTTCCTCGCGCAGCTCCGATTCCGCATGCGCCAGCTTTGCCGGATCGGTGCCCAGATAGAAACTGAACATGCCCCCGCCAATACCGAGGAATGTTGTGCTGCTCACGTAGTACGCCAGCCCTTGTTCTTCGCGAATCCGCAGGAAAAGTCTCGACGCCATGTCACTGGTCGCCTGGTTGAGCAGCTGCATCGGCAGATAATCCGGATGGCCCACTCCCGGCCCGGGGAATGCAATCACCACCACGCCTTGCTGCGTGCTCTCCTGGAGCTCGATCCTCTGAGCGGTGGTCGCCGGAGCAACTGTCGCGGCAAGCACGTCGCTCGCCCGACCATTCCCCGCTACCAGTCCACCGATGAAGCCATCGGCATGGCGTTGCACCTCGCTTGCGTCGGCATCGCCAAACACAGCGAGCACGCCATTGGATGCGGTCAGCACATTGGAGGCAAAGCCGGCCACATCGTCGCGGCCCAGCGTTGCCACCTCCGCCTCTGTTCCGAGCGCCGAGTGCGCCAACGACGACCCGCCATAGAGCGCGGCACGCGCCTCACGCATCGCGACACGGACCGGATGGTCCGCAGCTTCCTTGATCATTTGTAACTGAGCCGTGCGCTCGTTTGCGACCATCTCCTCAGGGAAGGTCGAATGCGTAAGCACATCGCCAAGCAGCTCGAGAGCCAATGGCAGGTCGTCGCGCATAACCATCGCTCCCACACTGATCGTGTTGTTCCCCGCACCACTGGTGATCGAGCCTCCGAGTCCTTCGATCTCGGCCACGAGTTGCTCACCGGTGCGGGTCGCTGTCCCCTTGAGCAGCGACGAGGCCACCAATCGGCAAAGCCCGGACTTGCCCGCAGGATCCGCCTGACTCCCAGCGATGAACGCAGCCTGTAGCGAAACCAGCGGCACCGTGTGATCCGCACCAACCAACACATTCAACCCATTGGCCACCGAGGAATCATTCACAGCCGGCATCAGCGACGCCGAACGTTCACCGATCGCCGCAGCCGCTTCGGTCGACTCGGCAACTGCAGACTCCGGCTCTACGGTGACCAAACATTCCGACGATGGCACCAACCACTTCGCCGCCACCCGCTGAATCGCCTCGCTGTCGACTTTCTCAATTGCCTCAAGATAACTACTGGCCAAATCGACGCCGCCGGTCAGCATCCAGCTCGACCCAATCTGCGACGCCAATCCATTGGTCGTGACCAAGCCACCGTAAAGCCCGGCCTGCACCGAGCGGCGCGCCTTTTCCAACTCATCAGAGGTCACGCCATCGCGCACGACCTTCTCAACCTCATCGCGCAACGCGTAAACCAAGGCATCGCGGTTGTCCGGTGTGGTGTCGGCATTCAGCACGAAAAGCCCCTCGTGTGCCGGAGTGTAACTCCAAGCCCCGACGCTGTGCGCCAGCTTGCGCTTTTCGCGGATCTCCCGGTACAGACGCGAACTGCGGCCACGGCCCAAAATCTTCGCCAACACGTCGAACACCGGCATGTCCGGGTGTGTCATCGACGGAATCCGCCAGGCGAGATCCACCCTGGTCACCTCCGAATCAAAACCAATCCGCGCATTGCGTGCGGAAAGCTGGCGCGGCTCGCTCGGCACCATCACCGGCTCACGCATCCCACGGGGCACGTCCCCCACTTTCTCACGCACCCACGCCTCGGCCTGCTCGGCGGTGATGTCGCCCACGATCACGAGGAACACATTGTTCGGCACGTAGTGGCGACGATAGAACGCCCACACGTTATCGAGTGTCAGTTGGTTGAAGGCATCGAGATAACCGATCACCGGATGCCGCGTCGGATGTTGCGTGAATGCCTCGCGGAAAAGCGCCTGACTCAACACGCGGTCCGGATCATCTTCGCCCATCGCGATCTCGCGCCGGATCACTTCTTTCTCCTTCTCAAACTCATTCTCCGGAAACTTGGGACGAAAGATCAGATCCGTTACCACATCCAATGCGCGCTCAGCCCCATCAGATGGCGCGTCCACCCAGTAGACCGTGCGGTCGAACGAGGTGTAGGCATTGAGCTGCCCGCCATTCTCCTGCACGCACTTGGCAATTTCTTGTCCACCGAAGTTCGTCGTTCCCTTGAAGACCAAGTGCTCGATCAAATGCGAGATCCCACCACCGAGAAACTCGGACTCGTGGATGCTGCCCACTTTCACCCAGCCCTGCACACTCACCACCGGCGAGCGGTGGTCGGGTAACACGAGCACCTCCAGTCCATTTTCAAGACGAAGGACCTTGGTTCGAGGCGAAAGAGCAAACGTAGAGGCGGTCGCGGATTCTGGCATACTCGGATCAAGCACCGCGCACCGCCCTCAGTCAAACCCGGAAAGAAAAAAGCGGCCGTTCAGAACTAGTGTTCTCACGCAGAGACGCAAAGGAACGCTAGTCTAGAATCACCCGCGCAGCGGTGACATAAAGTGATAGCTTTTGAGGATCCGCAGATGACGCAGATTCCCACAGATGCGTTTCTTTGAGCTTCAGCTCACGCTCTCACGCAACCGGTGCCTGGAACGCCGACCATCGCGTCGGCAAACCAAACCCACCCGGCGCAGCCGCTCGCTATTGAACCCAAAGCAATCTGCGCACAGCACATCCCACATGATTGTTTTGGGTGATCCGCAGATTACGCCGATTTCGCAGATAGTCTCATTTCTCAAATAGATCCCTTCGATGGGCAGCGATGCGCTTACTTAGAGCAAAGTAGATCGGCGAACCGGCGCATAAAAAAAACTCACGCAACTCCCCAAGGTCCCAAAGAAAAATCTATTCTTTGGGACCTTGGGGGCTTTGCGTGAGCTCCATCTCAGCAGATCAATCAGTCGGCACAACGCTTGCGCAAAAATCTGATCAATCTGCGAAATCTGCGGATCCACCTCCACTCCTTCGAGCGGAGCGAGCAATCCCGAACTCTACTTATCAGTCAGCGACTTGTAGAGATCGACAGTCTCCTCGGCGATCGCGCGCCAGCTGAAGACATCCACAGCACGCTTACGGCCGGCGACGCCCATTTTTTCGCGCAACTCAGGATCCGCCATCAATCGATTCACACCCGCTGCCAGATCCTTGGCAAACGCCTCCGGATCGGTCGGCTCAAATGGGCTGACTTGCTGTTGTTCGACAGGAACCAGCAACCCGGTTTCCTCCGGCACAACCACTTCCTTGATACCGCCCACCGCGCTGGCGACCACTGCGGTCTCACAAGCCATCGCCTCGAGGTTGATAATCCCGAACGGCTCGTAAATCGACGGACAGCAGAACACATCGGCATGCGAATACATCGCAATCTTCTCCGGAGTCTCAAGCATCTCCTCAATCCAGATCACGCCATCGCGCTCCTTCTGCACCTCGGCCACCGCGTCCTGCATCTCCTTGGCAATCTCCGGAGTGTCCGGCGCCCCCGCCAACAAAACCACCTGGAAGCCAGGGTCCATCGACCGGATCGCGTTCACCAAATGAATGATCCCCTTCTGGCGCGTGATCCGCCCCACAAAAAGCACCATCGGTTGGTTCGGATCCACCCCGTACTTCTCCAACACCTCCGGCTTCTCAACCTTCTGGTACTCGTCCGGATCGATCCCGTTGTAAATAATGTGCACTTTGCTCTCATCCACATCAAACAAACGCAGGATATCTTCCTTGGTCTCTTTGGAAACCGCGACCACCGCGTCTGCCATCTCGATTGCGGTCTTTTCCACCCAGCACGAGAAATCGTAGCCGCCACCGAGTTGTTCACGCTTCCACGGGCGCAACGGCTCGAGCGAGTGCACGGTCAGCACCATCGGGATGCCGTAGTTGAGCTTTGCCAGAATTCCGCCGAAGTGCGTGTACCACGTGTGCAGGTGCACCACATCCGCATCGACATTGCGCGTGTTGAAATCCAAATCCCGCTGCACCGCACCGAAGACCGACTGCAATGCTTCGGGAGCCGTCCATCCCGACTTGTCCAGCCCGACGCCCTTAACCCCGAGGTTTCCGTCCTGGCGATCCTGATCGCCGTAGCAACGCACATCCACCTCGATCAGACGCGACAACTCGCGGCTGAGGTAATCGACATGCACACCCGCACCGCCGTAGATGTAGGGCGGGAACTCGTTGGTTAGAAGAAGCGATTTCATACCCGTGGAGATGAAACGAGCAGCGCATTTTCCGCAAGTATCAAATCCGCTGAATTCGCATTCTCCAGCCACAGGTACAACAACCGTCAGGCTCCTGCTACAGATCCCCTTTCACCGTTACTTCCATTCCCAGTTCGGCGACTTGAAACTCACTGTCCGGATGTGCGGCTGCCAACGCGTCGCGCATCGCTTCGGAACGCGAACGTTCGCCATGCACCAGCCACACCTGCTTCTTCGGCCCGCCGGTCTTGGTGAAATACTCCATCAACTCACTGTGATCCGCGTGCCCCGAGAACGAATCCACCGCCACCACCTCGGCATGCACGTCGACGGGCTCACCGAAGATGTTTACCGGAGACTCTCCGTCGCGGATCTTGCGACCCAATGTGTTCTCAGCACAATACCCAACGAACAAGACAGTGTTGTTCGGATTGCCGATCCCATTGCGCAAGTGGTGTAGAATCCTACCGGCCTCGCACATCCCGGAGGCAGAGATGATAATTGCCGCCTCGTGCGACTTGTTCAGCGCCTTCGACCCCTGCACCGAGCGGATCAATGTTAGCTCTTCAAAACCAAAGGGATTGTTGCGCCCAAACAAACGATCATAGACCTCCTCGTTGAAACACTCCGGATGAAGCCGGAAAATCTCCGTCGCACTTACCGCCAGCGGACTGTCGACAAAGACAGGAATCCTCGGGATCTCCTTGTTCTCAATCATGTCATGCAGCACGAACAACAACTGCTGCGTTCGCTCGACCGCGAAAGCCGGAATAATCACCTTCCCGCCCTTGGCCACCGCATCCTTCAGCACCTCGCTGAGCTCCTCACGCGCGGAGGCAGGCATCTCGTGCTCGCGCCCTCCATAGGTGCTTTCCATAATCATCCAATCCACCCCATCCACCGCGATTGGATCATTCAGCAATTCGTTGTTACCCCGCCCGACATCACCACTGAAAAGAAGTCGGCCTTTCGCCCCGTCCTCGCGGTCGTCGATATCCAACACAACCTGCGCACTGCCCAAGATGTGCCCCGCATCGCGGAAATGCATCATCACACCATCGGCGATTGGAATCTTCCGATTGTAACCAATATTGACGAACTGACGCATCGCCTGCTCCGCGTCCATTTGGTCATAAGTGACCTCCACCCGCTTGTTCTCGCCTCTTTTGGCGTAGCGGCGGTTCAAGTACTCCACATCGTACGCCTGGATCTTGGCGCAATCCCGCAGCATCACCTGACACAGGTCGTGGGTGGCATGAGTCGAGTAGACATTCCCCGTGAACCCCTGCTTCACCAGGTTCGGCAGGTTCCCACTGTGGTCGATGTGCGCGTGAGAAAGGACCACCGCGTTCAACTCGGCAGGATCAAAGTGATCAAACTCCTTGTTGCGGTGAAAGCTCTCCTGCCGGTGCCCTTGATAAAGGCCGCAATCGAGAAGGATCTTGTGCCCATTGACCGTGATCAGGTGCTGGGACCCGGTGGTGGTGCCTGCCGCACCGCAGAATTTGATATGCATGGCGAAACGAGGTTAGACGTCCGCCAGAGTAGGCACATCGCGGCCTCGCGTGGAAGCCGCAAATGGTTGTAGCTCAGAAGCTACTCACCTCCAGCGACCTCAAACCCGGCCTTGGCAATCGCCTCACGGATCGCGGCGTCCCCTTCGGCAGCGTCGGCACTCAGGCGCACCACCACCTTCTTCGTCCGTGGGTCGCCGCCCATGCTCACGACCCCGGGAACTTGAATCACTTCCTTGCGGATCTTCGCCAAACACGACGCACACGAAATGCTCGGCACAGACAGCTCCACCTCACGCGCCACGGCCTGCTCGGCCACCTCTGGCGCATACCCTACCTTCACTTCCTGTTCGGAGCACGCTCCCACTGCCATCAAGCCAGCCAAGGCTCCCACCATCCACAATTTGCGATTCAAATTCATAGTCACTCGATTGATCAATTCTCTGGAGTCAGCGCCTCAAACAAAGTGTCGGCGGTCGGCCTATTAGAACCTTCCTCCACACTCTGCCCGGCACGCTCGGCTTTCTCGATCCGCTCGATCAAATCGTCGCCAATAGATCCTCGGCGCCCGCTGAGCGAAACCGTCGCCCACAACATACCATCCTCACCCGGCTTGAAAAGCTTCGGAACATCACCTCCAAACCGCTCCACCGGCACACCGATGCGAACAATCCCTGACAGCACACCACCATCAGCCACCCGCACACCACCACGCAACAGCACGCCCTGAGACGTCTCCATCTGCATCTGGTCGATCACAATTTCCTCGTCACGCACCACCAAGGATCCGCTCACACCCGAAAACATCCCAATGTCGTGGTCGCTGCCCCCCAGCATCGTGGCAAGGGTTTGCAAAAGACGCACCTGACGCAACCGCAACAACGACAACTTGAAGTCACCGCGAATCTCCAGCGATGACGGATCCCCCGGATCCAATGTCAGGTCGAACTCACCGTCCTCCATCAGCCCGTCAAACAACGGCTTCCAATCCCCGACGACTAGCTGCTCCAAATTGACGTCCTGTACGATCAACGACGCGTCGATCTCACCATCGCTGAGAGGAAAGTCACCAATGAACGTGAGCGAGCCGCTTGGCACGTCGAGTGCCCCTGCCTTCACCGACACCACATCCTCAGCGACTACGAAGTTGATTTGATCGATATCAAAAACCGGCCACCCGTCAAACACAACCCGCCCGCTCGAGACGCTGCCGGCAAAGCCCTCATCACCGGCTCTGCTCATGGTCACGCTGGCGTCGGTAATCGACGACTTCACCCGCCGCTCGTCCAGCCCGAAAACCACGTCGGTGTCCCAGAACGAGTACGTCTTCACGTCCATCGCATCCGGGTTGCGGTTGAGCATAAACCCGCCGGGTTGCGCCCCCTCACCGACCTTGCCATCAACCGGGAGCTCAGCCGTGCCACGCGGGCACACCATCAACTTGAGCTTTGATCCGGAAATGCGCTTCACCAGCCAATCGCCACCGGAGAAGGAATCGCGATCCAGCTCCAGCACTGCAGACGCCAACTCGGCCCGTTGAATCATCGCCCCCGGCTTGCCCACGGTGCGAAGTCGCGCACTCTTGAGCGATGTACCCTCAAGCTGGAAGTGCTGCGCCTCGACATCCGCTTGATCAAGCGTAGTCGCTATCACCTGCTCGGCACCACTGCGGAACGCATCGGTGCGCACGCCACCCCACACCATGTAATAACCAGCAGTCAACACTGCGGTAACCAAGCCGACCATGGCGAAGAAGATCCAAAACAAGCGCTGTCGACGCTTGCGCGCCTGTGCTCTTGGGTCGGCCTTCTTTTTCACCCGCCGGCGACGCTTCACGCGCACTTCGCCGGTTTCCGGATCATACTTCCGCTCCACCGTCTCACTGCGGCCCGGGGATGAGGATGACCCGCGGCTCTTCAGCCGTTCCATCATCTCATCCGCAGGTACCGAACGCGAGGCACTGGGATCTGGTCGCTGGTCAGATGAAGGCATAACTGCGTCGTCGATCCGCTAGAAGAAAATTACACACCAGGCGCACCAACCGCCGAGTCGGCAGCATAATCACGCAATGGACGGCCTGATGGATCAAGTACGTTTACTTCCACGAAGATCAACAAAGCCTGCTTGGTAGTCTTCTCAGCCCGCGTCTTGAAGAAACGCCCGAACACCGGAATATCTCCGAAGAACGGCACGCTGTCGTTCACGGTTTCAACTTGGCTGTTGAGCAAGCCGCCAATCACCAACGACTGCCCGTCATAGACACTGACACTGGTCTTCTCAGTACGAGTTTCAAACACAGGCTGGAGAATGCGGTTCTCAGTGATCACCTGCGGCGCGGCAAAAAGATCACCACCAATCGGCGGTGTGGTAATTGGCGAACCATAGTTCACAAAACCGATGAACTCACGCATCACGAGATCCACATTGAGCTCCACCAGCGTGCCCTCTTTGTTCACCACCGGATCCACCTCCATAATGGTACCAAGCGGCTTCATATCGAAGGCCGTCGGGGTGGCTGGCGTAACAGGGAATGAACCAAGGTCACGATCGCCTCGCACCGCGTTCGGCAACTCTGGCGGATCGTACTCGGTTGGGTAAATGAATTCACGCATCACCTCCACGCGCGCCACCTGTCCACTACGGGTCACCACATGGGGCGCGTTGAGCATGTCGACGCCCTTCTTTTGGTTCAATCCGCGCATCACCATCTGGAACTGCGGCTGGGTCAACACACCAGACACACCAAAAACACCAGGAGCCCTGTCACCTTGCGCACCGAGAGATGCCGGCGAACCTGTGGCTACCAAGCTGCTGATGGAGGCCTCGGTAATCGCGGTATCGCCTGAGCGCAGCGATGCTGTCACAGGGTTCTCACCCAACTGACCACCGGTGGTAGGGTCGGTGAGAGGCACCTCACCAATATCACCCGTGCCGCCGGTTACCACCACGCCATTACCCAGATCGGAGCCACCCAAAAGCCAGTCGAAGCCGAGTTCGGTCAGGTTGGTCTGGTTGACCTCGACCATCTTCACGCGGATCTCCACCAAGCGTCCAACGTCGGTGCGGGACATCTCAACCAAGGTCTCAAGGCGCTGGTGAGCCGCTGCCGTGTTACGCATGGTAAGCGTACTGGTGGCCGCATCAAAACGAGCGGTAGACCCCTCATCGAAAGGAATCCCGGAGCGCTCGAGGAACTCCTTCGCGCTGAGGCGCTTCACCACCACTGACGTGTTCCCCATATTGGTATTGCCAAATGGATCATCGTCGGCAGGCGCATTTGTCGGCGCGCTGCTGATAAAGTCAGGACGCACGCGGTACGATCGAACCACGAGCAGATCGCTATCAAGATCGGAGGCCGAAAGAACCACGGCATACGGCTCGATGCGGTAATTGAGTCCAGCCAGACGCGCGGTGTAACGCACGACTTCCATCACCGGGACATTACGCAAGTCGAGGGAGATCATCTTCTCGCCCGCGTTGCTCATGTTGCCCTCGGCATCCATCGCATCCTTGAGCACGAAGTTGATCCCCTCACCCTTTGGATCGAGTGAACGGGTCTTGCTCGTCAAAAAGCGCAAAACATCTGAAACAGTCGCCTCGTCAAAGGACACACGGTCCACCACCATCTTGCCGAGATTGCGGCGCGCCTTGAGGATCGCATCGCGACCTGCGGCTTCTTCAGGGGTAAAGCTGCGGCCGGAGATCTCTCCGTCACGAGCAAGGATCTCCACTTTCGGAGTCTCCCATCCGGCATCCACCTCACTCACCAGTTCGGCACGCGTGCGCGTCCGGGCAACTGCAGCGTAGTTCATCTTCTCACGCTCGACGCGTTCGATTCCTGCCTGTGCCGCTTTGTTGTACTTATCGAGGCGCAGCACATCTTCGTAGCGACCTTTTGCAGCATCGTAATCATCGGCCAATTCGAGGAACTCAGCCTCCTTGAGCAGCGTGAGCACACTGGCAGCTTTATCCTGCCGCTCAGGAGAATCCGCCAAGTTCACGGCGTCGCCGTCGCTGAGCTTCTCCTGCAAACTTTTAGCCGGCCCGTAGTTCGGAGCCATCCCATCGCTCAACACAGACTCAAGCAACGCCTTCGCCTCAGCATAGCGTGCCTCTTTGGTCAGTTGCTTGGCATGCAATGTAGCAGCGCGTGCATAGCGACTCACCATTGCTTTGCGCAGGTCTGCCGTGATCGGAGCAGTTGGCAAAAACTCAACCGCCTCACGATAACGAGTGGAAGCCTCGGCGTAGTCGCCCTGCTTCATCAAATAGTCACCCTCTTCAGCAAACGCACGCGCCTCAGCAGTCCTCAACGCGCGTTGATCCACTTCCACTGACGCCGCATCCTGGGCAATCGCGGCGTGTGGAGATCCCGCCACCAAGGCAGCACAGGCCACTGCGGGCGCAACCCTCATCACCGGCCGCACCGCGCGCCGGACCGAGGTCCAATTTGAGTCTGAGATCCAAGCAGGAAAACGCATAAGCAAAAATTTAACGTCGCTTAACGATGCGACTTTAGGGATAACCCGAGACATGTATACAGGAGCCTCCGCTCATGTAAGCAAAAAATGAGGATTCTTCCTGATAATTGCTGATTTCACGGCTTCGCCCGCAGTTTGAACGAGTAATTCTCAAACACAGCCGACTCAAAGCTGTAGCGATACGTCCCGCGCGTGAACTCGCCAGACATGGTCAAGCGCTCCATCACCTTGGGATGCGATGCCGTGGCATTCCCCGTCTGCGCCACGTAGACATACAAAGGACGCCGCTCTTCATGCGCTTCCTCGATCGCAGCATCCAACATCGCCAGCGACTCCTCATCGCTGCTCACAAACTTCCGCAAGTGCGGATCGTAGAAATCCCCATCGAACCACAAAGTAAAGGTGATCGGACGCTCGGAATATTCTGGAAAATCCCCGCCACGCGCATCACGCACCACCTGACGCGGATCCGCTTTCCCGTTGAACCGATAAATCGAGATCGGACGCGCGAGGCAGATCCCCCACACCACTACGAGCCCGAGGATCATCGCTGGGGCCGCTGTGACCATCGGCCCGCGGGCCACGCGAGACGTCAACATCGCTACACCCAAGCCGCCCATCACCGCAAGCAACGGCAGCACCGGCACGACGTACCAGACCATCAACACATTGCCCGAGTTCACGCTATTGAGGTAAAGCGCCCCAATAGAAACCACGCCCGCAAAGCACACCAGAACCAGAGGCCGCGTCTGATTCCGAACCAACCCGGCAATCAGCCCCAGCAAGACCAGCACGGCAAAAATGATTGGCGCCAGCAATTGCAACCACGCTCCATTCTCCAGCGCGTGCTCGACCGACAAACTCAACGGACTCCCCGGTGTGGCATTGTGCCATCCGAAACCACCTGCCAACGACGCCAACACATCAGCCCACCAAGTGTCAGGCACACTCCCTGCCAGCGACTTGCTATTCTCCAATGCCTCCAGTGTGTTCACCACCGGTGCCCCCATCACAAACAACGCAGGAATAGCCGCGAACAACGCGGAAACCGTCAAGCGAACCAACGCGGTCACACCCGCACCACCACAGCATTTGGTAAAAGCCCGCACTGCCAACAGCACCGCCAACACCACATTGGCAAAAAGCACCAAAAACGCCGCACCCGGATAGCTGTAAACGATCAGAAACTGCACCAGCCCGTACGGCAGCCACCAGCGCCAACGGTTGGTCTGCCACGCCCCCGCCAACAACCACACACCTAGAGCCACAAACAACATCACCAACCCGTATGACCTCGCCTCTGTGCTGAACCTCAAGTGCCACGGGTGCAATGTCAGTAACCACATCGCCGCCACACCAGCCCACGGACCAGCCACACGCCGTGCCCCCAATCCGACCACCACAATCGTCAACATCCCGGCAATCAGCACCGGCAAACGCACAATCCACTCGCACACCTCGCCATCCGCGGCCCCGGTGCTCGCCTTCCACTGGTCGAACGCAGCGCGCGCCAAAATGGAATAGAGGAAGCTGTTGTTGCCCGTCTTGTTGGAAAAGGCGGTCTCACCCCAGCGCGGTGCATCAAATTTCGCCCCCTGTTCACCGATCGGCGCCTTCTTCCACTCCCCGGCCACGAGACGCGTGTACGTATGCGCTTCGTCGTTGTAGAAACTCAATTCCATGCGTGGCAGGCGCAGAAGCAAACCAACCGCCACAGCCGTCACCAGCATCCCCCAGAACACCGCACGCTCCAAACCCCGCCGCGCCGGATCTTCCTCCTCCGCGAGCGCACCAAAGCCCTCGGGAGCATCCGCACCGCACCACCAGCGCCGCGTCACCAAAAGCACACCGCTGAGCACCGCGCTGATCACCGCCCCCCAAAAGGCACAAGTTTGAGCGATCTCCGCAGCCTTCACCTTGCTCCGGCTGCCAGCCTCCACTTTCTCAATCCCCACACTCCACGCCTCACGCCAGTCGCTCCCGGTCGACTGCGCAAACACGACACACCCGACCATCAGGAGGAGCAGTGCCACGCCGAACCAAAAATGATTGCGGCCACGCCCGAAACCAAGCCATCGCTGCCAGGCCGCCGTTGTTTCCGATCGATTTTGAGAAGAGGTGCTCATAGTCATGACTGCCGTGAGCATTGACTCGGATCACCACGAAATCAACGTCACCGTCAATCAGTCTCATCCTTCCTCCCGACCTCAGCGCAGATAGCGCCCGTAACGATCGCGGAAGTCTCGGTCGCACGAGTCCACCCACTGCTGTAATCCCCGGATACTCATGGCATCCGCGCCACCAGCCATCGCCGCATCAAGCACCAACCGATCATTGGACGCCACCGTAATCGCAATCTCAGCCCCGTGCTTTGCCACCACCCGCTCGATCATTCCGTCCGCCGAGCGCTTGCCTCCACTAAAGACCACTCGGATTCCGGTCGTCGACTCGTCCACCTGCTCGTGACGCCCACCTTTGCCATCAAAAACCACCGCCACCTCGACCTCCGTCGCATCGGCAATCGCCGCCAACGCCTGCACCAACATCCGCCGCGCTGGCTCGGTCGCATCGCCACCACCACGCCGGATCACCGACTTCATCTCAGGCCACGCATGAATCGCACTGTGCCCGTCCACCAACAACAACCTACGCTCCATCACATCTGCCAACTCAATCCCTGAAAACAAAAAAAACGGGCACCGGCAATCTGCTTGCTGGTACCCGTTTAGGGATAAATAATCATCCGCCGATTCTTACTCCTCGGTAGTCTTCGGAGCCTTCTTGGCGGCAGCTTTCTTAGCTGCAGTCTTCTTAGCCGGAGCTTTCTTGGCTGCGGTCTTCTTGGCAGCGGTTTTCTTAGCGGCGGTCTTCTTGGTCGCTGGCTTCTTTGCTGCCTTTGGCTTCGACGCCTTGGCTGCTGCTGCGGACTGCTTGGCACGTTCCGCCTTACGCTTCAGTGCATTCTTCCGGCGCTTACGCTTCTCGAGTTTATTGTATTGTTTTCCCATGATGCTGTGATGAAGTCGTCTGATGCAGAGGGTTTCTGCGGAAAACTACCGCGCTCTGCGACTGCCGCAACCGATAATGATGGCGGGAACGGCAAGCTACGTCGTGAATCACCGCCGAATCAAGTGCAAAGGTGAAGGAATCGCCACTCTCCCCCCGCGGATCAATCCCCGCCCCCAGGCACAACCGGCAACACCGCCTCACCTGAGTTCGCATCCCGCGCCAACACGGCATCACTCTCATTGAGCAACACCACCATCCGCTCGACGAGCAATTTCAACTTCTCCGGCTGCTGAGCCGCCAAATTCCGACTCTCGGAGGGATCCTCCGCGAGATGGTACAGCTCGTATCGCTGGGCCGCAGGCTTGCGGTAGTTGTAGATTAACTTCCACTCCCCCTGATGCAGCGAGGTAAACCAGCTGCTGTTGTGCCGGTGCGGAAAGTGCATCAGAAACTCTTTCGGAGCACTTCGTTTAACCACATTACCCGCCAACAGATCCGCCAAACTCTCGCCGTCGACCACATGCCCATCCGGTGACTTCACACCAGCCACCTCCAGCAAGGTTGGAAACAGATCATTGATCGTAGCGAAGGTATTCGACTCCAGCCCGACTCTCACTGGAAACTTGCGCTGCACCGGATGGTCGGCATCCAGCTTCGCCCAGCCGATCATCAACGGAGCCCGCGTCCCGCCCTCGAACCTTGTCCCTTTCTTCCCGCGCAGCGGAGCCGCACAAGCCACCTCTTCTAGCCCGCCAATCGGTGCGTCGGTTCCATTGTCCCCGAGGAACACAATCAGCGTCTCCTCCGCCACGCCCAACTGCTCCAAATGATCAATCAGGTCGCCGAGCGACTTGTCCATCCCTTCAACCAATGTCGCAAACGCCTTGGCATGAGCACTCCCCCCCAAGGACGCGTAATTTGCCGCGAATCGAGGGTCCGACTCGAACGGCGCATGCAAAGCATAATGGCTCATGTGCGCAAAGAACGGCTTACCATCCCTAACCGAGGCCGCAATTGCCGACTTCATTTCCAAGGTCAGAGCCTCCGTCAAAAACGTGTCGCTGCCGTGATACGCATCCAAGCCCGGCACGGCGTGCCTCCGCCCCTCGCCATAATTCCGCTCACCGTAATAGCTCCCGGGCTGACCCCACGAACACCCCGCAATATTCACATCAAACCCAACAACCAACGGATCCTCGCCAGGCTTCCCGACCGGACCAAAATGCGCCTTGCCGCAATGAATTGTCCGGTACCCGGCAGATTGCAATAACCGCGGTAGCGTCACTGACTGTTCATCCGGCCCCACCCAATTCCAACCTGGCAACTCCCCGTTGTCCTGGAATGGGTTCACCCATGTGGTCGTCCGATGCCGTGCGGATCCTTGGCCTGTGATCAATGAAATCCGCGATGGCGAACACACGCTGTGCGCATAAAAGCGCGAAAACCTCAACGATTGCTCGCCCATGCGCTCCATCGACGGCGTGCGATACCGCTCGTTCAATGGATAACGCTTCGGCTGACCGTCCTTATCCGCCAGAAACGGCAGCGAGGTGTCCATCACCCCCATGTCATCCACCAGAAAGACCAAGAGATTCGGTCGTTCGACCTCAGCACTCACACTCGCCAACGCAAACACCAACCCAACACAGCTCAAAATCAATCGCTTCATCATCAAATCACTCAAATCGCGCCTCACCGGGCGTTAACTCTCAAAGAAACCGCCCTAACGCATCATCCAGCACCAATCTATCCCTCAAAACATCCGCAAAAAAAGCGGCATGACCGAAGCCATGCCGCAACACTCATCAAAACCTTCAAAATCAAAGCCCGGCAAACCCGTCGAGAGCCACATCCTCGATGCCGACTGCATTGATCTCATTGAAGACCGCCATCAAATCCTGACCGGCAGCCTCATTCGCCGCGCGCAGACTAATCCGCGCGTCCTGTCCGGCACGATCCGCAGTCACCTTGTAGTCCAACAGTCGCTGATGCAGTTTGTGATTGCGATAATCCGCTCCGGCCGCACCAAGGTTCTCCGCAGATCCCTCCGGATTAACCACCACCGATCCATCCGCCTCCAAGGACAGCGCAATTGGCGGTAAAAGCGGCGCTCCCCCCCCCCCCCCTCACCCGGCAAGCGGAACCCAAGGTCGACTTCCTTCGGCTTCAGCGTCGTCGTTACCAGAAAGTAGATGAGCAACAGGAAGCTGACATCAATCAACGACGAAATATCCAATCCCGGCTCCTGAGCCGTGGCCAACTTTGGGGACTTGCGCTCTCTCATAATGAATCAAATACGAATCGAACTCGCCAACAAGATCCCGCACACCCGCGAATCGACACGAAGTTCATGAGAATTGCTAGCAACGGATACGCTACTACCGCATGCCCGATCTGAGAATAAAAAAATGCGGCCCGATGAATCACATCGGGCCGCACTTCTTAAACTATCTGGAATTGGGACTTACTCGTCACCAAGGAATCCATCCAAGGTCACATCCTCAATCCCCACCGCGCTGATCTCGTTGAATACAGTAATCAACTTCTGGTTCTCGGCGGCGTTCGACGCACGCAACATAATGCGCGCAGTCTGCCCCGCACGATCCGCGGTTTCTTTGTAATCGCTCAAGCGCTGGAACAACTTCTTATTGCGGAACTTGTCATCCATGCGCCCGAGAGCCTCTGCGGACTGGTCCGGGTTGGCGATCACGGTTCCGTCTTCTTCCAATGCCAATGACAGTGGTGGCAACTCGGGAGGAGTACCTCCGGAGATCGCCGAAGGAAGACGGATCCCCACGTCCACCTCTTTGGGTTTGAGGGTCGTGGTCACCAGGAAGTAGATCAAGAGAAGGAAGCTCACGTCGATCAACGACGAGATATCGAGCCCCGGTTCCGGATCGTTCGCTGGTTTGTACTTTACTTTGCGAGCCATAAACTATTCTGGGGATAGCGGGTGAAATCCACCCTGATTGATTTGTTGCCTTACTGGCCGACTTTGCGGCTGTAACCCGAGAAGATCACATCGTTCACACCACCCTTTGCCGCGGCGGCAATGACGGTCTTGACGTGCTGGACAATAGCAGCCTGGTCACCACGCACATAGAGAATGCTCTTGGTTCCGACCTGCTCGTTGGCCAAACGCTCTTTCTCGACCAGGCGAGTGATCCCCTCACGGGTCAACTCGACACTGTTGACGTCGGCGTACGGCGTGTTGCGCCCTTTCTTCTTCATGACCGCATCGGAATACACGTTGATCGTGATCCGCCCCTGCGCTGTCTTCACGTCCTGACCCTTTGGTGCGATCGGAACCACCACATCGGGGTCTTTCCGCTGGGTGATCATGGTGGATGCCACCATGAAGAAAATCAGCAGCAGGAACACCATGTCGATCATCGGCGACATGTCCATTTGCATGTCATCGAGCTGATTGCTAGCCGAGGCTTGTAGCTTCTGAGATGCCATAAATTTGTTTCCTGATTCATTCCCCCCGGAGCGCAAACTCCGGGAGCCTTCGAGGGGTTTTGGCAGGGAACTCAGCCCTACCCGTCCGTCCCGCACCGCCGATCGGAAAACCGACCACCGGAAACTCGGGACGCATCAGTGATTACTCGGCGTGAAGACCTTCTGGCACCTTGGCCATCTGCTGGTCTGCGTTCACAGCCTGGATGGAAGCTTCCATCATCTCGCGGCCTGCCTGATGCGACTCAGCCACAAGCTTCTGCAAACGGTTGCGGAAGAAGTAGAAGCAGAAAAGACTTGGGATCGCGATGATCAGACCACCCATGGTGGTGAAGAGAGCCTCGGAAATGTTACCTGCCAGCATCGATGGGTCAGCTTCTTTACCCAGCTTGGCGAATGCGCTCACCATACCGGAAACGGTACCAAGGAGACCGAGCATCGGTGCGGCCTGGGTGATCACGTTGAAGTAGTTGACCCAGGTCATTGGCGCACGGGTCTCATCGATGGTGAACTCAGCCATTGCATCTTCCACAGCCTCGTTGCCGAGATCTTCAGGACGGGTCGCGTCGACGTGTGGCAGAGCGTGAGCCATCATACGGCCGAAGAAGCTCGGGCTCGAGTTGGCAACTTCAATAGCGGAACGCACACGGCAGTTGGCCATATGGTCAAGCATCACCACGCGCAGATCAGCAGGGGTGAAGTTTTGCGCACGAAGGGCCATTGCGTTGAACACAGCCAAACCAATCAAGCAAAGGGAGAGCGCTGCAAGCACCCAGATGAATGGACCACCGTTCTGGACGATGTTGTCGAACATCGAAAGTTCCTCGGCGGCAGCTTCCGCACCTTCCTCGTCTTGGGCAAGCACCTGGGTGGCACTCAACACAGCAAAAGTGATGGCGGATGATGCGTAACCGAGCGACGACTTGCCGGAATTAAGAATACTCTTCATGGAGACTGGGTTTCTTTAATTTTGGGTATTTTTAAGAGAGGGATCTTCGTTGTCCTGCAACGGCCGCAGCGCCTCGGATAGACCGAAACCTCCGCGGATCAGAAGCAGGCTACATCATCGGTGGAGTCGATTACGTGTAAAGCCAGAATTTAGATTGGCCGGCTATTTCCCCCCAGCTGAGCGGAAATAGCTGCCATTTGAATCAAATCCTCACATCACACGATCCACACCAACCTGACGATCAGCACGAATAACCATTTGACGGTGTGTAAGATCCACCGCCAAAGCGGAAAAGATACATCACATCACCAAACAATCCACCCATTGGTGGATTGCCCACTCAAGACGCCCCACAATTCTCACGACTTAGAAAGATCTCGAAAAATTTCCACAGGTCGCACGTACCCACGCCGCCAATTCACAACAGATTCCCGTTGCCACCCACACATAAAAAAGGCCAAAACTAACCTGTGCGTGGTGGCAACCGCCCCCACCTCTGATTTGTCCATCACCGCTTGAGAACCATGATCACCTCACTCCTCCACCCCGTGCTCGCCGCCTCGGAACTTCCGAAACTCATCGGCATTGCAGTCGTCGGGCTTTTCCTATTCGTCGTCATTATCCTGCTGCTCAAGTTCGGCATGATCTGGCTGCGCGCCCGCATTGCCGGAGCTCCGGTCAGCATGCTCAACCTCGTCGCCATGACGCTACGGAAGGTTCCGCCATCACTGATTGTCGACGCCCGCATTACCGCCGCCAAAGCCGGACTCTCCCGCACCACTGATGAACTCGAAGCACACTTCCTCTCCGGAGGTGACGTCAACAGTGTGGTGCTCGCACTGATCGCCGCAGACAAAGCCGGCCTCGGACTGACATTCGACCGCGCCTGCGCCATCGACCTCGCCGTGAAAGGCACCGCCAAGACCGTCTTGGAAGCCGTGCGCACGTCGATCAACCCAATGGTCATCGATTGCCCGGGCCAAGGCCGCAAGATCGACGCCGTAGCCCGTGACGGCATCGCGGTCCGCGCGTCGGCCCGCGTCACCGTGCGCACCAACCTCGACCGCTTCGTCGGTGGTGCTACGGATGAAACCATCATCGCCCGTGTCGGCGAAGGCATCGTCACCTCGATCGGCTCGGCCAAGTCCTATAAAGACGTGCTCGAGAACCCGGACAACATCTCGCACCACGTTCTGGCCCGCGGCCTCGACTCGGGAACCGCCTACGAGATCCTTTCGATCGATATCGCTGACGTCGATGTCGGAGACAACATCGGCGCCAAGCTCCAGGCAGAGCAGGCCGAAGCCGACAAACTCGTCGCTCAGGCAAAAGCCGAAGCTCGCCGCGCAGCAGCTGTCGCCACCGAGCAGGAAATGGCCGCCCGCACGCAGGAGCAACGCGCCCGCGTGGTCGAGGCCGAAGCCGAAATCCCACTCGCCATCGCCGAAGCATTCCGCTCCGGCAACCTCGGGATCATGGATTACACCCGCTACAAAAACCTCGTGGCCGATACCGACATGCGCGATCACATCGCCGGTAAAAACGACCAGTCGGACAACTCGAAGGAAATCTAATTAGGCTCGTCGCGGGCGGGGGCACATCCTCCGCCCGCACTCTCCTCTCTTATACATCCCAATGGACGTCCTCCTCGACAACATCGTCCCCATCGCCATCATCCTGATGGCGTTGCTGCAAACCATTGGGAAGAAGCTCCTCGATAAGAAAGAGGGCGATGCCGAAGGTGCGGAGGAGTTCGAGCTGCCGGATTGGGCGCGGCCGGAGCCCGAAGAGGAACGCCGCACCACCCCGCCTCCACCGCCGCAGGAGATCCCCCGCCCGACTCGGACCGGCCACGTCCGGTCAGTGCCCCAGCCCCCACCGCTGAACCAATCCACAGAAGCTCCCGCGACACCAAGCGCGCTGCTTGCTCAGATCGAAGCGGCAAAACGCCGGAAAGCCGAAGCTCAAAAACAACGCCAGCAAGCCGCCGCCAAGTCACGCGACGCACACTATGCCTCGCACAGCCGCCACACGGATCAAAAACTCGGCTGGCTGCAGAGCAAGGAATCCCTTCGCCGCGCCATCATCGCCCGCGAAGTACTCGGCCCACCACTCTCGCAACGCGACGATTGGCCGGAATCACGCGGATAAACTTTCGCGACCCGTATTTTTACGAAAGCGCAACCATCTGATTCTTAGCGGATTGACGTTACAGTGAAAAATTGATCACTCTAATTGGTTGCAATCATCGGCAGCATGATGAATTAATGCAGCTCCAACACGCGGGCGTGGCGGAATGGTAGACGCGTCGGATTCAAAATCCGATGATGGTGACATCGTGAGGGTTCGAGTCCCTCCGCCCGTATTTTCTTTTACTTGGAGCCTATCCGGAGGTCACCGTCCGACCCCGCGCTCCCACTTCGGTTTCACCGTAAGCGATGAACCAACCAGCCCACACTCGCGCAGTTTCCACCCGTTGGCTCGAATCCGGGATCACATTTGCCGAGGGCTTGCAGTTGCAGGAGCAGCTGGTGATCGACCGCCAGGAAGGCTCGATCAACGACACTCTCCTCCTCCTCGAGCACGCCGCGGTTTACACCATCGGCCGCACCAGCGACAAATCGAGCCTTCAGGAAGCCCAGCTTCTGCCCCACCCGGTCTTTGAAATCAACCGCGGCGGCAAGGCCACCTACCACGGCCCCGGTCAGTTGACCGCCTACGCCATCCTCGATCTGGTACCTCTCGGCAAAGATCTCCACGTCTACCTCCGCTTCCTGGAAGAAGTGCTCATCCTCACCTGCCAGGAGTTTGGCGTAAACGCCCACCGCCGCGACGGACTCACCGGCATCTGGATCGAGAACCGAAAGATGGCATCCATCGGGGTCGGCGTGCGCAAGTGGGTCTCGATGCACGGCATCGCGCTCAACGTCACGCGCGAATCACTCCCGCCATTCCTCTCTATCGTTCCGTGCGGCCTCGACGGGGTCAGCATGACCTGCCTCGAAGTGGAAGCCGGACGCGACCTCAGCGTCGAAGAAGTCGGCAACGCATTCGCCCGCCACTTCGACACCTTGGTCACTGCACAACGAAAGCAAGAAACCAGCGCATAACCCCCATGTCCTCGATCCCGCTCACCTCAAGCCATCATCGCTGGCAACTCGCCGGCCCGGACGCCGCCCGTTACCTCAACGGCCAAATCTCCAACGACGTCCACCGATGCACCGAAACCACCGGCATCGCCGCCTGCGTCTGCAACGCCAAAGGAAAACTCGACGGCATCGTCCACGTCTCCCCAGGCTCTGAGCCAGACCATTTCATCGTCGACTTCCCAGCCGAGCTGGAGGACACCCTGCCACTGCGATTGGAACGCTACCTCATCGCCGACGACGCAGAATGGAGCGACCTCACCGATTCCACCTTCCAAATCCACATCACTGACACCACCGCCGATATCATTGCCCCGCTGGTCGCGTCACTCGACGGCGTGGTAGCAATCTCGCAGGCCCGCTTTGGCGCACTTGGTGTTGATGTGATCGGGCCAATCGCCCAACAATCCGCCGCTGCGGACGCTCTGGCACCCATTGCCACCATCACGCTCGACGCGCAGGAACTCGAAGACCTGCGCATAGCAAATGGAGCACCACGCTGGGGCGCCGAGCTCACCCCTGACACCCTGCCAAAGGAAGTAGGCCTCGAGCCAACCCACGTCAGCTTCACCAAAGGCTGCTACATCGGTCAGGAAACCATCTCGCGCATGAAGACCGCCGGCAAAGTCCGTCAGGCGCTCTGCAAATTGACTACGTCCGATCCGGTCACCACAGGCATGGAGCTCATCGTCGAGGGATCGGACAAGCCATGCGGCACCATCACCAGCGTCGACTCCGCCGGCACCACCGCTCTGGCTCTGGTAAAGCGCGCCGCGCTTGAGTCGCCGGACGCTATCGCGCTCGCAACGAACTGCGCCAAGATCAGCTCACTCACGTCGCTGGTCTAGCGCCCCCAATTGCCCCCCCCAGGAAACGCGGAGCACTCCGGTTCCGCGCGCCCAGCTTTCACAGCCGGCACCACTGTGCCCAGCCCAATCTCCTAACATTTCCTCAAACAGATACCACCGATCAACGCCATGCCAAGAACCTCCACAACCCTCTGCCTCGCAGCCTGCGCCGTGCTCGCCGCCACGTCGTGCTCGACCATGAAACGCGCCGCCACCAGCGTTAGCAACGGTGCATCGTCACTCGGACAAAGTGCCGCCAGCCTGAGCCAAAGCGCGGTCTCCAGCGTCAGCTCCGGCGCCGCCGCCCTCAGCCAGAGCGCGGTCGACCTCGTCAAACGCGACGACGCCTACCGCCACAACACCGCACGCATCGTGCTCGATGTGGACGGCACCAAGCGAACCATCGACATCGCCCTGCTGCCCGACGCCGCCCCCAACCACGTCTCCAACTTCAAACAACTCATCAACGACGGTTTCTACGACGGACTCGTCATTCACCGCGCACTGCCAGGCTTCCTCGTGCAAACCGGCGACCCACGTACCGCCCACGAATCCGCCAAGGAAATCTGGGGCGTCGGTGGCCCAGGCTACACACTGCCCGCCGAGATCAACCTCAAGCACGAGCGCGGATCCGTCGCCATGGCACGCCTCGGCGATAAGGTGAACCCACTGCGCGCCTCGAATGGCTCACAGTTCTACATCAGCCTGAAAAACCGCACACCGTCCCTCGACGGCCGCTACACAGTGTTCGGCAAAGTCGTCTCCGGGCTCGACACCATCGACCACATCTCACGCGTCCCTACCGATTCCAACGACGTCCCGTTGACACCAATCAAGATCGTCAGCACCACATTGGTGGCCGGCAACACAACGGACTCAGAGAGCGTCGCAGCAGCAGCCTCCTCACCCGCCCCAGCTGACAACGCAGCCGCCGCATCAGAAAACCAGCAAGCAAGCCCGACTCGCCAACCGCTCTGGAAGCGCACGTGGAATGCGATTTGGCCATGGTAAAAATATTCGCCCGGCGCGCATCAGCGTAAGCAACTAAGGCTCAGGAGATCACCCGCCGCACACCACCAACCAGCCGGAAAATATCGTCAACTTTTGCGAAAAATCGGTTGAACAAAGCGCTGATCTCCCTACTTTCACCACATCGCAAGCAACACCGGGTGTTCCGCATCACCCGGCGCGATAAACACAACAATTTCTGGGTAGGTTCCGGAGCGGTCAAACGGGGCAGACTGTAAATCTGCTGGCTATGCCTTCAGAGGTTCGAATCCTCTCCTGCCCACCATTTTTAAAAACGAGTTACGAGCGATCGTAACTCGTTTTTTTTGCGCCCTTTTCACGCGCCCCGCCCCCAAAGGAGGACGCCACTCGTGGTCGTGTTTAGAGATCCGCAGATTGCGCCGATTCCGCAGATGATGGGAGAGAGTCTGGAAGAGAACGCGGTTAGAAGATCGCGCACCGCAGCCGCTTGCGCAGAATCATGACCATCATGTAAATCCTGTCTAAAAAACCGCCTTCAACGAGGCACACCATTCACATCCCCCGAGCGCAGCGAGCCCCCAGCCTTTTTCGTGTCTCTTTGTCCTCTTTGTGGCCATCCCTGAATACGATTGCTCACGCAAAGCCCCGAAGATCCCAAAGTGACTTCCATGCGGAGCTCCAGTCAGCTCTAACACCACTCGCTTTCGTTTTAAGGGAGCCGCAGATGACGCCGATTTTCGCAGATGATGGAAAGCTGGTAGAGAACGCGGTTAGAAGATCGCGCACCGCAGCCGCTTGCGCAGAATCATGACCATCATGTAAATCCTGTCTAAAAAACCGCCTTCAACGAGGCACACCATTCACATCCCCCGAGCGCAGCGAGCCCCCAGCCTTTTTCGTGTCTCTTTGTCCTCTTTGTGGCCATCCCTGAATACGATTGCTCACGCAAAGCCCCGAAGATCCCAAAGTGACTTCCATGCGGAGCTCCAGTCAGCTCTAACACCACTCGCTTTCGTTTTAAGGGAGCCGCAGATGACGCCGATTTTCGCAGATGATGGAAAGCTGGTAGAGAACGCGGTTAGAAGATCGCGCACCGCAGCCGTTTGCGCAGAATCATGTCCATCATGTAAATCCTGTCTGAAAAAACATCCTTCACCGAGGCACACCATTCACCTCCCCCGAGCGCAGCGAGCCCCCAGCCCTTTTCGTGTCTCTTTGTCCTCTTTGTGGCCATCCCTGAATACGATTGCTCACGCAAAGCCCCGAAGATCCCAAAGTGAGTTCTATTCGGAGCTGCAGTCAGCTCTAACACCACTCGTGTTCGTTTTGGAGGGAGCCGCAGATGACACTGATTTTCGCAGATGATGGGAAGCTGGAAGAGAACGCGGTTAAAAGATCGCGCACCGCAGCCGCTTACGCCCAAATCCCTTCCATCCTGTACATCTGTGGAAAAAACCTCGTTCACCGAGGCACACCATTCACCACCCCCGAGCGCAGCGAGCTCTTCCACTCTGCATACCCCGAGCCCCCCCCACGATTCCTATTGCCGAATGTAACCATTGTTACTAAAAAGCCCATCCACCCCAGATCCAACCTTGCTAAACACCCCAGCCTACCAAGTCGTCATCCACCCGCAGGTGCTTGAGAAAGCACAGCGACTCCTCACCAGCGTGCAAGCCGGCACAGATGCGCTGGGCGCTCGCGTCGGCGACGTCCTAGCCACGCGCACGGTGGCCGATCTCACGACAATCGAGTTTCTCGAGGCTCTCGTGCAGTCGAAGCTTCCCGTGATCTTCGCGGAGTCCGCGGTACACGGCGACGGCTCGGATTGGACACAAGAGGAACTGTCTCTGCTCGGCGACATCAACATCAGCATCCCGGTCACGATCTTCGACGACGGACGCCATAGCGGTCCGGATGTTCACACCCCGCCAATCACAGGAACTTTGCTCTTCACTCCCGGTGCGCTCTTGCGTAGCAGCTACGGGACGCCCGCAGATTGGGACGAAGTCGTCCGCGATGGCAAGATCGACCAATCCGCTTTCACCGCGCTTTACGAGCGTCGATTGCTCCCGCTCTTTCATCACGCTAGCCAATCCTCCGCAGCAAATGGAAACGACGCCTTGATCACCATCCCCGGCCTCGGCTGCGGTCAGTTTGCCGGCCCATTCCGCGGCCAACTCGGAGCCCATCTCGAACAGGCACTGGTTTCCATCCTTGAACGCCACGCCGCCGACCTCCCCCACCTCCGCGCTGTCTACTTCGATCCCTATGCGGAGTGCTCCAACGCCCGCCGCGAGATCGATCACATCGCCTTCCTCACCCGGCCGCTCACGCAGGGCAACCAACACAAACCACAACTCTGCCCACCCACGACCTATCAAGAGCCCGGCGACGATTTCTCACGCTGCGAGCTCTTCTCCATGGTCGCCTGGGACCACGTCTCATGGCCTGGCAACGACTTCTTCGGCGGCTCCCGCTGCACCGACGACGGCGTCAAATCCGCCGCCACCAACGCCATGCATGCCCTCACCGGCATCGAAGGCGAATACTGCGACATCACCCACGCCTACCTCCCGCCCCAACCGCACCACACGTGGGAGGAGGTCGTGAGGGCCGAGCATCTTCGTCTCAAGGTAGCGGATCGGCACCTCGTCTACCCATCCAACTAGCCCCTATTTCCTGCTGCGTAGCCTCACGGAGCTAATCACGTAGTCGATACCACTCTGATTTGTTTTTAGGGATCCGCAGATTGCGCCGATTACGCAGATTCGAATCATGAGGTTCCTTCCCAAAGACCACCGCAGCACTAGGAAATCTCCGCAACCCGCGCAGCCCCTGGAACGCTGATCTTCAGGTCGGCAAGCCGCCCCCTCCGGCGCAGCCGCTGACTTCATTTCTGGTTTCCCATTTCTAATCTCCACTCTTTCCAGAGCTCACGCTGAGCCCGAAAGATCTCGGAGAAATACCGAGATGGGGCACCACTCGTACCGCGGACGCCGCACGCATTCGATTGTTTGGATCCGCTAGTCGCTGATTTTTACGGATAAAGCATTAAGCTGCTAGACACTGCTCCGCATTCACTAGCGATAAACAAGCCCACGAACAGCTGGCGGCCTCGCGAAACCTATTGCCAGAATCAATGTTTGTTAATAGAAAGCCAAGCAGGCGAAAAGCGCGAACAAAGATTCAGAGAGCTGCATATCAGGTGTAGCAAGTTTGCCAAACTCCCCCCCCGAACACACTCTCAACCAGAAACCGTAGAAATGCCCCTCTCAGCGCCACCTACCTCAAAAGGGAGTGCACGATTTGCTGCCAGAAACATCCTGCCCAAGAGCGTCAGAGATCTTGCCGAATCAGCAAACGAGCTCAAGATCTGCTCACCCTATGTCACCGACCCGCGAGTACTTCTGACTTCGGATGCGACCAGCCGCATTCTCATCACTCAGTTCAAGGCAATCAACTTCATCACCAAAGCCTCAGACATCGCAGCGCTGAAAATGTTGGTGCAGTCTGGCGTGCAAGTTTTTCACTGCGAGGATCTACACGCCAAAATAATCCTCATCGATGACACATCGTTTGCTATCGGGAGTCAGAACCTCACCCACCGAGGCCGGAAGAACATTGAGGCGAATGTGATCTCAGGATTTAGCACTCCGACAGCTCGCGTCGTTGAATACGTCGAGGAAATCCAGGCGAAGTCAACGAAGGTGGACCTTGATGAGATTCTGAAAATGGAAGCTCTGGTCGCGCCCCTTCAACAGGATTTCGAACAACTGAAGCAGGAATCCTTGGCCATCGACCAACAGCTAGAGGAGCTCAAGCGCCAGCGTGAGGCCGCGCGAGCGCAACGTAAGAAAGCACTCCAAGAGCGCGTCAACCAGGCTCGCGAGCGCCGCCGCAGAGAACAATGGAGAACCAGACTAAAAAAGGCGCTCAATGAGAAGACGTGGCAAGCCTCAAAGCAGATCACGGCTCGTCTGAAATTTCACTCCAACGGCGCTCTTAGTTGCTCGCTCACCCCTGCAGATAGACGCGACAGCTTCATCGGACTGATTGAGTCCATAGGCATCGCCCCCCAGCACCTGTTCCGCTACCCCATGGTCAACATAGAGCGAGGCAACTTCGCATTCGCCCGCTTGGCTGGCACTCGTATCAGTTACTTCGCCCCAGGCGTGGTTCTCGCCGACAGATTGCTAATCGACCACAGAGAGTACCAGTTAACAATGACGTTCGATCAGGATGCCGACGCTCTGCTTTCCCGCACTGGCACAGTAAAAATCCAGGCGCAACGTCGATTCAGCGACACAAAGACTACGGTCGCTGTTGCTCGGTTTCTGTACACATTCGAGGAGCTTTCTATGGTCGAACTGGAAAGGACCAAGGATGCCAGCTCCGACCCAGAAGACTGCCTGTATTTCAAGTGGACCATCAAGGCTTTATCTTCCCTCGAGAATACCATCGAAAAGAGGGTCCTCACACCATTCAAGTTCGAACATAACCTCTACGGCTTTCAACCGGACGAGTTTCTCGGGGGCGACTTGAACCGCCTGTGGACGGTTCAAGCGCATAGGGTCGGTGACGGGATTGTATTGTCGGCAACACCTGTATGAAGCAAGCGCCGACATCCTAATCCCGCCAAACGGTGCAAATCCATTGCTACCAAGACTTGCATCCATAGCCAGTTCCGGTTCTTTATTCGTCTCCTACCCCTTTTCCGCTACCCAGCCCCGCCCCATGTCCGAAGACCAAAAGAAACAGCTCGAATCCCAGCTCTGGAATATCGCCAATACCCTCAGAGGGAAAATGGGGGCCGATGAGTTCCGCGACTACATCCTCGGCTTCATCTTCTACAAGTATCTGTCGGAGAAGATGCACCTCTACGCCAACGGGCTGCTCGTCCGCGAGGACATCACTGAGTTCACCGAACTCAATGCCGACTCCGAGCTGGGGCGTGACCTGCTCGATGCCATCCACGACGAGGCACTCGAAGGGCTGGGCTACTACCTCGCACCGACCGAGCTCTTTTCCGCTATCGCCGCCAAGGGGCGCTCGGGTGGGTTCATCCTGGAGGAACTCAACCTGGTGCTCAAACACATCGAAAACTCCACCCAGGGAACCGACTCGGAGGAGGACTTCGAGTCGCTCTTCGATGAGATCCAGCTCGACTCGTCGAAGCTGGGCAAGACGGTGAAAGCACGCAACGAGCTGATTGCGAAAGTGCTCACCCACCTCGATGCGATCGACTTCAAGCTCGAAGAAGCCGACTCCGACGTCCTCGGTGATGCCTACGAATATCTCATCGGTCAGTTCGCCAGCGGCGCGGGCAAGAAGGCCGGCGAGTTCTACACGCCACAGCAGGTCTCGACCATCCTCGCGCGCATCGTCACGGCGGACAAGTCGGTGCTGCGCAGCGTCTACGACCCCACCTGCGGGTCCGGCTCGCTCCTGTTGCGCGTGGCCAAAGAGGTCGATGACGTGGCCATGTTCTACGGCCAGGAGATGAACCCGACCACCTACAACCTGGCGCGGATGAACATGATCCTGCACGGGGTGCACTACTCGCGCTTCGACCTGCGCAACGAGGACACACTCGAACACCCGGCACCACAGCACGCCGACTTACGCTTCGATGCCATTGTCGCCAACCCGCCCTTCTCGGCCAAGTGGTCGGCCAGCACCGTGCTCGAAATCGACGAACGCTTCTCCGCTTACGGCAAGCTCGCCCCCAAGACCAAGGCCGACTTCGCCTTCGTCCAACACATGATCCACCATCTGGATGAGGACGGCACGATGGCGGTCGTGCTCCCCCACGGGGTGCTCTTCCGTGGCGCGGCCGAAGGCGTCATCCGCAAACACCTCATCGACGAACTCAACTGCCTCGATACCGTCATCGGCCTACCCGCCAACATCTTCTTCGGCACCGGCATCCCCACCGCCATCCTCGTCTTCAAAAAGAACCGCCAACATGCCGACGACATTTTGTTCGTCGACGCGTCGGCTCACTTCGAGAAAGTCGGCAACCAAAACCAACTGCGCGCCGAGGACATCGACCGCATCGTCGCCACCTACCAGAAGCGCGAAACCAGCGACAAGTTCTCCTACGTCGCCCCGCTCAGCGAGATCACCGAGAACGACTTCAACCTCAACATCCCCCGCTACGTCGATACCTTCGAAGAGGAAGAACCGGTCGACCTCGATGCGGTGAGCGACGAACTCGTCGCGCTGGAAAGCGAGATGAGGGCGACCAACGAGGAAATCGCCGCATTCTGCAAGGAACTCAACCTCAAGACACCATTCTGAGATGAGCGAGGAAACGACATTGGTGCCGAATCTTAGGTTTCAAGAATTCCCTCCCTCTTCGCAGACAGGCACGATATCTCAGCTGTGCAAAATCGTCGACTGTGAGCACAAGACAGCTCCTTACGTTAGTCATTCTGAGTACGCCGTCGTTCGAACGAGCAACATCCGAAACGGAACGATTGTTCACGACGACATGAAGTTCACCTCAAAGGAAGGGTACCGAGAGTGGACTAGACGAACTATACCAATCCCTGGAGACTTGCTGTTCACAAGGGAAGCTCCGGCTGGCGAAACATGCTTAGTACCAAAAGACTTCAAACTCTGCATGGGGCAACGCATGGTTCTCTTGAGAAGTCACGACAATCAACTCGATCACGGGTACTTGCTATACTACATCCTGTCCCCAGCAGGCGAGCGTCAGATTTACCGTTACGAGATTGGCTCCACAGTAAAGAGAATCAACATTGAAGATATCGCTCGCATAGCCATCCACCTTCCCTCCCTTCCCGAGCAAAAGAAGATCGCCGCCTTCTTGAGCGCGGTGGACGCCCGCATCGACCAGCTCAAGCGCAAGAAGTCCCTCCTCCTGGACTACAAAAAGGGCGTCATGCAGAAACTCTTCTCCCAAGAACTCCGCTTCAAAGACGACCAAGGAAACCCATTCCCTGATTGGGAGGAGAAGAAGCTGGGGGAAGTTACAAAATGGTCATCTGGCGGAACCCCATCAAAAGACAACGATTCCTATTGGAATGGAGAAATCCCTTGGATGAGTGCCATCTCGATGCATGGCAGATATTATTCTGACTCCAAGCTAAGACTAACCGCAGAAGGAGTGAAATCAGGGTCTAAGATAGCCTCCAAAGGATCTCTACTCCTGCTCGTTCGTGGCAGCATGCTTTGGAACCGGATTCCCGTCGGCATCACCATGAGGGAGGTGGCATACAACCAAGACGTCAAGGCACTCACTCCGGCCAGCGACCTGTCGCCCGCCTTTCTTCTCCAGTGGTTCATCGCGTCGGAGAACATCTTGCTTCACAAAGTCGTGGGAACTGGGATCGGCGCTGGAAAACTCGATACCGATGAAATGAAACACATGCCCATTCAACTCCCATCGATTTCCGAGCAAATCAAAATCGCCAGCTTCCTCACGGAGCTCGACCGCAAAATCGAACAAGCCGACGCTCAGATCACTCACACCCACACTTTCAAAAAAGGCCTCCTTCAGCAGATGTTTGTATGACCACTGAAAAAGCAGAATCTCCTCCCCGTTTCCTCAGTCGCATTCCCGTCGAACTTCAAACCGCATTTTCGGAATCAATTAGAACGCACCATTTTAGGCATCTATCCTTATGCATCGCACTCATTTTGATTGGGGTGTGCTGCTCGCACCTTGACATCCAAGTATTCAACATCGCTTGGAACTCCATTACCCAAAATGCTCATGCCATTATCTGGTCGACCGTGATTGCGAGCCTTTCATTTTTTGGATTCTGCACCGAGATCCGATCCAGAGCTCTTAGCTACCTTGTAGTTTATTGGCATTGGGTCTGGAATATACTATTCGTACTTCTCCTACCATTCATCGCATATCGGATCTTCGAATCTCATGAGCACGTCAACAGCATTGGAGCACTAGCGGCAATACTGATTACCGCGTGGCCCCTCTCTCTGATTGGTCCAATATCGGAGAAACTCCAACAGAATGAACCTAAGGTACAGAGCGACAAATTGGAGCGGCAAATGTACGTAGATAAGTTCGCTGATTTTTTAGCACAGAACCTGTCCAACTCATCTATCCAATTCAGCAGAATCGCTATTAGTGCAACATGGGGCACTGGAAAGACCGACTTCATTTTACGAGTTGTCAGCAAACTCAACGAACTCAATTCTTCACAAAGCTCGCGACTCCGTTACTGCACACATGTACTCTGTCCCTGGCAGGCGAAGACACATACTGAAGCGCATGAAGAGATCATCAGAGGGATAGACAAAGCGCTCGGCATCCGATCTCCGAGCCGCCCCCACATCGCCAAACTTGTTCACACTCTTCTCGGCCTAGTGGGGATAAAATCGCCAGCATCCAGGATATCAGACATTCTAAAGAGCTCTAATGTGCTGTTAAACGACCTTAAGCTAAGGCAGATCGATCACCTTCTCAAACACTCGCGCAAACGAGTCATCGTGTTCATCGACGACATGGAGCGCGTCAACGAAGAGCAGATCAAAAAAATTTTTCCCGCCCTCAATCAAATCAAAAAGCTCGAGTACTGTTGCTTTGTTTTCGCGATTGATACAGACCGCCTTCAAAACGCGTTCACCTCAAACGAAGAAGCAAAAGGATACATCAACAAGACTTTTGACTACCACCTATCTCTACCTGCTCCAGAGAAAAGGGAGATCATCAAGCTAGCTCGGTCCGAAGTACGATCCGCTCAACATCCGTTCCTGCATCGATCGATTCAAAATCTTGAACTTGTGTTCCCTAGGACACCAAGAGCGCTGAAACAATGGCTCGCAATCTGCCAGGCAAAAGAAGAAATGTTCTTCAAGGGAAACTACGAGTACGACGAGAAGAACTTCCCCGCCTTTTTCCTTAAGGAACTCATCGAGTACGAATTCCCTGGCTTTGAGTTCTTTCTGCGCAGCGAAGAGCTAGACTCTCTCACGGAAAAGAATAAGAGAAACGCCTATGACGCCTGGGTGATGAACTACTTCAGGGGAGAACCCTCCTCCCCGTCTAACGACAGTAAGGATAGCCAGCCATCCCCTGAAGATCTATTTTTTGAGTATTCAATAGACGGCAGAAAAAGAAGGTTAGGAATGTTATATGAAACACTCATCAAGTTAATAGAAACCGACCCAGGCAACGCCCGATTCTCATTTGCATGGGCGTGCTCCGAGTACACTATGATCGCCGGACTGACACTGAAATATAGATCTGAAATCCAAGCTCAGCTCCTCGAAAATCCGTCATCACCCATTGAAAAAATTATAGAAGCAGCTCACAAAGACAGCTCACAGGCTGACCCTGAGGCTACGGCAGATCAGTTCTTCTCGTATTTCCTAAGCGAGCAAGTAGCAGACCGAATCAAGTCCGTCCGCACCACTCCATCCCAAGCCAGCACGATATCAAGAAACCTCGAGGCACTTGCTAGCCATATTGATCATCAGGATCACCTACCTCAGTACCTTGAGAATCGCCATCAGAGTTTCTTGGAGAACTTCGGAGTATTACAAACCCTCACCGATAAGGACATTAAACATCAGGTTCAGGCAGCGATGATCAGATTGCTCGAAGCCTGGTCACTCAAGTTTCCTCTCCCCGAACTTCGGGGTTTGCTAATCCGAACAACAACGGAGGGGTGGGAGTTCCAATACGGGATACGCGCTGGCATCGCTGAAGCTGACACCCCACCTTGGAAACAAAAGATCGAGCATACCCTACGTAACAGTTTTTCAGCCCAGATAGCAGAGCTCAGTTTGGAAGAGGATTTCCCAAGAGCGTACCGACAAGTCTACGCGAACCGTGATTTTTACATGTTTTTTTCTAATGACGCTCCTCTACTAGCTTCGAGAGACGCTATTGCAGAGCACATAGGCGATGGTTCTTTCTCAAATAGCTTCCTTGACACTTGCCTATACGCCTTGTTTGACCCGGAAATACTCCATAGTGATTTTGAAGGAAATATTCGACTAAGGAAAAATAGAGAAGGCTATTTTTCATTCCTAGCAATGTCGGCGGCTGAAAGCATTCCAATCGAAATCGTTAATCGCCATCAAAAGAAGATCAAAGAGAGCTACAAGCTTATTAAAGATGACGATCTCCGGCAATGGGTCCGTGAGAATCTCCTCGGCAACAAAGTTTCGAAAATCTTAAAGCTAACGTAACCACGCCCCCAAAATGTCCCAGTCCGAACAACAACTCGAAGACCTGCTCGTTGCCCAGTTGGGCGGGCTTGGGTACGCGTATGCTGAGATCCCTGACGAGCAAGCCTTGCTCGCCAACCTCAAGGAGCAGCTTGAAGCGTTCAACAGCACGACCTTCACCGACGCCGAGTTCACCCAGGTGCTCAACCACCTGACCCGATCGAGTTCGGTCTTTGAGAAGGCGAAGGTGCTGCGCGACAAGTTTCCGCTGGAGCGAGAGGACGGGAGCACTGATTACATCGACTTTCTCGACGCCAGCGACTTGGCCCGCAACCGCTTCCAAGTCACTCAACAGGTCACGATTGAGGGTAGCTACAAGAACCGCTACGACGTGACGATTCTGGTCAATGGCTTGCCGTTGGTGCAGATCGAGCTCAAGCGTCGCGGGCTGGAGTTGAAAGAAGCATTCAACCAAACCAACCGCTACCAGCGCCACAGCTATTGGGCGGGGTCCGGATTGTTCAACTTCATCCAGGTCTTTGTGATCTCGAATGGGGTGAACACGAAGTACTACGCCAACAACCGCAAGCAGAGCTTCAAGCAGACGTTCTACTGGGCGCACGAGAACAACCAAAGCATCCGCGAGCTCGATGCGTTCGCCGACAGCTTCCTCCAGCCCTTGCATCTCGCCAAGATGCTGAGCCACTACATTGTGCTCAATGAGACGGATAAGATCCTGATGGTGATGCGCCCCTACCAGGTCTACGCCACTGAGGCGGTGATCGACCGGGTGCAGAACCCACCCGCCACCGAGCGCAATGGTTACATCTGGCACACCACCGGCTCGGGTAAAACACTGACGTCGTTCAAGGCATCGCAGATCCTCACCGGTCTGCCGGAGGTGCATAAGGTCGTGTTCTGCGTCGACCGCAAGGATCTCGACTACCACACGATCAGAGAGTTCAACGGGTTCTCCAAAGGCAGTGTCGACAGCACCGACAACACGAAGAAGTTGGTCGAGCAGTTCACCGACGACACCAAGTTGATCGTCACCACGCTGCAGAAGCTCAACACGGCGATCAGCAAAGCGCACTTCCTGAGCAAGATGGAGCCACTGCGGAAGGAGAAGATCATTTTCATCTTCGACGAGTGCCACCGCTCACAGTTTGGCGACACGCACCAGCGGATCTGCGCGTTCTTCCACGACCACCAGATGTTCGGCTTCACCGGCACGCCGATCTTTGCCGAGAATGCCGCCAAGGCGAACGGCTCGTCACAGGCCCTGCGGGCAACGGCCGTGGTGAACGAAGCCGGGGCCGGAGAAACCAGTCTCGCCGCCGAGTACCCGGGCTCCTACGGGACCAGCACACCAGTCAGCGGTCCGAAGCGCACGACCAAGGATCTCTTCCACAAGAAGCTCCACTCCTACGTCATCACCGATGCGATCAAAGACGAGAACGTGTTGAAGTTCGCAGTGGAGTACGTCGGCCGTTACAAACGCAAATCGAGCTCGCCCAATGAGATCGACATCGAGGTGGAAGGGATCGACACCAAGGAGTTGATGGAGTCGCCGACGCGGCTGGAAAAGATCACCGACTACATTTTGGCCCACCACAAGGCGAAGACCAAGCACCCGCAGTTCACTGCCATGTTCTGCGTGAGCTCGATCGACACGCTGATCCAGTACTACCAGCTCTTTGCCAAGAAGAAGGAAGCGGGTGAGCACAAGCTGAAGGTGGCCACCATTTTCAGCTACACCGCCAACGAAGACGACAAGGACGCCGACGGATTGCTCGATGAAGCGGGCGAGATCGTGGGCGGCGACGTGGGGAACAAACACAGCCGGGAGCATCTCGATGCCTTCATTGCCGACTACAATGCGATGTTCGGCACCAACTTCTCCACGAAGGACACCAAATCGTTCTACGGCTACTATCAAGACATCGCCAAGAAGGTCAAAGAGCGCAAAGTCGACATCCTGCTGGTGGTCAATATGTTCCTCACCGGCTTCGACTCGAAGACACTGAACACACTCTACGTCGACAAGAACCTGCGCTACCACGGACTGATCCAAGCGTACTCGCGCACCAACCGCATCCTCAATGAGGTGAAGTCGCAGGGCAACGTGGTGGTTTTCCGCAATCTGAAGAAGCGCACGGATGAGGCGTTGGCACTTTTCTCCAACACCGATGCGAAAGAGACGGTCTTCATCCAGCCCTACGACCAATATGTCGATGCATTCAATGAGATGGCGGAGAAGCTGCGGCAGCTGTGTCCGAAGCCGTCCGCGGTGAAGGATCTGCCAGACGAAGAGGCCGAGCTGCTGTTTATCAAAATCTTCCGTGAGCTGATGCGCTTGCTCAACGTCCTGGAAACCTACGCCGAGTTTGATCACGACGATCTCTCCCTCAGCGAGCAACGCTTTGCCGACTTCCGCAGCGCCTATCTGGACCTCTACGACAAGGTGAAGTCGGACACGCAGAAGGAGAAGGTATCGATCCTCGATGATGTGGACTTTGAGCTCGAGCTCATCCATCGCGACATCATCAACGTGCAGTACATCCTGCAGCTGCTGGCCCAGCTCTACGATGCCGGGGAAGCCGAGCACCCCAAGCTCAGAAAGCGGCTGCTCGATTCGGTATCAGGCACACCGGAACTACGCAGCAAGGCGCAGTTGATCCAACAGTTCATCGATCAAAACCTGCCGGAGATCACGGAGTCCGCCGCGATCCCGGATTGCTTTGAGGAGTTCTGGGAGCAACAACGCCGCAAGGCCTTCGACCAACTGGTCAAAGAAGAACACCTCGACCCCGAGGGGCTGGAGAAGGTCATCCAGAAGTACGTCTACACCGGCAAGGCGCCCCTCCCCGACCCGGACATCGTCGAGCTGCTCACCGTCAAGCCCAAGCTGAAGGACCGCAAACCCACCCGCGAACGCGTGCTGTCCAAGGTGATCGACTACGTCACCACGTTCATCAAAGGGATCGCGGCGTAAAGTCACTCACTACAGCCATCTCCTCATGCCTCTCACCCTTGCCACATGGAATCTCGAATGGGCGACCGCACGTCAAAAGAGGTCTCCTATCATCCATCAAATGGTGTCCGAAACCGCACCGGACATTGTTTGTTTTACCGAGGCCAACCTCGACTGCCTGCCGGTGGAGGCTCACGTAATTTCATCTGGTGCAGATTACGGTTACGGGGACAAATATCCGCAACGCCGCAAGGTGGTACTCACCAGTAGCGACCCGTGGGAGGACGTGGCAAACGAAGGTCCTGAAGGAATGCCGCCAGGGCGTTTTGTTTCTGGCATCACCCATGGGGTCAGAGTGCTGGGAGTCTGTATTCCTTGGGCAGACGCACATGTGAGCACCGGTCGCAAGGATGCCAAGCGTTGGGAAGAACACATGCGCTACCTCAATGGGCTGGAGCGGATGATCCAACAATACCAATCCGAGCCTCTGTGCGTGGTTGGCGATTTCAACCAACGTGTGCCGAAGGGCCGCCAGCCGCAGCAGGTACTCGATCGCTTGCTCGATGTTTTCTCGCCGCTCACCATCCACACCGCCCACCACCGCTGCCCTGAGGACAAGCTCTTAATCGACCACGTCGCCACGTCCGGGCACCTGAGCTATGCCATTGACCGCCTGCTGCCGATGACCTTCGAAGAAACAAGGCTCAGTGATCACAACGGCCACGTCGGGCCGCTGTGCTTTGTGAATTGATCACGGTCGGCCATTTACTGGGATGAGCGCTCACGCCACGACGCGGGGAGTTCTCATGTCTCACGCAAAGACCCGAAGATCCCAAAGTAACTTCTATGCGGAGCTGTAGTCGGTTCTATCGCCGCTCGTGTTCGCTTTTTTGGGAACCGCAGATGACGCTGATTTTCGCGGATGGAGGGCGAGAGGCTGGAAGAGGCGGAGGTTAGAAGATCGAGCGCCGCAGCCGCTTGCGCTCAAATCATTTCCATTCTGTACATCTGTGGAAAAAAACTCCTTCACCGAGGCACGCCATTCACGTCCCCCGAGCGCAGCGAGCCGTCTCCCTTTTCGTGGGTTTTTGTCCTCTTTGTGGCCATCACTAACGGCTCCGCCTGGAATCGAAAGCAGTGATTCTCACTGCACTCCCAAATGCCACCGAAGCACGCTTGCGCAGAATCCTTTCCATCCTGCACATCTGCGGAAAAAAACACCTTCCCCGAGGCACGCTATTCACGTCCCCCTAGCGCGGCGAGCGGGCGAGCCTACTTCGCGTGGTGGGCGACGAGTTCACCGAGGCGCTTTTTCAGGGCGTCGATGCCTTCGTTGTCTCTGGCTGAGATGGCGAAGACTTCCTTTTTCGGGAAGCGGGCGCGGATGTTGGCGATGTGCTCTTCCGACTCTTCGAGGTCGACTTTGTTGGCGACGATCATCCATGGGCGCTCGGCCAGGTCTTCGCTGTAGAGTTTCACCTCGGTGCGCAACTTCTGCAGATCTTCGATTGGATCGCGACCTTCGGTGGCTGCGGCATCGACGACGAACAAAAGGATGCCACAACGGGTGATGTGGCGCAGGAACTCGTGACCGAGGCCGATGTTCTCGTGGGCGCCTTCGATCAGCCCCGGAATATCCGCGATGGTGGCGCGGGCATAGCCTGGGTATTCGATCACGCCGATCATCGGCTGTAGTGTGGTGAATGGGTAGGCACCGATCTTCGGCTGGGCGGCGGAGACCTGCGAGACGAGGGTCGACTTCCCGGCATTCGGGAACCCTACGAGACCGATGTCCGCGATCATGCGCATCTCGAGGAAGAAGATCCCCTCCTCTCCCGGCGTGCCGTCCTGGGCTTCTTCGGGAGCCTGGTTGGTGGCCGACTTGTAGCGGTAGTTGCCCTTGCCGCCGCGTCCGCCTTTAGCCAAGACGAAAGTTTCGCCGATCTCGCGAAGGTCGGCGATCTGCTCAAGCACGAGGTCCGGATCCTCCTCTTTGAACATACGGTGCGCGTCGGCCAGGGTCTCGGCATTGCATTTG